>CAIMPI010000016.1 GCA_903843305.1 uncultured Chlorobiaceae bacterium
ACTTACTGTGATATTGAGCATCCTGATCGCTCTGGAAGAGCTCGTAAGGCTTGTTGCTTCTTGCCTTCACATACTCCTCAGCGATCTTGTCAGCAGCAATAATACCGTTCATGCCTCCGGCTTCGATAGCCATGTTGGTCAGCGTCATTCTCTCTTCCATGGGAAGGGAAAAAATCGCGTCACCATCAAACTCCATTGCTCGGTAGGTTGCGCCGTCGGTGGTTATATCGCCGAGAATCTGTAGAATCAGATCTTTAGCTGTCAGCCATGGGGGCATCTCACCGTTAAAAGTGAATTTTATGGACTCAGGTACTTTTTCCCAAAGTTTGCCGGTACCAAGAATGAATGCAGCATCAGTGTTGCCAATCCCTGTACCGAACATGCCAAATGCGCCTGATGTACAGGTGTGGGAATCGGTACCGAAAAGCACGGTTCCGGGCAGGTTAAAGCCTTCTTCGGCTAGAGCGACATGGCAGACACCTTTGTATCGATCAGTACCAACATCGTAGTAGTGCGTGAGTCCCTGTTCTTTTGCAAACTGCCTCAGAAGGTCAATATTGCGGTGTGCGTGCTCGTTAGCCGTAAAAATATAGTGGTCCGGCAGGACGACAACTTTTTCTGGATCCCATACTTTAGCATCGGGACCAAACTCCTCCTTGAAAATATCAAAGGTTGGCGGGCCGCAGACATCATGGGTGAGTAGGATATCGACATTCAGCCACACACTTTCGCCAACATCGACTAATTTTTTGTTTGCTGCCTTTGCAAGGATTTTCTGGGTTATGGTTTGTGCCATGGTTTCAGTAATAGTGTTGTTTCATCATGCACCAAGATGCTTCACAATTGCATCGGTCATCTCTGTGGTTGAAATTACAGGCTCTCCTGGATTGGCGATGTCGGCTGTCCGGAATCCTGATGCCAGTGTTGCCTCAATTGCCTGCTCAATCTCTCTTGCAATTTCCGGCTGGTGAAAACTGTGCTCAAACATCATGGCAACCGATGCGATGGTGGCAATCGGGTTTGCTTTGTTCTGGCCAGCAATATCCGGTGCGCTGCCATGGATTGGCTCGTAGAGCGCGTGTTTTGTGCCGATGCTTGCCGAAGGGAGCATACCGAGACTTCCGGTAATCATACCGGCGATGTCGCTCAGGATATCACCAAAGAGGTTACCCGTGACGATAACATCAAACTGTCTTGGGTTGCGTACGATCTGCATCGCTGCGTTATCCACATACATGTCACTCAGCTCAACATCCATAAACTCCTTGTGTACTTTATGCACCACATTTCGCCAGAACTGTGAAACTTCAAGCACATTTGCCTTATCTATGGACATGACTCTGCCCTTACGCTTTCGGGCTGCTTCAAAGGCAAGACGGGCAATGCGTGCAACCTCATAGCCTTCATAGACCATGGTGTTCCATCCCTTGTTCTCATCAAAACCGCGCGGCTGGCCAAAATAGATGCCGCCGGTAAGCTCCCTGAAAACGAGGAAATCGGTGCCACGAACGACCTCAGGCTTGAGTGATGAGGCGTCAAGCAGTGCGTCATAAACTTTGGCAGGTCTGAGGTTGGCAAAGAGTTCAAGCTCTTTGCGGATTTTGAGCAGCGCTGCCTCCGGCTTGTGTTCGTGTGGCAGCTTTTCCCATTTCGGACCACCAACCGCACCAAGCAGTACAGCGTCGCAGTTCCGGCATGCATCCAGCGTTGCCCGGGTAAGCATTTCGCCGTGCAGGTCATAAGATGCGCCACCGAACGGGTGCTCTTCTAGGACTATTTCAAAGCCATGTTTTTTTGAGAGCTGCTTCAGTACTGAAACAGCTCCTGCAACTACCTCCGGGCCGATACCGTCACCCGGGATTGATACGATCTTGTACATTCTGTTCTCTTGAATGAATTATTTCTTTATCAGCCAGCTCATCATGTTGCGAAGCTTGGCGCCTACCTTTTCAATCGCGTGATTGCTGTTTTCTGTCCTGAGCTTACTCAGGTTCTTGTACCCGCCATTGCATTCATCGATAAACTCCTTGGCAAAACGTCCGTCCTGAACCTCTTCGAGTATTTTTTTCATCTCAGCCTTTACCGCAGGAGTTATAAGGCGAGGTCCACGGGTCATACCACCGTATTCAGCCGTATCGCTCACGGAATAGTTCATTCTGGAGAGACCACCTTCATAATAGAGATCCACAATCAGTTTCAACTCGTGCATACACTCGAAGTAGGCAAGCTCTTCAGGGTATCCTGCTTCGACGAGGGTTTCAAATCCAGCCTTGATCAGCTCGGCAGAACCGCCGCAGAGGACAGCCTGTTCACCAAAGAGATCGGTTTCAGTTTCATTCTTGATAGTGGTCTCAATGACACCTGCTTTGGTGCCGCCAAGAGCTTTCGCCCATGCGAGTGCCTGCTGTTTTGCTTCACCGGTGTAGTCCTGGTGGACGGCGATAAGACAGGGGACACCGTTGCCTTGGGTAAAGGTGCGGCGCACAAGGTGGCCTGGGCTTTTCGGGGCAATCATGATGACGTTGATCGTCTCCGCCGGAATAATCTGTTTGTAATGAATATTGAAGCCATGGCCAAAGGCAAGGGTATTGCCAGCCACGAGGTTTGGAGCAATTTCCGCGTCGTAGACTGCTTTCTGGTTCTGGTCGGGGAGAAGCACCATCACAA
Organism: uncultured Chlorobiaceae bacterium; assembly: GCA_903843305.1. Lineage (GTDB taxonomy): Bacteria > Bacteroidota > Chlorobiia > Chlorobiales > Chlorobiaceae > Chlorobium. Next base: position 2,668 of record CAIMPI010000016.1, read on the forward strand.
TATCAGCCCATTTTGTCGCTTCGGCAACAGTGTTGACCTCCAGGCCAGCTTCCCGTGCTTTTGCGCACGATGTGCTTTCGGGCCGAAGTCCTACGCAAACGTTCAATCCGCTCTCCTTGAGGTTAAGGGCATGGGCGTGACCCTGGCTGCCGTAACCGAGAATTGCAATATTTTTATCCTGCAGATAACTGAGATCGGCATCCTTCTCATAATAAACATTCATCGCTACAATGGTTTTGATTAAATAATAAAGTTCAAAATAGAATCATTCTCCCCGGTGTATTGCAACTGCACCCGAACGGGCAAGTTCCTTAATGCCGTAGGGCCTGAAGATATCAATGGTTGTGTTGATCTTGTCCGGAGAACCGATGACCTCAATAGTAATGGATTTTTGTTTTATATCCACGACTTTTCCTTTAAAAACAGTGATCAGCTCAAAAATCTCATGCTGTACTGTTTTACTGAGTTTCAGGGTCATAAGGAGCAGTTCCCTCTCAACATGCGGTTGCCTTGTCAGATCGGTAACTTTGATGGTATCAACAAGCCGGTTCAGTTGTTTGAGCACCTGATTTATGATCTGGTCTTCACCCCTTGTCACAATGGTCATGCGTGAGATCTCTGTGTCTTCAGTTTCGCCAATTGAGATACTTTCAAGGTTAAACCCCCGAGCGCTGAACATGGCGGCAACCCGATTAAGGGAGCCAAACTTGTTTTCAACCAGTACTGATATAATGTGTTTCATGGATTCGTTCACACCATTGTTTTTGGGTTTAACCTGGCAAGAAGCATATCTGAAATTGAGCCTCCGGCAGGCACCATCGGAAAGACCATATCTTTTTTGACGACCCTGAAATCAACCAGGATTGGTCCATCGTTCCAGGCAAGGGCCTCTTCTATTGCCTCTTTTGCGGCATTGGGGCTGTCTGCCATCAGCGCCTTGCACCCAAAGGCTTCTGCAACCTTGACAAAGTCAGGATTACTGTCGCCAAGATCGGTGAATGAGTACTTTTCCTTGTGAAAGAGCTCCTGCCACTGGCGAACCATGCCAAGAAAGCTGTTGTTGATCAGAAATATTTTGACCGGCATTTTATTGTGAACAGCCGTAACAAGCTCCTGCACATTCATCATAAACCCTCCGTCTCCGCAAAAGAGCACAACCGGACGATCCTTGATACCAAAGGCAGCCCCGATAGCGGCTGGCAGACCGAAGCCCATGGTGCCAAGTCCACCACTGGTGATGATGGATCGTGGATTGATAAAGGTATAAAACTGTGATGTCCACATCTGGTGCTGTCCGACGTCGGTGACAACAACAGCATTGCCCCTGGTTTGCCTGGAGACTTCATCGATTACAAATTCAGTTCTCAGTGCGTTGTCTTCGCTGCCGTAGGTCAGCGGGCACTGCTCACGCCATGCGTTGATTTCTGCAAGCCATGGTTCACGGTTTTCTTTATTCTCTGGCATCACTTCAAGAAGTGTCGTCAGAAAGTTTTTTGCATCGCCGACAATTGGCAGATCCACCTTGATATTTTTATCGACATTTGTGGGATCAATGTCGTTATGGATCTTGTATGCCTGTGGGGCAAAGGTGTCGACTTTTCCGGTGACCCTGTCATCAAAGCGCGCACCGACAGCAATAAGGAGATCGCATTTATTAACAGCCTGATTGGCCCAGTAGGTGCCGTGCATACCAAGCATGCCCATGCTGAGTGGATGGTTGCCGGGAAAGGCTCCAAGTCCCTGCAACGTCATGGTGACCGGGATATTTTGCTGAATCGCAAGTGTCCGCAGCTCTTCGGATGCTTCAGCGCTGATGACCCCGCCGCCGATGTAAAGGAGGGGGCGTTTTGCTCTCACAATTTTCTGCGCGGCCTTTTCAACCTGGTTGATATGACACTTGAAGGTTGGTTTGAAGCCCCTGATGTCAACAGTTTCCGGAAAGTCAAACACGCATGACGAATTCAGGATATCTTTCGGCATATCGACAAGAACCGGTCCCGGCCTGCCCGTTGTTGCAAGAAAAAAGGCCTTGCGGATGGTTATAGCAAGCTCTCTGACATCCTTGACAAGAAAATTGTGCTTGGTTATCGGACGAGTGATTCCAACAATATCAGCCTCCTGAAAGGCATCATTACCGATCAGTGAGCTTGGAACCTGTCCTGTAAAGACAACTATTGGCGAAGAGTCCATGTAGGCGTTGGCAATGCCGGTGACCGTGTTGGTTGCGCCGGGGCCGGAAGTGACAAGAACAACACCGGGCTTCCCGGTAGCACGGGCATACCCTTCGGCCATGTGGGTTGCGCCCTGTTCATGACGAACCAGGATATGGTGTATATCCTTGACCTCATGAAGTGTCTCGTAAACTTTCAGCAGGGATCCTCCCGGATACCCGAAAATATATTCAACATTTTCACGTCGCAGACATTCGAAAAATATCTCTGAGCCATTGAGTGTTTGGCCTGATGAATGCATAGCTGGCTTATTTTGGCTTATTTAGGTTCACAAGAAACAGTGCTTTTAAGGATTGCGCCGGTATTGGCCGATGTGACCATTTGTGAATACCTGGCCAGATAGCCTTTTTTTATTTTAGGCACAAACGGGCTCAATAATGCAAGCCGTTCACTGATTATCTTTTCTGAAAGATTAACAGAGATGCTCCTGTCTGGAATATTTATGGTAATCATGTCGCCGTTTTTCAGTGCAGCAATCGGGCCATGCTCGGCGGCTTCGGGGGAGATATGCCCGATGCAGGCGCCCCGTGAGCCCCCGGAGAAGCGCCCGTCAGTAATGAGTGCAACGGAATCTCCAAGCCCGCGCCCCATAATGGCGCTGGTGGGAGAGAGCATTTCAGGCATTCCCGGGCCGCCTTTTGGCCCTTCATAACGTATAACCACAACATCGCCACTTTTGACATCATTTTCCATAATACCTTTGATGGCATCATCCTGAGAGTCATAGATTTTTGCGGGGCCGGTATGGTTCATCATTTCTGGGCTGACCGCTCCGGTTTTGACAACAGCACCCTGCGGAGCAAGATTACCATACAGAACGGCAAGACCGCCTGTTGCAGAGTAAGGATCTTCAATACTTCTGATAACAGCGCTGTCCATTATCTCTGCGTCAGCAATGTTTTCTCCAAGAGTTTTTCCGGTGACGGTCATCGCCGAGAGATCAAGAAGGCCATCTATTTTACTCAGCTCATGAAGGATGGCAGAAACGCCGCCAGCACGATCGACATCCTCGATATGGACTGCCATGGTGGCCGGGCTTACCTTGCAGATATAGGGAGTTTTAGCCGAAAGGGCGTTAAGTTCAGAAAAATCAAAGTCCAGTTCAGCTTCGTTGGCAATGGCAAGCGTATGCAGAATGGTGTTGGTGCTGCCTCCCATCGCAAAATCAAGAGCAAAGGCGTTGAGCAGTGCGTTTCTTGTCAGAATATCCCGCGGTCTGATATTCTTGTTGACCAGATCGACAATCCTGCGGGAGGCCTCCCTGACCAGCTCATTGCGACGGGGGTCGATTGCAAGAATGGTGCCGTTGCCCGGCAGGGCAAAGCCAAGCGCTTCGCTGAGGCAGTTCATGGAGTTGGCCGTGAACATTCCCGAACACGATCCACATCCTGGGCAGGCACTTTCCTCTATCGATTCCAGTTCGCTTTCGTCAATTTTTCCCGCGCTGTACTGGCCGACAGCTTCAAAGACAGAAATCAGGTCAACGGTTTTACCTGAAGGGGTATGGCCAGCTTTCATGGGGCCGCCGGAGACAAAGATGACAGGAATATTGATACGCAGTGCGGCCATCATCATGCCAGGGGTGATCTTGTCGCAATTCGGAATACAAACAAGTCCATCGAGGCGATGTGCTTCGGCAACAGTTTCAACGCTGTCGGCGATAAGCTCACGGCTTGCCAAAGAATAGCGCATACCGATATGGCCCATCGCAATACCATCGCAAACGCCGATAGTATTAAACTCAAAGGGAACCCCTCCTGCCTTTCGAACCTCCTCTTTTGCGATTTTTCCCAGCTCCTGCAGGTGGGAGTGGCCGGGAATCAGTTCATTATAGGAGTTGCAGATCCCGATAAAGGGTTTGCGAAAGTCGTTGTTTGAGACAATAGAGCCTGTCGCTTTCAGAAGGCTGCGGTGCGGTGCTTTTTCAAACCCTGTTTTTATGGTATCAGATCTCATTGCAATTAAAAAATTTAGCAATTATAACAAAGAGCCTCGGGGTGGCCGTTCCCGAAGTTACTGTGAAGATTCGTGTGAAATGAGAAAATTTAACTTGGGAGCGGCTCTCGATTCAGAGCACAAGAATATGTGTCTGCACGATAATAACAGGAGTGACGATACGATCCGTTTTCTCCGGACAGTGACAGGTGCTGAAGGTATGTGAATTGAATGCAGACATTGATCCGATATTGAAATATGCGAACAGGTTTCTTTCGGTTTTAATCAAAAATTTGATATAACTTACGCTTAAACTTTTATTAATACAAACATTAAAAATGTTATAATCTGGAGGATATTTCCAGTTAATTCTGTAGAGTGCAAATCATATTCCTTTAATAAAAAAATAAGAGAACCATGCTGAATCTCCAAGCGCCATTGCCCCAGGATGTTCCAGCCTTTTTTTTGACGCTCTCTCTTGTGTTGCTTTATGTTCTTCTTGCGGAACTACTCACTCAAAAAATGAGTGTCAGCGCTCTTGTTGTCAGAAAAATCGTTCATCTCACCATGGGTGTAGTGATTTTTTTTATACCTGACTATTTCCATTCTAACTTTTATCCTGCGCTGGTGGCTCTGCTTTTTCTGCTTTTTAACGCTCTGAATATCTATTTCAAGTGGTTTGGTTCTTTGCTTGCACTTCCTGCAGAAAATAGCGCTCATGCTCCTGTTGTAAAGAGTTACGGTTCACTTCTTTTCCCTTTTGTCTTTCTGCTTCAGCTTCTCTTTCTCTGGGAGTCCCACAAATGGATACTCCAGACCTCCATGCTTGTGATGGGCGTCAGTGACTCCCTGGCAGCTTTGGTTGGTAGTTCACTTGGTAAAAAACATATTGAGCACCTGACAAAAAATCCTAAAACGGTTGAGGGGTCGCTGGCCATGTTTTTCAGTGGGTTTGTATTGCTTAGTGCCTCTCTTCTGGTTTTCAGGCCCTTATTCAGCGGTGGTCTGGCTGGCACGCCGGTTTTGATGCTTCTTGCACTGGCCCTCCTTCTTGCCCTTGTAGCCACAGCAGTGGAGGCTCTTTTGTCGCATGGTCTCGACAATTTTTTTATTCCGCTCTCAATTGCTTATGTGCTCTATGTGCTCGAAATGAATCACACCATTTTTCTTGAGCGCTTTCTTCTTGGCGGACTTTGTGCGTTTCTTCTGGCTGTTTTTTCGATCAAAGTCAAGTTTCTTAATAACAGCGGAGCAACAGCGACATTTTTGCTCGGGACGACGATTTTTGGCATCGGAGGGGTGACTTGGACGGTACCACTCCTTACTTTTTATCTTTTGTCGTCAGTACTGTCGAAACTTGGCAAAAAGCGTAAGGCGAAATTTGATCTGGTCTTTGAAAAAGGGTCACAGCGTGATGCCGGTCAGGTCTATGCCAACGGGGGGATAGCTTGGATTATGATGATTATTTTTTCCCTGAACAACGATCCGGCAATCTTTTTTGCCTATCTCGGAACGCTTGCTGCCGTGCAGGCAGATACTTGGGCAACAGAAATAGGCACGTTATGGCCAAATCCCAAAGCATGGCTGGTTACCACTTTCAAGGAGGTGCCTGTCGGAACCTCTGGAGGTGTTTCTGTACCCGGGACTTCAGGAGCATTTCTTGGATCCCTCTTGATCTGTGCCAGCGCCATACTGATGAACGTAAAATGGTTGAACGATTTCGGGTTGATCCAATCGTTTCTTCTTATTGGCTTTTCGGGGCTTCTGGCCAGTCTGGTTGACAGCTTTTTCGGAGCAACTATACAAGCCCAATATTTTGATCCTATCCGTGAAAAGGTAACGGAGAGAACCCACAGTATTGCGCCTGATGGTTCCCTGGTTGAAAACAGGTTACTCAAAGGAACTCCTTTGGTAAATAATGATCTGGTGAATACGCTCTGCGCTCTTTCCGGTTCAGCATTGTCCTACATAGTGATTCAGAACTTTCATTTGGTTTAATGAACCATAATTCGCTCTAACTGTATGCTTGATTCAAAACTTGGTATTATTGGTCTTATTTCAGATGCTGGACCTGTCGTACTGTTTGTACTTTCGGTATTGCTCTCGTTTTCAATTGGGTCGTGGGCAATCATGGCATTCAAATTTACCTCTCTCCGGAAATCCCTCAAAGAATCGAGGATGTTCCTTGATTTTTTTTTCGATGTCTCCGGTGTCGAAAAGCTCTTTACTGAAAGCGAAAAGTACAGATATGGCTCTCTTCCAAAGGTATTTCGTTCAGGTTATATTGAATATCGCGCACTTGAAGAGAGTAGCGAAACAAGGCAGGCCAAAGCACGAATTGCTCGTGCCGTCAAACGAGAGGCCAATGCAGAAAACAAAAATCTGATAGGGCTTGTGCCGTTTCTTGCGACGGTAGGCAATACCGCGCCATTCATTGGCCTTTTCGGGACGGTATGGGGTATCATGACGTCGTTCCATAACATAGGAGTGACTCAATCGGCTTCACTTGCGGCGGTTGCTCCCGGTATTTCCGAAGCGCTGATTGCTACCGCTGCTGGTCTTGCTGCTGCCATTCCTGCGGTTATAGGCTATAACTATTTTACCCAGCAGATCAGTATAATCGAGCGCGATATTGAGGAATTTTCACCTGAATTTGTTGCCGTACTTATTAACGAACTATATAGGCCATAAGTCCCGGATATGATGACTCAAGGAAGATCCAGGTTGATGGGCGACATTAATGTTACCCCCTTGGTTGATGTTATGCTTGTGCTGTTGATTATTTTCATGGTAACAGCTCCAATGATGACCCATGGCGTGAAGGTCGATACGCCACGAACGACCCACGGTCAGATGGATGTAGATCCGAAAAGTCTGATGATCAGTATAGACGGTTCAGGGCATGTGTTTATTCAGAATGCCCAGTTGAATGCTTCGGAAGTGCGTGAAAAGCTTCCAGTTATTCTTGATGTCAAGCAGGTCAATGAGGTTTATATCAAAGCTGACAAATCCTTACCCTACGGTGTAGTGATGAATGTCATGGCCCAAATCAGGGATGCAGGCATTGAAAAGATTGGTATGGTGACTGAACCTGCTTCAGCCGGACAGGAAGGTGGACGATAAGTGGGCGTATGAAAAAAGGTAAGCAGGTATATATCCAACATAATTTTTATCTCTGGCTTGCAGCCGCAGCAGTAATACATGCGGTTGTACTTTTTGCTGCTGCGTATTTTCAGATATGGAATGCTGGTAATCATGTAACGCCGAAAATCGTGACGGTAACTCTTGTTTCATTGCCGGGTTCCACCGGAGGTGCCCAAGAGTTTTCTGGAAGGAACGATGGTACGGAAGCTACTCCTGTCCAGCCATCAGTGAGGGAAGTCTCTTTTCCTGAGGTAAAACAAGCAATCAAGTTACCTGCTGCCAAAGAGCTGCCTTTGCCACCAAAGGTCATTGCCGAAAAATCTCCCTTATCAAAGTCCGCCGACAGGCAGCTTCATATTAACAAAGCTCTTGACAGCATAAAACAGCTTGTCGACAAGAAAACGACTTTGTTATCCCAGTCCTCTTCAGCCAGTACACTGCAAAGTGCTCTTGCCAAACTTAAGCAGAAAGTCAAGTTGGCAGGAGAGCCCGCCGGTGAGGGTAACGGCAGCGTTGCTGGTAGTAGAGGGGGGCGCAGCTCTGCAGGTAAAGTGTCTGGGCGTGGAGGAACATCAGAGGGATACAAGGCGGAAGTTGCCTCAATTATTCAGAAAAACTGGGTATTTTCTAAGGCTTTGCTCAAAAAAAGTGAGGGTATGGTGGTCTATGTTCGCATTAATATTTTTCCTGACGGGACGATAAACCAGATTATTTTTGACAGGAGAGCTGTGAGCGAGTACCTGAACAATTCTGTAACAAAAGCAATTGAAAGATCTTCTCCTTTGCCCGTTTTGCCAAAAGAGGATGCTTTCCGTGACGTATGGATTGGCTTTGTTTTCAGCCCTGAAGGTATTGAGCAGTAAACAGCGTTCAATTTTTGGTAATTTTCAACCATATTCTCGCTACTGATAATCTCAAATATTTATTGTTGTTTTTATGCAATTTTTTAAACATGTCGTTGCCGTTGTCATCATTTTTCTCTGTTGTCGGATCTGTTTTCCGTTGAACCTTCTGGCTGTGGAGGGGGGAGAGTACATAGCAATCCGTAAGGAAGGGATAGGTAAAATCGCGCTGGTGTTAAACAAACTTGCTACACCAGCGAAAGAAGAGCCGAATATTTCAAAGCGTCTTGATGTCATTATTCATGATGGCCTTGATTTTACCGGGTTGTTTACCTTGATTTCTCCTCCGCTCAATGTTAAAGATAGCAGCAACAGTGAAAATGTTGCCATTAACTTCAGTGCACTTGATTCTGTAGGGGCAGCAGTGTATGCAGGTGGTACAGTTACCAACACAGCAGGCAATATTACTCTTGATGTGGAAGTTTTCGATATTTCCGGGGCTAAATTACTTCTCAGAAAAACCTATAAAGGTAAGTCACAACAGCTCCGTACGATTGGCTATGCGTTCTGTGAAGATCTTGTTGAGCTTTTTACCGGAAAAAAGTCAGTTTTTGGCAGTAAAATTGTTTTCGTGTCGAACAAAACCGGTTTCAAAGAGATCTATCAGTGTGATTTTGATGGACATGGCGTTGAGCAGTTGACTAACTTGCACTCTATTGCTCTGACGCCAGCACTCTCTCCTGATGGTAAGTTTCTTGCCTATACCGATTTCAGTTCCGGCCAGCCAGCTCTTTCTATCAGGGATCTTTCAACAGGGAAAACCTTGGCCGTAGATAAGCGCGGTGTCAGCATTGATCCGGCATGGAGAGACAACAAAGAGGTGGCGACAACATTTTCCTTTGAAGGTGACCAAGAGATCTATCTGGTAAAAACAAATGGAGCGATATCTCGAAGACTTACTTACAGCAAGGGCATTGATCTTTCGCCATCCTTTTCTCCTGATGGCAACAAGATGGCTTATGTGTCGTCGAGAAACGGTCAACCCCAGATATTTATCCAGGATCTCCAGTCTGGCCAGACAAGCCGCCTTACCTTCAGTGGGCGTTATAATACTCAGCCATCCTGGTCTCCGGCAGGGGATAAAATTGCCTATACGACATGGGAAAGTGGCGATGAAATCAATATATTTGTTATAGGATCAGATGGTTCAGGATTGATGCAGTTGACACAAAAATCAGGCGAGAATGAGTCTCCCGCATGGTCTCCTGACGGACGTATGCTTGTTTTTGCTTCCAACCGTCATGGTATGAAAAAATTGTATATTATGGAGTCAACAGGGCAAAATCAGAGGCCTTTGTTGCAGCTTGAGGGAGAACAGTACCAACCATGCTGGTCGTTGTTTCGAGAGTAGTATCTTTTTGAATGAAGGTTGTAGTGGCTGATTGAACAAGTTGCTTGACTGAAAAACAGAAGGGGCAGGCATTTGTAACGTCCTTCCCTCTCTTTTATTAAATGCTAAATGGAGCATGTTATGAAAAAAATAAATGCTATTGTTGTTCTCGCCTTGATGGTGACTGCTGGGTGTTCATCCCAACGTGCTGTGACCTCTCCTGAAGTGCGCCAAAGTCAGGTCACTCCACCACCACCACCTCCATCTCCGGTTACTAAGGTACCATCAGGGCCAGTTACCCCAATGGTGCCAGCAGCACCATCAGGCTATGGGTTTGACCAGTGGCAGACGGGGCCACTTGGTGATGTGTTTTTTGATTTTGACAGTACTGTACTTGGTTCTGCAGCTCAGGAGCAGTTGAACCAAAATGCAGCATGGCTGGAAAAAAATGCTCTCAGTAAGGCGCGTATTGAAGGGCATTGCGATAGTCGCGGAACCTCTGAATACAATCTTGCTCTTGGTGAGCGCAGAGCGTCAACAGCAAAGGAATATCTGGTCAGGCTTGGTGTGGCATCATCGCGTCTTGAGACAATCAGTTTCGGAGAAGAACGTCCCTTTGATTCCGGTCAGGGAGAAAATGCCTGGGCAAAAAATCGCCGCGCGCACTTTGTCATGCAAAAATAAAAGACGTTCATTACCGGTAAAGAAAGAAATGGTGAACGAGGAATCAGTGTAAAGATTTAACCCATTATTATCTATGAATAAAAAGATTAAACCGTTTTTTTATTTACCGGTTTTCGTTCTGGGGGCCTGCGCGTCAAAGCAGGATCTTAACGTGGTTGAATATGATGTCCGAAAGCTGAAAACGGAATCGGAAACAATTAAATCACAAACGGCGGTATCCTATGCAGACGTTCAGCAAGTTCGAGAAGACGTTTTGCGGTTGCAGGGTACTATTGAGGAGGTTTCGCACAAGGCAAGCGAGGTTGCCCGAAATAACGATAAATCGTTCAGCCGTCTTGGTACGGAAGACTCTCTGCTCGTACATCAGATTGGAGACTTGGACGCGAGGTTACTGAAAATTGAGCAATATCTTGGGATTGGAAAAGAGATGGCTCCATCTTCGGACGTATTACCGGGCACGAAAGATTCTGTTAAGGTGAATACTCCGCCTGTTTCAGTGACAGACACAGCGCTGCTGGATGTTGGTAAGGAAAAGCTTGCTCAAAAGCAGTATGCCGTTGCGAGGGAGAGTTTCAGCAAACTAATGCTGACTTTTCCAAAATCCAGCCTTGTAGCTGATGCACAGTTTTTTATTGCGGAAAGCTATTTCAGTGAGAAATGGTATGACAAAGCCATACTTGAATATCAGGTAGTCATTTCCCGATTCACCAAAAGCAACAAGCGCCCTGCAGCACTTTACAAGCAGGCGCGCTGTTTCGATATAACAGGAGATACTGCCAATGCAAAAGCCAGATATAAAGATGTGGTCAATATTTATCCAACTTCTCCTGAAGCACGGTTAGCAAAGAAAAAATTACAATAGCTTACAATAGCGTTTAGCGTTGCCTTCCGATTCGACCAGCTTGTTACTTGAAAAATTCATCAAGCGTATAGGTGCGTCGGTCAATCTCAACGCAAAGTTTTTGTTCCAGTGAATTATAAAAAACAGGGATATCTCTCATTGTCCACTTAATTCCCCGTTTGTCAAAGTCAATGACATAGCGATTCTCGTTGTCAATTACTTTCTTTTTGAGGTCAATACCGATATCTGGTTGCGTTGTCAGAACAAAAAGTTCAATTTCGCCAGAAATAATCTTGTTGATCATTTCTTTGGTTGGGGACAACTTTCTGCGGCCGGAGGATGGGCTTATCTGTACTTGAAGCTTGCCGTAGGTATCCCTTTTCGCAGAAGTGATATAATATTTTTCGGCTTTGTGAGCTGCATTGCCTGACCATGGTCCTGCAGTACTGACTCTAACCTGATTTGTGCCGGTGTACTGACGGCTGAGCTGAGGTTGCATTGTTTGCATGGTTAAAATTTGCAAATAGAAACATACTCCGGTTTCCTGCCTTCAACAGGGTTTAAATTAGCAAAAGCCGATTAAATAACAAAGGGATTCGTTATGAATCCCTTTGCATGAAATAAGATCTTCTGATCATTCAAATTACTTGTCGTTGCCGTCAATGACTTCGTATTCGGCATTTTCAACATTGCCATCTCCGCCGCTTTTCCTGCTCTTTCCGTTGCCGTCATGATGAGTATCTGACTCAGGCTGTGGTGATTCCGGGCCTTGTGACTGATAGAGGTTTGAGGCTATGTCACTCCACTCCTTGTTGAGCTGATCCATGGCACTTTTAATGGACTCGATAGTTCCATTTTTGTAGGCTTCCTTGAGTTTATCGAGCGAGCCTTCAAGTCCGGGGCGTTTGTCTGCCGGTATTTTATCGCCAAGCTCTTTCAACTGTTTTTCAGTGCTGAAAATCAGAGAGTCGGCGACATTTCTGGTATCAATTTCCTCTTTGCGTTTCTGGTCTTCGGCTGCATGCGTTTTTGCATCCTCTTTCATTTTATTGATTTCAGCGTCAGTGAGTTTGCTGCTCGATTCAATTTTTATGCTCTGCTCTTTTCCTGTCGCCTTGTCTTTTGCCGAAACATTCAGAATGCCATTAGAATCGATATCGAACGCCACTTCAATCTGCGGAATTCCTCTTGAGGAAGGAGGAATATCACCAAGATGGAAGCGTCCCAGTGTTTTGTTATCAGCAGCCATAGGGCGCTCTCCCTGCAGAACATGAACCTCAACGGATGTCTGGTTATCAGCAGCGGTAGAAAACACCTCCTGTTTTTTTGTCGGAATCGTGGTGTTTGCGTCGATAAGCTTTGTCATGACACCACCAAGAGTTTCGATGCCGAGTGAAAGCGGAGTGACATCAAGCAAGAGAACGTCGGTGACATCGCCCTTCAGAACACCACCCTGGATTGCTGCACCTATAGCAACAACTTCATCAGGATTAACGCTTTTGTTCGGTTCCTTTCCAAAAAAGTCCTTGACCAGTGTCTGTACTTTCGGTATACGGGTTGACCCGCCAACAAGTACGACCTCATCAATTTCCTTCATCTCAACCTTTGAGTTCTTGATAGCACGGCGGCAAGGATCAAGAATTTTGTCAAACAAGTCGGCGCACAATGCCTCAAATTTGGCACGGGTAAGATTGATCACCAAGTGTTTCGGGCCTTCCTGTGTTGCAGTAATAAAGGGCAGGTTAATTTCTGTGTCAGTTCTTGAAGAAAGCTCAATTTTAGCTTTTTCTGCGGCTTCCTTCAGGCGCTGCAATGTAATTGCATCTTTGCGCAGATCAATTCCTTCCTGTTTTTTAAACTCGTCGGCAACATAGTCAATAATTTTCTGGTCAAAATCGTCTCCGCCGAGATGAGTGTCGCCGTCGGTTGATTTAACTTCAAAAACACCATCGCCAAGCTCAAGAATAGAGATATCGAAAGTTCCGCCACCAAGGTCAAAAACCGCGACTTTTTCACTTTCCTGCTTTCTGTCAAGGCCGTAAGCCAGAGCAGCAGCAGTCGGCTCATTGATGATCCGCTTGACCTCAAGTCCTGCAATGCGCCCCGCATCTTTTGTGGCCTGCCTTTGGGCGTCATTGAAATATGCCGGCACAGTAATAACCGCCTCAGTCACCTTTTCACCAAGAAAGTCCTCAGCAGTCTGCTTCATTTTCTGCAAAATCATTGCAGACACTTCCTGTGGGGAATATATTTTATCGTTTATTTTTACCCGCGCCTCACCATTTTCGTTGATGATTTCATAGGGAGCAAGTTTTTTCTCATTGGTGATTTCATCGTATTTGCGTCCCATAAAACGCTTAATCGAAAAAATGGTATTTTTAGGGTTGGTAATGGCCTGTCTTTTTGCGGCCTGACCAACAAGACGGTCACCCGTTTTTGTCAAAGCAATAATGGAAGGGGTTGTGCGATTACCCTCCGAATTTTCAATGACTGTTGGCTGCGATCCCTGCATGACCGAAACACAAGAGTTCGTTGTGCCAAGATCAATGCCGATAATTTTGCCCATAATAGGTATTCCTTGTTTTGAGAGTGATATAAAAAACGTCGGGCTCAAGATGCGTGGCATCGAGCCCGAATTGTTATGCTGTTAATTGATTGAAATTTCCTTTTTCTTCCTTACCGGCAAAGCCTTCGGAAGGGTTACGCGAAGTATTCCGTTATTGAAATCAGCGTTAATGTTCTCCTGATCAATCACCTCACCAAGATTAAAACTTCTTGAAAAGTTGCCTGATGATCTTTCTACACGATGGTAATTTTTCCTTGTCTCTTCCGTTTCCTGCTTTCTTTCTGCACTGATGGTCAGTACGTCATCCTCAATATTGAGCGTAATATTTTCCTTTGTGATGCCTGCAAGTTCAGAATCAATATAAAACGCAACCTCATCTTCAGAAATATCGACCTTGAAAGCCGGAGCTGAAGGCATTTGTGCGCCTGACCAGATATCGTCAAAAAGTTTGAGTGGATCTTTTGATAATTTTAACAACATATTTACCTCCATTTAAGCTTACAACAGGTTATGATTAGAATAATCTTCCGCTAATAATAATTAGTCTGTTATTAAACATCAAAAAGCGTGCCAACGCTTCTTTATAGTGTTTTGCGGGGTAAGAAATGTCAGGAATGACGGAATTATGATAATAACGTCACACTATTATAAGGGGGATGACAAAATGTCAGACTGCGTGGTCGTAATTTAGCTGAGGAAATTTGAATTGACTTTCTGTAGCCAGTTGAGACGATCCTGAAGATTTTCAACGACACTTTTCGATGTAAGATAACATGCATAGATAATACTTTCGTCGGCTATGCGGTAATAGCATTTCAGTCCCTCTTTTCTGCGTGTTACCACACCATTGTCATGCATCAATGTTAAATGTTTTGAGATATTAGCCTGGCTTGCATTGACTTTTTTGACGATTTCCTGAACCGTGTGTTCACGGTCACAAAGAATACGCAATATTTTAAGTCTCATTGGTTCAGCAAGCAACTTGAAACGGTTGGAAACGGCTTCAAGCATCTCATCCGGCATATTGAGATTCCACTTTTTTACCTCATCTTCTTCTATAGAAACGGTCTTGCTCATGATATTCCTGTTACTGCCCAAACAGAGTCCCCCTGCCTTGCAGCGATAATGATTATTTGAAACTTTAGCGTTATATAGCTATTAATTTCATACAATTCAAGCCAGTTGCAGATTTCATTCTGTCGTTACGATGAATAGCAAAGGTTTAATCGTAAAGACGGGTCTCTTCGGTCTCTCTGGTATCGAAATTAGTGAGTTGCATAATCGAATCAATCAATGCCTGAGGTGCTTTAAACCGGATAATTTTCTCCTTGATGATCATTTTAGTTTTTTTTGCATCATCAAACTCGCCGCTGCACTCTTTGCATTCCGAGAGGTGCGAGAGAAAATGCTCTTCCTCACTAAAAGAAAGCTCGCCGTCTACAGCGGCGCTCATCAGTACACTGGCTTTAGTGCAGTCCATAGTATAAAATGTTGTGCGTATTGATTTTATTGATTGTCATCAGTATTAAATCCATGTTTTTGGGCATATCCTTCAAGCTGAACGCGAAGCAACTTTCTTCCTCTATATAGCCTTGATCGTACCGTACCGATAGGGCTGTCAACCATATTCGCAATTTCTTCATAAGTAAAACCCTCAATATCACATAACTGGATTACCTCACGGAACTCTTCCGGTAACGAGTGAAGCGCCTGATAGACCTCTTCATGAAGCAACGAGTGAAAATAGTCACTATCCGCTTCTGTAGTGTCATTGCGGGTATCCTTAATAGAATGATAAAAATCCTTTATCAGATCATAATCAACCTTGCCCGGCTCTTTTGAGTCTTTGCGAAAACGATTGATATAATTATTCTTCAAAATTTTAAACAGCCATGCCTTGCAGTTTGTTCCCCGCTCAAAAGAATTAAAAAATCGATAGGCCTTGAGATAAGTCTCCTGTACCAGATCTTCCGCATCATCCGGATTCATGGTTATATGAAGCGCATAGTTATAGAGCGAATGGAGGTGAACCACAGCTTCATTCTGAAACTCAAGCTGTTTTTTGCGTTCCTCGCGGGAGAGGGTTGCGTTTTTCTCCAAAGTTTTTTTCTGCTGAGTTGGAGCGGGTTTGTTCATAAGCTGAAATCTTCCGGGTTCAAATATCGCTTTTACTATGCGAATAGTTTATGCTCCAAAATAATCAATTTAAAACAATATATTTCAATGCGTTTCTGAACTGAACTTCCTGTAGTAACATCAAAACCTATGGCTTTCACAAGTAATTCAACTGATGTCATTGTTATAGGCTCCGGCATCGGAGGACTGACTGCAGCGGCACTGCTTCAGGAGCGAGGCTTTGCAACTCTTGTTTTTGAGAAAAACCGTTATTCCGGTGGGAGCTGTTCCTCTTTTCAGCGGGATGGTTACTGTTTTGATGTCGGGGCCTCGGTTTTTTACGGGTTTGGTAAAAATGGTACCAGCGGCACCCTGAATCTGCATACGAGAATATTCAGAAAGCTGGGAGTTGAAGTTCGCACCATTCCTGATCCGGTTCAGATTCATTATCATATGCCCCATGGTTTTTCGGTGCCAGCCTGCTATGACCGCCATACATTTCTTGCGGCTCTTGCTGCCCGTTTTCCGCATGAAGCTGAAGGGATTAAGAAGTTTTATCGTGAACTCGATGAGGTTTATGACATTCTCAGCTCCATGCCTGCCGGTTCGCTTGAAGATGTGTCGCATCTGCTCTCGGTCGGAGGCGCAAATCCGCTCAAGGCTCTCGCACTTGCCATGAAAAGTTTCCGCTCGATGGGTAAAACGGCAAGAAAGTACATCAGCGATGAGGAACTCCTTCACTTTATTGATATTGAAGCCTACTCGTGGGCTGTGCAGGATGCTGTTGCAACACCGCTGGTCAATGCAGGTATCTGTCTTGCCGATCGACATTTCGGCGGTATCAACTATCCGGTTGGCGGTTCAGGCACCATTCCTGCGGCGTTATGCAGGGGGATAGAGAAATTTGGTGGTTCTATTCGCTATCAATCTGAAGTGACCGGGATTCTGGTCGATAATGGAGTGGCGCGTGGGGTCAGGCTGGCTGACGGCACGGAGCATTATGCCAAGGTGGTTATTAGCAATGCCACTGTTTGGGATACCTTCAACCGTCTTGTCGCCGATTCACGCTACCGGGTGGATGCAGACAGATTTCTGCAAGCGCCGAGCTGGTTTCAGCTTTTTCTTGGTGTTGATGCTGCGGTTATTCCCCCAGGATTTGATGTGCACCATGTTCTTGTTGATGACTGGAAGAGCTATAACCAGCTTGGTGGAACCATCTATTTTTCTGCTCCAACGATTCTGGACCCATCACTGGCGCCGCCAGGCAAACATATTGTTCATGTGTTTGTGACCGATGAGGTTGAGCAGTGGGCTCAGTATGAGCGAGGGAGCAGCGCCTACCGAAACGCCAAAGAGGCAACAGCCGCTGGGATCATTTCCCGTACGGAAAGAATTCTTCCGGGATTGTCAACGGCTGTCGAACTGAAAATCATTGCTACACCGCTGACCCATGAGCGCTATCTCAACCGCTTTCAAGGTTCTTACGGCCCTTTGCTTAAACCGGGACAGAATATCTTGCAGAAACCCCAGAACACTACACTGATAAAAAATCTTTTTGCCGCAGGTGACAGTACTTTTCCAGGGCAGGGAGTCATAGCAGTTACCTATTCCGGAGTCTCATGCGCTTCATACATTGCCAGAAAATTAGGCAAACCGCTTGAGGAGTTGCTTTAGGTTTGCCGCTCAACCCGCCGCAAGCAGCATATCAATTTCTCTAAAAGGGAAATCGGTAAGTTCAGCAAGAATTTTTTTGGTGACATAGCCCTTGAACAGGTAGGTTCCTCTTCTCAGGCTGTGGCTTTTCCAGAGAATATCTGAAATAGTTTCATGTCCTGTCAGTTTCAGCAGAAAAGGGAGGAGTGTATTGGTCAGCGCAAAAGAGGCTGTTTTTGCAACGGCGGAAGGAATATTCGGGACGCAGTAATGGGTCACGCCATACTTGACATAGATAGGATTGGTGTGTGATGTGTGTCGGCTTGTGGCAAAGCATGCACCCTGGTCAATCGAGACATCAATAATCACCGAACCGGGTTTCATCGATTTTACTACCTGCTCGCTCACCAAAGGTTTGATTATTTTCTGTTTCGGGCTTAACGCACCGATCAGCACATCCGACATCTTGGCAAGTTCCGCAATGTAATGATCATTGGCGATGGCCGTCACCAGATGGCGATTGAAAAAAGCCTCAAACCTCCTTAGTCGGTTGATCTCCTTGTCGATAACGGTAACTTGCGCACCCAGTCCCAGCGCGTCCTGTGCCGCAAACAGCCCCACTGTTCCTGCTCCTATAATGGTGACATAAGCCGGAGGAACCCCGGCAATGCCACCGAGGAGAATGCCGCTCCCCCCATAACCGGTTTCCAGATATTTGGCCGCTGTCTGGATTGCCAGCGAGCCAGCAATTTCGCTAAGTGTTCTGACGATTGGCAGTTCACCATCCCTTGTTTCAATAAACTCAAAGCCGATGGCGGTAATGTTTTTTTCGAGCAGCGATTTCAGTAAACTGGGAGTGACTGTTCCGAGATGCAGCGCTGAAATGAGCATCTGACCAGGCATGAAGAGCGAGAGTTCTTCTGGCTGAGGGGGCGAAACTTTTACAATTACATTGCATTGCTGGTAAAGTTCTTCCGGTGACTCAGCAATAAGCGCACCTGCTTCGGCATAAGCAAGATCGGAAAAGTTGCAAAAATGTCCGGCAGATTTCTCAACTACTACCCTTATTCCCTGCTCAACAAGTATCTGAATACCGGGTGGAGAAATTGCCACCCGGCGTTCATCCTGAGCACGTTCTTTGGGGATACCCAGAACAATATCCATAGCCCGTTCAGGCCTTATAATCCAACGCTCAAGGGTCTTTGCGCCAAGCTCAAACTCGACACTTTCCAAGTTAGAAGAATACACCATCGGCAATTCAATGGTTGAGAGACAAAAAAAGAAAATATAATCATTTTGTTATCCGTCTCAATCAACCCTTTTTGGTGTTGCACTCGCAGTCTGCTGACTTGCAACAACACGAAGACTGAAAAGCTCGGCAAATCATTTGCAATGCATCTCCTATGCCGTTGACCACATCCGAAAGCAACAGCCAGAGATCCCACTCTCTTTTTGCCTGCAATTGCATGGTGTCTGGAAACTTGACCAGGGCCTCAAATCCCATTTTGGCGGCATATCCACCCAATGCAACCGGATTGGTCTTGAACATCTCCTTAATTTCTTCGACGGCCGAAACAAATCGTATCGTTCCCTCCTTTTCAACCGTTGCCAGACATGCCATTCTTGTTCCCTCATTGATAAGGTTGACCGAAAGAATTGATTTTTCCTCTTCAGTAAGGGAAGAGAGCACTTCACTGCCTTCAAGCACCTTGACATAACAGGTCTGGCATATACCATTACCTCCACAGAAGTACCCTATATGTTCGTGGTTACTACGGGCTATATCAAGCAGCCTGTCACCAACATTCGCCTCATACTTGTTATTATTGATCGTGATTTGCATAATCAAATTTTGTTATGTTGCTAAATAAAGGACTATTTTTGTCCTATTAAAGGTCAACCACAAAACTGTTGGAAAAGTTTCTCAGTTTTCGAAAATAGTTAACAATTATTAAAAAGCACGAATGAATCCTTACGCCAGCTGTGTTTGAGATTCTCGCTCAATTTTTTTCAGCAGTGCAGTGTACCGTTCGATCAGCATGGCCGGAGTCGTGTCAGCGTCTGAAGGGTGATGAAGTGCAAGTTTCATCTTCTTTTCGATCTTGAATCCTGGTTTGTATTTCTCCATCCATGGCTCCTGGACTGCTACAAAAAGGTACTGCAGAAATTCGCGCCTGGCAAGATGTTCATTGTCCTGATCTGGAAGAAAGATAATTGTGCCTTGAAGCTGGATGTCGATCTTTTCGAGACCGAGAGCGGTACCGGTAAGCTTGAGCTTGGTCAGGAGCAGCAGGTTTGAAACCTCCTCGGGAAGTGCGCCGAAGCGGTCTCTGAGTTCAGTGGCAAGAGCATCGACGTGCTGTTCCGATGGGGCTTTCGAGATTTTATCGTAAAAGGCAAAGCGCTCATGGATTGCCGTGAGATAGTAGTCAGGGATAAGAGCGTCAAAAAAGAAGACAAGGTCGCAGGGCTTTTGTTGCCGGGCAACTTTGGAGCCCTCATCTGAAAACATGTGGCTGAACTCGGTGGATTTCAGTTCGGCCACTGTCTCTTCAAGCATTTTCTGGTAAAGGTCAAAACCGAGTTCATGGATATATCCTGACTGTTCCGCTCCAAGCAGATTACCCGCACCACGGATATCGAGGTCACGCAGGGCTATGTTGAAGCCTGAGCCGAGTTCAGTAAAGCTTTCAATAACCGCAAGTCGCTGCATCGCATCCTTTTTCAGAGTTTTCAGCGGAGGTGTGACCAGATAACAGTAAGCCTTTCGTTCACTGCGTCCCACCCTGCCGCGCAACTGGTAGAGGTCGGAGAGCCCGAACATGTCGGCCCGGTTGATAATGATGGTATTGGCGTTGGAGATGTCGAGGCCTGAACCGATTATGGTGGTGGAGATGAGCACGTCAACTTCCTTCTGCATGAAATCCATCATGATTTTTTCAAGCTCTTTGGCTGGAAGCTGCCCATGAGCGAAGACAATCCGTGAAGAGGGAACAAGCTCCCGGAGTGTTTTCAGGACATCATCAAGCGCAGAAATACGATTGTGCAGGAAGAAGACCTGACCCTCCCGCTTGATCTCCCTCAGGATTGCTGATTGAATCAGCGCAGGATCGTAATCGGTAATGACCGTTTCCACCGGCTGGCGGTTTTTCGGCGGTGTCGAGACAATGGAGAGATCCCTGGCGCCAAGCATAGAAAATTGCAGCGTTCTCGGGATGGGGGTGGCCGACATGGTCAGAGTATCAACGCCAGGGAATTGTTCCCGCAGCTTTTCTTTTACCTCAACGCCGAAATGCTGCTCCTCATCAATCACAAGCAGGCCAAGCCCCTTGAAAAGGACGTCCTTCGAAACCAGCCGATGGGTGCCGATAACAATATCAATCTGTCCCCGCTCTATTTTTTTCAGAATCTCCTGCTGCTCCTTGCGGGTCACAAAACGGCTGAGCACCGCTATAGAAATCGGGAAATTCTCAAATCTTCTGGTAAACGATTCAGCATGCTGGTGGGCAAGAATGGTAGTCGGGGTCAGGACGGCGACCTGTTTTTGAGATTCGACCGCCTTAAAAGCCGCTCTCATGGCAATTTCGGTCTTTCCGAAACCGGCATCCCCGCAGATCAGACGATCCATGGGATGAGGCTCCACCATATCTTTTTTTACCTCATTGATAGCCCTGAGCTGATCGGGCGTTTCATCGAAAATAAACGAGGCCTCAAATTCACGCATGAAGATGGAATCATGGGCAAAAGCAAAGCCGGGCTGCATTTTCCTCTGAGCATAGACCTTGATCAGATTTATGGCAATATCGCGGATTTTCTTGCGGACTTTGTCTTTTTTCGCCGCCCACTTCGAACTGCCAAGTTTTGAGAGTGAGGGGAGAGAGCTTTCAGATGCGGTATATTTCGAGAGCAGGTTGATATTCTGCACATTGACAAAAAGCTGATCTCCACCTGCATATTCAACCAGTACCGACTCTTGCTCGGAATGCCCTACGGTAATGGTTTCAAGCGACTTGAAGATGCCGACGCCGTAGTCCTCATGAACAACGTAGTCGCCAATTTTCAGTTTCTGGAGATCCTTGAGCGAAATGCCCCGTATCTTCCTTTTCCGATGAGTTTTATGAGTGTGGAGTTTGCCGAAGATATCGGATTCAGTATAGAGATCAAGAGCGCCGAAGATAAAGCCTGTATGCAGATTGACCGGAATCCAGCTTGCCTCAAGCAGAGCCGCGTTATTCGAGCTTGCCATCTCCTCCGCAAGAAAATCGGTCAATTCCGCGATTTCACGGCGTGAACTGGTGGTAAAGAGCGGTTTTCGGTGTTGTGCACTCTCCTGTTGCAGCAGGGTGGCAAGAATGCGAAAATTGGCGTTCAGCTTTTTCTGAGCAATGGCGCCAAAGTCAATGGAGGAAGTGGAGAACGGCATGATGCTGATACAGCGGAACCGTGAAAGGGCAGCCAACAGTTCATCATGGTCTTCGCGCGATGCAAACTCGGCCGTATCATCAATAATGATAAGCGTCGATGGGTCGAGATAGTCAAGAATGGTCGTTTCTGTACCGGCAGCATTCAGTATTTCGTCCGCAAAGCTGGCGGTAAGATCAGCAGTTTGCAAGGTTTTTCCCGACAACTGGCTGTTGATATCAAAAACGCGCAGCGACGTGACCGTATCACCAAAAAATTCAACACGTACCGGCTCGCGTGCACCACAAGAGAAAACATCGATGATAGAGCCACGAACAGAGAACTCACCCTCATCCTCAACAAACTCCCGCTGCTCAAAGCTGTTTGCTACAAGAAACTGTTTCAGCTTTTCATATCCGGCATCCTGCTCGGTTTTCAGCCGAAAAATCCGGCATTCTGCTTCAGCAGGGTTACAGAGGGTGACATCAAGATCATCAAAAAAAGATAGGATAATCGATTTTTTCCCGGTTGAGATTGCTCCGATGGAGAGTGACAGTTCATCCGAGGTATTGCAGATGGTCTCTCTGGTCAAAAGAGCCTCAACATCATTGGCGTAAAGCTCAAAGTTGTTCTGGCCGCACAACACCATGAGTGAAGAGTGCAGGTCGGTAAAAAGCCCTGCAGCAAGGAGTGAAGAGAGCGACCCCTGCAGGCCTGAAAGAGTAACTGGAGTAAAACATCCCCGTTCGGGCACGCTTGCCTCTACCGCTTTTTTCAGCAGGGAATAAGAAGCCGATTGTCTGAGCGAATCAAAGAGAAAGGCGGGGTTTCTTTTGGTGACAGCAGCGCTCTGCGGTTCAGTATCTGATAACGTTTTCATTTGAAGCGTACAAACTATATTTTCATGCGTAATCCCGGCAGAACGTAACCTAACGTAACCTTAAAAGCCATCGCTTGCAGGGCAGACTGTTATATATGGAAAAAATTCTTGAACTGAAAAATCTCAAGACTTACTACTCGACTGACAATGGCATTGCCAAAGCTGTCGATGGTGTCAGTTTTTCGCTCGGGCGAAACCGTACGCTGGGGATTGTCGGGGAGTCGGGGTGCGGAAAATCGGTGACAGCGCTCTCAATCATGCGCCTTGTCCCCATGCCTCCCGGCTACTTTGCTGGGGGAGAGATTTTGTGGAAGGGGGGCGACCTTCTGAAGCTTTCTGAAGAAAAAATGCGGCGGCTGCGCGGCAACGACATTGCCATGATTTTTCAGGAACCGATGAGCTCGCTCAACCCGGTGTTTACCTGCGGCAACCAGATTATGGAACAGATTCTCATTCATCGCTATAGCAACCATGCAGAAGCGAAAGCTCGCTCAGTCGAGCTGCTCCACCTGGTCGGCATTCCCAACCCTGCCGAACGATTCTCTTCCTATCCTCACGAACTTTCAGGAGGCATGCGCCAGCGGGTGATGATTGCCATGGCGCTCTCCTGCAATCCGGAGCTGCTCATTGCCGACGAACCAACCACCGCGCTTGACGTCACCGTTCAGGCGCAGATTCTTGATCTTATCGGCAAACTTAAAGCGGATACCGGAATGAGTGTGATGCTCATTACCCACGACTTCGGCGTTGTGGCCGAGCTCTGCGAAGAGGTGCTGGTGATGTACGCGTCAAGAGTTGTCGAAAAAGGCTCCGTTCAGCAGCTTTTCAGCAATCCGCTCCATCCCTACACCAGAGGTTTGCTCAAATCCATTCCCCGTCTCGGCGCACCAAAAGAGCGCCTCCACGTTATCGAAGGCAACGTGCCAAGCGCCGTCAACCTGCCCGAAGGGTGCCGTTTTGCAGGGCGATGCTCCCTTGCCGATGTCCACTGCCGTCAGGAACAGCCATTGCTTGTTGCCTATGAGGCTGGCCATGAGGCGGCTTGCTGGAAGGTGGGATAGTAACTTCCCGATGAATTCAGACACGAAAAACATCTGCTTCGCAGATTTTTTATCACTATCGATCAATAAAGAAAAAACGATTACTGCGGTTCTGAGAAGAACAAGCAAAACGGCTCTCAGTCCATCAGATTGATTTGACGAAATTTCTCCAAAATGAGTTGTTTGTATGCTGATTGCATCTTGTTATCAAGAAAGCTGTTTTCGATCAAACTGTTCCAAACAGGAATCGCTTTTTTGAATTTCATAAATATGCTGGTTTGCACCTTTTCATCTACTGACAACGTGTCAAAAGCTTTTTTAAAATCATTTGGCGTGATCCTTTTTTTCTTCCCATTGAGCGTCAAGGCAAGCTCTTCTTTATCTTCAGGAGTGACAAGCGCAGTCGCAACCATATCATAAGCTGGCACAAGGCTGATACCACCTTTTTCGGGAATATCGATCAGCGAAAAGTTCTTCAGGTGCATATCCGCATTACCGGTCAGGAAGCAGAACAGCACCATCTCAAAAAAATTGATGACATCCAGACCGGGATTTATCGAATGACGACGTATCGCTTTTGCAATCTGCTCGTAAGATCCGTTATATTTTTCTTCGGTGAGCCTTTCAGTTATCTGGCACATGTCCTCCATGTGCACTTTTCCGTTTTTTGACCGGTCGATGCGACGAGTCAAGTATGCAAGGTTTCGTGACTGCATGCGGATCAGGCAATGGGGAACGGTATCGATCCTGACCGCTTCCGCCAGGTGCATAGTCAGATCCTCTATCTCGGGCAGTTGAGGGTAGATCTCTGAAGGAGGCTTGAGTATATATCCCCCCCAAAGGCCAACAATGGTGAAGCGTTGCGGATTGCGAAGGTGTCCGTCCTGCGCCAAATGGAGAGATAATTTTGGCTGTACCCCTGGGATGGTGATCTGGCTGCGAATTACCTCGAGCGCAAGCTTGTCGAGCTCGCTTTCGTTATACGGCAAGAGAGGTGGTGTCACCGTTCCGAACATTTTTTTACTGCATCGAGGATGATAGTCCCCTTCGATGTGCTCCAATGGCTTATAACAGAATAGACAATGTTGTTCCATCGGTCACTCCGTGATGACGGGATGCACGCTCACCGCCCCGATGCAATCCTTACAGCAACTCATCAAAAGTCCCATGCGATCTCGCGAGTCAAGCTTCCAATTCCTTTCCGCAACATCAAGAAGCCATCCTTCAGGGATTAGTCCATCAAAAAAAGGAATCATTGTCTTGCTGGTATATGCTGTTGCCCGCAACGGCAAAGTGAGGCTTATCGCCTTGGGAGCCCCCGATTCCAGATATGCCTCATCATAAATAAAGTGATAGCCCTCTTCATCTTGTACAAGCCAACCAGCGGTACGACCCTGATACAGTATTTCAGCTTTTTTCATGAACTATTCCCTCCTTTCCTGCTTGACAGGAGCAAGTTCATAACCGAACAACCCAAGGAGCTGGTTCACCTTGTCCATACGCAACGTTTTCTTCCCCTGTTCGAGATCCCGGATGAAACGCAACCCCGTACCGGCTTTTTCTGCCAGTTCTGGTTGTGTCATGCCCAAGGACTTTCGTCTTTCACGGACAAATTCAGAGAGATCATTCATGGCCATAAATGTACCTGATCGGGTATAATAAATATCACTTATGACTAATCTATACCATTTCGGGTATAAAATCAAAAAAATAGTTATAGTTATACCCGATCGGGCGCAACCAGCTCCGGATGGCAACTTCGCAAAAATTCTAACGATTTTTACCTTATAAGCCCCCGTTCTAACTGTTGTAACAGAGAGTTAGGCATTTTGAATAAATAGTCGCAGTTTTATAACTTATCTGCAACGAGTGCAGGCCTTTTTGCCATAATAGACGGGATTCCAGGTTTTTCAAAGCATCATGGCACAGACAAAATGTGCAGGTTACCGGTACCTGACCGACAAATACAAGATGAGGCACATACCTCACTGGCGATCCTCTTTTGTTTCTGATGCAAAGAGGGGGCGCCACTCTGTCACTGAAGATGATTGAATGGTTGTCACATATCCCTCGCCTTGAGCTGGCGGAACCCTGGTGGCTGTTGTTTTTGCTAGTGCTGGCTTTGGCTGCATGGTTGAGGGAGAGGCTTCAGGATAAAAGTCCCGCGATACTTTTTCCGGGTCTTGAGCGGCTCAAGGCATCGGGATTTGAAGCGCGCAGGCTGCTGCGTGTTTTGCCTTACTGGCTTCGGTGGAGTGCATTGGTGCTTTGTGTTCTCGCACTTACGGGGCCTCGCCTTCTTTTTCGCCAGAGTGAAGCTGAAGCGCGAGGTATTGATGTCATGCTGGCACTTGATATTTCGGAATCCATGCTGCAGAAGGATTTTGCCGGAAAAAGCCGTCTTGATGCTGCACGGGAGGTTGCACGCAATTTTGTGCTGCGTCGATCGAATGACCGGATGGGTCTGGTGGTTTTTCGGGGCAAGGGGTACACGCAATGTCCGCTGACGCTTGATCATGAGGTGCTTGCTATGTTGCTTGACCATCTTTCCCCAAAGGTGATACAGGATGATGGCACGGCTATCGGCACGGCGATTCTTATTGCGGTTAACCGGCTCAAGGCATCGGAGTCGTCGCACAAGGTTATTATTTTGGTGACAGATGGTGAAAATAATGCCGGAGATGTTAGTCCGGCAAATGCTGCCGGGCTTGCTGCACGGAACGGAATAAGGATTTATGCAATAAACGCCGGTGTTATAACTACTGAAGATCGAATGGATCTTTCGGGAGAGAGTGGCAGCCATACCCTGCGGGATGAGGAGTCGCTTCAGGGTATGGCCCGGACAACTGGCGGCGGGTATTTCAGGGTGGATGATCAGGCAGGGTTTGATAAAACCATCAGTGCTATTGACCGACAGGAAAAGAGCCGTTATGCAGGGGCTGTTATAGAGCATCGTGCCGGGTTGTTTTTCTTTTTGTTGCTGGTGGCGGTTGTACTGCTCTTGCTTGAAGTTATGTTGTCAAATACTCGATTGTTGAGGATACCGTAGCATGGAAATATCGGGATGTTGAGCGGACGGGAGTGAGCCTATGTGTTTTACCTGGCCTGAAAATACTGTTTATCTGCTTTTGCTGATACCTCTTGCCGTGTTTCTTGGCTATGGGGTCATGAGAGCATTTCAGGTTCGTGAAACCCTTGTGGGGCCAGTTATGGCTGATGCGATGATGCCCCGCCTGCGATTGGGCATGGTGTTGCTGCAAAAAGGGTTACTTTTTTCAGGTATTGCCTTGTTGCTTGTTGCTTTGACCGGACCCCGATTTTGCAGTGGGGGCAGACCGGTTCCCCGGAAAGGGGCCGATCTGGTTTTTATGCTTGATATTTCCCGCAGTATGAGGGCAAGGGATGTGCTTCCTGACCGTCTTGGGCAGGCGAAACAGGAGATAAGCAGCATCAGTCATGCCGTGCATGGTGGTCGGCGGGCTATTCTTCTTTTTGCTGGAGCTCCGCTTGTGCAGTGTCCTCTTACTACTGATCAGGAAGCGTTTGACGCATTGCTTGGCATGGCTTCACCTGATCTTATTGAGGAACAGGGCACCTCTTTTCGTACAGCCCTTCAGCTTGCAGGGACTCTTCTTGAGCCTTTATCGGAAAATCGACTGGCGCCGGGACTCAAAGGAGAGAAGATTTTGGTGCTGTTGAGTGACGGGGAAGATCATGCTGGTGATCTCCCTGCCGCAGCTAAGCAATTGAAAAAGGCGGGCATTCATCTTTTCGTGATAGGAGTTGGCATGCGTCAGCCGGTCGTGATTCCGCTTGTAGGGGGCGCACTCAAACGGGATGAACGTGGTCGGGTGGTGATGAGCAGTTTCAACCCTGAAACGTTGCAGGCGCTGGCTCGTGATGCGGGTGGTTTCTACTATCGGAGCAAGGCGGAGCATACTGTTTTTAAGGAGGTGTCCGAAAGGATTAACCGCATGGAGGCCGCATCGCGCTGGATGATGGAGCCTGCTGAGTATGACGAATCGCTCTCCCGCTATGTTCTTGCGGCGGCACTTTTGCTCCTGCTTGCTGAAACCATGCTCGGAAAAGGAGGAAGACGGTGGTAGAGGAGCGAGTTGCCGTAGGGTATCAAGAGTGCATGGCCCCTTTCTTGTTGCAAAAAATTGTTACATTACTTATTAAATAAAGTAACAGCATTCTATTTTCAGACGAAACACAAAACCGTTATGGAGCAGCAGAACACAGGTCAAAGAGCTCTTGACTCTATCGAAAGGGCGAAGCTGGGAATCAAGGTTTTTAACATGCCTTTCGATCAAGCTGAAGAGGTGATTGATGACTATGTCAGTCAAGGAAATTATGATCCGGCGTCCGTGGAGCTTTTCAAAGATCAGCTTGATACGCAGCGTCATATTCAGGAGAAAAGCGTTGAACTGCTTTCTACCGGAGCCCAGATTCTTCGGCTTGTGATCAATGCCGTTGTAAAAAACATGCCATCGGCTACGGGAGATACCTCAAATTCCTGAACGTTGTTATAAACACACAACATTATGCAATTTGATCCGAACAGATTTACCCTGAAAGCCCAGGAGGCACTACAGGCGGCGGCGACGATTGCCAGCAGTCGCCAGCATCAGCAGGTAGAACCTGAACATCTGTTGTTTGCTATGCTTGATGATAAAAGCAGTATTGCCGTGCAGATAGCGCAGAAGCTCGAGGCTCCAGTAGAAACCCTGCAAGCGGCGCTTGATCGTGAAATTGACAGGATTCCGAGAGTAACCGGTGCTTCTGCTACAGGCCAGTATCTGTCGCAGAATCTTGGCAAAGTGTTTGATGTTGCACTGAAAGAGGCCGAAAATCTCAAGGATGATTATATCAGCTCTGAGCACCTCCTGATTGCGCTGAGCGAAGCAGGGGTACCGGTTTCCCGGATGTTGCGTGATGCAGGCTTTAACCGCAATGCCATTCTTAAGGTTCTCGCTACTATCAGGGGAACGCAGCGTGTCACCAGTCAGAGTGCTGAGGAGACCTATAATTCACTGAAAAAATATTCGCGCAACCTGAATGATCAGGCCCGCAAAGGTAAACTGGATCCGGTGATCGGGCGTGACGAGGAGATCCGCAGGGTGCTGCAGATTCTCAGTCGTCGCACCAAGAACAATCCCGTGCTTATCGGTGAGCCTGGAGTCGGCAAGACAGCACTGGTGGAAGGTATTGCACAACGCATTGTGGCTGGTGATGTACCTGAAAACCTTAAAAGCAAACAGATTGCGGCGCTTGATATAGCCCAGCTTGTTGCTGGTGCGAAGTTTCGAGGCGAGTTTGAGGAGCGTCTCAAAGCGGTTGTGCGAGAGGTTCAGTCGTCCGATGGCGAGATTATTCTTTTTATTGATGAACTTCATCTGCTTGTTGGTGCTGGTGCGGCTGAGGGTTCTATGGATGCAGCCAATATTCTCAAGCCTGCGCTTGCCCGAGGCGAACTGCGCTGTATCGGTGCTACGACACTTGACGAGTATCGCAAGCATATCGAAAAGGATGCGGCACTTGAGCGTCGCTTCCAGACGGTAGTGGTTGATCAGCCGAGTGTGGAGGATACTGTTTCCATTTTGCGCGGCCTCAAGGAAAAATATGAGATCCATCATGGCGTGCGTATCAAGGATGCGGCCATCGTTGCTGCAGCCGAGCTTTCCAACCGCTATATTGCAGATCGTTTTTTGCCTGACAAGGCCATCGACCTGATTGACGAAGCTTCTTCTCGCCTCAGGCTGGAAATAGACAGCAGTCCCGAAGAGCTTGACCGGATAAACCGCGAAATCCGCCGTCTTGAAATCGAACGTGAGGCACTGAAGCGCGAAATTGAAATCGGAGGGTAGCGGATTGCGACTGAGCAATAATTGGTTTCTTGCCCCGCATCAATTATCTTTCCGGCAGAATTGTTGCTAACGGCCTTATTTTTATAAGTTATATCGTGGGGTATTATGCCGAAAAAGCTAAAGCATTGCTCTTGTTATGTCCAGTCAAGGGAGTGTAGTAACGCATGACCATAAGGTTTGTTAAACATAATCCCGCTTTTCTTGATTCGGAGCAGCTCATTAAGAATTTTGTGGCAAGGCAGGTCGATCTTGAGTTGCTTACAAGATTGATCAGCGACAATGCAACGGAATCAAACCAGCACCTGCTCATTAACGGGTCGCGAGGCAGCGGGAAGACAATCCTTGTGCGTCGCATTGCAGCAGAGATTGAACAGCATGAAGCATTGTCCAATCGTTTCTACCCACTTATTTTTTCAGAAGAAAGTTATCTGGTCAGTTCAGCCGCAGAATTCTGGCTTGAGGCGCTCTTTCATCTCGGCAGACAAACCGGGGATGAACAATGGAAACAAGTATATCTGGAACTCCGCACCGAAACCAACGATCAAAAGCTTTGTGAGCAGGCATTGCAGCAGCTTCTTCATTTTGCCGATAGCACGGGTAAAAAGATTCTTTTAATCGTCGAAAATCTCAATATGCTTTTTGGCGATATGGCAAATGAAGAGGAGGGTTTAGCTATTTGCCATACCTTGATGAATCAGCCTCGCTTGCAGCTTCTTGCCACCGCAACAAACCTGTTTGCAGGTGTTGATCATCCATCACCTGCGATGTTTGAAATATTCAGAATTCATGAGCTCCAGCCTCTTGAGGATGATGAGTGTAATGCGATCTGGGAATTGATTGCAGGGGAAAAACTTGCTGGAGAGCAGATCAGGCCTGCACGAATACTGGCTGGTGGTAATCCTCGTATGTTAGCTATTCTTGCCAGATGTGGAGCAAAGCGGCCATTCCGGCAGCTTCTTGAGAGCCTTGTTGATGCCATAGATGAACATACCGATTATTTTAAAAGTCATCTTGATGACATGGCGCCGATTGAGAGGAAGGTCTATCTCGCGCTGGCTGAATTATGGAATATTTCATCGGTCAGGGAAATTGCGTTTGAAGCAAGGCTTGATGTCAACAAGACCAGCGCCTATCTGAACAGACTGATAAGCCGGGGGGTTATTGTTATTGAAAAACAGGCCAAAAGGAATAAGTTATACGGAGTTACTGAAGGGATTTATAACATCTATTATCTTATGAGAAGGCATGGCTGCCAGGCGGAACGGGTCATGGCCATGGTGAAATTTATGATCAGTTTTTATGATCCACTTTCCGCAATACCTTTGTCTTTCGGGCAGTTTCGCGATTTTATTACAGCTTTTGAGTCAGCCGTGGTGAGTGTTTCCAACCGTAAACTTTTTCAGCAATGCCATGATCATTTTATTGTTGCCGAAGAGTTGCCGAAGAGTGTGCCAAGTCTCACTGATACTATGAAGCATTTTCGGGTTGACGGGAGACTGCTTGTTGTTGATGATAATCCGGAAAATAGTGTACTGCAGGAAAGCTTTAATCATGCCTATGAGCTTCTTGAAGCGGGAAATTATGTTGAAGCATTTCACGTGTTTGACGCTATAATAATGGTCTACAAAAGCCGTACTGAAGTGCAGGTTGCCCTCAAGGTGGCTGGTGCCATGTTTGGCAAAGGAGTTGCTCTTGGTAACATGGAACGTTCGGAAGAGGCAATAAAAATATTCGAAGACTTGATTGCAACATATAACGGCCGTTTTGAAGCGATTTTCGATCAGCCGATTGTCATGGCAATGTTCAGTAAAGGATATATTCTGGCTGGCATGAACCGCCCGGGAGAGGCAATAACGGCATACGAAGAGGTAATAGCTCTCTATAAAAACCGTTCTGAGGAGCGGATTGTCAAATGGATAGGGATGTCCATGTTACATAAAGCGGTTATGCTTGCAGAGCTTAATCGCAGGGATGATGCTGTCCTGATTTATGAAAAGCTCATTGCGATGAACAAAGAGCGTACTGAAGTGTCTGTTGCAGAGCAGGTTATAAAAGGTATGATCTACAAAGGTGTTACACTTGGCGAGCTTGACCGCCGGGAAGAAGAGATACAAACCTACGAAGAACTTATTGCTGTCTACAAAGAGAGAACTGAAGTCGAAATCTCTGAACATGTTGTCAGTGCAATGTTCAACAAGGGGATTGTACTTGGCAGTTTGCATCGTGAAGAGGAAGCGATTCAGACCTTTGAAAAGATTATTGCGACCTATAACGCGAGGACTGAAGGGCAGATTGTGGTAAAAGTGTCGAACGCACTGCTCAACAAAGGAATTATCTATGGCAAACTGGAACGGTACCATGAGGCGGAAAGCGCTTTTATGGAGGCAATAGCATTGAACCCGCAACGGTCGAGAGCGCAATTTGTTTTGCTTAAATTGCTTATAAAAATGCAGGAGAGGCAGAAAGATGCTCTTGAGCTTGCAAAACAGTATGTCGGCAATTCTGTGCTTGTTGAGAACACTGTTGAAGGAGCGATAGTACAATTTGTGGAACTTGCTGCATTGGGGTATGCAGAGGAATCGCTTCGCATTCTTGTTGGCTCACCGGCCGAACGATATCTTGAGCCTCTTGTTGCAGCATTGCGGTTGTACACTGGTGAGGAGGTAAAGAGCGCCATGAATATACTTGAAGTGGCAAGAGATGTGGTGAAAAGGATTGAAGAGCGGCAACACCTTATGAATTGATAGGTAATCAAATAACCAAAACAGCTATCGGTGATGAAGATTATGAAAATGTTGGCTCTTGCGTTTATGCTTGCAGGAGTTTTTTCCGTTACGGCAAATGCCGGATGGGATCCGGCACAGGAGGATCGCGCACGGGCATCGGTCGACTATTTCAAAAACCATGGTCCGGCGCTGGACCGTTTTTTTGAACATGCCTATGGCTATGCTGTTTTTCCTGATGTTTATAAAGGGGGGTTCATGCTGCTTGGCGGAGGGCATGGAAATGGATATGTCTATGAACAGGGAAGCCTTGTTGGGCGTTCATCGATTACCCAGCTCAATGTTGGTCCTCAGCTTGGTGCTCAGTCGTTCTCGGAAATTATTTTCTTTAAAAATCGGGGAACCCTTGAGAATTTCAAAAAAGGCAACTATGAGCTGAATGCCCAGGTGGCCGCAATTATCGTTACCAGCGGGATGGCAACTAATACTGATTATTCTAACGGTGTTGCTGTTTTTGTTCTCCCTAAGGCTGGAGTTATGGCTGAAGCGACGGTTGGCGGTCAGAAGTTTTCTTATAATCCTTACTGACAAGAGGGTTCAGTGTTTTTCAATAACGTCAATTTTTGCAATGAAGTATGAATTAGTGGTTGGCCTTGAGGTTCATTGTCAGCTCAATACCGTGAGTAAGGCGTTCTGTGGTTGCTCGGCACAGTTTGGTAAACATGCCAATACGAATGTCTGTCCGGTCTGTCTGGCTCTTCCAGGAGCTTTGCCGGTACTCAATCGCCAGGTGGTTGAGGATGCAGTAAAGATCGGGCTTGCAATGGATTGCAAAATAGCCTCTCATTCGGTGCTTGCCCGCAAAAACTATTTTTATCCGGATTTGCCTAAAGGGTACCAGATTTCACAGTTTGAGGAGCCGATATGCAGTGAGGGAACTCTCCAGATTGATGCTGGAGAGGGGCGCAAAGAAATTCGTCTTGTCAGGATCCATATTGAGGAGGATGCTGGCAAGTCTATTCATGATATCGGAGAGGAGACCTATATTGATCTTAACCGTAGCGGTGTTCCGTTGCTTGAAATTGTGAGCTATCCCGATTTGCGTACATCGAAAGAGGCCTCCGCATATCTGCAGAAAGTACGCCAGATTGTTAAATATCTTGGTATTTCGGATGGCAACATGGAGGAGGGAAGTCTTCGTTGCGATGCTAACGTCTCCCTGCGACTCGCAGGAGCGACCGAGTATGGTACCCGTACCGAAATCAAGAATATGAACTCTTTCAAAAATGTTGAAAAGGCTATCGAATTCGAGGCTGAGCGTCATAAAGAGATTCTGGATAATGGAGGGGTTATCATTCAGGAGACCCGGCTTTGGGATGCCGACAAGGGAGAGACCCGCTCTATGCGGGGCAAGGAGTTTGCCCATGACTATCGTTATTTTCCCGATCCCGATCTGGTGCCGGTGCTTGTTGACCAGGAGATGATCGATCGTATTCGGCTTGAACTGCCGGAGTTTCCGGAAGTGCGTGCGCTTCGTTTTGCTGAAGAGTATGGTATTCCCGTCTACGATGCGGGAGTGTTAACGGTTGAGAGGGAGGTTGCCGACTATTTTGAGGAGACCGTCAGGATTTCGGGCGATGCCAAGGCTTCATCGAACTGGGTGATGGGTGAGGTGATGCGCATCCTGAAAGAGAAGTATCTTGATATTACGGAGTTTTCCATTATTCCCGAAAAGCTTGGAGGACTGATCCGTCTTATTGGGGATGGGCTGATCAGCAATACCATTGCCAAGCAGGTGTTTGAAATCATGTTGTTGGATCAAGCCACTGCGGCGGAGATTGTTGAGCGGGATGGGCTTGCACAGGTGTCAGATACAGGTGCTATTGAAACCGTGGTTCAGGAAATTCTTGATGCCAACCCTGGCCAACTTGCTGCCTATCGCGGCGGAAAAACCAAGCTGCTGGGCTTTTTTGTTGGTCAGTGCATGAGCCGGATGAAGGGCAAGGCCAACCCCCAGATGGTTAATGACGTGTTGCTGGAGAGACTCGATGGGTGAACTCATTCAGGGCTCACTGTCGAAAAGATCCTTGGTGCGTGGTGTGTCAGTCAACGTTTTTGCAAGTTCAGGATTGATGACCTCGATTTTTTTTCGGGCATCCTGAAGTCGTTTTTTACAGGTGCCTGCAATCGTCAGACCCTCCTCATAGAGGCCGATAGAACTTTCAAGTCCTGTTTCGGGGTTTTCGATTTTGCGGGTTATCTCCTCAAGCCGCAAAATCAGCTCTTCAATTGATGGCGTGCCAGAGGGTTTTGCAGAGTGTGATGGAGTCATAGGTTGTCATAAGTTTAGATGTTGTTTTTTAAGGTAGGTAAAGAGATAGATTATTCAAAAGGCAGGTGTGTGAGTGAAGTTTGTTGATAGTGCGTCCATATTTGTCCAGGCCGGAGACGGAGGCAACGGATGCGTAAGTTTTCGGAGGGAGAAGTTTGTGCCCAAGGGTGGGCCAGATGGAGGTGATGGAGGTTCTGGCGGCCATGTATGGCTTCGAACCAACCGGCAGTTGACTACTCTTCTTGATTTCAAATACAAAAATAAGTATATCGCGGTTCGTGGTGTTCACGGGCAGGGAGCAAGGAAAACTGGCAGGGACGGTGCAGATATTGTGATTGATGTGCCATGCGGTACCATCGTCAGAAATGCTGAAACCCATGAGATTATTGCGGACATGACGGGAGAGGAACTGGAGCTGTTGATTGCCAGAGGCGGCAAGGGTGGTCGCGGGAACCAGCATTTTGCTACTCCAACTCGTCAGGCTCCTCGTTATGCCGAACCTGGCCAGAAGGGTGAAGGGCTGACGCTCGACATGGAGCTCAAGCTTATGGCCGATGTGGGGCTGGTTGGTTTTCCCAATGCAGGAAAGTCAACCCTGATCTCGGTCATCAGCGCGGCAAAACCAAAAATTGCTGATTATCCTTTTACGACACTGATTCCAAATCTTGGTATTGTGCGTTATGAGGAGTATAAATCGTTTGTGATGGCTGATATCCCTGGAATTATTGAGGGGGCGGCTGAAGGGAAAGGACTTGGCTTGCAGTTTCTTCGTCATATTGAGCGTACGAAAATACTGGCGATACTCATTTCTGCAGATTCGCCCGATATTGTCGAAGAATACCGGACACTTCTTGGGGAGCTTGAGAAATTTGACAAGGGGCTGCTCGGCAAGCCCCGTTTGGTGGTTGTTACTAAAATGGATATTGCAGCCGAGGATCTTGAAATTCCTGCCCTTGAAGAGGGAATGAAAGTACTTCAGATTTCATCCGTTTCCGGACAGGGTCTGAAGGAACTTAAGGATGAACTCTGGAGAGAGGTATCAGGGCATACCAGGGCGGCTGAACTATTGGATGAGGGGCTCGGGTAACCCATGCAGCAGGCTGAACTTTTTGTCAGGTATGCGCGTCTTGCTGATTCTGGGGCAATATCTGCCATTACGGCAGAGTATGCCCGTCAGGGAATCATGCTGGAGCGCTCTAATGATAATATTGTTGAGAATATTCGTAATTTTTTTGTTGCAGAATATAACGGCGAGGTGATTGGGTGCTGTGCTATTGCATTTTATACTCTAAAGCTTGCCGAAATTCGTTCACTGGCCGTTTTTACCCGCTATAAAATGAAGGGAATAGGGCGGTTACTGGTTGAAAAAGCCGAGTCGGTTTTACGGGAAGAAGGGGTCAGGGAGGTTTTTGTTCTGACGCTCAGCCGTGAGTTTTTCAGCCGGATTGGGTACAGTGAAATCAGGAAAGAGTATTTTCCTCAGAAGATATGGAAAGATTGCACTCATTGTCCAAAACTGATGGCATGCGATGAGATTGCAATGGTGAAAACATTGTAAATTAGACAAAAAGGGATAGCTAAGCCGTGATTGTTCAGGAAGTTGTTGTAAAAAACAAGGCAGGGCTGCATACCCGCCCTGCGGCTGCGGTTGTCAAACTCGCATCGCGTTTCAAATCTGATTTTTTTATCGAAATGCAGGGTCTCGAAGTTAACGCAAAGTCAATTATTGGCGTCATGAGTCTTGCTGCTCCGAAAGGAACCAGGTTGATGCTCAAGCTTGATGGTGAGGATGCCGTTGAGGCAGCCCGCCAGTTGGTAGAGTTTTTTGAGCAGGGTTTTGGAGAAGTATAGTCTTGCGTATAGCGTTTATATCTCCTTTTTCCCCGCTAAAGGGAGGTATAGCCCGCTTCAGCGGACTTCTGGAGGAGGCACTTCGCAAGCAGGGTAATGATGTGTTCTCTGTTCCCTTCAGAGCGCTCTATCCCAATTTCACAGCAAAAAGTGTTGAGGTACCTGTACCTGATAATGTGCGACTGGTGCTCTACAACCCATTATCATGGTTAGGAACAATCCGGCATATCAAGTCACTGAAACCAGATATTCTGCTTGTAGCTTATTGGACAGGTTTTCTTGCTCCGCTCTTTTTTGTGTTGCATCGCATGATCGGTGTCAGAATGGTGGTGCTGCTTCACAACTTTTCTTCCCACGAATCCTTTATTTGGGAACCCTTAATGCAGAAGTTGCTTGTTGCTTCTGCGGATGGCTTTCTGACCCTTTCAGACGCTGTTTCCCGGGAGGTGAGAGCTGCAATATCGAACATTCCTCTGCTTACGCTTTTTCATTCGGTGTATGAACCAGAAGGTGAATTGCCTTCGGCGGTAGATGCCCGCAGGGAACTCAATATTGATGTTCACTCACCGGTGCTGCTCTTTTATGGCTATGTCCGTCACTATAAAGGTCTTGATACCATGCTTTGTGCCATGCCGGCGATTTTGGAGAGGGAACCTGCTTTACGCCTTGTTGTTGCCGGCCAATTTTATGAGGATTTGTTGGGCTTCCGAACCCTTATTGATCAGCTCGGTATTGGCGAAAATGTTGATCTTTATCCGGGCTATGTTTCTGCAGAACGAAGTGCTCTCTTTTTTGCAGCGGCTGATGCTGTTGTGCTTCCCTACCGAAACGCAACGCAGTCGGGGGTAGTACAGCTTGCCTATGGTTACGGTTTGCCAGTTATAGTCACTCCTGTGGGTGCTCTTCCTGAGATGGTGCGTCCCGGCCAGACCGGCTGGATCGCCCGTGACACGTCGTCTGATGGATTTGCTGAAGCCGTTGGGGAGTTTCTCGATAATCGGAAGGGGCTCAGTTCAATGCGCTCTTCAATCGAAGCGTATAGACGCGATTTTTCCTGGGAGGCATTTGCCGCATCGGCAAGCAGTTTTCTTGAAACCATAGTGGCAAGAAGGTGATGATGCTGTCATTGACTTGCATAGTTGTTCTGAACTGGAATGGTGCTCAGGAGACGATTGCTTGTCTGGAATCGCTTGCGGGGCTTATTTCATCCTCATGCAGGGTACTTGTTGTCGATAACGGATCAACCGATGGCTCTCCTGAAAAGATCCATAATGTATTTCCGGATATCGAGCAACTTCGCTTGTCTGCCAACCTCGGCTATGCCGGGGGGAACAATGCCGGGTTCAGGAGGGTTCAGGAGATGCAGGCCGAATTCGTGATTTTTCTGAACAATGATACTATTGTGGCTGCCGATTTTTATGCTCCGCTTGTCGAAACCCTGCGGCAAATGCTGTCGTCAGGCATAGCTGTGCCAAAAATTTTTTACTGGTATCGACCCGATACGATCTGGTATGCCGGAGGAGTTGTCAGGTTGTCAACCGGTTTGATGTATCATGTTGGTCTCAGGCAAAAGGATGCTCCGGAATTCAGTCATCATGGCTCTACGGGGTATGCAACGGGTTGTTGTCTTGCCATGCGGTGTCGCGATTTTGAGGCTGTCGGAGGTTTTGATGAGCAGTTTTCGATGTATGCGGAGGATGTCGATCTCTCCCTGCGGATTCGCGCTCTGGGCAAGAGTATCGAGTATGTGCCCTCATCAAGGGTATGGCATAAGGTGTCATCCTCGCTTGCAGGGCACCCTTTCCGGAAACTGGTAAAGAAGAGCTTAAGTGCGCTTTGTCTTTTTCGCAAGCACAGGGCGTGGACTGGGATGGCGCTTTATCTGCTATTGCTTCCCCTTCGTCTTGCCGGAAGTATCTTGACGCAACAGTTTGGAAGGAGGAGCCGTGCAGAATAACTGTAGAACTGTTATTAACGGAGATTATCTCAACGATCATGCCCACCAGATTCGGTGGAAGAGAACCCTCGACTTTCTTCGGGGTTCATCACTTGCCGATGCCTCTTTTTCAAGAGGCCTTGACCTGGGAGAGCGAACTCCATTTACGGCATTGCTTGAGGAGCATTTCGGCTGCCCCTTTGAGAACACCTCAGTCGATCTTGATAGTGAAACACTTTCGGGCTCATTCGGGGTCGCGACCGCATTTGAAGTGCTGGAGCATCTCTTTAATCCTCTTCATGCTCTGCTTGAGTTGAAGCGGCTCCTTGCCGATGAGGATGCACGCCTCTTTGTCTCCATGCCCCTCTGGAAACCGTCATACCTTGCAAGTCCCGACCATTTTCATGAGATGACGCGCCGTGAAGCTCTTTTACTTTTCAGGCGTGCCGGGTTTGCAGTTCTCCGAAGCGCGGAGTTTCGTATCCGCCAGCCGTTGTTTTATCTTACGGGAGTGAAGCCGCTGTTGCGGGCATGGTATGAAAAAGTAAAGATCTATGAACTTGCCGTCCGATAGGGGAGCTTCCCGCAGCCTGCTTAGCCCGCTCAGGCTGGTCTGGTTTTCTGAGATACAGTGGGATTTTCTTTCTACCCGAAAGCAGCGCCTTTTGTGCCGTTTTCCAGAGAACTGGTGCATTCTTTTTATCGAGCCTTTTGCTCTTGGTCGCTGCCATCACTGGATTCCTGTCAAGAGGGGGCGGGTCTGGGTGGTCAGCGTTCCCTTTCTGAAGAGTGTCCCTTTCAGGATTGGGCGCCTGCTCGATATTCCGTTGCTTCGTGCTTTGCTCTCTGTTCCTGGTATTGTGCTGATGCTTTTCTGGGTAACAGTGCTCGGATTCGGCTATTCCGACAGGATTATCGGTCTGAGCAATATCTACTGGGGCAGAGTTGCCGCCCTTCTTCCTTGTCGTCTCCGTTTTTATGATGCCAATGATGACCATCTTGCTTTTCCGGGGTGCCCACCATGGCTGAAAAGCTCTCTGGATCGCTATCTCGCAAAAGTGCATCTGCTGTTCAGTGTGAGCCGTGAGTTGACAGGTCGTCTCAAAATTTCGTCAGATGTTCGCATTGTTGAACTTGGCAACGGTGTTGAATTCAGCCACTTCGCCACTCCTCGTTCTGACAAGCCAGTTGAACTTTCCGGCCTTAAGGTGCCGATTCTTGGATACGCCGGGGCGATGGACTGGATTGATACCTCACTGATTGCAGCGACTGCCCGAGCCTGGCCGGATTGTTCGATTGTTCTTCTTGGCCCGGCTTACGAACGGGAGTGGTGGAAAAAACAGGAATCGATCAACACGCTTCAAAATGTTCACTATTTTGGTAAAATTGACTACGAGGCGCTTCCAGCGTGGGTGCAGCGGTTTGACCTGGCGCTGATGCCGCTGCTTTCCAACAAGCTGAAAAGAGCCTCTCATCCCAACAAGCTCTATGAATATACGGCAACTGGTGTGCCAGTGCTCACGATGAACTATTGCAGCGCAGTGGAGAGGGCGCGGGATGTGGTGCACATTGCCATGTCCCAGGAGGATTTTGTCCGTCTGGTGCCTCAAGCTCTTGCTGACAAGCGGCGAGAGGCGCGGCAAGCCTTCGCCCGGCAGCACAGTTGGGATTCACTTGCTGCCGCTATGGAACAGGAGTTGAGGAACGCTTGTCTGGAGAGGCGACCGTGAACCGCAACGCCGTCATAGCCGGTCAGGCGGGCTTCTCCTTTGCCGGATTTCTCTTCGGGCAGGTGGCGCGGTTTGGCTATAACCTTGTTGTTGCAAGGCTGCTCGGTGTTGATGCTCTCGGTGTCTATGCTCTTGCCATTGCTGTTATCCAGATTTCAGAGGTGCTGGCCATTGCCGGGCTTGATTCCGGTCTTCTGCGTTTTGTCAATGTGCACAGTCAAGATCCTCTTCGCCAGAGGGGCGCGATTGGTTCCGCCCTTAAAACAGCACTTGCTCTCTCACTCTTTGTGGCGCTCCTGCTGTTGTCTTTTTCAGGCCACATCGCTTCGCTGCTCAACGGCAGTCGCCTTTTGCAGCTTACGCTCTGCTGTTATGCTGCTGCGATTCCCTTTAACGTGGCAACAGTCTTGTTTGGCCATGCGATGCAGGGTTTTCAGCAGCTCAAGCCTAAAATTATTGCCACGCAGATACTCAGTCCGCTGCTCCTGCTCTTGCTGACGCTGCTTTTTCGCTACTGTGCAGGTCAAGATGCCGCTCTCTTTTTCCCGTTTGTGCTGGCGGGCAGCGGGGCATTTTTCTGGATTCGCCCTCGCCTCGCAGCCATCACCGGCACTCTCCCGTCGGATATCCTGAACGCCCGCACGGACAAGGCGATGATGGCCTACGCCCTTCCTTTTATGGCGGTCTCGCTCTTGAGCATGATGAGCCACTGGCTTGATGTGATGATGCTCGGGATGCTCACCGATACCGCAACGGTTGGCCTCTACCATCCTGCTGCACGAACGGCGGGGCTTATCCGCTCGGTGCTTCTTGCTTTTACCGGTATTGCTGCCCCGATGATTGCTGATTTGCATGCCAAAAGCCAGAATGCGGAGATAGGTCGCATCTACAAGATGGTGACACGCTGGATTGTCATGGTTGTTATTCCGCCAGCTATTCTTTTTATGGTGCTTCCCGAACAGGTGCTCTCGGTCTTCGGCGCCCGGTTTGCGACAGGAGGAGCTACTGCACTGCTTCTGTTGACCGCAGCGTCGTTTCTGCAAGCCACTTTTGGACTCTCCGCGACGGTGCTTGCCATGACCGGCTATGCTCGACTCAGCCTCTTCAACGCTCTTGGTGCTCTCGGTTTACAGGTAGCGTTGAACCTTTTCCTGATTCCACGCATGGGGCTGAACGGCGCCGCTCTTGCTACACTGCTGCTTTTTCTGATGCTTTTTGTTCTCCGGCTTGGCGAAATACAAGGCCTCCTGAAGATTCATCCGTTTGGCAAAGCGCTCTGGAAACCTCTTGCTGCAGGGTTATCTGCCGCATTGCTTCTTCTGGTTTTGCGGCCTTGGCTCCTCACTCTTTCTCCCTTTGCAGGGCTTGGGGCGGGGGCAGTTCTCACTCTCTGCAGTTATACAGCCTTGATACTGCTTCTGCAGTTGGAAGCGGAGGAGCGGGAGATTATTTTAAAATATATTCCCTTTTTCGATAAGGAACTTAAGCGATAAGGCTGTGAAGAAAAAGATTCTCTCGTTGCTCACTGTTTATGGTGTCTATACTTTTCTGGCACTGTTGCTTTTCTGGCCGCTTGTTTTTCAGTCGAATATCCTTGTTGCCCCAGACTCTCTTATTCCTCACGCATCGACCATTGCGCTTGACAAGCTTCAGGCTGAGACGGGTGTCTATCCGCTCTGGCAGCCCTGGCTCTTTTCGGGTATGCCGACGATGGAGGCGTTCAGCTATCTCAGCGGTCTTTATTACCCTAACGTTGTTTTTAACCTTTTTCATACCGACGGTATAGTTCTGCAGCTACTCCACCTCGCCTTTGCCGGTTTGGGAGTTTTCCTTTTTCTTCGCCAGTATGGCCTGACAACCCTTGCGGCTCCATTTGGTGGCGCGATCTTTATGCTTAATCCCTATATGACCGCCATGCTGGTGCATGGTCATGGCAGCCAGCTCATGACAGCGGCATACATGCCCTGGATGCTCTGGGCCACCATGAGGCTTATTAATCGAGGAGGGCTTGCCGATGCGGGGATTCTGGCGCTTGTTGCCGGTTTTCAGTTACAGCGCTCACATGTCCAGATCGCCTACTACTCATGGATGCTTACGTTGCTGCTTGCTCTGTTTCTTTTCCTCTCTCGTCGTGATTCGCCAAAAACAACCTTTCGTCTCTCCTCGCTTCTTCTGCTTGCGCTTGGTTGCGGTGTCGCCATGTCGGCCTCAATTTACTTGCCCGCCTCTCAGTATGCTGCATATTCAGTAAGAGGGGTGGTAGAACAGGGTGTAGGTTCAGCGTGGGAATATGCCACACTCTGGTCGATGCACCCTCTGGAGCTGCTCACTTTTCTTGTGCCGGGAGTTTTCGGGTTCGGCGGTGTAACCTACTGGGGCTTTATGCCTTTTACCGACTTCCCGAATTATGCGGGCATTGTGGTACTGCTCCTCGCCGTTGCGGGCGCTGTTACGCGGAGAAAAGAGCCAATGACCTGGTTTTTTGTTGCCGCCGTACTGTTGGCGCTGCTGCTCTCCTTCGGCAGGTTTTTCAGCCCAATCTTCGATCTCTTCTACCATTTTGCCCCTCTTTTCAGCCGATTCAGGGTGCCGTCGATGGCGCTCATCATGCTCTACCTGATCATCTCCTTTCTTGCTGCAATTGGAGTGAACGACCTGCTTCAGCGCCAGCCCAAACGATTGCTGAAACCAATCCGGCTTGGAGCGCTTCTTCTTGCGGCAATTCTGCTGCTCTTTCTTGCCTTTGAACAACCTGTCGAGAACTTTTTCCGCACACTTTATCCAGAGCCACAGGTTGGCAGTTTTGATCTTGCCTTTATGGTCAACAAAGTGCGCTGGGAGAATCTGACCGGAAGCCTCTGGATTGTCCTGATGCTTGCATCTCTGTTTGCAGGAGTGCTCTGGCTCAGCATCAAGGGGAAGCTCTCCCACAAACTGACCGGTTTGCTGCTCTTTCTCCTTGCACTTGGCGATCTTCTATGGATGGACATACAGATTATCTACCCGTCTGCGAACTCTCTGCGCTCACCTCTCTATGCCGACAGCCATCTTGTA
This sequence comes from uncultured Chlorobiaceae bacterium, assembly GCA_903843305.1. GTDB lineage: Bacteria > Bacteroidota > Chlorobiia > Chlorobiales > Chlorobiaceae > Chlorobium. The sequence goes on from CAIMPI010000016.1 coordinate 45,886, forward strand.
GGGCCAGCATTCAAGCCCGACGATATTACCCGCTACCTTGCCACACAGAAAGGGCCCTTCAGAATCTACCCCGCCGGGCCGCTCTTTGCAGAGAACAAGTTTGCGCTGTTTGGTATCGAATCTGTTGGCGGTTATCATCCCGCCAAGCTCAAGATTTATGAGGAGTTTCTCGCGAAAACGGAGAATCTCTCCAGCATTAACGTGCTCCGAATGCTCAACGTGGGCTACATTGTAAGCCCTGCGCCACTTGGTCATCCAGCTCTCGAACTTGTTAAAACCGGCACGCTCCAACTCGCTGGCGGCCCTGTTACGGCATACGTGTACCGCCTTCAGCAGACCGCTCCAAGAGCATGGTTTGCCATTCGGGTCATCGCTGTGAATAACAACGAAGAGCTGTTCGCCCGTATTCTTGATGATGCGACACCTGCCGGTCTGGCATACATTGACGCTTCTTTCTGGAGAGGATCCAGAAGTTTTGCTGATGCAACCGTTACATCACTTGATGCAAAAGCCGAATCAATGGTTGTGAAGGTTGCAACACCGGGCGAGGCATTTCTTGTGGTGAGCGAGCTTTATTATCCACTGCGGTGGAAGGTGAAGATTGATGGACGGGATGCTTCGATGGTGAAGGTGAACGGGCTGTTGCGTGGCGTTGTGGTGCCGAGTGGCAGCCAGGAGGTGAGGTTTTACTATGATCGAAGCAGGTTTGAAACCGGGCGATGGATATCCTTTGGTGCTTTTGTTGTGGCGTTGTTGATGGTGGTGGGGGGAGTGATTGGCAGGCGGGTTCAGCGGGAATAATTGAGTTCAGAATATCGGTTTTGCCAATCAGGTCGTTTGTGGTGTCATCAGTTCCCGCAACAAAACAAATGCTCAACCTCCGAACATTCTTGCTCGCTTAATCCAATTCGTCTGGCACGAACTTTCCACTCTTTCACCACCTTACAGACATCATTGACAATTCGTCCAGCACGCGCACTATCCATCCGGTAATATCCAGCAGTCGCCATTGCCACATGAAAATCCGGCTGGCGATTATAGAGATCAAGTGACAATACATGCTCGGCTTTCCTGAAAGAGGGGTTCATGTCGAAAGCAGGTGCAAGTCGCCAGCCTGCAGGATTGCGGATGAAGCCGTGATTGCGCAGATGGTCATCGCGGTTGGCTGTGGCAATGTTGAACACCACTCTGGTGAACAGCTCTTCGAGGTCACGGGTGATGTGGTCAGCTTCGCCGTAGGTTGAAAGAAATTCTGCCAGCTCCAGATAACTGGCATCGTCGCTGTCAGTATGGTGAAGCATGGTCATAGCTGAGGCAAAAAAACGGCGTTGATTTCTGGTTCGGTCAAATCGCTTTACCAGAAAGGTGTGGTAGCCTTTACCAATCTGCATGAGGCGAGCTTCGGGAACGGTAATATGGCATTGCTGTGCCAGTTCATGCAGCAGTTTTTCCCAGAGGGCAACATCGTAGTCATCATCGGCTGAGGGGAATTTGGCAATCCAGAGAGCGCCATCTTCATCAACCAGATTTGCCTTGGGGCGAGCGCCGCCAAGTGACGATCCGGGGGCGACAAGAACTTTCAGCCACTCTTTGATTTTACCGAGGTCATTCTGCTTTTTTCTGGTCAACTCAAAAGCCACCTCCTGTAATTCAGCAATTCTTGCCACCGGTGGAGCGGATAACGCCTCGTTGGCCAGATAGAGCGATTTGCCGGGGCGGCTGAAGCGAAGTGCGCCCATCCGCGTGCAGTCCTGAACTCCCAACAGAAAATCCCAGGGGCCAAGAGCTCTTGGTGTACGTTCCTCCTCTTTTGCCTCAATCGCCTCCCTCCGTTTCATCAGGAGTTGGCCCCAACGATCGGGACATGAATCCATGAAGACTCCAAAGTTGGAGCCTCCCGGAAAGAAATCGCCTGCGGAAAGATCAAGCTCTGGATCAAGTGGAAATGCGTTGACCTGCTTGAGCCAAGCTGGTTCATAAACAAAACGGACTGTACCCCGAGTCCCACGGGAGAGTGTGCCTATCTGTTGAAGAGGCCCGAATGCCGGGTCGTCAATCCACACCCAGAGCTGCTCCTCTTCACGCTTCGCCATCACTCGCTCCTGCTGGTGCTTTTTTGCGCGGTGCTCTTCTCCGCTGGGGAAGTGATTCATCCTGCAGGCGACGGCCCAGAGCATCCTCTTTGGCGATCAACGACAACTCTCCAAGCAACCCAAGAACGCGAAGCACCTGAACGTAGAAGCCGATAGCAACCGACGGGTCACCGGTCTCAATTTTATAGAGCGTAGGACGTGAAAGATTTGCCCTGGCACAGACTGTCTCCATGGAAAAACGGCGACGAAGCCTCGCATCTCGGAGACGTTGCCCCAGAGCCTCCATCTCTTTTGCCGAAGCGGGGTATAGTGGTGTGGCTCTGCTTGTCATAACGATAACCTTTGTTTGCATTATAACAAGAATTTGTGAATTATCATTGCGGTTATAGCTTGTGAAAATGAGCTGGGGTTGTTAATGTTCAACAGGCAACTCTTTGCTGAATCCCGGGCTCTCTACGCCACCGTTTTATTATTATCCTGATGCTGACCCGTGTTGACAAGCCAGCCCTGATGAAGCGGCTCTTTGAACTTGGCTGCGGTTATTCTGGCCAGATTCTCTCCTATACAAAAATTCTTGGCCAATTGCAGGACGCAGGTAACACAACAACACTTGCCCACTATCTGCGTCTGCTCGATACCGCCGGGTTACTCTACGGTCTGGAAAAGTACAGCCCTGAAATGGTGCGGTGTAGAGCGTCCATCCCGAAATTTCAGGTGCATAAAACCGCTCTCATCAGTGCACAGCAGCAACACTCTTCTCAGGAGATTGCTGCTAATCCTTCCAAGTGGGGACGATGGGTTGAGTCGGCAATTGGTGCCTGTCTCCTCAATCATACCCGCACCGATGCCATGAACCTGTTTTACTGGCGAGAGGGAAACCATGAGGTGGATTTTGTTCTGGAGCACAAGGGAAAGGTGATCGGCCTTGAAATCAAAAGTGGCCACACCGGGCACGCTTCCGGCATGGCTGCATTTGAGCAACAGTGCAAGCCGTACAAGGTTCTACTGATCGGAAATTCGGGGATTCCATGGCAGGAGTTTCTTGAACTGGAACCTTTGGAGCTGTTTGCGTGAAGGGAGGCAACTCGCTCAGGGCATACTCCCGTTATATTATTTTATAAAAAGGAAATATGCAGGAGATGTGATTGATGCCGTCATTCACTTTGTATCAAGATGCCAAGGCGGTTGGTCATGCTCATTTGGCTATACGATTCCCTTTACCTGTCATCAACAGTCGTTATGAACAAGGAAAAACATAGGGAACTTGAGGCTTCCGGGTGGAAGATCGGAAGCGTTGATGAATTCCTGGAACTCAGTCAGGAAGAGACAGAATTCATAGAATTAAAACTCTCTTTGAGCCAGAACCTTAAAGAGCGCCGTCAGTCGCTCCGGTTGACTCAGAAAGATTTTGCAAGAATGATCCATTCAAGCCAGTCCCGCGTTGCAAAAATGGAAGCTGGCGATCCTGCCGTATCGATTGATCTGCTTGTAAAATGCCCGTTCGTACCTGATGCACGTGGGGAACCTCGACTGGAAAAAGATTAACCCCGACATTTTCGGCTCAATGATTCAGGCTGTAGCCGATGATGAGGAGCGTGGTGCCCTGGGGATGCACTACACCAGCGTACCAAACATTTTGAAAGTGTTAAACCCGCTTTTTCTTGATGATGTACGGGGACAACTGAAAGAAGCAGGCGACAACGCAAGAATGTTGCTCAACCTGCGCAAGCGCCTATCGAAAATCAGGGTTTTTGACCCTGCCTGCGGTTCAGGTAATTTTCTTGTTATTGCCTACAAGGAGTTGCGGGCTATTGAAGCTGAAATCAATCGGCTGCGAGGTGAGGCAGCAGAACAGTCTGTAATCGTAGGAGGCAATGTATAGGTTTCATATTCTTGGATATCATGCTTGAGAGTGATTCGTAATCAGATCACAAGCCCAAGAAATAGCTTCCGGGTATTCTTGGCTATCAATTATAAATTCCTGTCCTCTTGAGGCTGCCTTTAATTTTGTTCGATTACCATGCAAGTTCCAACTTCGCTGTAAATTTGGGTGGAATGTGAGGGGCTTACGAGATTCGCCAGGATAGAACCAACCAGGGAGTTCCCAATCTGTTACTTTATCTGCATCCTGTGCAGTCAATTGCAGTTCTGATGAGTACCGGGGTAGAACACCGGCTCCTGGAACGTCTTTCAATATTATGCCATTTATTTCCAATTGTGGTTTTGCAATGTAAACCACATTATTCGGCTCATCACTACGGAAGTGGGGATGATATTCTGCCCATTTATAGCCATCAGGTTTATTGATTCCCAAATGCAAGACTTTATCGACCTGCATCCATCCCCATATAACATGGCGTGGCTTGGATTTGGGAACTCTTGTATAGACACCTTCCCGCTCTTCGATATTCTGGAACAGGCCAAAAAATAGAAAGAGATCACCCGTTGAAATATCATTGTTATGGAGATGCCCTTGAGCAGCCCCTGACTGACCGAAAATAGGACGCCATCCATCCTCACGTGATTGAAGGCTCTCCTTTACAAGATCAGGGTCAAGATGGGCATGGGATTTAATTTTGGACGCGAGCTGCTCAATAAGAGGCCCGAGTGATTTGCCATTATAGAAAATGTCCACATACTTTGTTCCAGACTTTATGTTATCAGGAATAGGCAGTGACAACATACGACCATCAGGAAAGATTGGGCTTGGTACACCTCCAGCAGCGGAGTCAAATCCTTTTCTACTCAGAATCAATTTCATTCTTCCTCCTGTTTCCATGAATTATCAGTTACTTACCATTTTGTTGGATGGCAATTGACTCCCTGTGGTTTTGCGGCTATGAATTCCAGAAAGCAATTGATGGTTTCTGGTGAGAAGGCGTTTCTGTGTCCACGACCAACCTTTAAGCCACTCAAACTTTCCGGTAACTCCGGGCCGGATGCTCCGAAGTAGTGAAAGGTTTTTCCGACAAGAACACGAACTCCATTCAAGTCCCACTTTTTGACTCCCAAGTTCTCTTGTTTTCCATCAGAATGCTGCGACAGCAATTGCTCGTAAGTTCCATCAGGCAATGGCTTGTAAATATTATCTCCACGTTTGTAGACTTTACCCGTCGTGTAATCTGGTCTCTTGTTAACGAACCGCTCATCATTGTAGTATTCTGAGTAGCTCTTCAGAATCTCATCAACCTGCATCGCGTAAATGACCTTATTCCCTTTGGCTTTGGGACTCAACCCAACAATCCAGTCACCTTCATCTATTGTTCGTCGAATCGCTGGCTTGCAGCAAGCCAGTGTACAATATCCAAAAAATGGATTTGGCGAGAAGCCGGAATCAATGGCGACAATGTATGAATACAGCTTCATCTGCTATCCGTGAATAGACTTTTTGGGAACGGGGGTGTACATTGTCAATGTACGATGATAATTGTGATTCTTAATTGCTAAAAGGCTTGTCAGAGAAAAAACAGAAATGACTTCTTTGAGCTCATAGTGAACAGTATATGGTGATAACCTATTTTTAAAAAATGTCTTAGTGGTAACGCCATTCCTTTGCAAAACATGGGAAAAAGACCTTTTATTCGTGAAATGAATTATGTTTGCAGTAAGCCAAAATTAAAAAATTTCTGGAAATGAAAAAGACAATCATTACAATTTCCTTGTTTTCTTTATTCGGCTGCAATCCCCAATCGACTTCTGCCTTGGCAACAGTCAAAGAGAAAATCATCGCGTTAGTAAAGAAACCTACACACTCAACCTCAGGGATGTCTCAAGAGGAGTACAGAGAAAATGCAAGATTATGGGCGATCAAAGATGATAACGTGGTGGCTGCTCGGAAGCACATTGAAGAAGCCGTAAAACTACGTTTAAAATCGCCTAAGCATGCAATTTTTGAGCCAGGAGCTAAAGCAATTAGGGTAGATAAAGGAGAAATCGAAACAGGGCAGTGGTGTTTTGAGACTGGAAGTAAGTCACTGAATTGGTACTTGCTCAATATGTTGAGCCGCTACGTAGAAGAGGTTAACCGATTGAATGCACCTCCTCCCCCACCTCCGACCCCAAAGCAACACCCATCTGGTGATGTAGTTCCATCAGAAGAGGAACCACCGTGGGCCGCAGAGGATCGTGAAACAGAATATCGCCAACTGATAGATCGAAACTCATGGCTTGAGCCATTGTTAGGTTTGCTGGAAGGGGTCGAGGGTGGTAAGGTAGAACTACACTATTATGCGATTGAGTCTTACGTTGACACGGTAAATCAGTATGCAACAGATATTCGTATGAAATACACTGGGTACTATATCTTTAACCCATACTCAGGGGGATCAGACGTAGGCATTGCAGAGATAAATTAACAGAAGATTGCTCACAATCTGTGGTTCTGAAATACAGAAGACTTCACATTTCTCATGAAGGATGTGGAAGTCGTTTATCGCCCTGGACAAGCTGCACAATCAACATATTAAAAAAGCTGTTATTGTTGTGCAAGAACGGTCGATTGGCGCAAGCTTCATTGATGAGCCTTTAAACAAGTTTGGTTTCTGGGCAGATTGGATAGTTGCTCCGCAATGGAATCTCTGTAATGCGCCGGGGGATGATAACGGTGGCAAGGTTAACGCCGTCAAAAGTTTTCTGGAGAGTCAGGATCGCATTCTGGTTTGCACCCATGCCACGTTCCGGTTTGCTGTTGATCGTTTTGGCGTGGAGGCTTTTGATGACTGCCTGATTGCTGTAGATGAATTTCATCACGTCAGCGCCAATCCCGATAACAGACTTGGTGCGCATCTTGGCACGTTTATAGCCCGGAACAAGGTTCACATTGTCGCCATGACCGGCTCCTATTTCCGTGGCGATGCCGAAGCTGTTCTGGCACCACAGGATGAATCGAAGTTTGAGACGGTAACTTACACCTACTACGAGCAACTGAACGGCTATCAGTATCTGAAACAACTCGATATTGGTTACTATTTTTACTCCGGCTCTTATCTGGACGAAATAATGGATGTCCTCGATACCGACCAAAAAACCATTATTCATATCCCGAATGTCAATTCAAGGGAAAGCACACAACGCGGAAAGATCACTGAGGTGAGTGAGATAATGGGTGCTGTTGGAACTTGGAAAGGGAAAGACCCGGTCACCGGTTTCGACTGTGTTCAGAGAGCCGATGGCCATATCCTGAAAATTGCTGATTTGGTGGATGATGGCCCGGAGCGGCACTCGAAAGTGCTCAACGCTTTGAAAGACCCCTCTCAAAAGAATAACCGCGACCATGTGGACATCATCATCGCGCTTGGGATGGCTAAAGAGGGGTTTGATTGGATTTGGTGTGAACATGCTCTCACGGTTGGTTATCGTTCAAGCCTGACGGAGATCATCCAGATTATTGGCCGAGCTACACGTGATGCCATAGGGAAAACCCGCACCCGCTTTACCAACCTGATTGCTGAACCTGACGCATCAGCGGAGTCGGTGACTGATGCCGTGAATGATACTTTGAAGGCAATAGCGGCAAGCCTGCTGATGGAACAGGTGCTTGCTCCCAAGTTTAACTTCACTCCCAAGAACAGCAATAACGGGCCGGTGGAAGGATTTGATTACGGTGAAAGTGGTTATGATCCGGCTAAAGAAAATGTTGGTTTTAATGCGCAAACCGGACAGCTCCAGATAGAGATAAAGGGCTTGGTTGAGCCAAAAAGCAAAGAGGCGGTTCGCATTTGCCTGGAAGATTTAAATGAGGTGATTACCTCTTTTGTGCAGGATAAAACAGCACTTGAGCGAGGGCTTTTTGATTCGGAAGTAGTGGCCGAAGAGTTGACCCAATTGCGCATGGGTAAAATCGTGAAAGATAAATACCCTGAACTGGATGCGGAAGATCAGGAAGCTGTAAGGCAACACGCCATCACCGCGCTGAACCTCACCCAGCAGGCGAAGAAGATTATCAATGCAAGCGATAACCTGCAGCCAGGTGGTAACACTGCCCTGATTGACGGGGTTCGCAAATTTGCGATGGATGTTCGTGATCTTGATATTGACCTGATTGACCGCATCAATCCATTTGGAGAGGCATACGCAATTCTTGCCAAAGCGATGAATGAGGAGAGTCTTAAACAGGTGGCTTCGGTGATTGCCGGTAAGAAAGTAAATCTATCACTGGATGAAGCACGTGAACTGGTTATGCGGGCTCTGAAATTCAAACAGGAACGCGGAAGATTGCCCTCTTTAACTGCTCAAGACCCTTGGGAAAAGAGAATGGCTGAAGGTGTCGCTTTCCTGCAAAAAAAGACAGCGGAGGCCAAGAATGGCTGAAATGAGTGATAAAGAGCTTCTCAAAGCTCTTGGGGTTGAAGCAAAGGTAGAAGCCAAATCAGCCAGAACAGCTCGTGAAGAGAGGATTATTGCTGGCTTTGAGGATATCGAGCGTTTTTTTGAGCAACAGGGTCGCCTCCCTGCTCATGGTGAGGATAAAGAGATATTTGAACGGCTCTATTCCGTCCGGCTTGATAAAATCCGTGCATCTGAGGAGTGCAGGAACGCTCTGACCGGTCTTGATAAACATGGTTTGCTGCAAGGTCAACCCGTCAAAAACGACACCTCTTCTGAAGCATTGGATGATGAGGCATTGCTTGCTCAACTTGGCGTTCTGAATGCATCCGAAAATGATATCACCAATCTGACACATGTCAGAACACGCACTGAAATCAGAGCGGCAGAGGAGATAGCAAAGCGCACTCAATGTCTGGATTTCGATACGTTCAAACCGCTGTTTACCCAGGTGCAAGATGAGTTGAAATCGGGTGTCCGCAAGTCACGCGAGTTCAAGGATTATGCTCAAATCCGGCAAGGTGAGTTTTTCATCCTCGGTGGGCAGAAGGTTTATGTCGCTGAAATGGGGGATGAGTTCATCAATGTTTATGAGAGAACGGATCGAAGACTTCGGGTTATTTATGACAATGGAACCGAAAGCGATATTCTGCTGCGCTCTTTGCAAAGGGCTCTGCAAAAAGACTTAGCTGGTCGGCGAATTAGTGAGCCTTCAGAAGGGCCGCTTTTCTCTGGTGTAGTTGAAGATGGTGATTGCGCAAGCGGTACCATCTATGTTCTCCGCAGTAAATCAGATCATCCCTTGATTCAGGAGCACAGGGATGTTATTCACAAGATTGGCGTGACGGGTGGCGATATTGAAAAACGTATTGCCAACGCAAAACTTGACCCTACGTTTCTCATGGCGGATGTGGAAGTTGTTGCGACTTACGAGCTTTCAAACATCAACCGTACAAAACTGGAAAATTTGATTCACCGATTTTTTGAGCCAGCAAAACTCGATATGCAGCTCAAAGATCGTTTCGGCAACCCGGTTGTGCCACGCGAGTGGTTCCTGGTGCCGCTCTTTATCATCGATGAAGTTGTTGAAAAGATCAGAGATGGTTCAATTGTAAACTTCTGTTATGATCCGGGTTCAGGGCGATTGGTGGAATGCCATTCGGGGGATTGATTTAAACCCAAGTTCGCCGTTATCGTAAAGAGCATGCCGCCCGGTATGGTAACGATCCCAATCGAATTGTAGAGGCTTCGAGAAAATAGAGATTTCCCTGAACTCCACTTTTACTGTTGCTATTGGTGATAATGGAATTGGCAAGACACAGGAAAAGACAGGCAGGATTTTCTTTTCTGCTTTTTCAGCAGTAAGTGTATTTTACAACTATTTTCTATAACACAAAGGTGACGTATTATCAGCCATGGCAAAATTAGGTACAGAAAAAAATCCGGCAATAGTACATGTTCAGGATTTAGATCGGGCGAATGAAGTTGCTGAAATATTTGAACAATATGACTGGAAGTATATCATTGGATTGGAACCGGAAAAACCGGAGAATGTATCAGACCTCGTAGCACTGCTTAACCCGCCACTGCCCGTCAGTTCACCCAAAACAGGTCGCAACGAGTCCTGCCCTTGCGGAAGCGGTATTAAATTTAAAAACTGCTGTGGATGATTCATCCCGTGGCTGCGGATAACGAATGTTGCAATCGCTACCTGAAAATCAGGTTGACGGTTATAGAGATAAAGTGACAATACGTGCCCCAAATGCCGGGTCGTCAACCAATACCCAGAGCTGTTCCGCTTCACGCTTCGCCATCACTCGCTCCTGCTGGCGCTTTTCCGCTGGGGAAGCGATTCGACCTGCAGGCGGCGGCCCAGAGGATGCTCTTTGCCGATCAACGACAAATCTCCCAAGAGCCCAATTATTTTATAAGAGTAATTACCGTTTATAAAGCGCTAACCAATGTCTTGGAGTTCTCTGGAACCAACATTGATATGATGGTTGGGGTTCGAGTCTCATCCCAATATACGTGAATTGTTTAGCGGGAATAAAAGAGAGGTATGGAGTCCGGAAGCCAATGTTTTCGGGCGTTTTGCTGGTTAGGGAGAGGGTAAGGAATGGCATGAATTATTTTCTTTGACGAAAAGAAATATATTAATTCAAGTTTTGTTTTTTATCATAATTCGCTTACATTGTCTGTCCTTATGGATTTTTAAGGATTCGCGTTTTTTGTAATCAGAGGTTTTTTTAAAAAGAAAGAGAGTTTACAGTATGCCGACGATTCAGCAGCTCATCAGGCTCGGAAGAAGTGTAAAAGTATCAAAAACGGCGTCGCCAGCGCTTGAGAAATGCCCCCAGAAGCGTGGGGTTTGTACGCGTGTTTATACGACCACACCAAAAAAGCCTAACTCTGCGTTGCGGAAGGTTGCGCGTGTCAGGTTGTCAAATAAGATTGAGGTTACGGCATATATTCCTGGAGAAGGTCATAATCTGCAGGAGCATTCAATTGTTTTGATTCGTGGCGGCAGGGTAAAGGATCTTCCTGGTGTGCGGTATCATATTGTGCGCGGTTCACTGGATACTTCCGGTGTTGCTGATCGCAAGCAGAGTCGGTCGAAGTATGGGGCCAAGCAGCCTAAGGCTGGTGTTCCAGCTCCTGTTAAGGGTAAGGGTAAAAGGTAGATAAGTCGAATCATAAATTCAGGGAAGAACATGCCCAAAAAAGTTGGCTATAAAAGAATTGGTGTTGATTTCCGTTACGGGGATGAAAGTGTGGCCCGTTTTATCAATGCGGTGATGCTCGATGGTAAGAAGGCTGTTGCTACAAAGATAGTCTATGACGCCTTTGCTATCATTGCTGAAAAATTGAGTGGCGAGGATCCGTTGGAGGTGTATCGCAAGGCTATGTCGCATATTGCCCCGGTCGTTGAGGTTCGCAGCAAGAGGGTTGGCGGGGCTACCTATCAGATTCCTATGGAGGTCAAGGCTTCACGTCGCGGTGCTCTTGCATTTCGTTGGCTCAAGATGTATGCGGGAAGACGCGGTGGTAAATCCATGGCTGAAAAGCTTGCTGCCGAGTTGATGGATGCTGCTAATGAGCAGGGAGCTTCGGTTAAAAAGCGCGATGAAGTACATAGAATGGCTGATGCGAACAAGGCGTTTGCTCATTTCAGGTTCTGATGGTTTGTAAAGTGTGAAATAAAAGGTCTAAAAATTTGTTATGGCAAGGCTGGTTGATTTAGATAAAGTACGCAACATCGGTATCATGGCTCATATTGATGCCGGAAAAACGACGACGACTGAGAGAATTCTGTATTACACTGGTCGTTTGCATCGGATGGGTGAGGTTCATGATGGCGGAGCTACTATGGACTGGATGGATCAGGAGAAAGAGCGGGGTATTACCATTACCTCAGCGGCGACAACCTGTTTCTGGGTTCCGAAGTTTGGTAATTATGTTGGTGTTAACCACAGAATCAATATTATTGATACGCCAGGGCATGTTGATTTTACTGTTGAGGTTGAGCGTTCTTTGCGTGTGCTTGATGGTGCTGTGGCGTTGTTTTGTGCTGTTGGAGGAGTCGAGCCTCAGTCTGAGACGGTATGGCGTCAGGCGAATAAATATGGTGTACCGAGGATTGCCTATATCAACAAGATGGACAGGACCGGCGCAAATTTCTTTGAGACCGTAAAGGCTATAAGGGAGAGGCTTGGTGCAAATCCGGTACCTCTTCAGATACCGATTGGCGAAGGTGAGATTTTTGCGGGTTTTGTTGATCTTATCAGGATGAAGGGTATTATCTATAATAAAGAGGATGGTAGCACCTATGATGAAGTTGAGATTCCGCATGACCTTCAGAATGAGGCAAGGACATGGCGGATCAATATGCTCGAAGCTGTTTCTGAACATGATGATACGCTCCTCGAAAAATATCTGAACGGTGAGGATATTACCGAGAAAGAAGTTCGGGATGTGTTGCGCCAGGCTACCCTTAAGGTCACTATTATCCCTGTGCTTTGTGGCTCATCCTTTAAGAACAAGGGTGTTCAGTTTATGCTTGATGCTGTAGTCGAATATCTTGCGTCACCTGTTGATGTTGGTGCGGTCGAAGGTCATCACCCGCGTACCGAGGAGCCAGTAAGTCGTGAGCCGAAGGATGAGGAGCCATTTGCGGCGCTTGCTTTCAAGATTGCGACAGACCCGTTTGTTGGAAAGTTGACGTTTTTCAGGGTTTATTCTGGCGTGCTCAAGGCTGGCAGTTATGTGCTGAATACGATGACTGGTAAAAAAGAGCGCATCGGTCGTGTGCTTCAGATGCACTCCAACAAGAGAGAAGATATAGATTGTGTTTATTGCGGTGATATCGCGGCGGCTGTCGGTTTGAAGGATGTCAGAACCGGAGACACGCTCTGTGATGAAAATAGTCCGGTGGTGCTGGAGAAAATGGTTTTTCCTGAACCGGTTATAGAAATAGCTATTGAGCCGAAAACAAAGAGTGACTCTGACAGGCTGGGTATGTCGCTGGCAAAGCTAGCCGAAGAGGATCCAACGTTCAAGGTGAAGACTGATGATGAAACAGGTCAGACGCTGATTGCCGGTATGGGTGAGCTGCATCTTGAGATTCTGGTTGATCGTCTCAAGCGTGAGTTCAAGGTGGAGGCCAATGTGGGCAAGCCGCAGGTTGCTTACCGTGAAACGATCAGGGAGTCTGTGGAGTTTGAAGGCAAATTTGTTCGTCAGTCCGGCGGTAAAGGTCAGTTCGGTCTGGTCGTTCTCCGCGTTGAGCCGCTTGAAGAAGGAAAAGGATATGAGTTTGTCGATGCCGTCAAGGGTGGAGTTATTCCGAGAGAGTATATTCCTGCGGTTAATGTTGGTGTGCAGCAGGCGATGAAAGGTGGTGTTGTTGCAGGGTATCCGATGCAGGATATAAAAGTTACCCTTTTGGATGGCAAGTATCATGAGGTTGACTCTTCGGAAATGGCCTTTAAGATTGCCGGTTCAATCGGTTTTAAAGGTGCAGCTAAAAAGGCTAATCCAGTTTTGCTTGAGCCGATCATGAAAGTTGAGGTTGTTACTCCCGAAGAGTATCTCGGAGATGTTATGGGTGATCTGTCAAGTCGTCGCGGCCATATCGAGGGTATGGGGCAGAGGGCGGGAGCTCAGTTTGTTAACGCCAAAGTTCCTCTTTCTGCAATGTTCGGTTACTCGACTGATCTTCGCTCGATGAGTCAGGGACGGGCTAATTATTCGATGGAGTTTGACTGTTATCGCGAAGTTCCTCGCAATATTGCGGAAGCTTTGCAGGAAAAAAGAGTGAGCAAGGATTCGGACTAAGCGTGTAAAAAGGCTGTATCAGATTTAATTATTACAAACAATAACAGATAACCGACACGGAGACAAGTTATGGCAAAAGAGTCCTACAAGAGGGATAAACCCCATGTCAATATAGGAACCATTGGTCATGTTGATCATGGTAAAACAACTTTGACTGCAGCAATTACCTCGGTTCTTGCAAAGCAGGGTCTTGCGCAGCAGCGCGATTTTGGCAGTATCGATAAGGCTCCTGAAGAGAGAGAGCGCGGTATTACCATTTCGACAGCGCACGTAGAATATCAGACGAAAAAGCGTCACTATGCACACATTGACTGTCCAGGTCATGCTGATTACATTAAAAACATGATTACTGGTGCTGCCCAGATGGACGGCGCTATTCTTGTTGTAGCAGGTACCGATGGACCTATGCCTCAAACCCGTGAGCACATTCTGCTTGCCCGTCAGGTAAACGTTCCTTCACTGGTTGTTTTCCTGAATAAGGTTGATATTGCGGATCCGGAACTTATTGAGCTTGTGGAGCTTGAGCTGAGAGAGTTATTGACTCAATACAATTTTCCTGGTGATGACATCCCGATTATCAAGGGTTCTGCGCTGAAAGCTCTTGAGGGTGATCCTGAAGGCGAAAAAGCAATTATGGAGCTTATGGATGCTGTTGACTCATTCATTCCTGATCCAGTTCGTGATATTGACAAGCCTTTTCTGATGCCCGTTGAAGATGTATTCTCCATTTCTGGTCGTGGTACTGTCGGTACAGGAAGGATTGAGAGAGGTCGTATCAAGATCAATGAAGAGGTCGAAATTGTTGGTTTGAAGCCAACCCGTAAATCCGTTGTTACCGGTATTGAAATGTTCCAGAAACTCCTTGAAGAGGGGCAGGCTGGTGATAATGCGGGTCTTCTTCTCAGAGGCGTTGACAAAACAGAGCTTGAGCGCGGTATGGTTATCGCAAAACCAGGCACGATCAAGCCGCATACAAAGTTCAAGGCGGAGGTCTATATTCTGAAGAAAGAAGAGGGTGGTCGTCATACTCCGTTCTTTAACGGTTACCGTCCTCAGTTTTATTTCCGTACCACCGATGTTACTGGTTCTGTGACGCTGCCTGAAGGTGTCGAAATGGTTATGCCTGGAGATAATCTTGGTGTTGAAGTTGAGCTGCTTGCTCCTATCGCTATGGATGAAGGCCTCCGTTTCGCTATCCGTGAGGGTGGTCGTACCGTTGGTGCAGGTTCAGTTACCACGATTATTGAATAAGAGTTTGTATAGCGTCCCGGGGCGGGGCCGAAAATCCTGCCCCTTTTTTATTGATAACACGAAAATGGGTTGACAAGTGGCTGTACAGCAAAAGATAAGAATCAAGCTCAAGTCTTACGACCATAGCCTGGTTGATAAGTGGGCTCTAAGGATTATTGATGTGGTCAAGCAGACGGATGCAATTATCTTTGGTCCAATACCCCTGCCCACAAAATCGCATGTTTATACTGTAAACCGGTCTCCACATGTCGATAAGAAGTCCCGTGAGCAGTTTTCTTTCTCCTCCCATAAGAGGTTGATCGAAATTATAAACCCGACATCCAGAACCATTGATATGCTTATGAAGCTTGAGCTTCCAAGCGGTGTTGATGTTGAAATCAAGTCTTAAAGAATTAGAAAAGATAATTTTATATGGGTGCGATTCTTGGAAAAAAAATCGGCATGACCCGTTTATTCAATGAGAAACGCGAGGCGGTATCCTGCACAATTATTGAGGCAGGACCATGCTTTGTAACACAGGTTAAACGTGTAGATACAGATGGTTACGATGCTTATCAGGTTGGTATTGGCGTAAGAAAGGAAAAGAATGTCAGCAAGCCGCTGCAGGGTCATTACAAGAAGGCTGGAGTAACCCCGGGTTTTAAGCTGGCTGAGTTTGATTTTACAGAGCTTGATCAGGAACTGGAACTTGGCAGTGCCGTAAGTGTTGAATCGTTCAAAGAGGGTGAGAAGATTAATGTTCTCGGTGTTTCGAAAGGAAAAGGCTTTGCCGGTGTCATGAAACGACATAATTTCAGTGGCAGTCAGAGAACACATGGTCAGTCGGACAGGCAGAGAGCACCAGGTTCTATCGGGGCCTCATCTGATCCGTCAAGGGTTTTCAAAGGTACCAGAATGGCTGGACGTATGGGATCAGATAATATTACCGTCAGAAACCTTGAAATTTTCAAGATCATGCCGGAGTCTAATCTTATTGTGATAAAGGGATCGGTGCCAGGGCCAAGAAATTGCTATGTCAAGATTGTTTCTACAAAAAAGTAAATGCTGAATGCACGAAGCTATGGAACTTAAAGTCTTAAATACTGCCGGTACTGAAACCGGGGAAGTGGTAACGCTCCGTGATGATATATTCGGCGTTGAAATATCTGAACATGCGATGTATCTGGATGTCAAGTCTATCCTTGCCAATAGAAGACAGGGTACTCACAAGTCAAAAACGCGCGGGGAAGTAAGAGGTGGTGGCAGGAAACCATTACGTCAGAAAGGTACAGGCAATGCCCGTCAGGGTTCAAGCCGTTCTCCGCTTGCCAGTGGAGGTGGAACCATATTTGGGCCCGTGCCGCATTCCTATGATCAGAAAGTGAATAAGAAGGTAAAGCTTCTTGCCCGACGCTCTGCTCTGAGTTCCAAGGCACAAGCTGGTCAAATCCTTGTGGTTGAGGACTTCAGACTTGAACAGATAAAGACCAAACCATTTGCCGATATTTTGAAAAACCTTGGCCTTTTGCAGAAGAAAACCCTGATGCTGACGCCTGAGTATGATATGATTATTTCAAGGTCGGGAAGAAATATTGAGGTGCTTGACATCATGACTGCCGATAAGGCTTCAACGTATGATATTCTGCATAGTCATACAGTACTTGTTCAGAAGACTGCGCTGAAAAAAATAGAAGATACATTAGGGTAACCTGGAGTTTTCAAGAAAAAGGAGTTAAAGAGATGATAAACCCGTTGTTGCGCCCCTTGTTGACAGAAAAAAGTACCGGGCTCACAGAGAAAAAAGGACAGTATGTCTTGATTGTTAAACCGGAAGCTGACAAGAATGATATCAGGAAAGCGGTTGAGAAGAAATTCGGAGTAGAAGTAAAATCGGTACGTACGATAAACTGTCTTGGAAAATCTCGTGCTCAGAATACGAAGAGAGGCAGGATTACTGGAAAAAAGAGTGATTGGAAAAAGGCGATTATCACGCTTGCAAAGGGTCAGTCGATAGACTATTACTCAGGCACAGCCCAGAAGAGCGAAGGATAGAAATTATAAAAAGGATAGATCATACATTCAAATGGCTATAAGGAAATTAGCGCCGGTTACGCCAGGGTCAAGATTCATGTCATACCCTGCATTCGATGAAATCACAAAAAGTAAGCCTGAAAAAAGCTTGCTTGTGCCACTCAGTAAATCAGGTGGACGAAACAGTGCAGGCAGAAAGACCTCCAGGCATAGAGGTGGTGGGCATAAAAGACATTACAGGATTATTGATTTCAAACGCAATAAGGATGGCGTTCTTGGAACTGTTGCCGCTATAGAGTATGATCCGAATCGTTCATCAAGAATTGCATTATTGCATTACAATGATGGAGAAAAACGTTATATTCTCGCCCCGAAAGGTTTAAATGTTGGGGACAAGGTGGAAAGTGGTGAAAAGGTCGAAATTAAGACCGGTAATACCATGCCACTAAAAAATATTCCGCTCGGTACTAATATTCATAATATCGAGATGAAAGCTGGAAAGGGTGGCCAGATTGTAAGGTCAGCCGGAGGGTTTGCAGTACTTGCTGCACGTGAAGGTGATTATGTTACTTTGAAGCTTCCTTCGGGTGAGATTCGCAAGCTCAGGGTAGAATGTCGTGCAACAATAGGTGTCGTTGGTAATACTGATCATGAAAATGTTGTTTTGGGTAAAGCTGGCAGGAGTCGCTGGCTTGGTATCCGTCCGCAAACGAGAGGTATGGCGATGAACCCTGTCGATCACCCGATGGGTGGTGGTGAAGGTAAGTCGAAATCAGGCGGCGGAAGAAAGCATCCTATGTCTCCATGGGGGCAGCTTGCAAAGGGTCAGAAGACTAGAAATAAGAAAAAGGCTTCACAGAAATTGATTGTACGGGGCAGAAACGCCAAATAACTATAGCGGTTAACAACAACAAGCAGAGAAATTATGCCAAGATCACTTAAAAAGGGACCGTTCATTGATATAAAACTGGAAAAGCGGATCCTTGATATGAATAGCAAGGGTGAAAAGAAGGTTATAAAGACTTGGTCCAGAAGTTCAATGATTTCACCTGATTTTGTCGGTCACACCGTAGCAGTACACAATGGTAAGAACCATGTGCCTGTTTATGTGGGTGATAATATGGTAGGTCACAAGCTTGGAGAGTTTTCCCCGACAAGATCATTTCGCGGCCATGCTGGTGGTGGAAAGTCTGAAAAAGGCGGATCTGCACCAAGAAAAAAATAATCTGAATAATGCGAAAGGGTAACGATATCATGGAAGCTAAAGCAATTTTACGGGATACTCCAACATCACCAAGAAAAATGCGTCTTGTTGCAGGTCTTGTTCGTGGAAAGCAGGTGGATCTGGCGAAAGCAATTTTGCTTAACTCAACAAAGGCTGCTTCTCGGAATGTTTTGATGACGCTCAAATCAGCGGTAGCAAATTACGCTTTGCGTAATCCGGATGAAAGGGCTACTGATCAGGAACTTTTTATCAAGGAAGTTTTTGTTGATCAAGGCGTGACGCTGAAACGAACGCTTCCTGCTCCGATGGGTCGGGCATTCAGGATTCGGAAAAGATCGAATCATCTCACAATAGTCATTGCTAAGGTTAAAAATCCAGTAACTAAATAAAACAAGGAGAGAGCATTGGGTCAAAAAGTTAATCCTACTGGATTTAGGCTTGGAATTATCAGGGACTGGGCTTCACGCTGGTATGATGACAGTCCTGTTATTTCGGAAAAAATAAAGCAAGACCATGTTATTCGCACTTATGTTCTTGCTAGATTGAAGAAGGAAAGAGCAGGTATAGCACGCATTATTATTGAGAGAACAACCAAGAATGTTAAGATAAATATATATGCAGCGCGGCCTGGTGCGGTTGTTGGAAGAAAAGGTGAGGAGATAAATAATCTTTCTCAGGAGTTGAGCCGTATTACTGGTAAAGAGGTAAAAATAGATGTTGTTGAGGTTGTCAAGCCTGAAATTGAGGCACAACTTATCGGCGACAATATCGCGTATCAACTGGAGAATCGCGTTTCTTTCAGAAGAGCGATGAAGCAGGCGATTCAGCAGGCAATGCGCTCTGGTGCTGAAGGCGTAAGGATCAGATGTGGTGGCCGTTTGGGTGGTGCAGAAATTGCACGTTCTGAGCAGTATAAGGAAGGAAAAATACCTCTTCACACCATTCGTGCCAATGTTGATTATGCGAGTGTTACTGCTCACACTATTGCCGGTACTATTGGAATAAAGGTTTGGGTTTACAAAGGCGAAGTTCTCGTACAGCGTATTGACGCTATTGAGGAGGAGGAAATGAAGAGAATGAAAGATAGACGAAGCGATGCTGGCGCTAGAAACCGGGATACTCGAGATGGCCGTGCCAAGCGCCGCAACCGTACAAAGCGATCATAATATCAAGTACCATACAATAAGAAAACGAATGGAGTTGCCTGTATGTTAATGCCAAAGAGAGTTAAATATAGAAAGACACAAAGAGGCCGGATGAAAGGCAATTCAGGTCGTGGTACATCGGTATCTTTTGGTTCCTTCGGTCTGAAAGCTGTTGAGCAGGCATGGATAACGAGTCGTCAGATTGAGGCCGCCCGTGTTGCCATGACAAGATTTATGAAAAGAGATGGTAAAATCTGGATCAGGATATTTCCCGATAAACCGGTAACTCAGAAACCTGCAGAAACTCGAATGGGTTCTGGTAAAGGTTCTCCGGAATTTTGGGTTGCTGTTGTAAAGCCAGGGAGGATCATGTTTGAGGCTGATGGAATTCCTAAAGATGTGGCTACAGAGGCTTTTAGGCTTGCAGCAAAAAAGTTGCCGATCAAGACCAGGTTTATAGTTCGTCCTGATTACGAAGATTAAACGAGCAATTAATTCGACACGAGGGTTACTTATTATGAAAAAGTATGAAATTGCGGCATTGAGCAAACAGGAACTGACCGAAAAGCTCAAGGAGCTTGAAGAAAGACTTGCCGATATCAATTTTTTTAGGGTTATTGAGCAGCCGCAGAATCCAATGGTTTTCCGCAATTCGAGACGGGATATTGCGCGCATGAAAAATCGACTCCATCAACTTACGACTGCAGAAATCGGTCTTGTTTGATGGAAAGGCAAACAATAAAACGGTTTACTTACATGGAAGATAATAAAATGGGCAGTGTATCTATGGAACAAAGTGCTCCAGTAAGAGGAAGAAAAAAAAGCTGGTTAGGGAAGGTTGTCAGCGATAAGATGGATAAGGCATGTATTGTTGCTGTCGAGCGTAGCGTTCAGCACCCTGTTTACAAGAAATATTTCAAGAAGACAACAAGGCTTATGGCTCATGATGAAAAAAATGAAGCTGGAATTGGTGACCTTGTGAAGGTAGTTGAGTGTAGACCCTTGAGTAAAAGAAAAAGCTGTCGTTTGGTTGAAATTATTGAAAAAGCCAGATAAGGAAAGATTTTTATACATTTATTAAAGTTTGAAACAGGATGATCCAGAAAGAAACAAATCTGGTTGTTGCCGATAACAGTGGAGCTAAAAAAGTACGCTGTATTCATGTATTCGGCGGAACCGGGAGGCGATATGCCTCATTGGGTGATCAGATTATTGTATCGGTCAAGGCTGCAGTTCCTGGTGGTATTGTCAAAAAGAAGGATGTATGCAAAGCTGTTGTTGTTCGCTGTGTCAAGGAATCACGGAGGAAAGATGGCTCGTATATCCGGTTTGATGAGAATGCAGTTGTTCTTCTCAATGCTCAGGGGGAGCCGAGAGGAACCCGTATCTTTGGGCCGGTAGCAAGAGAGCTTCGTGACAGAAAGTTTATGAAGATTGTTTCTCTGGCGCCTGAAGTGTTGTAAGTTGTTTCAGGCGGGAGTAACTCAGTTGGTAGAGTCACAGCCTTCCAAGCTGTTGGTCGCGAGTTCGAGTCTCGTCTCCCGCTCATGATTTTATGAAATACTATTATACTCAGTGAAAAATGAAAACAGGGATTAGAAAGGTCAAGCTGCACGTAAAGAAAAATGACTCGGTTGTCATTATCAGCGGTAATGACAAGGGAAAAGCTGGCAAGATTCTGAAAGTATTTCCGATAAAAAGTCGTGTTATTGTTGAAGGAGTAAATATCCGGAAACGTCATACGCGTCCTGCTCAGGGCCAGTCACAGGGATCGATCATTGAAAGGGAGTTTCCTATTCATTCTTCCAATGTGAAGAAAAGTTAATTGTTTCTACTAAATGTAAGGATGACAAAGACCATCCTGATAAACGGACAACAAACAAGATGGACAAGAATAAAGAGATGACACAGCCAACTCTTTCAGTAGCAAGGCTTGAGACATTTTATAAAGAGAAAGTAACTCCAGCTCTTATTGAGCGCTTTCAGTACAAGAATGTCATGAAGGTTCCAAGACTTAAGAAAATATCGATCAATATTGGTGTTGGAGCCGCTGCCGCAGAGCCTAAATTGCTTGAAATAGCACTTCAGGAGCTTGCCCAGATTACAGGTCAGAAACCACAGGTCCGTAAATCAAAAAAAGCAATATCAAACTTCAAACTGCGTGAA
Organism: uncultured Chlorobiaceae bacterium; assembly: GCA_903843305.1. Classification (GTDB taxonomy): domain Bacteria; phylum Bacteroidota; class Chlorobiia; order Chlorobiales; family Chlorobiaceae; genus Chlorobium. Next base: position 67,434 of record CAIMPI010000016.1, read on the forward strand.
GGTCAGGCAATTGGTTGCCGTGTAACGTTGCGCCGCAAAGCCATGTATGAGTTTTTTGACCGTTTTGTAAGTCTTGCTGTTCCCAGGATACGTGATTTTCGCGGGCTCAGTGATACCAGTTTTGATGGACGCGGAAACTACACTGCCGGAGTCAGAGAGCAGATTATATTTCCGGAAATCGATATTGATAAAGTACCGAGAATATCCGGAATGGATATCAGTTTTGTAACTTCTGCTTCTACAGACGAAGAGGCTTACGCGCTGCTTTCGGAACTTGGAATGCCATTCAAAAAGAAGAACAACTAATTAATTCAGAAAACAGATGGCAAAAAAAAGCGTTATAGCAAGGAACGAGAAAAGAATAAAACTTGTAGCGAAGTATGCGGACCTTCGTGCGGAATTGATTAAAGCTGGCGACTATGAAGCACTTCGCAAGCTGCCCAGGGATAGTTCGGCGACCAGAGTTCGTAATCGTTGTGTGCTGACTGGACGAGGAAGGGGTGTATATGCCAAGTTTGGACTGTGCAGGCACATGTTTCGTAAGTTCAGTCTTGAAGGAAAGTTGCCCGGTGTTAAAAAGGCAAGCTGGTGAGTTTGCTTGCTTGTAGATAAAGAAAGGTATTTGTTCATTTTTGAAAGTAACCAACGTTCGCTATGCCTGTAACGGATTCTATTGCAGATTATATCACCCGTATCAGAAATGCGGGAAGAGCAAAAAATAAAACAACCGATATCCCGTATTCAAAGCTTCGGGAGAACCTCTCGCAATTGCTTGTGGAGAAAGGGTATATCAAAAGCTTTACGGTCATAACAACTGAGAAATTCCCTTTTTTGCGGATTGATCTGAAGTATACGGCACAGGGTGATCCAGCCATCAAGGAGATTACCAGAGTCAGTAAGCCGGGTCGGCGTGTTTATGACGGAAAAGATATTAAAAAATATCTTGGTGGTCTCGGGTTGTATATCCTTTCTTCATCGAAAGGGGTTATAACAGATAAAGAGGCCAGGGCACAGGGCGTAGGTGGTGAAATCCTGTTCCGTATCTATTAATTTATAAGCCAGAGAGCATTAGAATACCATGTCAAGAATAGGAAAAATGCCCATAACCCTGAGTAATCAGGCAAAGATTGAGATCAGTGATTTGAACATCCGGGTGTCTGGTCCTAAAGGTACTCTTGAACAGAGTCTGACGGATCAGGTAACGATTTCAGAAGAAGGGGGTCTCCTTACCGTTCTGAGAGTGGACGACAGCAAAAAGGCGAAAGCTCAGCACGGTCTTTACCGCATGCTTATCAGCAATATGGTTGATGGTGTGACTAAAGGGTTTACCAGAAAACTTGAAATTGCCGGTGTTGGGTATCGTGCAGAACTGAAAAACGATCTGCTCGCCTTAACTCTTGGTTATTCTCACATGATTTATTTCAAGGCCCCGGACGAGATCAAAATAGAGGTGCCTGATCAGGTTACAATTCTTGTAAGCGGTATTGATAAAGCGCTTGTCGGTCAGGTTGCCGCAAAGATCCGCTCATTCAGAAAGCCGGAGCCTTATCGTGGCAAAGGAATCAAGTATGAAGGTGAAGTGGTCCGCCGCAAGGAAGGTAAGGCTGCAGGTAAGTAATGAATCAAGAGCACAAGTAGTCAGGCAATAACATTTTACAACGGTTCAAGAGAATGAGTCAAATCGATAAAGCCTCCCGGAGGCAGAAAATCAAGGACAGAAGCAGAGCCAATGTCCAGGGCACGCAGTTAAAGCCGAGGCTTTGTGTCTACAGGAGTCTTTCACAGATTTATGCACAATTGATTGATGATGTGAGCGGTAGAACAATGGTGACTTCTTCAACTATGTCGAAAGATAACAAAGCTCTTCAGGGCTCAAAGTCTGAAGTTTGCCGTATTATAGGCAATCAGATCGGTCAGAAAGCACTGGCGGCAGGTATAACAAATGTAGTATTTGACAGGAATGGATTTCGTTATCATGGCAGAGTCAAGGCATTGGCTGATGGTGCGAGAGAGGCAGGACTGATCTTTTAAAAATTTTTCAAAAGAGATAGCGTAAATGGTGAAAACATCTGCAAAGAGTATCAGACCCGGTGAATTAAATCTGAAAGAGAAGCTGGTTCATATCAACAGGACTGCAAAAGTTGTTAAAGGTGGAAAGCGTTTCGGATTCAATGCTATTGTTGTAGTTGGCGATAAAGAGGGTCATGTCGGCTACGGGCTTGGAAAGGCAAACGAAGTACAGGATGCTATTGCAAAAGGTATTGAAGATGGCAAGAAAAATGTGATCAAGGTACCGATTGTCAAGGGGACGATACCCCACCAGATTGTTGTCAAGTATGGTTCTGCCAAGGTCATGATGAAGCCTGCCACTCCAGGTACCGGTCTTATTGCCGGTGGTGCGGTGAGAGCTGTTCTTGAGATGGCTGGTATCCACGATATTTTGACAAAATCGCTTGGTTCATCCAATCCGCATAATGTCGTAAAGGCTGCAATAAAGGGTCTTCAGAGCATATCAGATGCCTATGATGTAGGAGAGAGACGGTCAAAGAGCCTGACTGAGGTTTTTGAAAGCTAAAATGAGAGAATGAGATCATGAGTGAAAAGACATTAAAAATTATTCAGGTTCGGAGCGTCATTGGTGGCACGAAAAAGCAGAAAGCTACTATTCAGGCTCTTGGGCTTGGCAGGCCTAATTACAGTGTAGACAGGCAGGACAACCCTTGTACCAGAGGGCAGATCAGGGTCGTACAGCACCTTGTAAAGGTTGAGGAAGTTTAGGATTTTTACTAATAGCAAGTCGGGAATTGAAATCATGGATTTAAGTTCACTTCGTCCAGCAAAAGGCGCAGTAAAAAGCAAAAAGAGGGTTGGCCGCGGTCAGGGTTCAGGTAATGGAACGACGGCAGGCAAAGGTAATAATGGCCAGCAGTCGCGAAGCGGCTACAAAAGGCCTATTATTGAAGGCGGACAGGTTCCGGTTTATCGGAGGTTGCCAAAATTTGGATTTACCCCTATTGATAAAAAACCGGTAAACACAGTAAATCTTACACAGATTGATAAGTGGATTCAGGATGGTCTGGTTGGAACCGAGATTTCCATTCTTGATATTAAGTCTCTCCTTCACGCGAGTAATGCGGATTATTTCAAGATTCTTGGTAACGGGGAATTGGCGAGCGCGATTACAATTACCGCCCATGCGTTCAGCAAAAGTGCTGAGGAAAAAATTATCGCAGCGGGCGGCCAAGCTGTTAAGGCATTCCGTACCCTTGAGGAGGCATCAAAGGTCAGGGAGCTTCCGTTTGATGAGGCCCTCTTGAAACCAAAAGCCAAACTGGTCAAGAGAACCAAAAAATCAATCAAGCCCTGAATACTCTAAAAGGATGATATGAAGCTTACTGAAAGTATAAGGAACATTAATAAAATCCCTGAACTCCGTCAGAGGATTCTTTATACGCTTCTGTTGTTATTTGTCTACAGGCTTGGTTCACACATTACCATTCCCGGTGTTGATGCGGCTGCAGTTTCAGGCGCATCACAGACACATGCCAATGATCTTTTTGGACTTTTTGATCTTTTTGTTGGTGGAGCATTTGCGAGAGCCTCGATTTTCTCGCTTGGTATCATGCCATACATTTCAGCATCAATCATTGTCCAGTTGCTTGGCGCAGTAACTCCCTATTTTCAGAAATTACAGAAGGAGGGAGAGGATGGCCGCCAAAAAATCAGCCAGATGACTCGCTACGGGACTGTATTTATCGCTATTCTACAGTCTTGGGGGGTGAGTGTAAGTCTTTCAAGCCCGGCATCATTCGGCAAGGTTATTGTGCCTGATCCAGGTATTTTTTTCACTGTCACCGTTGTGATACTTCTAACATCGGCAACGATTTTTGTCATGTGGCTTGGTGAAAAAATTACAGAGCGAGGAATTGGAAACGGGATATCGCTTATTATTATGATCGGTATTCTTGCGCGTTTTCCTCAGGCTCTTGTCTCCGAATTTCGCTCAGTATCACTGGGAAGCAAGAACTGGATTATTGAGATTATTATTCTTGCGATGATGGCTGTTATTGTCGCTTTCGTTGTTGTATTGAGTGTTGGTACCAGACGTATACCAGTGCAGCATGCAAAGAGGGTGGTAGGGCGTAAAGTCTATGGAGGAAGCACCCAGTACATTCCAATGAGGATCAATACAGCGGGTGTTATGCCTATTATATTTGCACAGTCCATCATGTTTCTTCCGGGTACCTTTCTTTCTTTTTTCCCTGAAAATGAGGTTATGCAGAGAATCGCAGGATTATTTGCTTACGATTCATGGTGGTATGCCCTGATGTTTGGCACCATGATTGTCTTTTTTACGTATTTTTATACGGCTATTGCTTTTAATCCAAAGGAAGTTGCTGATACCATGCGCCGGCAGGGAGGGTTTATACCGGGTGTGCGGCCAGGCAAAAGCACTGCCGATTTTATTGATAATATTTTGACACGTATCACCCTTCCTGGTGCTATATCACTCGCGATTATTGCAATTCTTCCGACTTTTCTCACAAAATTTGGCAATGTAACACAGGGATTTGCACAATTTTTTGGCGGCACAAGTCTTTTGATCATTGTCGGTGTTGGGCTCGATACCCTGCAGCAGGTTGAAAGCCATCTGCTCATGCGTCATTACGACGGTTTCATGAAGTCAGGTAAAACACGGTCTCGGCAGAGCAGGTAATATACTTCTATGATCACAATTAAAAGTGAACGCGAAATTGGGTTGATGAGAGAGTCAGGTGCGCTGGTGGCAAAGGTACTCGATATGCTTGAGATGGAATTAATGCCGGGTATGACGACCAAGCAGCTTGATTCAATGGCGGAGGCCTATATTCGTGATCATCATGGAGTTCCGAGCTTTTTGAATTATGTCCCTAAAAGTGATCCTGGTGTGACGCCATATCCTGCAACGCTGTGTGTTTCCATTAATGAGGAAGTAGTTCACGGAGTTCCAAGCACGAAAAGGGTTGTCAGAGAGGGAGATATTGTTTCTGTTGATTGCGGTGTCTATATGGGAGGTTATCACGGTGATGCAGCTCGCACTTTTGTTCTTGGTATTATTGATGACAAGGTACAGGAGCTTGTTGACGTAACCCGTGAGTGTCTTGCTCGCGGAATTGCCATGGCTGTTGAAGGCAATAGACTTCATGATATTTCCTCGGCTATTGAGGATTATGCCCGTTCGTTCGGGTTCAGTGTCATAGAAAATATGGTTGGTCATGGGATTGGCAGCGAATTGCATGAGGATCCTGCGGTACCAAATTATGGAAGGAAAAACACTGGCGTGAAGCTGCGGGAGGGGATGACACTTGCAATCGAACCTATGATCGCTCTCGGAAGATCGCGTAAGGCAATCAGTCGTCGTGGAGGATGGGTTGCTGTAACAGAGGACGGAAAACCATCAGCCCACTTTGAGCATACAATTGTTGTAAGGCCCAACGAAGCAGAAATACTGACCCATACCTTTCTTGATGCTAAACGAGCTTGATCGCCTATAACATACTATTGAAATAAAGGAGCAGATAATTTGGCAAAAGAAGAATCAATTGAGATTGAGGGCGTTATTCTGGATGCACTTCCGAATGCGCTGTTCAAGGTAAAGCTTGAAAACAGTCTTGAGGTGCTTGCGCATGTTTCGGGTAAAATACGGATGCACTATATCAGGATCCTGCCGGGTGACAAAGTTAAAGTCCAGATATCACCCTACGATATTACTAAAGGGCGTATTACCTACCGGTATAAATAAGTGATAAAACAGGTCTCCGGTATGTTTGTTTTACTGTCAATATTTATTACATTAAAAACCTTTTCACATTTCGGATGAGTTGGTTTAATTTTTGCATGTCGGGTTTATTATGAAAATATATTCTTCTATCAAAAAGCGTTGTGAGCATTGCCGCATTGTTAAGCGAAAAGGCAAGAGATATGTGATTTGTAAAGTTAATCCCAGCCATAAGCAACGCCAGGGTTGATCTTCAGAAAAACAATAGAACTTTAATGAGAATATGAGGATAGCTGGGGTAAATTTGCCGTTGAATAAGCATGCTGTTATCGCATTGACGCATGTTTATGGTATTGGGAGAGCATCAGCAGAAAGTATTTTGCAGAGAGCTGGTATTGCGCCTGACAGAAAGATCTCTGAATTGAATGATGAAGAAGCGCATGCCATCAGAGAAATTATTGCCGAGGAATACAAGGTAGAGGGCCAGGCTCGTGGTGAGCAGCAGACTGCCATCAAGCGGCTGATGGACATTGGTTGCTACCGGGGACTTCGTCACCGTCGTTCGCTACCTGTTCGTGGACAGAGAACGCGCACAAATGCAAGGACAAGAAAAGGTAAGAGAAAGACTGTTGCTGGCAAGAAAAAGGCTGTCAAGAAGTAGTAGTGTGCAGGCAAAAAATCTTAGAGACTTAAAGAGTGTAAGTTCATGGCTACAATAAGCAGGAAAAAAAAGAAAGTAAAAGTTACCCCTGAAGGTGCTGTGCATATCAAGGCATCGTTCAATAATATTATGGTAACCATTACCGATGTTCAGGGCAATACGGTTTCTTGGTCCAGTGCAGGTAAAAATGGTTTCAAAGGGTCTAAAAAGAATACACCCTATGCATCGCAAGTGACTTCTGAAGCTGCTGCTAAGGAGGCTTATGATCTTGGCATGAGGCATGTCAATGTTTTTATCAAAGGCCCGGGTGCCGGACGCGATGCCGCTATACGTGCTTTGCAGGGTGCGGGTCTTGATGTTCGTACAATCAAGGATATAACACCCCTTGCGCACAATGGCTGCAGACCTCCCAAACGCAGAAGGGTCTGATTTTATATATTCATAGAATTTCAATGAAGCAATTGATATGGCAAGATTCAGAGGATCAATAACAAAAGTATCCCGCAGGTTAGGTATTGCACTTGCACCTAAGGCTGAAAAATATCTCGAGAGACGTCCCTTTCCTCCAGGTCAGCACGGTCAGGGCCGAAAGGGGAAGGTTTCTGAATACGCTCTCCAGCTTAGAGAGAAACAGAAAATGAAATACCTTTATGGTATTCTTGAGAAGCAGTTTAGAAATTATTATCAAAAAGCAGTATCGCAGAGAGGTATTACCGGTGATAACCTTGTCAAGCTTCTTGAGCGGCGTTTTGATAACGTTGTTTTTCGTTGTGGTTTTGCTCCGTCAAGGTCAGGTGCCCGTCAGCTTGTAACGCATGGGCATCTCCTTGTTAATGGCAAGAAGGTTGATATTCCTTCTTATATTGTTTCGCCGGGCGAAGTGATTGAGTTCCGTCAGAGAAGCAAGAATATGGGAGCTGTTACGGATTCTCTTAACAAGGCTCCTGAATCCCGAATCCCTTCATGGATTCAGGTTGACAAGGCAAACCAGAAAGCAATTTTTCTGAGCGTTCCTGAGAGAGTGGACGTACAGGAGCCATTCAACGAGCAGTTGGTCGTTGAGTTATACTCTAAGTGATTTTAATGAATTCTAAGGTATAAATATTATGATATACCAGATGCAGATGCCTGCAAAGATAGAGGTTGACGAAGCTTCCCATACTGATTGTTTTGGCAGGTTTATTGCACAGCCTCTCGAACGTGGTTATGGAGTGACCCTTGGAAATGTTATGAGAAGGGTTCTGCTGGCCTCACTTCCAGGAACTGCAATAACAGGGATCAAGATTGATAATATCTATCACGAGTTTACTGCCATTGAAGGTGTTCGTGAAGATGTTCCTGAAATCGTTTTGAACCTCAAGAAGGTCCGTTTCAAGTCAACCTGTAAAAGAAATTGCAAAACTTCGCTTTCCCTTGTTGGTCCGATGGATTTCACGGCTGGAGATATTGTTCCTCAGGAAGGTGAGTTTGAGGTGTTAAACAAGGAAATGCATATTGCTACGATCAATGCAGGTGTGACTCTTAATATTGATCTTTATATAGGAAGAGGTCGTGGTTACATGCCAGCCGAGGATAACAGGCCCGAAGGTATGCCGATAGGTTATATAGCCATTGATGCTATTTATACCCCTATCAGAAATGTGAAGTTCACGGTAGAGAATACTCGTGTTGGTCAGCGAACAGATTATGAGAAGATGATTCTTGATGTTGAGACAGATGGTTCTGTCAGTCCTGACGATTCAATCAGTCTTGCTGGCAAGATCATTACAGAACATGTTATGTTTTTTGCTAATTTTTCACCGACAGAAGAAGAATTTACCGAAGAGGAGTTCAAGCAGCAGGATGACGAGTTCGAGACCATGCGCAGGCTCCTTCATACTAAAATTGAAGATCTTGATCTTTCAGTTCGTTCGCATAATTGCCTAAGACTTGCCGAAATTGATACTATCGGTGAACTGGTTTCTCACAAGGAGGATGAGTTGCTTAATTATAAGAACTTTGGCAAGAAGTCACTGACTGAACTGAAAGAGCAACTTGAGAAATTTGACCTGAAGTTTGGTATGGATATTACCAAGTATCAGATGAAATAATAAGATTAGTAACTCCTTTTTTGAATTATTGAGATCAGGAAACAGTCATGCGTAAAGTTAAGCCGGTAAGAAAACTCGGAAGAACCGCAGCCCATAGAAAGGCGACCCTTAGCAATCTGTCAACACAATTGCTTGTCTATAAGCGTATTGAGACGACAGAAGCTAAAGCTAAAGAGACCCGCAGGGTCGTAGAAAAGATTATTACCAAGGCTCGTAAAGGTACAGTTCATGCCCAGCGCGAAATTTTCAGGGATATCCGTGACAAACATGCAATCAGAATTCTCTTCGAAGAGATAGTTGCAAAAGTTGGTTCTCGTAATGGAGGATATACCAGGGTTATCAAACTTGCGCCACGTTATGGTGATGCTGCTAAAATGGCGGTGATTGAACTGGTCGATTATACCGAAGCACCGTCAATAAGTCAGAAGACTGGCAAGCAGGATCGTGCAAAACGAGTCAAGGGTTCGAAGAAAACTGCTGAAGCTTCTTCCTCCGAATAAGTCTCATTGTTGAAAACTCTGAAAAGCAAATAGTCATTGCCCGCATGAAGGTTTATCTGTAGGCAATGACTATTTGCTTTTCGGAGAAAAATGGACTGATCGTGTGGATAGGATGTTGCTCTATTTTAGAGGGAAACCCGTTATGCACTTTGCCCAAATCCAGGGCTTTCGCTATTTCGGCTTCGAGATTTCCGCCCTTGAGGCAGATCAGAATACCCTTTGGTTTCAAGAGTCTGCCGGAATAAGCGCAGAGTTTATCGAGAGAGGTAACCTGCCTCGATAGTACCGTATCAAACGCAACACCCCTAAGTTCTTCAACCCTTGTATGTTTTGCAATGGCGTTGTTGATGCCAAGCTCTTTGATCATTTCCTTGCAGGCAGTAATCTTTTTTCCTGTAGCATCGACAAGAAGAAAATGTGATTGGGGAAAGGCGATAGCAAGCGGAATCCCGGGAAGTCCTCCTCCGGTGCCAAGATCAAGCACCTGTTCACCCTTTTTGAAGGAGTGGTAAAGTGTGATCAACAGTGAATGAAAAATATGCTTGATGATCAGTGGCGCATCTTCCTTGCGGCTGATCAGGTTAATTTTTTTGTTCCACTTTTCGAGACATTCACTGTAGTGGACCAGTTGCTTGATTGTCAATGAATCGATCTCTATTGCCTGTTCGGCACACAAAGTCTGAAGAGTAGTCAAATTATCGTTCAGTTGTTCCATCATGTACAATCCTTATATAGAAGTCAGTTTATTACCTCAAAAAACAATTTTTTGGGGTGAATGGCAAATCGGAGCGGATAATTGCCGTGATTTGTTTCTTCATTTGGGAAGAAATAATTGTAGATTCTCGTACATCTCAAAAAATTTATGTTTTTACACAATACGGTAAAGTGATAGAATTTTATGACTAATGGCCAAGGCAATCATGTTTATGCTGTTATCATGGCTGGAGGCTTTGGCAAGAAACTTTGGCCTGTGTCAAGGAAAAAAATGCCAAAGCAGTTTGTTGATCTGTATAGTGATGGGGCAATGATTTCCAAAACAGTACAACGTATCTCCGGCTTAGTGATTGAAGAGAATATTTTTATCATCACCAGCGAGTTGGGTCGTACGCTTGTCTCACAATCTCTCAATAGTTTTCCTCGTGAAAATATTATCGTTGAGCCTGCGAGCCGTAATACAGCGCCATGTATCGCTCTTGCAACTGCGCATATTAAAAAAAGGGATCCTGATGCTGTAACCATTGTACTTCCCTCGGATCATCTTGTGCTTGATAACCATGCATTTATCAAGATTGTAGAAGCAGGCATCGAGGTGGCTCGCAACAATAAAGGGCTTGTGACCATAGGTATCAAACCCGACAGGCCAGAAACTGCTTATGGCTATATTCAGGCAAATGGAGAGCTGTTTCTTCCGCCAGCGTTTTCAGATGGTTGCGATTTCCGACTTTTCAGGGTAAAGGCTTTTGCTGAAAAGCCGGACTCTACAACGGCGGTTGAGTTTCTTGAAAGCCATGATTTTTACTGGAACAGCGGGATCTTTATCTGGCATATTGATGCAATATCCAGAGAGTTTGAGCGCTCTATGCCCGATTTGTACAAGGATCTTCTCAATATTTATCAAAGTCTCGGCTCCGAGGTAGAGCAGAAGGTTATTGAGGATGTTTACTCTTGGATTCATCCTCTTTCTATTGACTATGGCATTATGGAGAAGGCCGAAAAGGTTTTTGTGTTGACAGGAGAGTTCGGATGGACTGATCTTGGATGTTGGGATGAAGTTTTGAAAGTGGCAGGAAGCCAGAGTGTCCTTGTCGGACAGCAGTCCGACAGTCGTCTTTTACAGATTGACTGTGAGAATGTTTTTGTCAAGAATACCGCAAAGAAGGTTATCTGCACAATCGGTATAAAGGATTTGATCGTTGTTGAAACTGACGACGCTTTGCTTATCTGTCGTAAAGGAAGCTCCCATCGTGTGCGTGAAGTTGTCGATATACTCCGGCGTGAAGGGCTTGAAGATTACCTTTAGGTTTTAGATATCAGATTTTTCCGACCAGCTTACTCCATCCCTTGTATCCTTGATCTCAATTCCGGCGCCCAGGAGAGAGTCACGTATCTTGTCACTGAGAGCAAAATCCTTATTATTTCTGGCATCATCCCTTAGTTTAAGCAGAATAGTCATGACCTCTTCAAGTTTTTTTCCACTCTCTTTGTTCCCGTGTTGATCATTCCGATTGAGGATGCCAAGGGTTTCCTGACCTGCATGGTCAAGCAAAGCCTCAATTCCTTTGCGGGATGTATCAGAAAGCCCTTCGTTGCGATCCAGCGCAGCATTAATGGCTTTAGCTAGTTCAAATAGCACTGCAATGGCTACAGGTGTATTGAAATCATCATCCATCGCTTCAGAGAAGCGATGGGCGAAAGGAGCGCTATCAAATACTCCTGTTCCTGGTGGCTGTTCCAGAAGTCGCCGTTGAGTCTCACGGAGTTTTTCAAGCCCAGTCGCTGATGCTTTTATGGCAGTTTCAGAATAATCAAGTTGTGAGCGATAATGGGATTGAAGAATGAAGAATCGAATCACCAGCGGGTCGGTTTCCTTGAACAGATCCTTAAGGTTGATTGAGTTTTTCAAGGATTTACCCATTTTTATGCCATTTATAGTCACCATATTGTTGTGCATCCAGAACCTGACATATGGTTTGCCTGTTGCCGCTTCAGCCTGTGCGATTTCGCAGTCGTGGTGAGGAAACTTATTTTCCATTCCACCGCCGTGAATATCAATGGTTTCTCCAAGGTATTTCATTGACATTGCTGAACATTCGAGATGCCAGCCGGGATAACCTATGCTCCACGGGGAATTCCACTTCATCAGGTGCCCCTCATCTGCTTTTTTCCAGAGCGCAAAATCGGAAGGAGCTCTTTTCTCGGATCTTATACTGATTCTGATACCGGACTGCTGTGCTTCCTGATCCGTGCGCCCGGAAAGTTTACCATATCCATTAAACGATTCTACAGAAAAATAGACGTTGCCGTTTACCTCGTAAGCGTGACCGGTTTTCATCAATCTTTCAATCAGTGCAATCTGTTCGGGAATGTGCGCGGTTGCCGCTGGAGCTATATTGGGTCGGAGAACCAGAAGCTTGTCCATATCCTCATAGAAACTGCGAGTGTAGAACTGCGCAATTTCCATCGGATCTGTTTTTTCAAGATAAGCCTGCTTCATGATCTTGTCTTCACCTTCATCACCGTCATCAGTCAGGTGCCCGACATCGGTTATGTTCTGTACATACTTTACCTGATAGCCACTCTGGCGCAGCCAGCGAACAACCACATCAAATGATACATAGCTTTTGGCGTGACCAAGATGGGCATGGCCGTAAACGGTCGGTCCGCAGACATACATGCTGACTATTCCCGGATGAAGAGGTTCAAATTTTTCCTTTGTTCTCCCCAGGGAATTATAAATCAAGAGTGACATCTTCTACTGTTCTGCCTTTATTATTTGCGAAGTAACGATGTTTTGTGTAAAAAGTCCGATGAAAGTTAAACATTTGGGTTTTTAACGCAAGGTTTTTAGCTTCCTTTTTTATTGCTCTTTTTTTGAGACCGCTCACTTTTGTATGAAGATTACTTTTGCCGCCTTTTACATCAGCGTTTCCAACCTTTCTGGTCTGCCGGAAGAGTCATCTCCTGAAATTGTTTTTGCAGGTAGGTCCAATGTAGGCAAGTCAACCCTTCTTAACTCCCTCACGGGGGTGAAGGGCTTGGCCAAAACTAGTGCAACTCCTGGAAAAACAAGGTTGATAAACTATTTTAATATTAATAATGAGTTTTATTTTGTAGATCTTCCCGGTTATGGTTACGCGGCAGTCGGCCATGCAGAGAAGGCCGCCTGGGGTCACCTGCTAGCCTCTTATATTGAGCACAGGAGAACTATTTCCTTGATAGTGCTGCTGCTCGATTCCCGCCATCCTGCAATGCAGTCCGACAGGGCGATGATAGACTTTCTTGAGTTCCATGAACGGCCCTATGGCATTGTGCTGACCAAGTATGACAAACTCACGCAGAAGGAAAAGGTACAGACCCGGCGCATAATGGAAAGTTGCGCCACAAAAGCCAAATTTGTTGTAAATTATTCATCTTTTTCAGGCAAGGGAAAGAATGAGCTAATGGCTCACTTTGATCATTATATCTCTCAATAAAAACAACCGTCGTGGAATCAAAAAAATTCAGGACTCCGTCTCAGTCGGCAACCGTTATTGTCGGCACACAGTTCGGTGATGAAGGTAAAGGAAAGCTTGTTGACTATCTTTCGGAAAAGTACGATATCGTTGTTCGTTATCAAGGAGGTGCGAATGCCGGTCATACAATCTGTTTCGATAATAAAACCGTTGTGTTACATCTGATTCCATCCGGAATATTCCACAAAAGCTGTGTTTGTGTCATCGGAAACGGGGTAGTGATTGACCCTGTGGCGCTTCTCAATGAAATCAAACAGGTAGAGGAACTGGGTTATGAGGTTACGGGCAGGTTGTTTATCAGTCATAATGCACATCTCATCATGCCGTATCACAAACTTCTTGATTCCTTGCACGAAACGGCTCAAGGCGATCAGAAGATTGGCACAACCGGTCGAGGTATTGGCCCAAGCTATGAGGATAAGTTTGCTCGGCATGGTATTCGTGTTGTTGATCTTCTAAGCCCAGAAGTGCTGCAGGAGAAGCTCCGCGAAAATCTTGCAGCCAAGAACAAGCTTTTCAAGAACATTTATGAGAAAGATGAGCTTGATGTTGAGCTTATGGTGCGCGAGTACGAAGAGTTCGACAAAATTATTGACCCCTATGTAACCAACACCCAGCTCTATCTGAATCGTCAACTCCAGGAGGGTAAAACAGTTCTGCTTGAGGGTGCTCAGGGCTGCTTGCTGGACGTTGATCATGGTACTTACCCTTTTGTCACGTCCTCAAATCCAACCTCTGGAGGTGCTTGTACTGGTTCCGGCATCGCTCCGAACTATATTGGTAAGGTGATTGGTGTCAGCAAGGCCTATATGACCAGAGTTGGAAACGGAGCTTTTCCTTCGGAACTTCTTGATGAAACAGGTGAGCTTCTTGGCAGAATCGGTCATGAATTCGGTGCCACGACAGGCAGAAAACGTCGGTGTGGCTGGATCGACCTTGTTGCCCTTCGCTATTCTCTGACGGTCAATGGTGTAACGGAAATTGCTCTTACCAAGCTTGATGTGCTGGACAGCTTTGAAGAGATCAAGGTGTGTACCTCCTATATGCTTGATGGCAAAGAGATTCACGATTTCCCGACTGATCACCAGACACTTGCGAGAGTAACCCCGGTTTATACTACCATGAAAGGCTGGATGGCCTCGAACGCTCAGGCAAGGACATTTGCTGACATGCAGCCTGAAGCAAGGAACTATGTAAATTTCCTCGAAGATGAGCTGCAGGTTCCGGTTACCTTTATTTCTGTCGGTCCTGGGCGAAAAGAGACTGTTTTCAAATAACTTTTCCAGTTTGTTGCTATGGCGTTGATGGATATCGCGGTTATTCCTCTTGACAGTAAGGAGGGGAGCTTGAGCGACTTTGTCGCCGGTTTGCAGGATCTCCTGTCTGGAAGCGGTTGCAGTTACCGTCTTCATGATATGGGTACGACCGTAGAAGGGCCAACGCCACTGCTCTTTGAGCTTGCGCTGAGGCTTCATGAGTATTCGTTCAGCCAGGGAGGAAAGCGTGTTTATACCGTCATGAAGATTGATGACCGTCGCGATCGTGCCGTTCGCCTGGGTGAGAAGACAGCTTCTGTTAAAGCCAAAATAGCCCCGATAAGCGAGTCGGGAGAGTAGGGGGATTAGCAAAAATATTTTATCTTCACATTCTTTATTTCTGACCGTTGTAACGTCGGTTATTTCGGCAGTAACTCTCAATAGAAAAAAGTAATGATGCAGGTTCCCGGAGATATTCAGATAATCAAGGAAGATAACGTAACGCACAGTTTTTGTGGCCTTGCCTGTGTCGGCTGGATGTATCAGAAGATTAAGGACAGCTTTTTTCTCATACTCGGAACGCATACCTGTGCTCATTTTCTGCAAAATGCTCTTGGCATGATGATTTTTGCCAAACCGCGCTTTGGTATTGCCTTGATGGAGGAGGGAGATCTTTCCAAGAATGAGCCTACGCTTCAGGAAATTATCAGTGAAATTAAGGCTGATCACCATCCATCCGTTATTTTTCTCCTCTCTTCATGTACACCCGAGGTGATGAAGGTTGACTTCAAGGGGCTGGCACACCATCTCAGTACTCCGGAAGTTCCGGTACTCTTTGTTCCTGCCAGCGGTCTTGTCTATAATTTTACCCAGGCTGAAGATTCTGTCCTTGCTGCACTGGTACCCTTCTGTCCCGAAGCGCCTGCCGGAGAAAAAAAGGTGGTTTTCCTCGGATCGGTCAATGATTCGACTGCTGATGATCTCAGGGCAGAGGCTGAAGAGCTCGGTATCCCAGTCGGTGGATTTCTTCCTGAATCTCGTTTCGACAAAATGCCTGCCATTGGCCCCGATACTGTTCTTGCTCCAATCCAGCCCTATCTTTCAAGAGTTGCTGTCAAGCTTGCCCGTGAGCGGGGATGCAGTGTTCTCCACTCCCTCTTTCCTTTTGGTCCTGATGGTACCAGAGCGTTCTGGGAGGATCTCGCCCGTGAATTTGGAATCACTATTGATCTTCGCGATCGTGAAAAAGCTGCATGGGAGAAGATTCGCAAACAAACCGATCTCTTGAAAGGCAAAAAGGTCTTTCTCACTGCAGACACTATGATGGAGCTGCCGCTTGCACGCTTTCTCCACAATGCCGGTGCTGATGTTGTTGAGTGCAGCAGCGCCTATATCATCAAGAAGTTTCATGCGCGAGAACTGGAAGCACTTGATGGCGTACGCGTTGTCGAACAGCCAAACTTTCATCGCCAGCTTGAGGATGTCAGGCGCATTAAACCTGATTTGATTGTCACGTCACTGATGACAGCCAATCCGTTTGTTGGCAATGGTTTTGTGGTGAAGTGGAGCATGGAGTTCATGCTCATGCCCATTCACAGTTGGTCAGGAGTTATCTCTCTTGCCAATCTCTTTGTTTCACCGCTCCAGCGTCGCAGTAAGCTGCCAGCATTTGACGAAAAAGTCTGGCTAGAAGGTGTTATGCCAAGTGCCCAATAATTTATTGCAAGGAAATGCAACAACAAACGTTATAGAAGTATGCGCTTAGCTTTCTGGCTCTATGAGGGAACCGCCCTTCATGGTATCAGCCGAGTCACCAACAGTATGAAAGGGGTTCACACAGTCTATCACGCCCCGCAGGGCGATGATTACATTACGGCCACCTACACCATGCTCGAAAGAACCCCGCAATTCCCTGCTTTATCCATCAGCGTCGTTCGCGGCAGAGACCTTGCGCAGGGAGTCTCACGACTTCCGACAACATTGCAGCAAGTTGATCACCACTACCATCCAGAACTTATTGTTATTGCGCCAAGCTGCAGCACCGCTCTGCTTCAGGAAGATCTCCATCAGCTTGCAGCCCATTCAGGTGTGCCGAACGAACGGCTGATGGTTTATGCGCTTAACCCCTTCAGGGTTTCGGAAAATGAGGCGGCAGATGGACTGTTTACTGAACTGGTGAAGCGTTATGCAGTCAGTCAGAAACAAACAGCAGCTCCTTCGGTGAACATTCTTGGCTTTACCTCACTTGGCTTTCACCTTCGTGCCAATCTGACCAGTATCATCCGCATGTTGCAGACGCTGGGCATCACGGTGAATGTGGTTGCTCCATGGGGAAGCAGCATCGAAGATCTCGGAAGACTTCCGGCAGCATGGCTCAATATTGCGCCTTATCGTGAAATCGGTGTCAACGCAGCCGCATATCTTGAAGAGACGTTCGCTATGCCATCGCTCTGCGAGGCCCCTATAGGGGTTGAGCCTACTATGGCATGGCTTCGTTCTCTCCTTGAAAAACTAAATGCAATAGGAGCTGAATTGGGCGTTCCTTCTCTTACCATGCCTAATCTCAACGCATTTTCACTTGATGGTCTCAGTGCTCCGAGTGGTGTTCCATGGTTTGCCCGCACGGCTGATATGGAGAGTTTCAGTAATAAAAAAGCTTTTGTCTTTGGTGATGCCACGCATACCGTCGGCATTGTCAAGTTTTTGCATGACGAGCTCGGGATGCAGATTATCGGTGCAGGAACCTATCTTGAGCAGCATGCCGACTGGGTGCGCAAAGAGTTGGAGGGATATCTTCCCGGAGCGCTCATGGTTACCGACCGCTTTCAGGATGTGGCCAAAGTTATTGAGGATGAAATGCCTGACCTGGTCTGCGGAACACAGATGGAGCGTCACAGTTGTCGCAAGCTTGATGTTCCCTGCATGGTTGTCTGTCCGCCAACACATATTGAAAACCATCTGCTCGGTTATTATCCGTTTTTCGGTTTTGCCGGAGCCGATGTTATTGCTGACAGAGTCTATCTTTCATGCAAACTTGGCCTTGAAAAGCACCTCATTGACTTTTTCGGTGATGCCGGTCTTGAGTACGAGGAGAGTGCTTCTTCTGAAGAGGTACCTGTTAGTCCGTCCGACAGTAACAAGGAGGTTTCTCAAACGGGTGTGCCAGTTACCTCTGAGCCTCCGGTTCTTCCTGAAGATGGAGAGATGAAATGGACTGATGAGGCTGAAATCATGCTCAAGAAGGTGCCGTTTTTCGTCCGCAAAAAGGTGAGAAAGAATACAGAGAACTTCGCCCATGGTATTGGCGAGCCAGTTATCACCGTTGACGTGTTTCGCAAGGCGAAAGAGTCTCTCGGTGGATAAGATTTTTCTATCAATCATATTCTTCTGTTAAACATTATGAGTTTAGTCTTAGCGGTATATGGCAAAGGGGGCATTGGAAAAAGCACTACAAGCGCCAATATCTCAGCGGCACTTGCCCTGAAAGGGGCCAAAGTACTACAGATCGGCTGCGATCCCAAGCACGACAGCACCTTTCCCATTACCGGAAAACTGCAAAAAACTGTTATTGAAGCTCTTGAAGAGGTAGATTTTCACCACGAGGAGCTGAGTGCGGAAGATATTATCGAAAAAGGATTTGCCGGCATTGACTGTCTTGAAGCTGGCGGTCCGCCTGCCGGAAGCGGTTGTGGTGGCTACGTGGTTGGTGAATCTGTCACCCTGCTTCAGGAACTTGGTCTTTACGATAAATATGATGTCATCCTGTTTGATGTGCTTGGTGATGTTGTCTGCGGCGGTTTCAGCGCTCCGCTCAACTATGCCGACTATGCTATCATAATCGCAACCAATGATTTCGACAGTATCTTCGCCGCAAATCGCCTCTGCATGGCTATTCAGCAGAAAAGCGTTCGCTACAAAGTGAAACTTGCAGGCATCGTTGCCAACCGTGTCGACTATACCACTGGTGGCGGTACCAACATGCTCGACCAATTTGCTGAAAAAGTAGGTACAAGGCTTCTTGCGAAAGTGCCCTATCACGAGCTGATCCGCAAAAGCCGCTTTGCCGGTAAAACCCTCTTTGCCATGGAAGATACCCCGGGAAAAGAGGAGTGCCTTGTGCCTTACAACGAAATTGCCGATACCCTGGTTCAGGACGAACCCATAGCATCAATTCCTGTGCCGATCGGCGACAGGGAGATTTTTAAAATGGTTAACGGGTGGCAGTAGAGGTCGTTGGTAGTACAAATAAAAGGCAGCTTTCGGGCTGCTTTTTATTGTGACTTGTTTGCGCGATTATAAATAAAAATGGATTCCTTACATTTAATTCTGGAGCCAGAAACAACAGTTTTGTTACTTTTAAAAACCTTGTAGCGGTAACTTCATGAAAGAGCTTATCATGCCATTGGTCGCACTTATTGGCGGATTGATTTCTTTATTCGTTGATTCGAAAGATAAAGGTAAACGAGGGCTTTTTGTTTTTGTTTTTGTTGCTACGGCGTTGTTGACGATCCTGTTCAATGTCCAGGAATCCGATAAGAAGGATATTGAGCTAAAAAATGCCAATAAAGAGAAGGATGAGACTCGTCGGGTTCTTCTTAATATAACAGAGCAGACTAAGGAGGTGCCAAATTTAGTTTTATGGCTTAAAAAGTTTGGCTTTACGGAAGCAAATGCGAAGGTTGCGACCCCCGATATTGTCAACAAAGCTTTTGATGCAAACGCCTTGTATAATCAATATTTGAAACAATTCAGCCAAAGATTGGGTTCAGACGTGACGGTGGAGTACTTTCCTAAAGATGTCGATGGAGAGAAGGTTTTCACTGCCATACGAAATGCGGGGTTGAAAGTGGTAGAAAAGCGTCCAGTACGGGATGAAGCAACCAACTCTATATGGGTAGGCGATGAGGTCCCGACTGATGACTGGAAACTGGTGAGCTTCGTTCTCCTTCGAGCTGGAGTTAACTTGGTCTCTATACGGCCTTTCAGGGATGGGACTGGTTCAAAGGCCAAACTCATCCAAGTTGGTGCGGATGCCAGCCTTATAGGTCAAGTTCCCTTGACATCCTCCCAAATAGCGACAATGCCCTCCTTGTCGAGATAAAGAACGGTTTGCATTTCTAAAGCTGGCCATATCATGTTGGTTCGTTTGAGTTCCATAAGACCTATTCAAATCTCACATCGGTAAGAACACCGTATATTTCCATTTTCCTTCCGAATATCTGCCTTGATCTTAGTCTTCGGATTGATCAGCTCTTGCAAAAGGGCGGTGAAGGTGCCGAGGTAGAAGTTGCCCACGACTGGCTGGGTTGGAAAGGTTACCTTTACCGTTATTTCGGGCGGGCGGTCCATGGTGTAGGTGAACTCACCGCTTCCGGCAAAGGTCCAGGCGTTTTTGCTGATGGCAAAAAGGAAGAGCTTGAATGCAGGGCGTGGCGGGAGAACTTTTACGAATTTCTGGAAGATACCAGGAATGCGGACTTTCAGCAGGTATCGGGCGGTCCGTTCTCCAGACTCTTGCAGGATTCTGGAGGTTGCTGTCTCGCCGATCTCTTTCTGCAGTGCTCCGACCAGTGTATGAAATTTTGCCTCTTCAACCATTTCTTTCGGGAGGTTGCCGACAAGGTACCCTTGCCCGATTTTTCGTAGCATAATTTCTGCCTTGGCTTTGCCGTAAGTTGCATCGAGAGCGGCAACGGTCTGGATGATGGAATTAGGGCCTATTTTGGATGGTGTGTTCATAAAAAATGGTTTAGGTTTACAGTGGCTTGATATGTATATCGATATGGTCTGCCGACCAGTGCGTCCGTACGGTTACTTTTTCCGGATAATATCCGAATGGGTCTGCGGGTTGAAACGGGTTGATGGAGCCAGGATTCCACTGTTGTCTGAAATCAGGCTTTTTACCTCCGATGTTCGAAGGAACATAAGCACTCACGGTATAGCTGCCGGGTGGAAGGTCTGCGAACGAGTAGCGAAATGTCCCTTTCAGGCCGCGTGATGCAACTGTACGGTATGATGCTGTCGAGCTGGATGCTTCAACAATAAGATATTGACCAAAGGCAAAGCATGTGCCCGAGATACTTCCCGTTTCAGAAGTGGTTAGTGTCTGGTTGACTGTTGCAGGCTGAGTTTCTCTGTGCATTCCGGAAAGCCTGAAGAGCAGACCGGAAAAACCTGTTGGAACAAAAGTCATACTGCTCAGGCCAATTTCTTCTGATCCGGCAGTGTATTGGAAGTCATTGTTTCGATCGTTAATGGCTAAAATTCTGTATGATCCAGTTGCAATATGTCTGAAAGAGAAAGTGCCGGAGCTTTCTGCCTGGATGATATAATCAGGCTTTCTTGTCAGCAGCTTTCCCGTTCCAGCAGCTTCTGGATGTTCGGCAAAAGCAAGTATCAGTGCATTTGTGGCGGGGGAAAAGTCTCTGTTGATGACTTTTCCATTGATTATTCCGCTATCGATAACTGCACCAGTGGAAAATGCCGTGGAAAAAGGAGCTGGCAAGGTACGTCCATTGTTGTCCCTGAGGTTTTTGTCGAGGGTAAGTATATAGGTTTGGTTTTGTTTCAGAGCTTTTCCTGGCCTTAATTCTGCATTTTTTCCGTCAATGGTAATATCGAACTCTCCAATAGAGGGGGTAACGTGGAGTGCATTGAGCAATTGCCGTCCCGTAACGTAGTGATTAAAGGTCAGGCGAAGCCTGTTCCCTGAGGCATTAACGCTTGATGGTGCTGGATCGGAAAATATTACCTGCAACGGCGTGGAATCGGCAGGTCCACCTGAAGGTGGACGATCAGAAGCACAGCCTCCGGTAAGCCACAGCAGGAGAATGAGGAGGACGTTCATAGTGCGGGAGGTACTCTGCATGAAAACCCTTTGATCCCTTGGTAATTGAGGCTTGATTGTATCTGACCGTGAAAATTCGTAAATTAGAAACTAATGTGGTTCTATGAAAGTTTTTCATAAAAAATTATAGATTGGTTGTCATATAGATGTCCAGACGAAATTTTAAAGTTCTTTATGTCTCTGGTGAAGTTTCTCCGTTTGTAAGAATCAGTCCGCTTGCTGATTTTATGGCATCTTTTCCTCAAGCTATTGAGGAAGAAGGGTTTGAGGCACGCATCATGATGCCGAAATACGGTACTATCAACGACAGGAAGTTCCGGTTGCACGATGTCCTGCGTTTGTCTGATATTGAAGTTCATCTGAAAGAGAAAATTGACTTGCTGGATGTCAAGGTGACGGCCTTACCATCAAGCAAGATTCAGACATATTTTCTCTATAACGAAAAACATTTCAAACGCAACGGTCTTTTTACTGACATATATAATGGAAGTGATCTGAAAGGAAACGTCGAAAAGGTGGTTTTTTTCAATGTTGGTGTGCTTGAGACCCTGCTTCGGTTGGGATGGAAGCCTGACATTATTCACTGTCATG
Organism: uncultured Chlorobiaceae bacterium; assembly: GCA_903843305.1. Classification (GTDB taxonomy): domain Bacteria; phylum Bacteroidota; class Chlorobiia; order Chlorobiales; family Chlorobiaceae; genus Chlorobium. The sequence continues at coordinate 89,369 of CAIMPI010000016.1, forward strand.
ATTGGCACGCAAGTCTTATTCCTCTTCTGCTCAAAACAGTTTACGCCAGCCATGAATTTTTTCGGGATATAAAAACAGTTTTTACTATTCATAATATTTACCGTCAGGGTATTCTGCCCTGCAAGGCATTTCAGCGGTTGCTTCCCGATGAGGTATGTTCTGCCTTGCATTGCATCAACGATGAAGTGAATATGCTCTATACGGGTGTCGAACATGCCGACCTTCTTACGACGACCTCGAAACGTTATGCTGAGGAAATTGTACATGATGGTCCGCAGACCTATGGGCTTGGTCGGGTTCTGGGGGAGTATCAGACAACTCTTTACGGTATTGTGAATGGTATAGATATCCGACAGTGGAATCCCTCGGCCGACAAGCTTATCAAGAAACGGTACAGTATTGAGCATTTGGAGGGAAAGCTTGACAATAAACATGCTCTGCTTGATGAGGCTGGACTTCCTTACCGTGAAGGTGTTCCTGTAGTAGGTGTTATTGCCAATTTTGATGAATTTCAGGGTGCTGACCTGTTGCAGCAAAGTCTTGAACAGCTTGCATCGCTTGATATTCAACTTATTATCAGTGGTTCTGGCGACAAGAAATATGAAAAAATATTTCAGGATTTTGCTTTTGCACATCCCGACCAGGTGAGTGTTCAGACTGAATATTCTGATGCTTTTTTCCACCTTGCCATTGCGGGGTTAGACATTTTGCTTATGCCAGGCATGATTGAATCATGCGGTATGATTCAGATGTTTGCCATGAATTATGGAACAATCCCGGTCGTTTATGCGGGGGGGGGAATTGTGGAAACCATAGTGGATCATGCCAAAGAGAGTGGTTCAGGATTTATTTTTTATGAATATACACCGGAATCTCTTGTTGGAAAGCTTTCTGAGGCTATCCAATGCTTCCACGACGAAGAGAGCTGGCCGCAGATTGTAGCTGAAGCTATGACCCGGGATTTTACATGGAAAAATTCGGCAGAAGAGTATGACCAGTTGTACCGTGAACTTCTTGAAGCATAGGGAGTTATGGTGCAAACTATAAAGGTGCTCTTTCTGGACAGGGATGGTACAATAAATCAGGATACAGGTTCTTATATTGCATCGAGGGAGCAGTTGCAACTTATTGACCGTGCGGATGAAGCTATCTCCCTTGCGCGGAACGCTGGATTCAGGATTGTTATTGTGAGTAACCAGGCGGGTATTGCCAGAGGTATCGCTACAATCGAGCAGGTTGAAGAGGTGAACCGTTATCTCAATGAATTACTTTCAGCTAAAAATGCCGGTTTTGACCGTTGCTATTACTGTCCGTTTCACCCTGAATATCCTCACCCTGAATACGACCGTTTTATTGATTTTCGGAAACCGGCAACGGGGATGGTTGAGTTGGCTATCAATGATTTTTTAGCTGAAGGCTTTATTGTTGATCGGGATGCGTCGTTTTTTGTCGGAGATAAGACTCTCGATGTTGAGTGTGGTTTACGTGCCGGACTTAGGCCGGTGCTTGTTCGGACTGGTCACAATGAGGAAAAGCTCTGTTTGGAGCGGAACATCATTCCCGAATTTGTGGCTGACGATCTTTATCAAGCAGTTACGGAGTACATTCTTGTCTCTTCCTGACCCACTTTTGCCTCTTTGCGCCAGACTTTTTCTCTCATGCTGACGCTTTATGTGCACATTCCATTTTGTAAGGTGCGCTGTATCTACTGTGATTTTTTTCTTGTTACGAATCAGATACATATCGGAGCATTTTTCAAAGCTCTTTCCCGTGAAACAACTTTCCGATCTGCTGATCTGAAAGGAAAAATGGTTGGTGCCATTCATTTTGGTGGCGGTACTCCTTCGCTTGTATCTATGCACTATCTTGCCGCATGGCTTGACGAAATTGCCGCTTTGTGCACCTTTGATCCAAATATTGAAATAGCTCTTGAAGCCAATCCTGAAGATCTCTGTAGCAAGACAATGGATGAACTCCGGGCGATCGGGATAACAAGACTCAGTATTGGCGCTCAGTCGTTTTGTGCCGAAAAGTTGAGCTTGCTTGGTAGGGCGCATACAGTCGCTGAGTCCCAAAAGGTAACTGCTGGTGCCCTCCAGATTTTTGACTCTGTGAGTATCGACCTGATATGCGGGGTTCCGGGAGAGCATCTGTCGATGTGGGAAGCCGATCTCGCTACGGCTCTGGCGTTTCGGCCCCACCATCTTTCGGTCTATATGCTCTCGGTTGAGCCGAAGACTATCCTCTATCGGAAGATAAAGCAAGGAGTGCTTACTGTTCCTGATGATGCGGTGCAAGCTACCTTTTATGAAAAAGCGATCAGTGAAGTGACACTTAATGGGTACAATCATTATGAGGTCTCAAATTTTTGTCTGCCGGGCCATCATTCCCGTTACAATCTTGCAAGCTGGCGGCGCGAGCCATATCTTGGCTTTGGCCCTTCTGCTCACAGTTTTCTTGTTTATGAGAAGAGCGAGATTCGTACAGCAAACGTTTCAAGCATGACTCGCTATATTGCCGCCCCCGAAAATGCTGTAGTATTTCGTGAAGAATTATCGGATGCAGAGCGGTTTACTGAGCAGGTTTTTCTATCGCTACGAATAAACAGCGGTCTTAATGTTGAGTTTTTGCGAAAAGAAAATAAATTGGGGCATCACCTTTCAGAGAATATAGACCAATTGACAGAGAGAGGATGGATTCGGCAAAATGCGGGACTCCTTTACCTTACAGACAAAGGCTTTTTATTTGCCGATTATATTGCAGGGGCTCTTATTTTCGGGTAACACAATACATCAGAGTACGTTTCACCCATGACACACCGGACGATTAACCGCACAATTGCTGCCGTTCTTTTTCTTGTTGCTGAAGTTTTATATCTCCGCACCATGGCTCCTACTTTTTCGTTCTGGGATTGCGGGGAGTTTATTGCCACGGCTTATACACTTGGAATTCCACATCCTCCCGGAGCACCGCTTTTCCTCTTGCTTGGGCGTTTCTTTTCCATGATTCCTTTTTTCAGTGATACTGGTGCGCGGGTTAACCTGATCAGTACTCTCGCCAGTGCAGCAACCATCCTTTTGACCTATCTCATCACAGTGCGGTTGATTATCCTTTACCGACAGAGTGAGCCAAACCTTTGGAGTCCTGCTGAAAAGATATCCGCATACGGAAGCGCTGTTATCGGGGCACTGGCCCTTGCATTGTCCGACAGTTTCTGGTTTAACGCCGTTGAAGCGGAGGTGTACGCGCTTTCATCGTTCTTTACAGCTCTTGTGGTATGGCTGATTCTTCGTTGGTATGAAGAGGAGCCTGAGCCAGGTCACGAACGGTGGCTCTTGCTGGTCATGTACATTATAGGACTTTCAATCGGAGTGCACCTGCTCAGTCTGCTTGCTGTTTTTGCCGTTGCGCTGGTCTATTATTTTAAAAAATATGAGGTTACGTTTAAATCTTTTGCCCTGCTTATTCTTGCATCGTCAGGCCTGTTTTTTCTGATTTATGTCGTTATCATCAAAGGACTTCCGATTCTCCTGCAACTGACCTCCTGGTGGGGATTTCTTCTCTTTCTGGCGGTACTCGGCTATGCAATCTGGTATTCACACATGCATCGCAAGGCACTTATGAATACCCTTCTGATGTCGCTTTTTCTCATTATTATCGGGTATACATCCTATGGAATGATCTATGTGCGGGCGCAAGCAGGGCCCCCGATCAACGAAAACAATCCCTCAACATCCGAGACCTTTTTTTCTTACCTCAACCGCGATCAGTACGGCGATATGCCACTCTGGCCAAGACGCTGGTCGCCGGAACCGGTGCATCAGTATTATTACCAGCAGTATTCAAGTGACCTTGACTTTTTTCTGACCTATCAGATGCAGAAGATGTACTTCCGCTATTTTGGCTGGCAGTTTATAGGACGCGAGCATGATATGGAGGGGGCGAGGGTAGACTGGTCGGTTCTTTGGGGTATTCCTTTTCTTGTGGGGCTGGTTGGGGCAATAAACCATTTCAGGCGGCAGTGGAAGATGGGTCTGGTTGTTACCGCGCTTTTTGTGCTTACCGGCGCAGCGCTGGTTATCTACCTTAACCAGACAGAACCTCAGCCGAGAGAGCGCGATTACAGCTATGTTGGAAGTTTTTTTGCTTTTGCACTCTGGATTGGTATAGGAATAGAGAGTATCTGGCAATGGCTTGGGGAAAGGTTTAAGCTTACTGGCAGGAGCCCTCTGTTTTTTTCTGTACTAATGGTTGCAGCAGGCCTTTTACTGATTAATGGTCGGATGTTGCAGGCAAATTATCGTATGCACGATCGTTCAGGCAATTATGTCCCTTGGGACTGGGCCTGGAATATGTTGCAGAGCTGTGAAAAAGATGCCATTCTTTTTACCAACGGGGATAACGATACTTTTCCGTTGTGGTATCTCCAGGAAGTCGAACGCATCAGGACGGATGTGCGGGTGGTTAACTTGAGTCTTGCCAATACAGGCTGGTACCTCGATCAGTTGAAAAACAGTAGTCCTCGTGGTGCCAAGCCGGTTGCGTTCAGTTTGAGCGATGGAGAGATTGCCAGTATTACCTATGTTCCTATTGATTCAGTTGATGCAGTGCTTCCTTCATCGGCAGTCCGTCAGCAGCTTTTGCGTGAGTCACAGCTCCATGGTATTGCTCTGCCGTCCGAGCCTGTTGATACCTTGACCTGGCTGTTGAAGCCCGGATTGACCTACAATGGTCAGGGCTATCTTCGTCCACAGGATATTGCTGTTTATGAGATTCTGATGAACAACTTTTCCCGGCGGCCACTCTATTTTGCCTTGACGGTCGATCCCGAAAGCATGATAGGTCTTGAAAACTATCTGCGTCTTGACGGTCTTGCCTACAAAGTGGTACCGATTAAAAGTGCCGATCCTATGAGCTATATTGATCCGGTTGTGTTGTACAGGAACCTTATGAAGGTCTATCGTTACAGGAATCTCAATAAGGCACAGGTGACTCTTGAAGAGACATCAAGGAGGCTTTGCGGCAACTATACACCACTTTTTGTTCGTCTTGCCCTTGAACTGGCCTCTGATTCTGATGGAATTCTTTCCATTAAAGATTCATCCGGTGCAGAGCGGAAAGTTCGGCGAGGAACCCTTTCCTTGCAGGTACTTGATGCTTCGGCCAAACTTCTGCCTCTGTCACAGTATCCCTTAAATCCGGAACTTGCCGGTTCGGTGATCGCCCTTTATGTCCGTCTTGGTGAAAAGCAGAAAACGTCGGCGTATATTAATTATCTTGAACAATTGGGAGTTCACTCGTCGCCAGCCTCTGACCCTCGCCTTTTTTATGTTCTTGCAAGGGCATATAAGGATGTTGGGCGGAAAGAGGAGGCGAAACGGATTGTCCAGTCACTTGCCAGGGAGCTGAATGAGCCTGATCTGATAGAAAAGTTTGAAACAATGAAGGAATAAAATATTATGCAGAGTACTATTCATCCAACAGCGATTATCGGTCAGAGTGCTGTTCTTGGGCAGGGCGTAACTGTTGGTCCCTACACGGTTATTGAGGACGATGTTGAAATAGGTGACGGCACCATGATATGGCCTCATGTACATATTGCCTCAGGTGCACGGATCGGCAACGCTTGCAAGATCTATTCCGGTGCGGTACTTGCTACTGAGCCTCAAGATCTGAAGTTTTCCGGTGAAAAAACTTATCTTTACGTTGGTGACAGGACGGTCATTCGGGAGTGCGTCACTCTTAACCGAGGCACAAAGGCGAGCGGTAAGACCGTTATCGGCTCCGATAATCTGTTCATGGCTTATGCGCATGTGGGTCATGACTGTGTGATTGGTAATCATGTTGTGGTCGCAAATTGCGTTCCGTTTGGCGGCCATTGTGATGTTGGCGATTATGTCGTCGTAGGGGGACTTGCTGCAGTACACCAGTTTGTTCGTATCGGCCGCTTTTCAATGATTGGGGGACTCTCAAGAGTCACACTTGATGTCCCGCCGTTTGTCATGGCCTCCGGAAATGACACTTTTCGTTTCGAGGGTCTCAACGCTATCGGTCTGAAACGGCGAGGCTTTACTTCAGAACAGGTAACCTTGATCAAAGATGCCTACAGGATTCTATTTCAGTCTGGTCTTCTTCTTGCTAATGCACTTGAAAAGGTGAAATCGGAACTTTCGCCTGAACCTGAAATTCTTGAAATTCTTGACTTTTTTACATCAGGTATTCATGGCAGAAAATTTATCAGACCGTTTAATCAACATTAAAATAAATGTGGCAATATGTCTCGATGGGCCATTGGTATAGATTTTGGAGGTACAGCAATCAAGGCAGGGGTAGTCAGTGAAGAGCGAGGTATTCTGATTGAAAGGAGGGTATTAACTGATACGGCATCAGGTACTGCAGGAATTGTCGCACAGCTTTCTGGAATTATTGCTGATCTTTACCGTAAAGCTTCAAAGATAATGGAGCCGGGAGATTTTGCCGGTGCAGGAGTGGGTGCACCCGGCGCTGTCGATGTAGATAATGGGTCATTGAGCTATCCTCCAAATCTTCCCGGGTGGACTGTTTTTCCCCTTCGCGACGAACTGCAGAAGTGTCTGATGCAAAATGAAGCGCTTTCGATTTCGGTTGTTCTCGATAATGACGCCAATGTTGCGGCGTTCGGTGAGGCGATATATGGTGCAGGGCGGGAGTTCAGTGATTTTCTTATGGTGACACTTGGAACAGGTGTAGGTGGTGGGATTGTGCTGAACAGAAAACTATATCGTGGACCTCATGGTACTGCTGGTGAGGTAGGATTTATGATTATTGATTTTGAAGGCACTGGTATTCATGGGGGTATTCGGGGTACACTTGAGAGTTTTATTGGTAAAAAGGGAATTGTCGCGCATGCACGCCAAATGATTGATGGAAGTTCAACTGGCTCCTCCGTAGGTAAATTGTGTGACAATGACTATACACGACTTTCGCCACGACATCTTGAGTATGCGGCACACGAAGGAGACGAAGTTTGCCTTGCGGTATGGGACAGGGTTGGTTCTATTCTTGGCGTAGGGCTTGCTAACGTCACAGCGCTTATGGATATTAGAAAATTTGTTATTGGAGGAGGGATTTCAGCCGCAGGTAATCTTATTTTTGTTCCTGCACTTGACCAGCTTAGGCGCTCAACGCTCCCAACCATGCACGAGGGGCTCGAATTAGTACCAGCTCTTCTTGGTAACAAGGCGGGAATGTATGGAGCTTCAGCTTTATGTTTTGGCTAACCATACAGAAATTTGCCCATGCGTCAACAACTGCTTCATCTTCTTTTTCCCCATGTCTGTCTGGTTTGCAAAAAACTTCTTCTTGCGGGGGAAGGCTACTGCTGTTCATCCTGTATGAGGGAATTTGATCATTTTAGAAGTTCTTCAGAGGCAGAAGAAATGCTTCGTCATACCATTACTTCCCATTTTGGAGATCATTTTCCGCTTGAGCGGGGTTGGTGTCGTTATCGGTTTCACAAGAAAAGTGGGTTGCAGCAGGTGCTTCATTCCATGAAATATGAGGGCCTTTTTAACCTTGGGACAAGTTTTGGACGTCAACTTGGTGATTGGATGCTTTCCGAGGGGGACATCGGAAATATAGATTGCATTGTGCCGATTCCGCTTCACCGGCTAAAAAAAATAGAACGATCTTATAACCAGTCAGAAAAAATTGCTGAAGGGCTTGCTCAATCGTTACGACAGCCGGTATGCTCAAAATTTCTTGTGAGAAAAAGGTTTACTGTTTCGCAGACAGGTCTTTCTGCAGATGAGCGGCAGAAAAATACTGAAGGTGCATTTCTGGCAGCAAAAAGTGTTTGTGGACGTCATGTGCTTTTGGTTGATGATGTTTTGACAACCGGCTCTACGATGGCTGCTGCTGTACAGGCACTACGCGAGGGTGGGGTTGCGAAGATCTCTCTTGCGGCTATTGCTGTCGTCGCCAAAGAGTAAGGTGAGCCCATGGAACTCTTTTATACTTCGACAGAGCATATTGATCTCAAGACGCAGCGCCTTGTTATTGATGGTGATGAGTTTCATCATCTTGTACGGGTACTCAGAAAAAAAGAGGGGGAACGGATTCTTGTGACCGATGGTAACGGTTTGCGCTGTGAGGTCAGGATTTCAGATGTTGGTAAAACCTTGCTTAAGGGAGACATTCTCAATCACACAAGACTTGATCTTCCAAAAACAGGGGTAACGGTTGCACTCTCACTTCTCAAGGCTCCACAGCGATTTGAGCTTTTTCTGGAAAAATCGACAGAACTTGGCGTCTCCTCTATCATTCCCATGATCACGGCACGGACGCTTTCACTGTCTTCAACTGAAAAAGTCCAAGGCAAGCTCAACAGATGGAAAACTATTATGCTTTCAGCGGCGCGGCAGTCAAAGCGGTATTATTTGCCACAGCTCAATGATCCACTCTCATTCAAAAAAGTTATTGCGCTTCAGGGTTACGATCTCAAGCTGATTCCCTATGAGGGATCAGAGACGCCTCCCGGTGTTCAATGTTCTCAAAAAAAAACACTTTTTCTCATTGGAGGTGAGGGTGGATTCACTGTTAGTGAGGTAGAGGATGCCGAGAGCGCCGGATTTTGCGAGATTTCCCTCGGGAGAACTATTCTCAGGGCTGAAACAGCCGGAATTTTTGCAGTCGCCTTTGTGCGCGCACAGCTTCTTGCAGAAGAGTGCGAGGAGTGGTTTTAATACCAATAAAAAAACGATCATGAACCTTATCAAAGCAAACCAGGTTATTCTGATTCTTCTACTCCTGTTTATTTCGGCTCTCTTTTTTGTCATGGTCCGATATTTTATCATGGCAATTTTTCTGGCAGCTCTTTTTTCAGCTCTTGTCATGCCGGTATTTAACCGTTTTGAGCGCTGGTTCAGGGGCAACAAAAGCTTGAGTGCGGCAATGACCATGCTTACGATGCTGTTTATCCTGGTTCTTCCCGCAGTAACTTTTCTCGGTATTGTTGTCAGACAGGGAATCAGACTAAGTCGTATTGCTGTGCCCTGGGTTCAACAGCAAATTCTGGAGCCGGTGTCATTCGATCAGAAGCTGCGTGCTCTGCCGTTTTACCCGGAACTTGAGCATTATCGTGAGAATATTCTTCAGAAGTTTGGAGAGTTTGCTGGTCAAGCGGGTTCGATGCTTTTCAATACCATATCGAATGCTACCTACTCTGCAGCAAATGACCTGTTTCTGTTTTTTATTTTTTTTTACACCCTGTTCTTTTTTTTACGGGATGGAAAGGAGTTACTGGCCCGGATTCTCTCCTTTCTTCCCCTGACGCACACGGATCAGTATCGACTGCTTGACAAGTTTCTTTCAGTAACAAGAGCAACGATAAAAGGGAGCTTGGTAGTTGGGATTGTGCAGGGCTCTCTTGCAGGGCTGGCTCTGCATCTCGCAGGTATAGACAGTGCTCTATTCTGGGGCACCATCATGTCGCTGATTTCTATTGTACCTGTGCCTGGTCCTCCTCTTGTATGGGTTCCAGCGGTCATCTATCTTGCCGCGACCGGACAGTATCCCCAAGCCATTGGTGTTCTGCTCTTTTGCAGTATTGTAGTCAGTCAGATTGACAATATTATTCGCCCAATCCTGGTCGGGCGTGATACCCAGATGCACGAACTGCTCATTTTTTTTGGAACGCTTGGAGGTATAGGGCTCTTCGGCATTTTTGGGATCATTCTTGGCCCCATTGTTGCCGCTCTTTTCATGACAGTATGGGATATGTTCGGGGAAACCTTCAGGGAGTACCTTTCAGAACTCAAAAGCGATAGACCACCCAATCATGGATGACCTCAAAAACAAAAAGCGGCCTTCCGGTCGCTTTATTGTTGTTCAATTTCTCTGAAGCTTAATTTCCTCTGACAGCCTCTTCAGTTGAGAAGAAAAAGGATGCTTCGATGGCTGCGTTCTCATCGGAGTCAGAGCCGTGGACGATGTTCTCACCCTTGCTGTCAGCATAGAGTTTACGGACAGTGCCTTCGTCCGCCTGAGCAGGATCGGTGGCGCCAATGACGGTGCGGAAGTCTGCAACAGCATTATCTTTCTCAAGAATCATTGGTACACAGGGACCAGAAGACATGAACTCAACCAGCTCGCCGTAGAAAGGGCGTTCGCGGTGCACAGCATAAAATTCTCCGGCAGTCTCTGTAGTGAGTCTGATTTTTTTCATGGCCACAACGCGAAAGCCAGCACGTTCGATGTGGTTAATGACGGCACCGATAAGATTCTTGCGGACGCAATCGGGTTTCAGGATGGTCAGTGTTCTTTCCATGGTTGTGGATATAATATTATTCATTACTAAAGATAAAAAGCTCGAGCGAAGATACAGAAATGCGCTGGATTATTGAAACTCGCGGGCATCTATTCCTCTTGGTTGGATCTCGTGTTTTCATGCTGATTTATCCGATAATTTTTCCTACACCCCATCAATTCTCGCCAGCAGATCCTTCATAGGCTGATAAAGTATCGGCAGAAAGTCGCTATAGGCCAGCAGAACCTTTCCCGTTTCATCAACAAGCACGTATGCACGTTGCGACATGCCCAGGAAACCGAGGGCATCGTAGGCTTTTGCCACTGTTTTTTCGGTATCGCTAAGCAGGGTGAAGGGGAGCTGATTGCGTTCGGCAAAGCTTTTGTGCGAAGCACTACTGTCCGAGCTGATGCCAAGCACTGCAATGCCGCGTTTAGTGAATTCCAGGACATTGTTCCGGTAATCGCACAATTGGGCGGTACAAACCGGTGTGTCGTCGCCCGGATAAAAGATGATCAGTACTTTCTTTCCGATGAAGTCGCTGAGAGAGACGCTTTTACCTTCGGAATCGGGCAGGGTAAATGCAGGTGCTTTTGTTTTTTCTGCTATCATGGTGAAGGCTGTTTTGGTATTGATACTCCGAGCTTCTGACAGTGTGAGCAACTTGTTCTTGTAAATGAAATATAAAAAAACACTTGTTGACAATAGTATCACTCTTTTAATGACTATAAAATAAAATATGACAAAAAAAGTCTTATATTTGAAATTAATAGTGCTGTTTAGACATTACCAGAATTACGTGAGGTGTGGTTTTGAAGATTTTTGTTTCTTGCGGCGGGAAAGGTGTATTCTGCTTTTATTGCCTTATGTATATCTTAACTCAAAATTAATTATGAATATACTCTTTTTTTATGGTAGATGATTACTGTTTTCGCCGGCTTAAGGCTGGATGTTGTGATAAAGAAAGTTAATTGGCTATTATTCTTTTTTTAAAAAAAAGGGCTTGAGTCGTAACCAGGAATTTTGAAAGTATTATGGCAGACATGAAGGTTTATTTTGATCACAATGCCACAACACCACTGCACCCGGAGGTGAAAAAGGAGATGATCGCGGGGATGGAGATGTTTGGTAATCCTTCCAGCATGCACGCTTATGGGCGTGAAGCGAGGGCAAATATTGAAGATGCCCGCCGGAAAGTGGCTGATTTTATCGGGGCGAAAGAGAATGAAATTATCTTTGTAGGAAGCGGGTCGGAAGCAAACAATACTGTGCTTTCGCTTTTTGTATGCTCTTCCAGCCAGTGTATTCCGGGATCAAGACGCGGCACTATCATTACAACCAAAATTGAGCACCCCTGTGTTCTTGAGACATCCGAGTGCCTTGCTCATCAAGGCGTAAGGGTAAAATACCTTAATGTTGATCGATACGGTAAAATTGATCTCGATCAGCTTGCAGGTATGCTCGGAGATGATGTCGGTCTTGTCTCCGTCATGATGGCAAACAATGAGATCGGCACCTTGCAGGATATAGATGCCATTACAAAAATGGTTCATGAAAGCGGCGCTTATATGCACACCGATGCCGTACAGGCAGTTGGGAAGGTTCCTGTTGATGTTCGAAAGCTCGGTGTTGATTTTCTAACTATTTCTGCCCATAAGATATATGGTCCAAAAGGGGTCGGAGCGCTTTTTGTAAAACAGGGTATTCCCTACTGCCCGTTAATCAGGGGAGGTCATCAGGAGCGGGGCAGGCGCGCTGGAACCGAAAATACTTTGGGTATTCTCGGTATGGGAAGAGCGGTAGAGATGAGAATGATCGAAATGCCGGAAGAAGAGGAACGGTTGCTTCTTTTGAAGCAGGCACTGAGAAAGGGTATTGAGGAGAGTATTGATGATATTTATTTTAACGGTCATCCAACCGATGCTCTTGCCAGTACGCTCAATGTTTCGTTTACCGGAGTGGAAGGAGAGGCTATATTGCTCTATCTTGATCTTGAGGGCATTGCTGTTTCTACAGGATCGGCTTGTGCATCAGGTTCTCTGGATCCCTCTCATGTTCTTCTGGCGACGGGTGTTGATGCAGAACTTGCTCATGGTTCGATCCGGTTCAGCATGGGACGCGAAACTTCAATGCAGGAAGTTGAGTATCTGCTCAACGTTTTGCCGCCAATAATTAAACGAATCAGAAACATGTCAACGGCATATATTAAAGGAGGATTGCATGCTACAAGCAGGTGAGTGGGCATATAGTGAAAAATTGAAAGAACATTTCATGAATCCCAAAAATATTCTTCAGGGTGAGAATACCGATGATTTTGATGGTGTAGGAATGGAGGGTAATTTGCAGTGTGGAGACCAGATGATGGTCGTTATCAAGGTCGACAAGGCAAAAGAGATTATTACCGATTGCCAGTGGAAAACCTACGGATGTGCCAGTGCGATTGCCAGCACCTCGGTTCTTTCTGAAATGGTCAAAGGCATGACGCTTGATGATGCGTTTCATATTTCACCCAAAGAGGTTGCTCTGGAACTCGGAGGCCTTCCGGATCACAAGATTCACTGTTCTGTGCTTGGCGACAAGGCATTGCGTGCCGCCATTAACAATTATTATACCCGCAATGGCCAGGAGGACAAGGTTAAGCAGGAGCAGGCCAAGGTGATTTGCCAGTGTATGAACATTACTGACCATGATATTGAAGATGCGGTGCTTGAAGGGGCGCGCACCTATTTTGAACTTCAGGAACGCACCAAGTGTGGTACTGTCTGCGGCCAGTGCAAGGAGGAATCTGAGGCGCTGCTTGAAAAATACAAGCACATACATTTTGGTGCATGAGATGATGAGGGCAGAAAGAGGTAACACCTTTTTTATCCATACCTTCGGTTGTCAGATGAACCAGGCGGATTCCGGAATTATAGCATCCCTTCTCCAGGAGGAGGGATATGTTCCTGTGGAACATGAGGCGGAAGCAGGGATTGTTCTGCTCAATACCTGTGCGGTGAGGGAAAATGCGGTTGATCGTATTGAGCATTTTTTACAACGACTTCATGGTCAGAAAAAAAGAGATAAAGGCTTGATTGTCGGAGTAGCCGGATGTATTCCACAGTACCAGAGGGAAAAGATGTTTTCACTCTATCCGGCGATCGATTTTCTTGCTGGTCCAGACACTTATCGTACCATTCCCTCACTTGTCGAGCAGGTTCGGAGTGGTGGAAAGCTTTCGTCATTGGAGTTCAACTCTGCAGAAACTTATGAAGGTGTTGAGCCAGTGCGGCAGGGAGCGATCAGTGCCTTTGTTCCTGTCATGAGAGGTTGCAATAATATGTGTGCCTATTGTGTCGTGCCATTTACCCGAGGTCGTGAACGCAGCCAGCCTTTTCGTTCGGTTATTCTTGAAGTACAGAAGCTTGTTGCTTCCGCTTACAAGGAGATTACTCTGATTGGGCAGAATGTCAATTCCTATTGTGATGCTGAAGAGGGATATGATTTTGCAGCGTTGCTCGAAGCCGTAAGTCGTGAAGCGCCATCACTCAGAATCAGGTTTACGACATCGCATCCCAAAGACATCTCCGAATCACTTGTCCGCACAATTGCTTCCCGTCCGAATATCTGCAATTCTATACATTTGCCGGTGCAGTCCGGTTCATCAAGAATGCTTGGTCTCATGAATCGCGATCATACCATTGAGGAGTACAGGGACAAAATCACCCTGATTCGTTCAGTGATTCCAGATGTGGCGCTTTCTACTGATATTATAGCCGGATTTTGTGGAGAGCAGGAGGAGGATCACCAGGCATCGCTTGATCTTCTTAGCGATATCCGGTTTGACTCAGCCTACATGTTCTTTTACTCAACCAGACCAGGAACTCTTGCCGCCAGAACGCTTGAGGATGATGTGCCGGAACCGGTCAAAAAACGGCGTTTGCAGGAGATTATCGATCTTCAGAACCGCATTTCTGGTGAACTTTTTCATGAAGCGATCGGCACTGTTGTTGAAGTGTTGGCCGAATCCGAAAGCCGGCGCTCTTCCGAGCAGCTCATGGGACGGACGGCAGGCAACAGGGCTGTGGTTTTTGATCGGGAGAACTATCAGCCGGGTGATCTGCTGAACGTCATCATTACTGGTGCAACATCAGCAACTCTGACAGGAAGGCCTATACACCCTTAAATTTAAGCATAAGTGAATTCCGGAGTCCTTCTCTTTATTTCGGAGTTTTTTATCTGGTGTGGTATTTGTAAATTCCCGTTCTGAAACACCTGAATTATTTAAACGGCCCTGAGTTGGGCTTCCGAGAGAAGTATAAGTATGCCAGTTCCCGTAAAACTTGGGTTGATCGATAAAGTAAGAGCACATCTTGAATTGCTTGATCCTGTCACCTGGATCAGCGTTTTTCCATGTCTTGCCGGAGGTGTTATGGCATCAGGCGCCATGCAGGGCACAGTTCACGATTATCTTCTTCTTCTTGCTGTTTTTTTGATGTTTGGTCCTCTTGGCACCGGCTTCAGCCAGTCCGTCAATGACTGTTTTGATCTTGAACTGGACCGCGTCAATGAGCCATCCCGTCCGATTCCTTCAGGTCGTCTGAGCGAGAAAGAGGGGTTATTGAACAGCATTATTGTTTTGTTGCTTGCTATCGGCACTGGATTGTTTCTGTGGATCCATATTGGGGGAATAAGGGGTTTGGTAATACTGATCTCAATATTGGTGGCTCTCTTTGTTGCTTATATCTATTCAGCACCACCTCTCAAACTGAAAAAAAATATTCTTACATCGGCGCCTGCAGTCGGTTTTTCTTATGGTTTTGCTCCTTTTTTGTCTGCAAATGCTTTGTTTGGCGAATTACGTCCAGAGGCATTATGGCTTGCCAGCCTGAATTTTTTTATGGCGGTTGCCCTGATTATTCTGAATGATTTCAAATCGGCTGAAGGCGATAAAGAGGGTGGAATGAAGTCACTGACGGTCATGATAGGTGCAAGAAATACCTTTTTGGTATCTTTTATGATCATTGACATGGTTTTTGCTGTTATGGCTTACCTTTCGCTTACTTGGGGATTTATGATCCCTGCAATTTTTGTGTTGATTGGTCTTTCCCTGAACATGGTTATTCAGGTGAAGTTGTTACGTGATCCAAAGGGTGGATTATCCTTTGTGACTGGAGCGGTTGAAGATGGATTTGGCAATGCAATCGGAAAAAGTGACGTACAGGAACACAATACCTTTTTGAGGTTTCAGGTCATCAACAATATTTTGTTTTTAGTTAATAATCTTCTTGTGGCTGGTATGGTTGGCATGAAATACATTCACAGATTCTGATATTTTAAATAATTCCTTTTTACAGGAGCGTAACTCTTAACTCATGGTGGCGCTATGGATACTCTGCAGTCAACATTCTTTTCGCTGCCGGTGGTGTGGCATAATGCACTGGTTACTCTTCTGACCTTCATCTATGTTTTCAGCGTGCCTCCTCTTATGGATTACCTGGTGACCAATCACTCGCTTCCAAGGGATATCAGCCGAAAAATCACCCATATCTGTGCCGGATCGGCCATTATTTTTCTTCCGCTTTTTGTGGATGGAGGCTGGTCACAGTATCTTAACATTACCGTTTTTGCCGTCTGGACACTTTTGCTGATTCAGAAAGGGCTGTTTGCTGCCGATGATGACCAGGCAGTGAAAACCATGACCCGTACTGGTGACAAGCGTGAACTGCTCAAAGGGACACTTTATTTTGTGATTGTTGCCATGATCTGTGGTACCATCTACTACAAACAGCCTGCAGGGGTTCTGGCAATGGCCATGCTTGGCTGGGGTGATGGTCTGGCACCGATAGTCGGTACCCGTTATGGGAAAATGAAATACCATGTGCTCAGTGATAAAAGTGTTGAGGGAAGTCTTGCTTTCCTCGTTGGCAGTCTTGCTGCAGGCCTCTTTTTTTCCCATCTCATTGTTCCTGAATCGTTTAATGTTGGAAAAATTGTGGTTATTGCTCTGATTGCAACCCTTGTCGAAGGAGTCAGTCCCAAGGAAGTTGATAACCTGACCATTCCTCTTGCAGTAATTGCTGCTTCCCGTTTTTTGTGAGATGAACTAAAGAGGGAGGAAATGTCGGCAATTTATTTCATAAGTGACATTCATTTAGGTCTTCAGGACGAAAAAAGCGAGCAGCTCAAGCTGGACAAAATCGAACGACTTTTTGCCACGATCAAGGCGGAAGGTCGTTCTCTCTATATGCTTGGAGATATTCTTGATTACTGGATGGAATTTCACCATGTTATTCCAAAGGGATTTACCAGATTTTTTTGTTTGTTGTCCGATCTTGTGCGCCACAACATTAAGGTCGTCTATGTTGCGGGAAACCATGATTTTTATCTTGGTCGTTTTTTTGATGATGAGCTCGGGATCAAAACGGCCTATGGTATGCATGAACTGCTTCTCGACGGTCGTAAATTTGTGATTGCCCATGGCGATGGTTTGGGGAAAGGTGATTTCAGCTATAAGCTTTTTGCACGTTTTATCAGGAACCGCTTCAACATTTCTTTTCTGTCAGGGATGCATCCAGATCTGGCTATTGGTATCATGAAAGGTTTATCACAGTTGAGTCGAGCGCATAAACCTGTGAACCTTGTTTTTGAAACTGATCGTTTGTTAAACTTTGCAGAATCATTGGCCGCTGAAAAAGAGTTTGATTATTTTGTTTGTGGTCATAATCATGTTAAGGGCGTAAGGGAACTTTCATCTGGAGCCAGCAAGTATATCAATCTCGGAACGTGGATTGACGGCAGTTCACCTTATGGAGTGTTCAAGAATGGATTTTTTCAGCTCATGGAGCTATAACGTTAATAATTATAGATAGTTTTTGTTATGAGTAATGTAAACAAGGTGCTGAAACTTGGGCTGCCGAAAGGGAGTTTGCAGGATTCAACCATTGATCTCTTTGCGCAGGCAGGATTTCATTTTTCTGTTCAGAGCCGTTCATATTTTCCTTCCATTGATGATGATGAGCTGGAAGCTATACTCATCAGGGCACAAGAGATGGCCCATTACGTTGAATTAGGTGCTTTTGATGTTGGTCTGACCGGTAAGGACTGGATTATTGAAACGGATGCTGACGTTGTAGAGGTTGCTGACCTTGTCTATTCAAAAGCATCAATGAGGCCGGTACGCTGGGTGCTTTGCGTTCCGGAGAACTCAACAGTCATGTCGGTTAAAGACCTTGAAGGCAAGCATATTGCTACTGAAGTCGTCAATATTACAAAGAAATACCTTGCCAGAAACGGGGTCAATGCTTCGGTTGAATTCAGTTGGGGCGCTACAGAAGTCAAACCACCGGATCTTGCTGATGCTATTGTTGAGGTGACAGAAACAGGCTCTTCACTCAGAGCAAACAAGCTGAGGATTGTTGATACTATTCTTGAATCCAATACAAAACTGATTGCCAACAAAAATTCCTGGAATGACCCATGGAAAAGGGAAAAGATTGAGAATATGGCTATGCTGTTGCTTGGCGCCATTAATGCCCAAGGTAAAGTAGGGCTGAAAATGAATGCTCCGAAATCTTCTCTTGACAAGATTATTGCCATCATTCCAGCCTTGCGTCAGCCGACTATTTCCAGCCTTGCTGAAGAGCAGTGGGTGGCGCTTGAGGTTATCGTTACGGAAAAAATTGTACGCAAACTGATCCCGGAGCTGAAACGTGCCGGTGCTGAAGGTATTTTTGAGTATAATATCAATAAACTGATCGACTGAAAGAGTTCTCCATACTTATGAACCATCAGGCTGTCCGGGAGGGCAGCCTTTTTTATCGTTATCATGCTGTTTTTCTATCAGATACTGGTACTGTTGTTATTACTGGTATTTCTGGGAATTGTGCTGAGAAACCTGGTTGACCTTCCCGGTATACCGACAAGCACTCCACAATCAGGACCCTTTGTTTCAGTTCTGGTGCCTGCCCGTAATGAAGCGCTGAATATTGAGCGATGTGTGCGTTCGCTTTTGCTGCAGGACTACGGAACATTCGAGATTCTTGTCCTTGATGACGGCTCAACTGATGCAACGCCGGAGCTGTTGCTTTCTCTTGTCGGTGAGTCGGGTGGGCGCCTGCGCTCTCTTAAAGGTGAAGCGCTTCCTGAGGGATGGCATGGCAAGTCATGGGCTTGTTTTCAGCTTGGACGTCAGGCTAAAGGTGAATTGCTGCTTTTTACCGATGCTGATACCATTCACAAGCCTGATGCACTTCGTCGTTCCGTAGCGGCCCTGCAGGCATCCAGAGCCGACATGCTTTCTTTGACACCGTACCAGGAGCTTGGCTCATTCTGGGAAAAGCTTGTAGTGCCGATGGTCTATTTTATTCTTATGTGTTTTCTGCCTCTTCGGCTTGTCCGTACTAACCCGAACCCGGCGTTCAGTTTTGCCAACGGTCAGTTTATTCTGTTCCGTAAGGATTTGTATGAAAGCATCAACGGTCATGCTGCCGTCAAGGGCAATATTGTTGAAGATGTATGGCTTTGTATGGCGGTGAAAAAAGCAGGTGGCACTGTTGCTGCGTTTAATGGTACTGATTTGGTCAGTTGCAGAATGTATCGCAATGGCAAAGAGGTTTGGGATGGGTTTTCAAAAAATCTTTTTGCTGGTCTCGGGTACAAGACACCTGTTTTTTTTGCCATGATTGTCATGACGGCATTATTGTACATTGCTCCGTATGCGTTTCTCTTCTGGTCGCTGTGGACAGGAGAGTTCAGCGTCTCACTTTTCTGGCTTCCACTTTCGCAGGTCGCTGTTGTTCTGCTCAGCAGGATCATTATTGCGATTGTATTCCGTCAACCACTTTTGGCAGTGCTTTTTCATGTTTTCTCCCTGACAGTATTGATTGCTATAGCCTTTAACTCGTTTTTCAGTATAAAATTTGGCAAAGGTGCCTCATGGAAAGGCAGGAACTACAATTTTTCCTGACAGAGGAGAGAATTCGGGGAAGGTGATATTTTTTTTTAAATTGCACGATAAAAATCAGTATCTCCAATCTGGCGATCTGTTGCAGGCAAAAGAGTATCAATTCAAACAAGAGTAGTACTTATGGGTTTCTTATCGAACATATTCGGGAAAAAGGAAGTGGAGCTCAAACTCCCAAAGGTTATTGAGGATGTCAATCTTATAAAGACTATGGAAGGTCATCTTGACCGCGTCTTGGGCGTGAAATTCAGCTCTGACGGCAAAAAACTTGTCAGTGGCAGTTTTGACGAAACAGTAATGCTGTGGGATGTGGAGTCCGGTCAAAGCCTGATCACCATGAAAGGACATGATACCTGGGTTGAGTGCATTGATTACAGCCGCGATGGCAAACGGCTTGCCAGTGGAAGTACCGACAGTACGGTAAGAATCTGGGATGCTGCGACCGGTCAATGTCTGCATTTGTGTAAAGGCCATGATACAGCGGTACGTATGGTTGCGTTCAGCCCGGACAGTAAGGTTGTGGCGAGCTGTTCACGTGATACTACAATTCGGCTCTGGGATGTCGAAACCGGAAAAGAGTTGTCAAGGATTCTCGGTCATAAATCATATATTGAGTGCCTTGCCTACAGCCATGATGGCACAAGGCTTGCAAGCTGCGGTGAAGAACCGGTCATAAAAATCTGGGATGTTGAAACGGGCAAAAATATTGCCAATTACAAGACAGACGACAGGCTTTCACATGCCTTGGCTTTCAGTCCTGACGACAAGCTTATTGCTTTTTGTGGACGAGATGCTCTGGTCAAGATTCTTGATGCCGCAAGTGGAGAGATTATCAAGGTTCTTGAGGGTCATCAAGACGCAGTGCGGAGTGTCTGCTTTACTCCTGACGGCAAAAAAGTTGTTAGTGCGGCAAATGATGAGTCGGTCAGGTTGTGGGACATAGAGTCAGCCAAGCAGCTCCACCTCTATCGTGGTCATGTTCTCGAAGTGCAGTCAGTTGATGTTTCTCCTGACGGCAAAATAATTGCAAGCGGAAGCGATGACCGGAAAATAAAGCTCTGGGGAATCGTGTAGTCGCCGTGTATTTTTGGTTTTACAGTATTTTGAGGCTCTTTATGAGAGCTTGAAGTTTTTTTTGTCAATTGTAAAAAAGTAGTCTAAACTGTAAAACTTCCTTTTTGAATTAGCGTAAAGTAAGTAAATTAATTTCACAAGAAATAAATTCGTTTTTGAGCGCTTCATGTCGAGGTTGCTCATTGTAACGCCAAGTTTAACTGGCAAAAATAAAAAGAGGTAGATATGGGTACTCAGGTTGAAGGAACTGTCAAATGGTTCAACGAAGAAAAAGGTTACGGCTTTATTGAGCAGAAAGGCGGAAAAGATGTTTTTGTGCATCACAGCGCCATCAATGGCACTGGGCGCAAAACGCTTGTGGAAGGCCAGAAAGTTATGATGGAAGTAACTCAGGGAGCAAAAGGCCTTCAGGCTGAAGATGTAACTCCTCTTTAAATTATTGTCGTTTTGTCCGGTTAACTGGCAGACGTTGATTATGACACAAAAAACAGAGGGCGCATCACTATGCGCCTTTTGTTTTTTTAACCAGCAATTGAGTAATGACCGATGAACCAGACCTGATTCCAGGCATCTACATCTATTGCGACCGCTGGTGTGAGCGTTGTGCATTTACATCACGTTGCCTTCAGTTTCGTCTTGAAGCTCAAGAGAATGTTAGCGGTGGTACGTTACAGAATTTTGACGCATTGAACGTGACGTTCTGGCTGGAGATTGGTGAGGCATTGGTGCAGGCAATGCGTCTGATCAGGGAAATTGCGGCCAATGAGGGTATCAAACCCGACGATTTGCAGAATGAAACAGTGTTTTCAGAACCTCCTGTGAGTCACTATCGTGATGCCCGTGAACATCCCTGTGCCAGCGCGGCCCTTATTTATGCTGGTATGGTCAACGATTGGTTTGCAACTGTCGATGAGTTTTCTGAAACGGAAGAGTCACTTTTGACGAATCCTCCGCACACTCTCGATGAACCTATACGGGTTATAAGGCACTACCAATATTTTCTCTATCCCAAAATAGTTCGGGCAGTTGAAGGACGTCTTGGTAAACAGGTTTCGACAAGCGCTGAATTGGAGACTGATGCCTGTGGAAGCGCCAAAGTAGCCTTGATTGCCATTGATCGCTCTCTTGCTGCCTGGAGCGTGCTGTACGGCGAGTATCCTTCTCAAGAAGACAGTACCATTTCGATTCTGCTTCATCTTGACCGGCTGCGCCGGGCTCTTGAAGTTGTTTTCCCTGATGCTCGCGCATTTATCCGCCCGGGACTCGATGGGTAATATCTCTTTTTACTTTCTGATCATCACTATCAACCATAAGTTATGTTGAACACAAACGAACAAAAACTCGTAGAGTTTCTCCTGCAATGCCAGCCGGGACAACCGAAAACCAGAGGTACCTGGGAGGTTGACCATAATGGCAACCCTTTTCTTCTTCCTGCAATCGGCGGTATTACCCTTAATGTTCAGGTTGGCGATCCAGCATTTGGCTGGCAGGGCGACCACATTGAGCCAGGCGTGAGCTGCACCGCTGATACCATGAAACCCTTTGAGCATCCCAATGTTGGCCTGCAGATATTCTCCTGTGCTGGCAATACAGCGACTGTCGCCACTGGTGAGGCCAAAGGGGCTGTTGGTCGAGTTCTCGGTCACCACGGTGGCTCAGAGCATGTGATTGTCGATTTTGAGCGCGACGTCAAGGAAAAGCTGCTTTACAGCGACACCATCATCATTCGTGGCAAAGGTCAGGGATTGAGACTCACCGATTATCCTGATATTGCCCTGTTCAATCTTGATCCGACTCTGCTTCATGCCATGAAGATCCGGGAAATTGAGGGAGGTGTGCTCGAAGTGCCGGTCACTACCATTGTGCCAGCAGTCTGTATGGGCTCCGGCATCGGTTCAGCCCATGTCGCCAAAGGAGATTACGACATCATGACCAGCGATTCCGATACCGTCCAGGAATACGGGATCAACAAGATCCGTCTCGGTGACTTTGTCGCTTTGCTCGACCACGACAACCGTTATGGCAGAGCATACCGCAAGGGTGCCATTACTATTGGTATTGTTATCCACAGCGACTGCCTCGAGGCTGGACACGGGCCAGGCGTTACGACGCTGATGACCTGTGCCTCTCCGCTCATCAAGCCGGTTATTGATCCGGCGGCCAATATTGCAGACATGCTTGGGATTGGTACAACGTTGAAAGGTAATTGAGAGAGCCTGTTTTGGCCAGTTATTATATTTATTTCTGGCCAAAATTGCTATTTTTTCTCAAGTTTGGCCAAGTATAAACCGAAATTCTTGCAATCAAACAGGTTAAGCACCCCGACAACAACAGCCACACATGGAGCAAGTTCAACTCAACTGGATCGCAAACTTTATCTGGGGCATTGCGGACGATGTGTTGCGCGACCTCTATGTTCGGGGCAAATACCGCGACGTGATTCTGCCAATGACCGTGCTGCGGCGGCTCGACTCGGTGCTTGAGCCAACCAAGCGGGACGTGATCGAGTTGAAAGCTTCGCTCGACAAGGCGGGTATTATCCATCAGGATCAAGCCTTGCGGCAGGCCGCCGGGCAAGCCTTTTACAATACCTCAAAATTTAACCTGCGCGATCTTCGTGCCCGTGCAAGCCAGCAACAGCTTAAGGCCGACTTTGAGGCTTACCTTGATGGCTTTTCTCCGAATGTTCAGGATATTCTCGAAAACTTTGAGTTTCGCAACCAGATTCCACGTCTTTCGAAGGCTGACGCTCTTGGAACGCTGATCGAGAAGTTGCTCTCGTCCGACATTAACCTGAGTCCCTATCCAGTCCTGAACGGTGACGGTTCAATAAAACATTCCGGTCTCGACAACCATGCGATGGGTACCATCTTTGAGGAGCTTATCCGTCGCTTTAACGAGGAGAACAACGAAGAGGCGGGCGAACACTGGACACCGCGTGACGCTGTCAAGCTCATGGCAAAGCTGATTTTTCTGCCAATTGTTGATGTTATCCAGTCGGGAACCTATCTCCTTTATGACGGAGCCTGTGGTACCGGCGGCATGTTGACCGTTGCCGAAGAGACCTTGCGGGAACTTGCCACAGCGCATGGGAAACAGGTTTCAACCTACCTCTACGGTCAGGAGATAAACGCCGAAACCTACGCCATCAGCAAAGCCGATCTGCTGCTCAAGGGCGAAGGCGAAGCGGCGGATAATATTGTCGGCGGGCCCGATTACTCAACACTCTCCAACGATGCTTTTCCATCTCGCGAGTTTGACTTCATGCTCAGCAATCCACCCTACGGCAAAAGCTGGAAAGGCGACCTCGAACGGATGGGCGGCAAACAGGGCATCAAGGATCCCCGATTCATCATTGAGCACGCTGGCGACCCTGAATATTCGCTGCTTACCCGTTCAAGCGACGGGCAGATGCTCTTTTTGGCCAACATGCTCAGCAAGATGAAGCACGAAACCAGACTTGGCAGCCGAATTGCCGAGGTGCACAACGGCAGCTCACTCTTTACTGGTGATGCCGGTCAAGGTGAAAGTAACATCCGCCGCTGGATTATCGAAAACGACTGGCTTGAGGCTATTGTTGCCTTGCCGCTCAACATGTTCTACAACACCGGTATTGCCACCTACATCTGGGTACTCAGCAATCGAAAGCCCGCACACCGCAAAGGCAAGGTGCAGCTTATCGACGCTACGCAGTGGTACAAGCCACTCCGCAAAAACCTCGGCAAAAAGAACTGTGAACTCTCCGAAGAGGACATTCAGCGCATCTGCGATTCCTTTCTCGCCTTTGAGGAAACCGAACAATCGAAAATCTTCCCCAACGCCGCCCTTGGCTACTGGAAAGTGACAGTCGAGCGGCCACTCCGCCTCAAAGGGATTGACCCCGAGCGAGTCTACTCACCCAAAGAGATCAAGTCACTCAAAGAGAGCGCCGGGCGGGGGAATGATGCTCCGCCGGTCATCAAAAAGATCTACAAGAGAGGCACTCATCCCGATCCGCTGAAAGGGCTCTTTACGGCCACCATCCAAGGCAAAAGCGTCGTTGTGGAATACGAGCCAGACCCCGACCTGCGCGATACCGAGCAGGTGCCGCTCCTTGAAGAGGGAGGCATTGAGGCCTTCCTCAAGCGTGAAGTGTTTCCCTACGCTCCCGATGCATGGTACACTGCGGAGAGTGTCAGGATTGGTTATGAAATCAGCTTTACCCGATATTTCTACAAACCAAAACCCTTGCGCACTCTCGAAGAGATCAGCGCCGATATCCTTGCGCTGGAGCAGGAGAGCGAAGGCTTGCTCAGCGAGATTATTGGAGGAGGCGCCGGGTGAAATTGATTGTTTCTACCAACATGCTATGCCTACGGCATTTAAAAGATGGAATGCTTGTATCTTGCGTTTTGTCTTTAAGCTCCGTAGGAGCGGCATGTTGGTAGCCCTATGAGGAATTTACAATACAGCAACCGTTGTGTATGAGAACTCTTGAAAACCGCTTTTCCGACTCTTTTTGTAGCGAAAAAAATGTCTCTGCACTGCAGAGACAATTGAGTTGGATCGGTCGGTACTTCCAGAACATTTACAGCGAGGGTGAACTGACCCGGCAGGCAACTGTTCAGGATTTCTTGACAGTTCGTAGCGAGGGGCTGTCATGATGAATGAGCTGAAGCCTTATCCGGCATACAAGGATTCCGGGGTGCCTTGGCTGGGGGAGGTGCCGGAGCATTGGGTTCTTCTACGCATGAAGACTCTGTTGCGTGAACGGGTGGAGAAGGGTTTTCCTGATGAACCTTTGCTTGCTGCCACTCAGACAAAGGGTGTTGTACGGAAGGAACAGTACGAGAATAGGACAGTTCTTGCTTTAAAGGACTTACATCTTCTCAAACTTGTTCGGTGTGGTGATTTTGTCATCAGTCTCAGGTCGTTTCAAGGTGGTATTGAGTTTGCCAGAGAGCAGGGGATTATCAGTCCTGCATATACGGTTTTATATCCGAATAACCTGCAAAATCAAGCTTTTCTTGCTTGGCTTTTTAAATCAAAGCCTTATATCGAGAATCTTTCCCTTTTTGTAACGGGTATTCGTCAGGGGCAGAATATCGACTACGAAAAGTTAAGCCGTTCAGCTTTAATCGTGCCAACACTTCTCGAACAAGCCGCAATTGTCCGCTTCATCAATCATGCGGAGAGGCGAATCTGTCGCTTTATCCGTACCAAGCTGAAACTGATAAAGCTGCTGGAAGAGCAGAAACAGGCTATCATCCACCAAGCAGTTACTCGCGGCCTTGATCCCAACATTCGTCTCAAACCCTCCGGTGTCGAGTGGCTCGGCGATGTGCCGGAGCATTGGGAGGTGAGGAAATTGCGTTCACTTTTCAAGCTGCATGGTAGTGGGACAACTCCGCTTGGAGATGATTATTATGGTGGGGATGTCTCTTGGGTTATGACTGGTGATTTACAGGATCGAGTGCTTTCCAGAACAAAGCGAACAGTTACTGACAAGGCATTGAATGAGGTAAGTGCGTTGCGCTTGTATCCTGCGGGATCACTTTTAGTTGCAATGTACGGGGCTACCATTGGCAAAACAGGTATCTTGTCTATGGATGCTTGCACCAATCAAGCTTGTTGCGTTTTAGCAGAGCCACGAGAGGACGGAAATGTTGTTTATTTTCAGGCAGTTGTGAATATCGCACGCCCTGAGTTGGTACGGCAGAGTTATGGTGGCGGTCAACCGAATATTAATGCAGATGTTGTTCGGTCACTTCGTATTCCAGTTCCTCCTAAAGCAGAGCAACACATTATTGTCGAGCAGCTTAAAGTGAAGGGAACATTTTTAGATGAAGCTGTTGCCCAAACTCAGCGAGAAATCTCCCTCATACGCGAATACCGCACCCGCCTGATAGCAGATGTGGTGACTGGCAAGCTTGATGTGCGTGAAGCAGCAGACAGGCTTCCCGTTGAAAGCGATGAGTCGGAGCTGGTGGATGAGGTTGAAACCCTGACCGAAGGTGACGAAGAGGTGGTTGACGGCCTTGAGGCTATAACTGAGGAGGTGGAGGTATGACAGGTATTCGAAGCAATGACTATCTTGCTGGTCTGGTTCGCGAGCTTTGCAAGTTGCCGTGCGAGACGGAGTGGATTGAGTTTAAAGGGAGCAATAAACATCCCCAGGAGATAGGGGAGTATCTCTCAGCGCTGGCAAACGCTGCGGCCTTGAATGGCAAAGCCAATGCCTACATGGTTTGGGGAATAGAGGATCAAACACACAATTTGGTTGGGACAGACTTTTTGCCATCTGCTGCAAAAAAAGGCAATGAGCCACTTGAGAGCTGGTTGCTTCGGCTTCTCAAGCCAAAGATTCATTTTACCTTTTATGAACTGCAAATTGATGGCAAGGCGATAGTTCTTCTGGAGATTGGTCGTGCTTTCCGTCATCCTGTGCGTTTTCAGAGTGAGGCCTTTATTCGTATCGGTCAGGTGAAAAAGCCGCTCAAGGATGCTCCTGAACGTGAGCGGGAACTGTGGCGCATTCTGGATCAGACACCGTTTGAGAATTTATTGGCGATGGAGCGTATTTCATCCGATGAGGCCTTGCGTTTGCTTGATTATTCAGCCTATTTTGATTTACTGGAACAGGCGTTGCCTTCAGGTCGGGACGGAATTCTTGATGCACTGAAGCGGGATAATCTGATTCGAACTTGTGAAGCTGGCGGTTGGGATATTACCAATCTTGGGGCAATTCTTTTTGCCAATAAGCTCTCTGATTTTCATGCTCTCAAGCGTAAAGCATTACGGATTATCCTGTACCGTGGTATGGGACGTACCAGTACCTTGAAGGAGAAGGAGGTGATAACAGGTTACGCCAGTGGGTTTTCCAGCATGATTGCCGATCTGGACAATATTTTGCCATCGAACGAAATTATAGGGCAAGCCCTGCGAGAGAAGGTAACAATGTATCCTGAACTTGCTGTCCGTGAACTTGTGGCGAATGCTCTTATTCACCAAGACTTTTTTGCATCGGGCGCTGGGCCGATGGTTGAAATTTTTGATGATCGTATCGAGATTACCAATCCCGGTGAACCCTTGGTGGATACTCAGCGTTTTGTCGATACTCCGCCAAAATCACGGAATGAGGTACTGGCCTCTATGATGCGCCGGTTTCGTATCTGTGAAGAGCGAGGCAGTGGTATTGACAAAGTGATTGCTCAGGTCGAACATTACCAACTGCCAGCGCCACTCTTTGAAAGACCACAGGGTTTTACAAGAACAGTCTTGTTTGCTCATAAATCGCTTGCAGTTATGGACAGGGCTGAGCGTGTGAGAGCCTGTTATCTGCATGCTTGTCTCAAATATGTCAGTAGAGAGTTCCTGACGAATACATCTCTTCGGCAAAGATTTGGTGTTGAGGAGAAAAATAAGGCTGCTGTGTCACGCTACATTCGGGAAGCAGTAGATGCAGAAGTCATAAAACCTTTCAATGAAGATGCTTCGCGGAAGTTGATGAAGTATGTGCCTTACTGGGCCTGAATCTTAATTGATGGCTAATTGACAGCATGGCTGAAATGCCTGCTACCGAAAAATGTAACCTGTTGATAGTAAACAAGATATCTGGCCAGTTTTTAATTGATGGGTAATTGATAACCGCGCTATCCTATGACTACCGATACCAGTGAACGGGGCCTTGAGCGGCTGATCTGCACGGCGCTGACGGGCCATCCCTGTGATTCGTCGCCGACGGGCGAAATGCAGGATCGGCCAGCGACTTATGGTGTCGGCTGGATTGGCGGAATGCCGGAGGCCTATGATCGTGAATATTGCGTCGATCTTGTGCAGCTCACTCTTTTTCTGCGCGATACCCAGCCTGAAATGGCTGAAGCCATTGGTCTTGACACTGACGGCCCTATTCGACGCAAATTTCTTGCCCGTCTTCAGGGCGAAATCAGCAAGCGGGGCACCATCAACCTGCTTCGTCATGGTCTCAAGCATGGCGCTCACCATATTGACCTTTTTTACGGCACTCCATCGCCGGGCAATAGCAAGGCTCAGGATCGCTATAGCGCCAACCGTTTCAGTGTCACCCGCCAGTTGCGTTACAGCCGCGACGAGACGCAACGGTCGCTTGATCTTGGGCTCTTTATCAACGGTTTGTCGGTGGCGACCTTCGAGTTGAAAAACAGCCTTACCAAGCAGAACGCCGAGGATGCGGTTCAGCAGTACCGGCGAGATCGCGATCCGCGTGAGAAGCTCTTTGAGTTTGGTCGCTGCATTGTTCATTTTGCGGTGGATGATCATGAGGTACGTTTTTGCACGCACTTGAAGGGCAAAGCATCGTGGTTTCTTCCTTTCAATCTTGGTTGGAATGACGGCGCTGGCAATCCGCCCAACCCCAACGGTCTGAAGAGCGACTATCTCTGGAAGCAGATCCTCACCCGTGATGGGCTTACCGATATTATTGAGAACTATGCCCAGGTTGTCGAGAGCAAACACGAGAAAACCGGCAAAAAGAGCGCCATGCAGGTGTGGCCACGATTCCACCAGCTTGATGTGGTGCGCAAGCTGCTGGCTGATGCTGCTGCAAACGGCGCTGGTCGTCGATACCTTATCCAGCACTCGGCGGGAAGCGGCAAGTCCAACTCCATTGCCTGGCTTGCTCATCAATTGATTGGGCTTGCCAAAGATGATACACCTGTTTTTGATTCCATTATTGTTGTGACTGACCGGCGGCTCCTTGACCAGCAGATCCGCGATACCATCAGGCAGTTTGCGCAGGTTGGCGCGACGGTTGGCCACGCGGAACGGTCGGGCGACTTGCGCAGATTCATTACCGAAGGGAAGAAAATCATCATCTCAACGGTACAGAAGTTTCCCTATATCCTTGATGAAATTGGCAGTGAGCAGCGGGGGAGGCACTTTGCCATCATTATCGATGAGGCGCATTCAAGTCAGGGAGGACGAACCTCTGCGGCAGTGTCAATGGCTCTTGGTATGGCTGGCGCTACGGAGGAAGAGGAGGGTACGGAGGATAAGATCAACAGGTTGATGGAGGCCAAAAAGCTGTTGCCCGGAACGAGCTATTTTGCATTTACCGCCACCCCAAAGAACAAGACGCTGGAGATTTTTGGCAACCCGGTTCCCCAGCCTGATGGCACGGTTCGGCACAGACCGTTCCACAGCTATACGATGAAGCAGGCCATCCAGGAGGGGTTTATTCTTGATGTGCTCAAGTACTACACACCGGTTTTGAGTTACTACAAACTCTCCAAAACAGTTACCGACGACCCGAAGTTCGACACCAACCGGGCAAGGAAGAAGCTGCGCCGCTACGTTGAAGGCCACGACCATGCCATCAGGCTCAAGGCCGAGATTATGGTTGACCACTTTCATGAGCAGGTGCTTACGCCAGGCAAGATCGGAGGAAAGGCGCGGGCAATGGTGGTCACAAGCGGGATAGAGCGGGCGATTCAGTACTACCACGCCATCAGCAATTACCTTGTCGAGCGAAAAAGTCTCTGGAAGGCCATTGTTGCCTTTTCGGGTGAACACGATTATGGCGGCACAAAGGTAACGGAGGCTTCGCTGAACGGCTTTCCCTCATCTCACATTTCCGATGAAATCCAGAATGATCCTTGGCGGTTTCTCATCTGCGCCGATAAGTTTCAGACAGGGTATGATGAGCCGCTGCTCCACACGATGTATGTGGACAAGGTGCTCTCGGGTATCAAGGCAGTGCAGACGCTCTCTCGCCTGAACCGCGCTCATCCGCAGAAGCACGATGTTTTTGTGCTCGATTTTATGAACGATGCCGACTCGATCCAGAAGGCTTTTGCCGACTATTATCGTACCACAATTCTCTCTGATGAGACGGATCCTGACAAACTGCACGATCTCAAGGCGATGCTTGATGGCTATCAGGTGTATGCCGACACCGAGCGGGATACTATGGTAGAACTCTATCTCAATGGTGCTGACCGTGACAAGCTTGACCCGATTCTTGATGGTTGTGTTGCGGTGTATCTGTCGCAGCTTGATGAGGATGGTCAGGTGGACTTCAAGGGCAAGGCAAAAACATTTACCCGGATGTACGGTTTTCTTGCACAGATTCTTCCCTATACCAATGCCGAGTGGGAGAAACTTTCGATTTTTCTCAACTTTCTTGTACCAAAACTGCCTGCGCCAGTTGAAGAAGATCTCTCGAAAGGGATTCTCGAAGCGATTGACATGGAGAGCTATCGTGCTGAGAAGCAGGCGATGATGCATATTTTGCTTCCTGATGCCGATGCGGAGATTGAGCCCATTCCATCAAGCGGAGGAGGGCGCAAGCCTGAGCCGGAACTTGATCTGCTCTCGAATATCCTCAAAACCTTCAACGACCAGTTTGGCAATATCTCATGGTCAAATGTTGACAGGATCCGCCAGAAAATTATCGGTGAAATTCCCGAGCGTGTTGCTGCCGATTCAGCCTATCAAAATGCCATGAAAAACCCCGACAAGCAGAATGCCCGTATAGAGCACGACAAGGCGCTGGGGCGTGTGATCGTCTCAATGATGAAGGATGACACCGAGCTCTTCAAGCATTTTACCGATAACGACTCGTTCAAGCGGTGGATGATGGATACGGTGTTCGGTTTGACCTATCAGGAACCGGAGTATCAGTAAGCGGGGAAGTCTGCTGTTCATCGTTGCGCCACAAAAAGAAAAACCCCCCGTACAACGGAGGGCATTCTTGTTTCAGTATAACCATCAGCAACTCAGCAGTTGCGTACCGTCGAAGAGTTACGATCTTTGATGGTGCTCTCGTCGAATTCGTCCCAGTTGTGCTCGTCGTGCTCGCGCTGGTAACCGGCCTCTTTCAAGCCGAAGCTCATGTCGGCTACCATTTCCGGACGCAATTCCTTAAGGTTTTTCACCTCTGCCTCTGTCAGAATTCTCGACTTGTCGAAGCCAAGGTCGATCTCGATCTTGCGGTTCTTGGTCTTGACGCGGTCGATGTCGTAGAAGCGCTTGGTAATGGTGGTCTGTGCAAACGCCTTCAGACAGCCAAGCATGTATTTGCGGACATAAGGGTCCCTGATCCAAGGGTAGCTGAAGAAGGTTTTGCGTGCATAGAAGCGTGCATACGATTTCAGCACAAGTTTCAGTACATCCTCGCGTTCCATGTTATCCGGCTTGATGATCGGTGTCACAAAGTTGTAGCGGGAGTAATCACGCACTTCCACCCTGTCGCCAAGTTCCTTGAAGAGGTCCGAGAAAGGCCATGGTGTATAAATGGTCCAGTTGGCCATATCGGGATCCCAGTCCTTGCAGAGCTGGTAGGTTTCTTCAATGGTTTCAGGGGTTTCATGTTCAAGACCCATAACAAACTGGGCTTCTGCCACGATTCCGTTTTTCTGCAATAGCTTGATAGCAAGCTTGTTCTCTTCAATGGTGGTCTCTTTGCGGAAGCGGTTCAGGTTCATCTGGCTGGCAGCTTCGGTACCAAGTGAAACGTGGACAAGGCCTGCCTTGCGGAAGAACGGCAGGAGATCAGCATCGCGCATGATATCGGTTACGCGAGTGTTGATACCCCAGGTAACGTCAAGTTTGCGGTCGATAAGCTCCTGGCAGAGCGAGACAAACTTCTGTTTATTGATAGTTGGTTCTTCATCAGCCAGAATGAAAAAGCCTACATTGTACTTTTTCACCAGAACTTCAATTTCATCGACAAAGGTTTTTGGGCTGCGTGCGCGGTACCGGCGCCAGAACTGCCATTGTGAGCAGAAGGTACAGGTAAAGGGGCAGCCTCTGGCAAAGTTTGGAACCGCAAGACGGCAGCCGAGGGGGGTATAAATATATTTATCCCAGTCGTAAAGGCTCCAGTCGGGGCTGAGGGTATCAAGATCCTCAATAACCGGATGTGCAGCCGTAGCGAACACTTTGCCGTCGTCGTCGATATAGGCGATGCCGGTAATCTCCCCCCGGTTCTGTTTATCGGTTCCAGCGGCGATCTCCTTAATAAGGTTCACCGTCACCTCTTCACCTTCACCACGGACAACGTAATCGGTTTCAGGCGCTTCGCTCAATACCTGCGGGTACATGAAGGTTGAGTGGATACCGCCCATGATTGTTCTGATCTTCGGATTCACCTTCTTGGCAAGCTTCATGATTGCCTGTGCCTTGAAAATCGAAGGGGTGATATTGGTTGTCATTACCACATCCGGCATGTTTTTGCGGATGATCTCCTCAATCTGGTCGTCAGGAATGTCTTCGGCCATGGCGTCAACAAATTTCACCTGATCGAATCCCGCTTGCTTAAGCGCGCCACCGATATAGGCGACCCAGCTTGGCGTCCAGTTACCGGCAATTTCGGCTCCACCTGAATGGTAATTTGGTTGAACCATCAGTATTTTCATCGGTCTCCATCCTCCAGATATTTATTACAAAAAGTGATTCACGTGCGAAACAACGTAAACTTCGACTGGCCTATAATGAAAAAAGCCATTGTCCTGTAATTTACAATTAATTTATAGAATTTTCATAGGGTTTTCGTTCAACACATTTACTTGTGTGATGCGTTCATCAGCATGGTATGATAAAATCCAAAGCTGATCTTTTCCCTGGATTTTACTTGCATACCTGCAGTGACCATTGCTTTCTGCATCTGTTCGTCACGGATCATCTGTATGGTTGTGCGGCGCTCTTTTTTGGGAAAATAGCCGCCAATCCAGTGCTGGAAAGCAAGAATTTTATTATAAGGCGCATAAGTGAAAATAATCGAGCCTTTTGTCAGGCTGCTCAGGTTCTGGAAAGCCTGGGCAAACCCCTCTGCAGGGTAATGGATCAGAACATCAAAGCAGACGACGGCGTCGTAAGTTCCGCTTACTGATTCGATGGCATTAACCTCGAAATCAATGTTTTTTTGTACTCCCTGCTTGATGGCTTCAGCTTTTGCCTTGTCCACCATCTGAGAAGCAATATCGACCGATTTTACCTTGTATCCCTCTTTGGCAAGCCTGATGCTGAAAAGTCCTGTTCCGCAGCCAGCATCAAGCACGGTCGCACCTTTTGGCAGCCCGAGTTGCTGTAGCCAGTCGAATGCCTTGTCCATCATGACGGCATGGCCCTGACGGACAGTATTGCGTACGGAAGAGAGTTTATCGTCCCCGTATATTGATGCCCATCGCTGAAAGCCCTGGCCGTTGAAATATGAACGGAGCATTTTCTTGTGTTCTTCAGCATTGAATGTGGAACTGCTCATGATATAAGTTTTGACGGTTGTGTTTTTTGACTCTTTACAATATCGTGTTGCAGGTGGTTCAATGATGAACCCCCTCAATTCTTGATTCAAGATCAGCGTAGAGCTCCTGCAGCTCTTCAATGGTGCTCTCTTCAGCTTCCCAGAATCCTCTGGAATGAGCTTCGAGTAGTCTTCGGGTCATCGACATCGTTGCATGAGGGTTAAGGCTGGCAAGTCGTTCAAGCATTGCTTTGTCATGCAAAAAAGTTTCATTGAACTGATCATAGGTCCAGTTTTTTACTGCCGAAGCCGTGGCGCTCCATCCATAGGTGTTGCTGAGATGCGATTCAATCTCCCTTACTCCCTCATAGCCGTGCTCAAGCATGGCTTCATACCATTTAGGATTTAACAACTTGGTTCGTGACTCAAGTGAGACCATCTTTTCAAGTGAACAAATGCGTTGTTTTTTTCCTGTGCCATCAATATCTCCAACCATCACCTTTGGCTTAGCCTTGCTGAGGTATTCCACGGTTTTTGAAACTCCGCCAAGATACTCATAATAATGATCAATATCCGAAATTCCGATCTCGTAGCTGTCAATATTCTGGAAGGTGAGGGTGACATGTTGTAGTGCGCAGCGAAGTGCTTCGGGGCATTCCTGCCACTGTCCGTCGGGGCTTACTGCAAAACTTTTGCGGCTGACAAAGGCTTCGGCAAGCTGGTTATCCTCTTCCCAGGTACTGCTTTCAACCAGATGGTTAACATTTGCCCCATAGTTTCCTGGTGCATTTGAATAGACCCTGTTGGAGGCCTCCTCAAACGAGCAGCCTCTCTCGGCTATCTCCTGCAGCACATGTTTTCGTATGAAGTTCATCTCACAGGGTTCATCAGCCGCTGCAGCCAGACGGGCCGCCTTGTCGAGCAGTCTGACCTGCACGGAGAGGAGATCCCGGAAAATACCGCTGATGGTCATGACGACGTCAATGCGGGGACGTCCAAGTTCAGCAAGCGGGACAAGCTCAACATCCCCGATTTTGCCCAATTCATCGGTTTTAGCCTTTACACCCATAAGCGCCAGTGCCTGGGCAACCCCTTCTCCATCGCTTTTCAGGTTATCAGTTCCCCAGAGGATAAAGGCTATGGACTCAGGGTTCTCTCCACTCTCTTTTCGATACTGTAAAAGCAACTCTTCAGCCGAGAGCTTTCCGGCCTGCTGTGCGAAAGTTGTGGGAATAGTGTAAGGATCGAGGCTGTGAATGTTTCGGCCTGTTGGCACAATGTCAGGGTTCCGAACGAGGTCATTGCCCGGAGAGGGAGGGGTGTACTTTCCCTCAAGAGCGTGCAAAACAGCCTTCAGTTCGATGTTTTCAGCAAGATTCATGAGGACGACATTCAGGAACTGCCACAGTCGATTGAGTTCTGCAGGTTTGGTGCCAGCTTCGTGGTGCAGATAGTTATCGGCCTCCTCTTTTCTGACAATAAAACTTCCTTCCAGCAGTTTCGACATTGGCAGAGTGCTGTTTGTAGGGAAGTGCCCAGTAAAGCGCTTGATGGCTTCACGACTTATTGTTGATAGTTGTTGCCATTTTTGTTGAGCTTCCCTGTCAGATCCAAGATTGTCCACCAACTGATTGTAATCGTAGCCGAGGTGAGTGCTTATAAGCTCGGGCAGGGATTTTCCATCAAGCTCTGGACGGCTGTGCTCTGCCAGAAGTGACAGATGATCACTGACGCTTTCCGGTGAAGGAGCTTCACCCATGATATGCAGGCCGAGAGGGATCATTCGTTCCTCGATGCTGTATAACTCACTATGCAGTCGGGTGACATACTCTTCAGCAGGCTTGTCATCCTGGCTGCCTTCAATTTCGAGAGTAACTGCAAGTTCTCTGATCGCTTCAAATACTTCTTGCGAAGGTGAGTTTCTGAAGCTTGCAACCAGATCCTTGAGTTTTCGCAGTCCTTTGTAAAGTCCGGCATGTTCCAATGGTGGCGATAAGTAGCTCACCAGTGTAGCGAATCCCCGGCGTTTGGCAATGGCTCCTTCACTTGGGTTATTGACGCAATAGCAGTAAAAGTTTGGCAGGTTGCCGATAAGTCTTTTTGGCCAGCAGGAACTTGAAAGCCCTACTTGTTTGCCGGGCATGAACTCAAGGGCGCCATGGGTGCCGAAGTGCAGCACAGCATCGGCATCGAAGCACTGTTCAATCCAGGTGTAAAATGCTGCAAAAGCATGGTTCGGAGCAGCATCTTTTGCCATGAGCAGGCGCATCGGGTCGCGTTCGTAACCGAAACTTGGCTGTTGTCCGATAAAGATGTTGCCAAGTGAACAGCCGAGAATATGAAAACGGGTACGGTCATTGAGAATTTCACCGGGAGCATCACCCCAGAAAGGTTCGATTTTCTCATAGGCGGTGAAAAGCTTGCGGTACTCCTCAACAGGTAAATGCGACTCAACATTCCCGTCGGTTCCATAGATCAGACGGTTTCCTTCCAGCAGGCGATCTCGCAGTGCCTCAGTTGTCTCTGGTACTTCAACATGGTATCCTGAGGCTTTCATTTCCAGCAAGAGACGGTGAAGGCTCTCAAAAACATTGAGGTATGCCGCAGTACCGGCATTGCCAAGATTAGGAGGAAAATTAAAGAGGATAATGGCAATTTTTTTGTCTGCCGGATTTTTTCCCTGCAATCTGAGGAGTCGCTGCACTCGAGCGGTAATGATGCGAATCTCCTCTTCAAGTGGTATGGTGCGGTCACTTTCGTTCTCGGTGCCAGCGTAAATCAGCGGTTCAATGGAGCCGTCTAACTCGGTGACAGCTACACTCAGTGCAGTTTGAAGAGGTGTAAGGCCAAGATTGCTTTCTCGCCATTGTTCTATGGGCTGAAATGAAAGTGGAATAAGGTTCAGGCATGGGACATCAAGCTTTTTCAGCACGACGACCGCTTCTGCTGCCTTGTTTTCAGCTGGACCGCCAACGAGTGAAAAACCAGTGGAATTTATTAACAGTGATGGTTTCAGTGCGCCGGGAGTGTCAGGATCAAAAAAACGTTCAAGAGCGGGTCTGAAATCGAGGCCGCCACTGTAGGCTATACAGCTTTTTATCCCTTTTGATTCGAATGAGCGAACCAGATAGTTCAGGTGATCCATGTTTTTGCCGAGCACAGTCGAGCGCATTGCAAGAATAATCACCTCTCCGTTGTCAAGCTTCGATTTGTTTTTCCGCTGCCAATCAAGAAACTGTGGGGCAGCAAAAAATGGTTCAGGCGCGTCAGGATGGTATAATGCGGCATCAGGATAAAAAAGAGGGTCTTCCTGAGGCAGTTTGCCTTTCCAGCCGGGAACGTAACGCTCCAGTAGAAGGGAAAGAAAACGCTCCATGTTTTCTTGTGAACCGTTGAGCCAGAACTGGTGCGCTGCAATGAAGGTATGGATATCGCGTGCCTTGCCGGGAATGTACTTCATCACCTTACTGACACTTCGAACCAGCGCAAGTTGTCTCTGGCTTTCGCCGTGGCTCTGTTTGGGCATCAGTTTTGCAGCCCACTGCTTGAAGACGTTTGTCTCCTTTACTTCTTCTTTTTTAGGTTTGCGGAGTGAAAACTTTCCAACCCTTGTCTGGGAGATCAATGCAGGGTTGCTGGTGATTATACAGACTGGGCAGCTCAAACCCTCAAGCAGTCTCTCCAGCGGACGAACAATCTCTTCACTGAAAAGCATCGAACCGAATACAA
Organism: uncultured Chlorobiaceae bacterium; assembly: GCA_903843305.1. Lineage (GTDB taxonomy): Bacteria > Bacteroidota > Chlorobiia > Chlorobiales > Chlorobiaceae > Chlorobium. The sequence continues at coordinate 126,599 of CAIMPI010000016.1, forward strand.
AATCCGCTTTCGGAAGAGTCTTTTCGAGTGTTTCCCAGAGTTGTTTACTGTTATGAAGACCGAGACTGAAGACCGAAACCTCCAGTCCGACGTTGAACTTCCTGTTCAACTCACCAGCAGCAGCTTTCAGTGTGCTGTTGTTGGTGGCCTCCATGGTAAGGAACACAAAATGCATAAATTGAAACTCTCAATAACGTATGATCTCTAAACCTCAATTCCCTCAAGGCGGTCTTCAAGGTCGGAGTAAATCTCCTGCAGCTTTTCAATCATGTCGGGGTCTGCGCTCCACATGCCGCGTCCACTTGCTTCGAGCATACGGCCTACAATGTTTTTAAAGGCTTTCGGATTCACCTTCATGAGCCGTTCACGCATTTTCGGATCCATGGCGTATGTTTCAGCAGCCTCCTTGTAAACCCAGTCGTCAACGCCTTTGGTGACGGCATCCCAGCCGAGCATGTAGGTAAAGCGGTTGCTGATTTCGGCTGCGCCACTGTGCCCTTGGTCAAGCATGGTCTCGAACCATTTCGGGTTGAGCAGTTTGCTGCGAAACTCCACCTTCAGTGCCTTGTCGGCGTCGTCGATTTTCACATCAGCCGTAAAAGTTTCAACGTAGTTCAGTTTGACATTGTCACCTTTTGGATTGCGGCGACGAGCAGAAAGTTGCAGTGCTCCCGACGAAGAGAAGTAGCGGTCAATGTCGGTAATGCCGAACTCAGCCGAGTCAACCTGCTGTACCACACGATCCACAGTGCTGAGCAGCCCTTTCAGGATATCAGTCTGCTGGTCGCCGTAGCGGTTGCCACCGTAAGCAAAACCGGTGCGTTTGATAAACATGTTGTCGAGATCATCTTCCGACTCCCATGCGGAATCTTCTACCAGCTCTTCAACCTGCGAACCGTAGGCGCCTGGAGCCTGAGTGAAGAGACGTGACGTGGCGCTTTCGAAATCCTTTCCCTCTTTCAGTGCGGCGTCAACATGTTTTTTGATATGGTTCATCTCGTGCGGCTCGATTGCTCTCGCGGCATCCTTGACCAGTTTGTCGAGATGATCGACCAGGACGCCGAAGGTGTCGCGGAATATTGAACTGATCTGGATCAGAACGTCAATCCTCGGACGGCCCAGCTTTTCAAGCGGTACTAAACGGTAATGGCTGATTTTTCCTTGGGCATCATAGGCAGGTTCAGCGCCCATAAGGTGAATGATGACGGCAACAGCTTCTCCCTTGCTCTTGATGGTATCAAGTCCCCAGAGTACTTGGGCAATTGTTTCTGGATACTCGCCGTTGTTTTCTTCAACGTGGCGGTTGAGGATAGTCTCAGCAATTTGCTTGCCACGCTTGAAGGCAAGTTCAGAAGGAATGCGCCATGGGTCGATGGCATGAATGTTGCGCCCGGTCGGCAAAATGCCCGCGCCGTCACGCACAAGGTCGCCGCCTGATCCTGAAGGAATGTATTCTCCACAGAGGGCTCTTAAAAAGCCTTTCATCTCATTGCGGTTGTCTTCAAGGGCTTTCTTAAGGGCCAAGCCGTCCTGTAATGCGCCATTGATGGACTCGACCATATCCGGCGACACTTTTGCGCCGTTGGTCAACTTGTTAAAAAGATTTGTCGGGTTGCTCCTGCCGAAAATGGTCTGTTCGATAAACTCTTTTGTATGTCCATCAACCGTTTCACGGACGGTCATGGCCTGCTGTTCACCTTTGCGGGCACGGGTTGCCAGGGAAGCATAATCACCGTATGCTCTATCTTCACCAATAGCCTGCATGATGACTGACGGCAGCGATTTTTCATTTCCCCGTACTTTCAGGTATTCGGTAATGGTGGTTACCTGAGTTTCAAGCTTTGGTGTTTCGCCAAAGATGTGCAGCGAGTTGGAAATCAGACGTCCCTCAAGCTCCATCATGTAAGTATAGAGGCGGCTGATATAGTCTTGGAAATTCTCCCCCTCAACACGAGGACAGTCGTCCGTCAGGTTGAGCTGCTGTGCCTTGGTGATAATAACCTCTTCAGTTTCAGCGTCTGCAGTACTTTGAAGCCCGCGTTCGCGGTAATCGTTCAGCATCTCTTTGAAGGCAGGCAGCTCCTTGTAAAGACCAGCACGAGCCAGCGGTGGGATGTTGTGTGAGATCATGGTGGCGTACCCGCGGCGTTTGGCAATGTTGGCCTCGCTCGGGTTATTGATCGGATAGATATAAAAATGGGGGACTTCACCAAGCAGGGCGTCTGACCAGCAGTCGCCGGTGACGCCGAGCTGCAGGCCAGGCATCCACTCTGCCGTACCGTGCATGCCTATGTGTACCAGTGCATTGGCTCCGAAGATGCGGCTGATCCAGCGGTAAAAGGCGATATATTGATGGTGTGGCGTGTTCTCCTTGTCAAACAGCAAGCGCATCGGATCGCCCTGAATGCCGAGGCGAGGCTGAACGCCGATAAAGATGTTGCCAAGGGTGATGCCGCCGATAAAAAGCTTGTCTGGTTTGATAGGAGCAATTTCACCGGGGAAGCCACTCCAACGCCCTTCAATGCGTTCACGTTCCCTGCCGCTGGTGATGCTGTTGAACTGTTCGCGGTCTATGGCAAAGCATTCTTGCTCATGTGCCTGGATTTCATAATCGGTTGCCTTATCAAGCATGGCAAGCAGAGCTTCCGCTGATTCAGGCAATTCTCCGACGTTATATCCTTCAGCACGAAGTGTCAAAATGATATTGTAGATGCTTTTTGGAACGTCAAGTAGTGCAGCGCTGGCTTTTTTGCCCATGCCCGGCGGATAGTCGTAGACAACCAGTGCAACTTTTTTATCCTTGTTGGGAATCTGACGAAGCTCTGAAAACTTTTTTGCAAGTCCGGCAAGCCGGTCCAGACGATCCGGAACCGTCTGTAAGCGTCCATCCTTGATGGCGCCGAGTACTACCGGGCAGACAGCACCGTCCATTTCAGGCAGCGAATAGGTCATAGCTGACTGCAGTGGTACAACGCCCTGTGACTTCCATGAGGTAAAGTCCTGAATAAAGAGGGGTTGTGAGACAACATAAGGCGCATTGATCTTGCCGAGAATCTCCTCACGAGCGGCTGATGAAGCGCCAGGTGTAGTTGCGCCAGCGGGGCCGCCCACAAATCCAAAGCCCATCATGTTAATGAGCATGTCGATATTGTTGTGCGTAAACCACTCTCTGGCAGCTACGTGACCTTCAACACCCATCACAAAGACAGGTAGAGGATTGAGTCCTTTAGCCTCAATGGCACGGATCGTATTGTCTATATATTCCTTCTCCTGCAACAGGTGCTTGCGGAAGAAAAGCAGGCCGATATTGCGTTTTTTGGTTGCGTTTCTGTCGCGTTTGTGAAGCCATTTTTCGTAATGGTGAAGATCTTTCTGGTATTCTGGTGCATCCGGATGGTAGAAGCCCATGGTCGGGACCTCCTGTACCTTTTCAACCTTAACACCAACCTCAAAGTATTCTGCCATGATGTAGTTGAACATCGAAGCCAGATTGTCGGTGGTTGGGTTCATCCAGTAGGTGTATACCTGCATCCAGTTCTTGAAATCCTTGGCCTTTTTCGGGATCAGGGGCAGCATGGTGCGCATGATCTTAAGCAGCTTCATGTAACCATAAAGAGCATCCTCATCGCGTCCCTTTACCAGCATCTTCGCAACTTTTTTGACGATATCAGGCATTCCACTTCCATCGCCCGATACCACATAATTGCCTATTTTTGTCATCTGCATCACTTCAGGCATCGACTCGTAGGCAAAAATTACCTTTACCTTCGATTGATCGACCTGTTCCTGCAGCCAGTCGGCCTGGCCCTTGAACTGGATCAGAGTGGTAAAAATACAGTCGGCATTGTGAATAGCTTCAGCGGCTTCAGGGTTCTGATGTTCGAGGTCTTGATCGGTCCATTGGGTTAATTCGGCATGATCGGCTATTTTGGAGGTCACCTCGCGCCATACCCGCTGGTTGCATTGTTCCATCCCGACAATAGCGGCAATTCTGATTTTATCGTGCATAGAATTACAAAAAATGTGCGTTTGTTTGTGGTTTTAACAGGATTGCAAAATGTAATAAAATCCTGCGATGTAAACTAACGATTAAAAAAAGAGCCAGCCCCTAATGGTTCAGGAGCTGGCTGGGGTTATCATGACTTGTTGCTGATAAATTTCTTTTAGAAGGTGAAATCCACACCAGCAACAAAACTGCGGCCAGGAGCACGGAACCACTCTGCCTCTTCATACTGCACGTTGCCAATGTTGCGGCAGAGGAGGCTCAGCGAAGTTGTTTCACCTGCTTGGTACTTTAGGCCGGTGTTGAGCACGATAAAGTCGCCGGGGTAGTTTGTTCCGGCGGGGTTCGGGTAAGAACTTACTGCCTTGTACTTGCTGACATAGCGTCCGTTCAGGTTGATTGCAAGTTTGTTGACCGGTTTCCATGTCGCGCTTGCTGAAGCTGTATGTTCCGGCCTGTAAGCCAGCCATGTAGGGTCAGGATTCTGTGCTCCGGCAAGTGCTGAAGCAGTGTCATTGGTTTTGTTCTGGGCGTTCATGTAGCTGTAGCCGAGATTGAAGTTCCAGTCGTTATTAGGTCTGATGTTTAGGTTTGTCTCGATGCCCCAGATGCGGGCTTTGGCGATGTTTTGATAGAGGAATACTATCGGCCAGCCAGTAGGGTTGATGTTTCTTGACTCGATCAGGTTGTCATAATTGTTCACATAGGCCGCCACATCAACAGAAACCTTATCACCAAACTGTTTGAAAATTCCTGCTTCGTAGGCTGTCATGGTCTCTTTGTCGAGTTCAGGGTTTGGGTTACCAAAGAAAAGACCAGCATCTCTTACAAATCGCTCGGCAAGTGTCGGCGCTCGGAAACTCTTACCCCATGATGCACGGAAGGACAGGTCGTCGACAGGCTTATAGTTAAGTGCAATACGAGGACTGATTGCGTTAACTGATGGGTTTTTTATGGTAGCTGTCGTCGTCGCGGTTCCTGAGACCAGTGCGTCATCATACACCACCTGAGTGGCATCAATACCGCTCCAGTCATAACGGGCAGAAAGCAGAGCGGTTAACTTATTCGTCAACTTCCACTCGTCCTGCAAGAACATGGCAACATTCTTTTCTTCAATGGTTCCGTAAGGGTCAGCACCGCCGGGAACTGCTGTTGGTGTGACCGTAGACGAGTACTGCGTCGATTTGACATTGGTTACGTTCGCATCGGCACCTAAAAGGATTCGGTGACTGTCGTTGAGCCTCCAGTCAAACTTTACGCCTCCGCCAAATCTGTCGGATTTGGTGTCATTGAATTCGCCTGGCAGTCGGTCATAAGGGAATCCGGTCAGAGAAGCATTAAAATCATTGATCTTCTGTGTGACAAACATCGACTGGAAAGTGGCATAGTTGCCAAAGAATGGTGGTCCTGCTTTATCGGCAGGGCTCATTGATGCCCATATACCAGCAGGAACTCCTCTGGCGATCAGCATATTAGCTGTTGCAAGCCCAGTTGCCTGAATATTGCTGTTACCCAGCACCATAGAGCTTGTAAGGAATTGCTGTCTGGTATCTGTTGGGTTATAGTCTATCCTGCTTGAATTGTGGGTATAATAAAGTCTTGTATCCAAGCTCAGTTTGTCGTTCAGCAGGTTGACATAATTGAGACCGATCAGGGCGTTCTTGCGCTTGATCGTATCGTCCGTATAGACCGAATTTGCTGCATCGTATGCCAGCTCCGGGTGAGCATTATAGATTGCACCAGTTTGTGTGAGATTGACGATTTCATATGGCCAAGTGCTTGCATAGCCGCCGCTGGTCTCATTGTAGAATGTGCTGAGTTGGAGGTATTGCTTTGCGTCGATTTCGTAGCGTGCTTTAAGCTTTACATCGTTCATTTCCATCTGTGTGTTCTGGCGGTAGCCGTCATCTTTGCTATGCGAATAGAGTAAACTGTAGTTCAATTTACCACTCTTGTTGCCTATGCCGACATAGGTGTTCCAAAGCCAGGGCGTATAATCTTTCCTGTATGTGCTTTGGTCGCTGGATGGTGTTGCATCATAGAATCCTACGCTAGCGCCAGCTTTCACTTCCATTTTTTCGGGAAGGTGTCCGAAGACATTTACTACGCCACCCATTGCACCTGAGCCATAAAGGGTTGCTGCCGCCCCTTTCAGAATCTCTACCTTGTCAGCGGCATTCATGTTGATGTTGGTCCAAACGATTTCGCCGCTTTCCGGTGTGTTGATTGGGAATCCGTCATAAAGGCCCTGCACGCGAGTGCCAATGCCGCCTCCTTGGAAAGTGTTGGAACCACGGATCTGTACTGTTGATGTGCTGTTTCCCGCAGAGCGGTTGACTGTTACTCCGGGAACTTCCTGGATGACCTGATCAAGGGTTGGACTAGGCTCCTGTTTGATTTTTTCCTGCGATACCACGTTCACGGTTACCGGAACTTCAAGGCGATCCTGCTTGTAAAGCGATGCGCCAACCACGACCTCCGAGGCCATGATGGTGGTTTGGCCAAGTTGCAGGTTTACAACTGCGGTCTGACCGGAGCTGACAGTCACAACCTGATTTGCCGGAGCGTAGCCTACAATGGATACCGAGATTTTCTGCGATTTTGCTGGGACGTTCTGAAGGGTAAAGTTCCCATTCATGTCGGTAGCTGTGCCAATAGTGGTACCAGCAATGCTGACTGAAGCGCCGTAAACACCTTCACCGTCAGCCTTGTCAATGACTTTGCCTTTTACCGTTCCGGTATCAGCTCCATAAGAGGGGAGTGGCACCAGCAATGTCATCAGGCAGAATGCCGATAGAACAAAACGGACAAAGCGATACGCTTGTACATGTTTTGTTTTCATGATTGTATGTGGTTTAGTTGCAATGATACGAACAAATAAAAACAGGATCTATTACCTCTCGTTACCTTGCTTGTTTTCATAACCAAAACCATCTATTAGCAACCAGAACAGGAATTGAATAGAGCATATAACCCAATGCCTTAATCTATGAAAAAAATAATAGAAATGTTCAACGATTGGAGTAAAACGGGGGACTGTGTTGTGTCTGTGCCTTAATTGGTGAAACAACAAATCCCCGGTAGTTTCCGGGGATTGCGCTAAAAGGGACTGCCTGGTGTGATCGTTTCAGATCACACCAAGTTCCTTGCCGATGGAGCAGAATTCAGTGATAACCTTGTCGAGATGTACGCGCTCGTGGGTTGCCATAAAGCTTGTTCGAAGCGCTTCATGGCCGGGCATGACGCCAGGTCGGATGAAGGCGTTCACGTAAACGCCAGCATCAAAAAGTTTTTTCCAGAAAAGAAGAGTTTTTTCCTGGTCGCTGATCAGCACAGTGACGATAGCCGTCCGCGATGGCATAAGGGTAAATCCGGCTTTGAGCAGCGCCTGGCGAACGTAATCAGTATTTGAGATAAGCCGTTGCATAAGCTCTGGCTCGTTGCGGATAATTTCAAGGGTGGACAGAACGGCGGCTACACTTGCTGGTGTTGGTGAAGCGCTGAAAATCAGCGATGCCGCGTTGTGCTTGATATAGTTGATGACGGCACGGTCTCCAACAACATAACCTCCGAGTGAACCAAAGGTTTTTGAGAATGTACCCATGATGAGGTCAACTTCGTTGACAAGGCCGAACTCCGACGGGGTACCGCGGCCATTTTTGCCTATAACGCCGACGGCATGAGCATCGTCAATGAGAATGCGAGCGCCATATTTCTTGGCCAATTGAACAAGATTTGGGAGATCTACAATTTCTCCGGAAACTGAGAATACTCCATCAGATACGATCAGGCGGCTTGCAGCTTCGGGAATTGTCTGAAGCACACGCTCCAAATCCTCCATATTGTTGTGGTTGTAGCGCACCACGTTTGCTCCAGCCCCCTGAGCCATGATGGATGCAGCAACCAGACTTGCATGGTTGTCACGATCTGAGACAATGTATTCCCCACGCTGCACCAGGGTTGGAATTATACCCTGTCCTGTCTGATAGCCAGTACTGAAAAGCAGGCAGCGTTCCTTTTCAAAAAAGTCAGCAAGCTTCTCTTCCAGTTCGACGTGCAGATTTACCGTTCCAGTCATGTAACGGGAGCCACTGCAGCTTGTGCCGTATTTGTTGATTGCTTTGATCGAAGCTGCTTTTACCCTTGAGTCAGCGGTAAGGCCAAGATAGTTGTTTGAGCCTGCCATAACCAGCTTTCGCCCACCAAAGGAGACTACCGGACCTTCATTTTCGTCTATGGGATGAAAAAAAGGGTATACTCCCTGAGCCTTAACCTCATCCGCAATAGTATACTCAATGCATTTTTTGAATAAATCTTTAGTTTGCTCCACGGGAATACAATTTTACTTCAGCTATCATAAAAAGCTGTAATTTCTATATTTTTACGGTCGTCTCTTTTTGTTATTATTTCTTTCGAAGACCTGTTTCAAGTAAGCGTATTTTGCTTAGAAAGCGAAATGTATTAAAATTTTTATTTTTTTCTTTAAAAACGGTTCCTTTTTTTGCCGCAGAATAAGCTGACAGCGGGCAATAACATCGGGAGCGCCTGATTAAATGGAAAGGTAAGGGATATGAGTGAAACAATATTGGTGACGGGTTCAACCGGTTTTATTGGCGCCCGATTGCTGAGACATCTTGAGGAAGAAGGGGTGAGTGTCAAGGTCTTTCTTCGTCCCGAAAGCCAGGCTGGCGCTTTGCCTGAAAGGGTGGAGGTTGTTCGCGGCAGTTTCAGCGATCTGGAGGCTCTTGGTCGCGTTGTGCGTGATGTTGACCGGATAGTGCATCTCGCCGGAGTAACAAAAGCACTTGATGAGTCGGGGTATGATGCGGGTAATGTTATGCCAGTGAGGAACTTGCTTGACGCAATCAGTACGCATAACCCGCAGCTCAAGCGTTTTCTTTACGTTTCGTCGTTGACGGTTGCTGGTCCAGCATCTGAGGGTATACGTGGAGTCAGCGAGTCTGATTCCCCTTGTCCAGTGAGTGCCTACGGACGTAGCAAGTTAAGGGCGGAAACCTTATGTATGGAACGTTCAGCGCAGATTCCGATTACTATTGTGCGCCCTCCGGCAGTGTATGGACCGGGCGACAGGGATGTGCTTCAGGTTTTTCAGATGCTTGCCAAAGGGTTTCTGGTGTCGGCTGGTAGTCCGGGGAGGCAGCGCTTCAGTATGATTTATGTTGACGATCTTGTAAAGGGTATTATGGCGGCCGCTCGTTCTGAGAAAGCGGTTGCTCAAGTTTATTATATAACATCAACCTGTTCATTCTCGTGGAATGAGGTGATAGCCGCAGCTCGACCTCTGCTCGGCTTTAAGAAGTTGTACAGGATTTCTCTGCCTGAACCCTTTGTTTTTTTCCTTGGTTCAGTAATTGGTGCTATCTCGTCGCTTCAGGGAAAGCCGGCTCTTATAAACAGTGATAAGGTTAATGAGCTCTTGCAGGACTATTGGGTCTGCTCTCCAGAGCAGGCTGAACGCGATCTTGGTTTTACGGCAGAAACCACTCTTGCTGAAGGTGTTGAAAAAACGATCTACTGGTATCAGCGCAAAGGGTTGTTGTGAATCAAGTTACTGTTATCCGAGCAGTTTCTGCATGAGCTGCAAGAGCAGATATTTTTCGTCAGGGTAGGGATGCAGGCCTTTCAGTGCAGCATCTGTATCTTTCAGTGCAGCAATAGCTTTCTCGGTATCCTGCAGAGAAAAAGATCCGGTGTAGGTAATGTAGTTTTTTACGAAATATTCCTGCTTGCCGTACATACCGAGAATTTTTGCAATTTCTGCCTGGGGCAACTGCTTTACTGCAGGTAGAGAGAGTTTCCAGAGACGGATATAAAAGGTTGTAAGAAAGCGGACAATGTTGCCGAGCCCCTCTTTTTGCCCCTCTTGATCCATGATCATGAGCGAGATACCGCTGCAAAGTCTCAGGCTGCGTGCTGCAAGGGCTTTTTCAAGCTCAAAGACGTTATAAGTGCGTGAGATGCCGACACAGTCATAGACATCGGTTGCTGTAATGCGCTTTTCGCCGCTTCGGGCGGAGATGTAGAGGATTATTTTCTCAATTTCATAGCATATTTCTCGCGCAGATGGTTGTATATATGCGGTAAAAGCCTTGAGTGCATCTGCCTCAAATTCCCATCCGGATAGTTTTGCTCTGTTTACGGCGAAAAGGTCGGGAGCCTTGATTGCCGGGAACTCATGGCGATATTTTTTCAATGTGCTGAATGGTGCTTTTTCAATATCTTTTTTATCGATCGGGTCAGCATCAAGTATCAGAACAGTAAATTCTGCGGGATTGGCGATATAGCGACTGAATTTTTCTTCAAGTTGGTTCTGTAGGGCTTTTGTAGTTGGCTTTTTGATTTTTTCAAATTGCCGGACAACGATAAGCTGCTTTGGAGTGAACATCGGGTATTCAGAGGTTCTTGATACAAGTTCTCCAATTGTAAGATCAGCTCCGTGAAGAATGTGTGTATTGCTTGCGGCATCACTTTCTGAAGGGAATATTGCTGTTCTGATCATACCAGCAAGTTCTTCCTTGAGGAAGCTTTCTGGTCCATAAAAGAAATAAACCGGAGAAATGTTGCCAGCAAGAATATTTTTTTTTAATGCATCCATGTGGGATGTCAGGTATCATTGGGGCGCATCGGAGTGCGCCCTGAAGGTTAAAAAGAGAGTTCAGAAAGGAAGGTCATCCTTTTCGTTTTCAAGCATCTGTACTGTCGGAGAAGTTGCGGGTGAAGCGTTTTGCGGGCGTTCGTAAGTCTGTACTGTACCTTCATTGCTGCTTGGTCCACTTCCCTGTTCGCGCTGCCCCCCGAGCATTTGCATTTCCGAACAAACAATCTCGGTTGCATATTTTTTTTCGCCGCTTTTGGGGTCGTCCCAACTTCTGGTCTGCAAACGGCCTTCAACATACACCTGTCGTCCCTTTTTCAGGTACTGGTTGCATATTTCAGCAAGTTTGCCCCATGTGATAATCCTGTGCCATTCGGTTCTCTCCTGCAAGTTGCCGTTGCTGTCCTTAAAGTTTTCATTGGTAGCTAAAGTAAAATTGGCTACTGACTGACCGGATGTCGTTGTCCTTAATTCAGGATCGTTGCCGAGATGGCCGATCAGCATTACTTTGTTGAGTCCTTTTGCCATGGTAGGTAGGGATTTGTTGAAAAAAGCATTAAGGAAAATATATTTTCAAGATTCCTTGTAAGGAAATACTTCTCTCCATTTACTTATGCGATAAATATACTTCTTATTCTATTAAAAGTTTTGCATCAATGACTGGGCCTTCCCGGCAGAGCAGCATGGTTCTAACGCCTCCACTGGGATTCTTGACCTCAACACTGCAGCCATAACAAATACCGATGCCACAGCCCATAACTGATTCAAGAGAAAGGTCACATGGTAACTGGTATTCATTGCAGAACTGTGCAAGTGCCTTCAGCATTGGATTGGGTCCGCATGCAAAAATCTTGAGAGGCCCCTCATTGTTGAGAGCGGGAAGCTCAGTACGGAGCAGAGCCACCACAGTGCCTTTGAACCCTGAGGAACCATCATCTGTCGCAAACCGGCAGTTGGAAAGGTTTTGGGAGAGCAGGTCATCTTTTGTTCTGCCCCCGATCAGGTTGATTGTCTTTTTGCCTTCTTCGGCAAGTGTTTTTTCGAGAAAAAGCATGGGTGCTGTGCCAATTCCGCCGGAAACAAGCACAGCGGTTTGGAACTCCTCGCTTGTTCGATCAAAACTGTTTCCAAGCGGGCCAAGTACCATTACCGCTGTTCCTTCAGTGGTATCGGAAAAAAGAGTGGTACCAGGGCCGATTGATTTCACCATGATATCAATAAGGGTTCCCCTGACATTATGTATTGAAAACGGTCTTCTGAGCAGAGGCAGTGTTGAGTCCTTAACCTTGATGTTGACAAAATTACCGGGTTTTGCTGTTGCAGCAATTGCCTGGCATTCGAGGGTTATAATGCTGACATTACTGGTGATGCGGTGTGTCTGGACGACAGTTGCCTTGATATCGGCATAGTGGGCAGAGCACTCATGTGCAAGCAGTTTCGGTTCATTTCTGTAATTACCTTGTTCTGATCTCATGCGTTTTTGATTGTCTGGGGCATTCATTGCTTCTTTACAGAGGTAAATTTTAATATGGCCAAAATAATTAAAAAAGAGTGTATGTTTGGTCTTTTGTAGTGTCAGCTTAGAGTTATATCTTTCTTTTCTTTCTGATTTTTTATCAGCATTCTAAAAACCAATGTTCGGTTCATGCGTATTTTAACTTTTACAGGTAAAGGCGGGGTAGGCAAAACCAGTGTTTCAGCAGCAACGGCTGTCCGCTTGTCGGAGCTGGGCTATCGTACACTTGTTCTTTCAACCGATCCAGCACATAGTTTATCGGATTCCTTTAACCTGCCTCTTGGCCCCGAACCTACAAAAGTCAAGGAGAATCTTCATGCCATCGAGGTCAATCCTTATGTTGACCTTAAGCAGAACTGGCACTCTGTCCAGAAGTACTACACAAAAGTTTTTATGGCACAGGGTATTTCCGGAGTAATGGCAGATGAGATGACTATTTTGCCTGGTATGGAAGAGCTTTTTTCCCTTTTAAGAATAAAGCGCTATAAGGCGTCTGGGCTTTATGATGTACTTGTACTTGATACAGCACCTACAGGTGAGACACTTCGTCTGCTCTCCCTTCCCGACACTCTTGCATGGGGAATGAAGGCGGTTAAAAATGTCAATAAATACCTCATCAAGCCATTAAGCAAGCCGCTTTCAAAAATGTCTGATAAAATTGCTTTTTTTATTCCTCCTGCAGATGCTATTGAGTCGGTTGACCAGGTTTTCGATGAGCTTGAGGATATCCGTGAAATCCTGACGGATAACAAAAAATCGACAGTGCGTCTGGTCATGAATGCAGAAAAAATGTCAATCAAGGAGACCATGCGAGCCTTGACCTATCTGAACCTCTATGGTTTCAAGGTGGATATGGTGCTTGTAAATAGATTGCTTGATACGCAAGAGAATAGTGGGTATCTGGAAAACTGGAAAGCTATTCAGCAGAAATACCTCGGAGAGATCGAGGAAGGATTTTCCCCTCTTCCGGTAAAAAAACTCAGGATGTATGAGCAGGAAATTGTTGGTCTCAAATCACTGGAGCTGTTCGCTAAAGATATGTACGGCGATACTGATCCGTCCGATATGATGTATGATGAGCCCCCTATCAAGTTTGTCAGGAACAAGGATGTCTACGAAGTACAGTTGAAGCTTATGTTTGCCAATCCTGTCGATATCGATGTATGGGTAACAGGTGATGAATTATTTGTGCAGATTGGCAATCAGCGTAAAATCATCACGCTTCCGATCAGCTTGACAGGTCTTGAGCCTGGTGATGCCGTTTTCAAGGATAAGTGGCTTCATATTCCTTTTGATCTTAACCGAAACAATCACAGTAGGTCACAAAAAGAACAAAAGGCCTATGAAAGAGGTTGATGACTGTGAGTGGCTACTATTTGTTTAGATTGATATTTATGTTTAAATTCATTCAATAATAATTTTGTAGTTATAATTAGAACAGGGGCTTTGTTTTAGCCTCACTTCAAAGGAGAAAAATATGTCGGAATCGTACCAGAAACTGCGTAAGGACTTTAAAGAGCTCGAATTTACAGATCGGCTTACCTTTCTTGCTGAAAGCGTGCTTTTGACAGGGCAGAGTGCTGTTGTTGGTGGTTTGAATCTTGCAGGTAATCTCTTTGATACGGTAACTGGCACAGTGGGCTCTGTTATCGACGCATCAGGCATTGGTAACTTGCTTGGCAATACTGGCGGTGTTGTTGGAGAGACTATTGACAGGGTTGCCATTACAGTTAAGGACGCATCGAGAACTGCCAGTGAGTTATATGTCAGTGCTGTTGAGTCCGTTGAAAATGCAACTGGAAATGCTGCCACGGCTGTTGGTGATGCAGGGGTGTCTGCTTCCGAAGTCGTGAAAAATTTTGCCGGTTCTTTTCAGAAGGGTCAGGTAAGAAAATAGGGAGTGCCACTTTTGCCTGGTGATCTTTTTGAGGAAGTCTGAAAAATCTTTTTTTGTGTTTTTTTGATTATTATCTATAAATTGAGTCAAGAATTGTAATTTTAGTTCTAATTATTTTCCAACAATTAAATTCCAAGGAGGAATTATGAGTGGTGGTGGTGTTTTTACCGATATCCTGGCCGCAGCCGGACGTATTTTTGAGGTAATGGTTGAGGGGCACTGGGAGACAGTAGGTATGCTTTTTGATTCTTTGGGCAAAGGTACCATGAGAATCAATCGTAATGCCTATGGCAGCATGGGTGGCGGAACAAGTCTTCGTGGATCATCACCTGAAGTTTCAGGTTATGCTGTTCCAACCAAAGCTGTTGAATCAAAATTTGCCAAGTAAGCATAATTGATATGCTTGTTGTGAAGGCAGTGTAAAGTTCAAAACTTTCACTGCCTTTTTAATTTCCAAAATCCGGTAAATTTTGGCTGATTGAGTGATTTCTGTTTATTAAAAATTTTCATAAATTTAAATTCAATCGGCTGGCAAGCGTTAAGTGAATAGGTATGGTTAATGGCTAATGTGTCTGTATACGTTTCGGGTCAAACCGAACAAAATGATGTAACTGAGTTTTTTCAGAAAGGCCTTATGAGCGCCGGTGAAAATCCGATTGCTTTTTTTGAAGGGGTTTTTTATGAATCACATCAGGAACGAGTCGGCAATATTGCCTTTCAGGATTATCTGATCTATACTGACAAGGCGGTTTACCTTTGGGCAAGAGGTTCTAATAAGGACTATCTCGACAGGTTTAATCTTGGTGCAGTCTCAGTTAACAGCCGGAATAAAGATCATGATTTTGCGACGCTGAATTTCAAGGTACGCCGCGAGGACAGGGAGCCTGTCTATGTGATTTTTGATATGGTTGAACTGAGGGAAGCCGACCTGATTAACAGACTCCATACCCTTATTGAGTCGATCATAGAAGATCGTCTTGGTCTTAACTACCGGAAAAATCTGCCTGATGATGTTTCTGCCCTTGTTCTTCAGGGTTCAAGAGCTGTTTGTGTTCCTCAAGCAATTTCTTTTCGATTTGACGATCCCCCTGCTGTCCAGCAAGAGAGCCATATAGGGTATGGCCAGGATCTCCTGGAGCAATATAAGGCAAGTCTTGGTTATCCTCCTGATGAACGTCCGCTTCAGCAGTCAGCCGAGTCTAAGCAGGATGGTTTTTCTCCCGCAGATGCCCTCAAGGGAATTGAAAATATGCTCCCTACAGATCCTGCATCATTGAAAAGAATAGCTGGTTCAATAAAGGAATTGATTGGAGATGCACCTTTCAAGATTCGTGATCAGGTCAAGAGTGACCTGCAGCATGTTCCTGGCATGCTCGCTGCCCTCAATGAACTCCTTAACAGTATCGCGGATAACCCTCAAGCCGAGCGCTTTGTCATAAATCTTGTGAAAACTGCTGTCAGAAATGACGGGATGATCGGATCGGTTGGAAAGCTTTTGCGACTTTCATCCAGTTTTGGTGACACCACGAAGAGGCGACCGCAAAGGCCTTCTTCCAAAGCGGATAACGCCGAATCCAGTAATGGTGCGCCTCATGCTCGACGACGCAACGACAGTTGTGGTGATGATACCACTCCCAAAAGAAAGAGTATTCATATAAAAAGCGATGACGATGCGACGCTGAATGATGATTGTTTCAGTAGTCTTGAATCGTGCAGTGAAAAAGATACGCACCCAATGCCGTCCAGTAAAAATACTCGGATCGCGGATGAATTTGAAGGTGGTGAGGCTCCGGCAAGAAAAAATATTACAATTAAATCTGTTGACGAAAACATACCATCAATTGTGAAAAACATGATGAGTATGGATGACGTTTCTTCAACGCCAGTAGCACCCGGCGGACACGATGCGGTCGAAAGTGTCCCAAGAAAAAAAATCCTGATAAGATCGGATGTGGAAACAGGCACTGTTAATTCAGATGAAAGGGATGTTTCAGCGGTGCCCCCTGTTGATCCTGCGTCGGCAAATAATACCTTTGATGTCAGTCGGCTCACTGGCAATGAACATGATATTGAAAGAGCCTCTTAGCGATAAATAGCATTCAGTCAAGATCATCAAGTCCACTCAATAGTTTTTATTATCAACATGAGAATTATTCTTTACCTGGGTAAAGGAGGGGTAGGTAAAACTACCGTTTCAGCTTCATCTGCAACAGCCATTGCCCGAAGAGGGAAACGGGTTTTGATTATGAGCACTGATGTGGCTCACAGTCTTGCCGATGCCTTGAATGCCGAACTCTCTTCCACGCCGGTGGAAGTTGAAAAGAATCTCTTTGCTATGGAAGTGAATGTTCTTGCTGAAATCAGGGAAAACTGGACAGAACTCTATTCCTATTTTTCGTCGATTTTAATGCACGACGGTGCTAATGAAGTTGTTGCTGAAGAGCTTGCTATTATGCCTGGTATGGAGGAAATGATCAGTCTTCGCTATATCTGGAAAGCAGCAAAGTCAGGTAATTATGATGTTGTGGTTGTTGATGCGGCTCCAACCGGAGAGACCATGCGTTTGCTTGGTATGCCTGAGTCTTATGGATGGTATGCGGATAAAATTGGTGGGTGGCATTCCAAAGCAATTGGTTTTGCTGCTCCTCTCCTCAACAAGTTCATGCCGAAGAAAAATATCTTCAAGCTGATGCCAGAGGTGAATGATCACATGAAAGAACTCCATGCAATGTTGCAGGATAAAGCAATAACGACATTCAGGGTTGTTCTTAATCCTGAAAATATGGTTATCAAGGAAGCATTGCGTGTACAGACTTACCTTAACCTTTTTGGTTATAAGCTTGATGCGGCCGTAGTCAATAAAATTCTTCCTGCAAGCTCTTCCGACAACTACCTGCAGAGTCTTATAGATATTCAGAGCAAGTATCTCAAAGTGATTGAAAATTGTTTTTATCCGGTTCCGATTTTCAGGGTAAAACAGTCTACAGCAGAAATTATCAATACCGACAGACTGTACGAGTTGAGCAAGGAGATGTTTGGCGACAAAAATCCTGCTGATATTCTTTACAGTAGTGACAAAACCCAGTTGCTGGAGAAAGTTGACGGGAAATATGTTCTTAGCCTTTACCTGCCAAATGTTGAGGTGCAGAAGCTCAATGTGAATATCAAAGGTGATGAACTGCTGGTGGATATCAACAACTTCCGCAAAAGCATTATTCTTCCCAATGTTCTTGTGGGCCGAAAAACTGAAGGCGCAGATTTTATAGCAGGTAATCTTAATATTACGTTTGCCAACTGAAAGAACTGCACAGTATTTTTCATGATAATCCAGTCCTTACAGGACGGACTGCTTAGTCGGTGGTCCGTCTTTTTTTATTCCAACGTTTTCTTTTATCCTGACAAGTACCGACCGGTCATCACAGCATTCGAGGAGTTGTCGCATAGTTTGCTGCATCACGGGGTGCACAGGATTGGCAATGTCAAGCAGAGGAATAAGGACAAATTTTCGGAGATGTAGTTCTGGATGTGGTATTGTGAGAGTTGTGGTGTGGAGGCAATTGTTGTTATAGAGCAGAATATCCAGGTCAATAACCCTTGGAATCCAATGAGAATAGGTTTTCGGGCGTCCCAACTCTTGTTCAATGGTTTTGCAATACCGACGAAGCTCTTCAGGTTGAAGTGATGTTTCAATCAGGATAACACCATTATAAAACCGATTTTGTTCCGTATCGCCGACCGGTTCTGTCATATAGATTGATGATACTGCACATATTGTCGCTTTTTCGAGAAGAGCAAGCTGATCGACAGCATTCTGCAGGTTGCTGAGTCGATCGCCAATATTTGAGCCTATCCCGATAAATACCTTATGTGTCGGCATAATGTCAGGTACGGGTTGTGGAATAATCGGCTTCTGCATAATCGCAGATGCCGTCAACGGGAGGATTGCGTTTTCGAACATTTATGGCGACCTTGTCGAGAAGCGGGAAGTCACGGAGAAGATCGTTGGCGATCTCATAAGCGACCGCTTCTATAAGAAAGCATTTTTTAAAGGTAAGCGCTTCCTTTATTTTCTTGTACACTGTGCCGTAATTGATAGTTTTTGTGATATCATCGTTCAGTGCTGCATCGGTGAAGTCGAAAGAGAGTTCGGCATCAACCTCATATTTTGCGCCCACAGTATGCTCTTCTTTGAGTACTCCGTGGTGGGCATAAAAAACCATGTTGACAAGGCGGACGCATGAATGAGTGTGTCTTGTCATTATGGTTTGACTCTCTTTTCGTATTTGTTGCCGATAACTTTACACTCTGGCAAACAATACCACAGGAGCATGTCGGAGTTGCCATCATTCAACACTTTAAAACTTCCGGAATCAAAAACAACTTCGACGGTATAATCATCCCACCGCAAAAGATCTCCCTCAAAAATCTCACGACCATCCTTGTCGAGCAGGCCGGTAAACTGCAACCATTCAGAGCGCTGTCTGAAATTAACAAAATCTACATCCCGGGTATTTACTGTTGAGAAGCGCCAAACGTCTTGCAGTGAGGCAACATCTTGAAATAATGCCTTAAATCTGATGTTATTGATATCCATGTCCGTAACAAAAAAGCCCCGAAACCGGGCAGCGCTTCGAGATTATTTAAAATGACAGCCAGCCCTCCATAATACTAATAATATAACAATTCTTTACCTCGTTATACAATGAGGCATAAAATCAGACTTTACCAGGCTTGTCGAGACCACTTGCCAGGTCTCGGATTGGTGAGTATTTACAGGTTATGGCACAGCCAAAATAAGTATAACGTTTAACTTGCAAGGAATCGTGATCTTAAGGATCCCCAAAAAGTATAAAATTTACTAACTTGCTTTATCGTAAGGTTTATGAAACTTTCAAGAGAACCGCAATGATGAAGAACGGTGTGCGTCACGATTTTTACGAAGGGTGCCGTGCAAGGGCCATTATGCTTGCCCTTGAGGAGGATCGTTATACCGGGGATATTACGACTCAGGCAACCATCGATCCCCGTCAGGAGGGTAGTGCGGTTTTGAGTGCCAAAGAGAATGGCGTTTTGGGTGGGGTTGATGTTGCCATGCAGGTTTTCGATGCCTGTGATCCGGGACTTTCAGTGCAACTGTATCGCAGGGATGGTGACCATGTGCGTTGTGGCGACGTGATTCTTGAGGTGACGGGAAAACTGGTTCCTCTTCTTATCGGTGAACGCACGGCTCTTAATTTTATGCAGCGAATGTCGGGGATTGCGACCAGAACGAGGAGCTATGTAGACAAGGTAAGCCATACGGGAGTAAAAATTCTTGATACACGGAAAACTGCCCCTGGTTTGCGCTATTTTGACAAAGAGGCGGTTAAAATTGGTGGAGGGCAGAACCACCGCTTCGGATTGTTTGATATGGTACTGATCAAGGATAACCATATTGATGCCTCGGGAGGTATTGCCCGGGCTATTCGTCGTGCACAGCTATATCGCGAAAAACAACAGCTTGAGGTTAAGATCGAAACCGAGGTTCGTTCAATGGATGAATTGAGCAAGGCGCTGGTATGTCTGCCCGATATTATTTTGCTTGATAATTTTACCCCAGATTTGCTGAAAGAGGCTGTTGTTTATGTCAAGACCACCTGCAAGGCTATTCTTCTTGAAGCATCAGGTAACATCGGTATGCACAATGTGGTCGAAGTGGCTGAAACAGGTGTGGATTTTATTTCTCTTGGTGAGCTGACGCATAGCGTAAAGGCTCTTGATCTTTCAATGACAATCAAGCTTGTCTGAACAGGCAGAAATATGGAGATTGGGGTAGATATTGTCGATCTTGACCGGATTGGCAACTTATACGGCCGCTATGGTATGAAGTTTCTTCAACGCTTTCTTTCTGGTGAAGAGATTATTCTCTGCTTGCAGAAACCTCAAGTGATTGCGAGTATTGCTGGTCGTTTTGCTGCCAAGGAGGCCGTTGTCAAAGCTCTTGGCACAGGGTTTGCTAAGGGTGTGCACTGGAAAAGCTTTGAAATACTCAATGATGAGCAGGGCCGTCCTTACGTGCAGTCATGTGGTACACAATGTATTCCTTTGGGGTGTTCAATCAAGATTTCGATTGCTCACGACCGCCATGCTGCAGTAGCTATGGCACTGATTGATGGGTTATGAGAGTATAAAAAAAGCAGGAGCTTGTGCAAACTCCTGCTTTTTTTACTCTGTGATGTTCTGGAAATCAGCCTTTCTGAACGGGAAGCGGTCTCTCTTCCTCGGTGATTGTCACTTTCGATTTAATAATATCGTAGATCTTTTCTTTGAGAATAGTATCAGTGATGTAATCCTTGAATTCGGTGGACTGATAGGTTTTCAGAAGGTTTTCTACAGTAAGTGACTCATTTTTTCCTGCCTCTTTTTCAGCGTAGGCCTTGATGTCTTCGTCAGATACTTCAAGGTTGGATACCTCAGCTATTTTCTGGCTGATAAGAAGCCATTGGGCATGTTTTTCGGCATTTGGCCTCATGGCAGTACGGAACTCTTTTTCGTCCAGCTCCTTCGGGAAACTGCCGCCTATCTGGCGTTTGGCATTTTCAATAAGCATGTTCGAGAATGATTCAATCATGGACTTCGGGGCAGATACCGGATTTTCCTCAATCAGTTTTGCAGAGATGGACTCCAGAAGCTCCTCATCTGATTTCATCGTAAAGTGTTGTTCGAGCTGGATGCGGACGTCCGAAGTGAAGTCTGCTACCGATTCAAACTGCTGTCGGGTAATCTCTTTGACCAGTTCATCAGTAAGTTCCGGCAGTTCAAGTCGTTTAATTTCGCTGATGGTGACACGGAAACGGGACGGTTTGGCATCAGCTTCGTTTGGTTCATTTTCAACATCGACAACTTCGCCGGCTTTTTTCCCTATAAGTGCTTTTCGAAAAGGGTTTTCCTCGGGAAGGTACTCAAGGGAGAAGTGATGGTTTTCAGTTTTCTGTTCTTCTTCAGGTTCTCCGGCATCATTGAGCCTCGAAACATCGCCAATTACCGTGTCAGTTGCTGAGGCTGCGTCATCGACGCTGATCAAGTTTCCATGGCTTTTGAGAACAAGCTTTATTTCACGCTCAACGTCCTCATCAGTAATGGTATAGTGGGCTTTGGCAAAAGAATATTGACTGAAATCCTTGAGCTCGATTTCAGGATGAATTTCATAGGAAAGCTGTATTGTCAGTTGATCTGCAGCAAAGGAGAAATCGATAATCTGTGCACGGCTGGCCGGTTTAATGTTTTCAGCATCAGCAATCTCGCCAAAGTATTTTGATGCCATTTTTTCTGCTACAGTTGTCTCGACCGATGGTCCTGCCAGTTTTTTAATAAGGCTTGCAGGGGCGTGTCCTTTTCTGAAACCCTTGATCTGTATGCTTCTCTTGGCTTCTTCCAGTTCCTTGGTATATTCGGCACCAAACTCTTCTGCGGAAAGAATAATTTCCAATACCTGTTCGGTTTCGCTGACGTTCTTGATATTCTTTTGCAAGGCTCTTTTGGTTAATTAGTCATTGAAAAAATTAAAAGTAAAGAAGGTACGAATTATTCCTGTTTATTAAAATAGACCGTCGCAAGAGACTCTCTTGTTTATCGTCCCGGTTTGTAGACCAGCGTCGAATATGGGGTATCGTGCAACATTCGTATCGCGGCTTTGGCGATGTCTTCAGTTGTGACCGCTTCGATAGCGGCTGTTTTTTCTGCAGGTTCAATGTACCGTCCAAAGTAGGAGAGGTCGGATGCAGTTTGTGACATGCGGCGAGTCATTTTTTCCATACCCATGATATGTGAGCCGAGCAATTTCGTTTTTGCGGCATGAACCTCTTCCGGATCGGGATGTTGCAGAGCATCACTCTGGAGCAGCTCTTTGACCAGTTCAAGGGTAACCTTGACTTTGTTGCTGTCGGTGCCGGCATAGATGTTAATGGCGGTCAGATCGTCGAAAAAGGTGACAGATGAATAGACGTTATACGCCAGCCCTCGTTTTTCACGAAGTTCCAGGTTAAGGAGAGAGCTCATGCCGTTTCCAAGCATGGAGTTGAGTACCATCAAACTGTAAAAAAGTGGATCATGCCTGGCGATTGCTGTGCCCAGCACAATTTGGGCCTGATAGACCTGTTTTTTCAGCGTTAGTGTAAAGGGAGTGTAATGTTCTGCAAGGAATGGCTGACGAACATACTCATTACCAGCCGTTTCGACAAGTGGGCCAAGAAACCGTGCACTCAGCCGCATAATTTCGTCGTGAGATACATTGCCGGTTGCAGTGAGCAGCATCTTACGAGGAACATAGTGCTGCCGCATAAAGTTTTTCAAGTTCTCGTCGGTGATTTGCTCAACACTTTTTTCGGTGCCGAGGATCGGTTTCCCAAGAGGGTGACAAGGAAATGAGAGTAAATCAAACTCCTCGAAAATCAGTTCTTCGGGTGTGTCATTAACACTGCTGATCTCTTCAATAACAACCTCTTTTTCCTTGTCTATCTCTTCTGGAGGAAAAATCGGATCGCAGACAAGATCCGCGAGCAGCTCAAATGATGGCTCGAGATGTTCGGCGAGGCAACGCAGATAGATACAGGTATTCTCCTTTGTTGTGTATGCGTCAAGGTAGCCCCCGTTTTTTTCAATATTCCTTGCAATGTCGATATAGGTACGTCGCGTTGTTCCTTTAAAAACAGCATGCTCAATGAAGTGGGCAAGTCCAGGACTATGTTCCGGGTCATCGCGCGAACCAGCGTCGATCTGTATTCCGAGGGTAATGCTTTGCACATAAGGTACTGCATCAGTTACAATTCTCAGTCCGTTGTCAAGAACCCCCTGATGAACTGAGCCTTTTGAAAAGGAGGGGACAGAAGGCAGTGGATTATCTTTTGCCATTTTGGAGAATAATTTTCTAATGCTTCTCAGTGGAATTGAATGCAATGTAGTTTTAATTCTTATTTTTAAGAACAGTGCAGTTTGTTGGTTGTTTATATTACTGATAAACAAGGAAAATTTTTTATTGACAATAGGTGAAAAAATAACGTATTTTGTTTGTTGCAATAAAAAAGAGAGAGTAGTTCTCTGATTTATTATGAAATCAAGTATCGGAAACAACAAGGCAGAAATATTCAGCGGTTATTCAGTGTTTAATGCTCAAGTCATCAATTGTCATAACCGGGGCTACCGGATATATAGGTTCCCAAGTCGTTCTCGCATTGCTTTCACGGTTTTCCGGAGAGATCAACTGCAGGGTGATTGTGCGCAAAAGTTCGGACTGTTCCTTTCTCAATCGGTTACCGGTTGAAATTATAAAAGCTGACATTCTTGATCCCCTTGTTCTTAATGAAGCGTTCAGTGGCGTGGATACGGTGTTTCATTGTGCGGGACTGATTTCCTACACAATGAATTTTCGCAATGCACTTTACGAAACCAATGTACTCGGAACAAGAAACGTTGTCAATGCCTCTCTGTTCAACAAGGTAAGAAGGCTTGTCATGACCAGTTCCATCGCGGCTGTTGGTGCTCCTGAGGACGGTTGTCCTGCCAGCGAATCAACATCATTCCAGGAGTGGCAACGCAGAAATGGTTATATGGAGTCCAAGCATCTGGCTGAACTTGAAGGGCTGCGAGGAGTGGCAGAAGGGCTTGAAGTCGTATTGCTCAATCCTGGCGTGGTGATTGGGGTCGATCGGGAAAACCCTGCATCAGTCAGCTCATCAAACAAGGTACTGAAACTGATTTATCAAGGCAAACTACCGTTTTGTCCTTCAGGAAGCACTGGTTTTGTCGATGTCCGTGATGTGGCTGATGCTCATATAGCAGCATGGAAAAAAGGTTGTTCAGGAGAACGATATGTTGTTGTTGGCCATAACCTTTCTTTCCGTGAGTTGTTCGCCCGTATGGGGGACAGTGAGGGTAGCAGTTCCCGACAAGCGTTTATGGTGTCGAATGGTTTGGGGTTGCTTGCTGGTCTCGGTGGGGAATTCTGGTCGATGGTCTCAAATCGTTCATCCTTTATCAGCCTTGAAAGCATAAGCATTTCCTCAAGGAAGCTTTCATTCAGCAATATGAGATCAATACAGGAATTGAATCTCCGATACCGGGAGCTGCCTGAAACGCTTGAGACCATTATTGCCTGAATTATCCCTTTTTTCTCCAATTTATATTTTATGCTTGATACTATGGATACTCAGAAAACCGAACAGAAGGCAGTCGCTGTTGATCCCGCAAAACTCAAACAACTTAACCTGGCGGTAGAAGCTCTTGAAAAACAATTTGGGAAAGGAGCTATAATGCGGATGGGTGACGATTCTGCAGGGATGAAAGTACAGTCGATTTCCACAGGATCGATGGCGCTTGATTTTGCACTTGGAGTAGGAGGGCTTCCCCGTGGAAGGGTCACTGAAATTTACGGTCCGGAATCTTCGGGCAAGACAACTCTTGCCCTGCATGTTATTGCTGAAGCGCAGAAAGAGGGCGGTATTGCGGCTATCGTTGATGCCGAACATGCTTTTGATCCGACTTATGCCCGCAAGCTCGGTGTTGACATCAACGCTCTCCTCATAAGCCAGCCGGAATCTGGCGAACAGGCGCTCTCCATTGTCGAAACGCTTGTCAGGAGTGGTGCCATTGATGTTGTTGTGGTCGATTCCGTTGCCGCGCTGGTGCCGCAGGCCGAGCTTGAAGGAGAGATGGGTGACAGTGTCATGGGATTGCAGGCCCGGCTTATGAGCCAGGCACTGCGCAAGCTTACCGGTGCTATTTCAAAATCGAGCGCAGTCTGTATTTTCATCAACCAGCTTCGCGATAAAATCGGAGTCATGTATGGCAGTCCGGAAACAACGACCGGCGGCAAAGCCCTGAAATTTTATGCCTCAGTACGTCTTGATATTCGTAAAATTGCCCAGATCAAGGATGGTGATGAGAGTACCGGAAACCGTACCAGAGTCAAGGTTGTTAAAAACAAAGTGGCGCCTCCCTTCAAGACTGCCGAGTTCGATATTCTCTACGGAGAAGGCATTTCAGCAATAGGCGAGCTTATTGATCTGGGTGTTGAATTCGGGGTGATCAAAAAAGCTGGTTCATGGTTTAGTTATGGTCAGGAAAAGCTTGGGCAGGGGCGTGAAACGGTGAAAAAAGCCCTTCGTGAAGATCCTCTGCTGTATAAAAAGATTCATGCGCAGGTCAAGGAGTTGATGACCGGACCAGCGGAGATTATTACCGGGTCGGAATGAAAATCGGAACCATTGATATAGACCGTCCTGTTATCCTTGCACCGATGGAAGATGTGACCGACAGGGCGTTCAGGCAACTCTGCAAGCGACATGGGGCAGACATTGTTTATACAGAGTTCATAAGCGCCGAAGCGCTGCGCAGGGGAGTTGAAAAGTCCATGCGCAAGCTGAAGACCGATGCTGTAGAAAGACCGTTTGCCATCCAGATTTTCGGCAGCAGCGTTGAGTCGATGGTTGAGGCTGCTGTTATTGCCGAAGAGTACCGTCCTGACTATCTTGATATTAATTTTGGATGTCCCACCAAAAAGGTTGCTGGCAAGGGAGCTGGTGCGGCATTGCTTAAGGAGCCGGAAAAGATGGCTGAGATTTGTGAAGCGGTTGTGAAGGCAGTTACCCTGCCTGTGACCGCTAAAACAAGGATTGGCTGGGATCTTGAATCAATTAACATTCTGGATATTCTCCCCCGCATGGAGGATGCCGGTATTCAGGCATTGGCGCTTCATGGGCGAACGCGGAGTCAAATGTATAAGGGAAAGGCTGACTGGAACTGGATTCGGGCAGCGAAGGAGAAGGCGCGGATACCGATTATCGCCAATGGCGATATCTGGTCCGCCGAAGATGCTGTGGCGATGTTTGCAGAGACCGGAGCCGACGGAGTGATGATTGGCAGGGGTTCGATAGGTAACCCCTTTATCTTTGAACAAGCAAAGCAGCTCATCCAAACCGGACAATCGCATCCTCCGCCCGATTTCCGGCAAAGGATACATGCCGCGATCGATCACCTGACGCTCTCGGTGCAGTTCAAGGGGGAAAAGTATGGAAATCTTGAAATGCGCCGTCACTATTCTACCTATCTGAAGGCGCTGCCGATGGTATCGCGGGTGCGCAACAAGCTCGTGCGTGAGGATGGGTGGGAGCAGGTTATCCAGATTCTTCTTGACTATGAGGCGGAGTGTGAGGGATATGCGCGGGAGGGAAAGATTCACGACGGCGTGGAATATCTTAACGATCATTCAGATAAACTGGTATTGAATTATTAAAAAATAAGTTATGAGTAATGCAGATTCGCGCTGCAGAGTAGCAGTGCTTGGTGCAACAGGCTTGGTTGGTCGTACGATGATCAAGGTTCTGGAAGAGAGAAAATTTCCGATAACTGACTTTGTGCCGATTGCTTCCGCAAGAAGCGCCGGTCAGTCGGTGACCTTCAATGGTAAGGAGTATATTATCAGGGAACCTTCAGCCGAAGTGTTTCGAGATGTCGATATTGCACTTTTTTCTGCTGGCGCAACAGCAAGTAAAGAGTGGGCGCCGATTGCCGCTGCAGAAGGCGCTATTGTGATCGATAACTCATCGGCATTCCGCATGGATCCTGATGTTCCTCTTGTTGTGCCCGAAGTCAATCCCGGAGACATTTTTAAAGCAGATGGTACACCTGAGCCGATTATTGCCAACCCCAACTGTTCGACCATTCAGATGGTGGTGGTACTCAAGCCCTTGTATGACCACTTTGGCATCAAAAGAGTGGTTGTTTCAACCTATCAGTCAGTCACTGGCAAGGGAAAGGCAGGACGTGATGCCCTCGAAAGTGAGCTTGCCGGTGATGAGCAGGAGCAGTTTACCCATTTTCATCAGATCGCCTTCAATGCCGTACCGCAGATTGATGTGTTTACAGAGAACGGCTACACCAAGGAAGAGATGAAGATGGTGAACGAGACCAAAAAAATTATGGGCGATGACTCCATCAGCGTTTCACCCACGACAGTCCGCATACCCGTGTATGGCGGCCATGGCGAGTCTCTCAACATTGAGCTGGCCAAGGATTTCGATATTGATGAAGTGCGTGCACTGCTTGGCCGTTCACCCGGCATCATCCTGCAGGACGATCCGTCGGCGCGACTCTATCCAATGCCGTTGACCTCCTACGAGCGCGACGAAGTCTTTGTCGGGCGCATTCGCCGCGATTACTGGCACCCCCAGACGCTGAATATGTGGATTGTTGCTGATAACCTTCGCAAAGGCGCGGCCACCAATGCGGTTCAGATTGCTGAGGTTATTGTGGCGAAGAATTGATGGGTTGGCTGAAGAAAAGCTACAAGAATATTTTGGTTATTCAGCGGTGAGGTAGTCGAGCTACGTTGGCGACTATTTCACTGCAATTCAATTGCATTGGTTGTAAGCTTTAACTTCAATGTCTTTTTGATGAGATAGCATTATGCCTGAGATTAGCCGTTTTCTTGGGATAGTTATACGGATGTATATTCGGGAACACACTCCGCCACATTTTCATGCTGAATATGGCGAATATGAAATTACTGTGGATATTGAAACCGGGGTGGTAAACGGCAGGTTTCCAAGAAGAGCCTTGAGTGCTGTGCTTGATTGGTATACTCTTCATCAGCAGGAACTTATGGCTAATTGGGAAGCTGCAATGAACAGAAAGCCACTATCGAAAATTAAGCCACTGGAGTAAATCATGTTTATGCACGTTACACAAGCCAGATATTGCGGAGACTACAAGGTATGGGTTGCGTTCAATGACGGCGCGGCAGGGGAGATTGATTTATCTTCCGAGTTGTACGGGGAATTGTTTGAACCACTCAAAGATAAGGATGTTTTCAGTTCCTTCACTCTCGAAGGTCACACCTTGAGCTGGAGCAATGGAGCTGATTTTGCGCCTGAGTTTCTGAGGGAGCAAATCTCCTGCACTTCCGTGCCTGTGAACTTTTGACGATAAACTGCGTCCTGCTGGTGGCTTTTGTTGCTGAGGAATACTGGTTTTGAAACTGCTTGATTTCAGGTAATGTTCACTCTCTCAATAGTGAAGCAATGGCAGACTCTTTTCTCTATGATGTTTTCCTGAGCCACAACCACGCGGATAAGCCTAAGGTGCGGCGTCTCGCTGAGCGCCTAAAGGTTGCTGGTGTTCGGGTATGGCTGGATGAGTGGGTTGTCAAAGCTGGCGACATTATCTCTTTGAAAGTGGATGAGGGGCTGGAGCAGTCGCGGGTGCTGTTGCTCTGCATCTCGCCCGCAGCACTGGCTTCGGGTTGGGTGGCGCTGGAGCGGAGCACCGCCGTCCACCGCGACCCTGCAAACGTTGGTCGCCGCTTTATCCCAATTTTACTTGCAGAATGTGATCTTCCTGATACGCTTGCGAAATACAAGTATTTGGACTTCTGCGATGAATCTGATGTTGCTTTTGCGGAAGTGCTGACCTCATGCAAGCCAGGAACAGATTCTTTTCCCCCATCTTCTCAGCATGAGGTTCAGAAGAGAGCAGTAGCGAAAAAGTCAAAATCGGCAACGGCACAGCGGGCGCCTGAACAACTTGCAGTGCTTGAGAGGAAGCTTATGGGACATAAAGGATGGGTGCGCAGTGTGGCCGTCAGCTCGGATGGCTCTTGGATGGTATCTGGATCGCACGATAAGACGCTCAAGATTTGGGATCTGGAGAGTGGTGAATGCCAAGTGACGCTTCAAGGGCATACAGGCAAGGTGCTTTCAGTCGCGATCACACCTGATAGAAAGCGGATTCTTTCAAGTTCAAATGATACGTCGATCCGTATTTGGGATACTCGTTTTGGCAATGAATTGGCGAAGGTGTTTGGTCATAAGCAAGCACAATCAGTGATCGCGTTGCCGGATAATGATCGAGGACTTTCTGCCGAGAGTTTGACTCTAAAGCTGTTGGATCTTACTGTGGGAGTCTGTCTCAAGACCATTCAATGCAATGAGTATATCTGGACTAGCGCCCTCAATCAGGCGGGGAACCAAGCGTTGTCAGGGCATGGAGATGGACGAATTCGGCTTTGGAATCTCGAGTCAGGCAAATGTCTGATGATTCTTAAAGGCCATTCGGGAGGTGTAAGATCTGTTCAGATTTCGCCGGATGGACGTTCTGCTGTATCTGCTGCGCAAGACAAGACCATCAAAGTTTGGAATCTCGAAACGGGGGCCTGTATTGGAACGTTGGAGGGACATCAAGATCGAGTGTTTTCTGTTGCCATCTCCTCCGATGGTACCTTGATTGCTTCTGCGGGGTTCACTGACCACACGGTTCGACTGTGGGATTGGAAATCGGGGAGATGCTTGCAGGTGATCACAGCCGATGATAATTGGAAGCCGATGTCTGTCGCTTTTAGTCCTGATGGTTCGCGGCTTGTGGTGGGAATATCTGGGAATACAATTTATGTTTATCGTCTTCGCAGTACTCTACGCAAACTTCCAGTCGTGGCTACGCGTCGCTACGTGAATGCCAAGGTGGTGCTGCTCGGGGAGGGAACTGCGGGCAAAACTTCTCTGGCGCATCGGTTAATTGAAGATCGATATGTCATCAAGGATCGCACGCATGGCATGAATGTCTGGCGGCTGGAGCTACCGCTTTCGCCAGACGCCACGCTGGAACGCGAAGCTTTGCTCTGGGATCTTGCTGGACAGGAGGATTATCGCCTGATTCATCAACTTTTTCTGGAGCAGACCGCGCTGGCGCTGCTGCTTATTAACCCCCAGAAGGAAGACCCATTTTTTGAAGCAGGAGACTGGCTCAAGGCTCTGCAGACTGCCGCGAGCATGACGTCATCTGCGAGAGAAGCTGCACGCTTGTTGGTCTTTTCCCAGATAGATGTCGGTGGGATGAAGCTAAGTAATACGAAGATTAAGCGCTTTTGTGAGCAGCACAGTTTTGCTGACTGGCTCCCAACAAGCTCTAAGTCAGGTGAAAATTGCTCGGATAAAGAGAATGGTGGAGAGCCCTCGAAACTGAAACAGTTCATTGCTCAGAGCATTCCTTGGGACAAGCTGGAGTGGACGAGTACACCGCGTTTGCTGGCAGAACTGAAGAATGCCGTGATGGCTATGCGCGATGAGTCGGACATCCGGTTGCTGCGGTTTGCCGAACTGGCGCAGCGATTGAAACAAGCATTGCCGTGGGAAAAGTTTATAGAGTCCGATGTGCGCACGGCAGTGACGTTGCTTGCCAACCATGGCTTGGTGCATCCGCTGAAGTTTGGTGATTTAGTGCTACTGCGTCCCGACCTTATCAATGGTTACGCTGGGGCAGTAATCCGTGCGGCGCGAGCGCATACGGATGAGATCGGTTGTGTGTTGGAGGCAGATATTTATAAAGAGGATTTCGACTTCATGGGTGTCGAGCGGCTGAAGCATCATCCCGATGAGGAGCTGCTCCTGCGGGCGCTGGTGCAGACCTTTCTCGATCATTCGCTCTGCATCGCTGAGGATACGCCGCACGGTCGCCACCTTGTTTTTCCGTCGCAATATCGTCGAGAAAAGGACATCCCGCATGAACCGGATATCTTTGTCTCCTACACCTTCAGCGGCGAATGGCAGACGATATGGACTACGCTGGTGGTGCGTCTCTGGTACAGTCAGGAATTTGTGCATCGCGAATTGTGGCGAAATGCAGCGGAGTTTGAATCGTCAAGGAAGCAAACGTTAGGCTTGAAGGTAACGAAAGAGGGAAATGGCGAAGCCTCCATTAGCCTTTACTTTGACCATCAGGTTTCCGATGACTTGAAGGTAATTTTCATCGAATATGTTCACCGGCATTTGGCCAAGTACGCTTGCGACGTGACGCGAGACCGACGGTATGTCTGCCCGGAGTGCGGCAAGCCTGTCAAAGATATTGAAGCAGTTCGCGAACGCATCGCCGACGGAAAGAGCTTCATTATCTGTAATAAGTGCGATGAAAAAGTGCCGTTTATTGACTTTATCGAGCAACGGCTCAAGAGCGATCCTGTTGCCCGCGAGATTTTGGCAATGGACGACAATACTAACCGACAACTCGATACCCAAGCGCTAGAGCAAATCCTCATTGGTCATATCATGGCTATTGTTGGTGAGGCAAACCAGATATTTCGTCCGGTAACAATGTTCGACTATGGCATTGATGGTGAAGTGGAGTTCAAGGACAACGATGGCAAGGCCAGCGGCAACAAAATCTACGTACAGCTCAAAAGCGGACACTCCTACCTGCGCACCCGCAAAAGCGATGGTCGCGAGGTCTTCGACGTGACGAACGACCGCCACCTCGATTACTGGATCAACCAGCCAGTGGTTGTCTATCTCGTTATCCGTCAAAAGGAAGAGATGAGCGGCGAGGAAGTCATCCGCTGGATGAATGTGACAAGCTACCTCAAAAATCGGAAGGAAAAGCAAAGCCGCCAGATAATCTTCAGTGGGGAGAAACTCGACATGAAAGCTGTGTATCGGGTGCGGGATAAGTTTTTTCCATGATTCACTTTTCAGGCATCAGCACTTAGGATGTCAGTATGTCAAATTCTTATCCTGAGAAGTTGCGTATGGTTCAGGTAAATCATCGCTTCGGAAAATACAGTGATTTATGGCAGGGATATGTTATTGTTGACTCTCATAATGAGTCAGCTCAATTGATTATTCCGTTAAACAATTCGGAAATCTTGGTGCCAGCATGACTTCGTTCGCCTGTCAATCAGTAGTAACTCAAATACGAGCAAAGCCGAAAGTGAAGGGTATCATCGCTGGTGAGGTACTTAATCCAAGCCAGCTCAAGAAGTATCTGAACACAGATTGGTAAATGTGAACAGTATGAACTATAAACAGTTACTTGCCCTTTTCAAAGAGACCCATCTGGAGTTGCAGAAGAGAGCCGCCCGGTCGGTCGATACCTCCCTTGTGATCCGGAACTGGTTTTTCGGGTGGTATATTGTGGAGTTTGAGCAAGGTGGTGCTGAACGAGCTGAACTCTATGGCAAGAGCCTGATCATCCGACTCTCAAGAGAACTCAAAACCCTTGGGTTGAAAGGTGTCTCCTCGACCAGTCTCAAGCAGTGCCGGACGTTTTATCTGGCTTACAAAAAGATTGGTCAGACACTGTCTGACCAATCTTCTGGTGAGTGCAGTGGACTACAGGAGATTCAACAGACACTGTCTGTTACATCTTTTGATGCCATTGCCAATGCTCCCGAGATGCTTCAGGAACTCTCCGCAACATTGGCAGGCAGATTCTCTCTGGGATGGTCGCACTACGTTACTCTGCTGACCATCTCAAACGTCGATGAAAGAAGGTTTTACGAAATTGAAGCAAGAGAAAACGGTTGGGGTGTAAGGGAACTGGATAGACAGATATCAGCCTCGCTTTATGAACGGTTGGCACTCAGCAGGGACAAGGAGGGTATCAGGCAGCTTGCTCAAAAGGGGCTGGTTATTGAAAAGGTGAGTGATGTGATCAAGAACCCTTTTGTGCTTGAGTTTCTTGATCTGGAAGAGAAGAGCGCTTATTCGGAACATGCACTCGAAACGGCCATTATTGAACGTCTTGAACACTTCCTGCTTGAACTGGGCAAGGGGTTTCTCTTTGAGGCCCGTCAGAAACGGTTCACCTTCGACAACGACCACTTCTATGTTGATCTGGTCTTCTATAATCGTCTTTTGCGCTGCTATGTGCTCATTGATCTCAAACGCGACAAGCTGACGCATCAGGATCTGGGTCAGATGCAGATGTATGTGAACTACTTTGATCGGTATGTCAAAACCGAAGATGAACTGCCGACAATCGGCATTCTGTTGTGCCATCGCAAGCATGATGCACTGGTTGAACTGACTCTTCCCAAGGATTCAAATATTTTTGCATCGAAGTATCTGCTCTATCTGCCCTCGAAAGAGGAGCTGAAGATGCAACTGGAAGAAGCTGCTGGAATTACGCATCGGGAAAATATAGATCAGGCGGATATGGACAATGTTCGATAAATGGGTCAATCAGGATAGCAGCACTGTTCTTGCCTGGCGTAACCGGGTTGTTGTTGGGGCTGAAGTCTCTATTCTGGATCTTTTGCGAAAGGTTGTAAAACCCACGTTCAAAGCTGCTACTCAAGAGCCATCAATGCTGCGCTGATGGCTTTTATAACCGTGGGTGAAGAGATTTTGAATTGCTGCGGGTTCCCGATGAAAATTGATGGAGGTAAGCTGAGCGGGTTCAGGGTAAGCGATGTCTCTTTTTCAATCAGGGTGATCATGGCCTTGCTGGCCCTTGCGCCAGCAATCTGCACGTCTGTTTCACGACAGATCGGGTTGTTTATAAGTTCTCTGATGGCGAAGTATTCGGTTTCCGCCAGGTTTTTTACCGGACGGCAGGAAAATTTTTCCATTCTGCCATTGTTCGATATGGTCAGCAGCACATAGTTGTTTTCAAGTTCAAGAATGATTTGCGGTTTCACCGTGAACCTCGACAGGTACAGAAGAGGGAGTTGAGACGTCCCATTGAATACTATCCGGTGTTCGGTTGAAAAGTGCTCTGAAGCTGTTCGGCATGGTTCTGCAGAATAGAAAAGCAGAAGGCGGTTGTCAGGAGCTTCGTCGCTCATACCATAATGTATACAGTCGCAACGGTACTCTTCAGGATGGTTTAAAAAGTATCCTGCCTCAATCCCGCAGTATTCTGAACATTCTTCAGGGCTTGCTCCGATGGGAAAGCAAGTTGGAAGAGGCAGATAAATTTCCGGTGCTACGCAGAGCGCAAGCTCTTCCTGGCGCCACTCCTTGAGGTGGTGGTCGAGCTTTTGCAGAAAACGCATTCTTTTGCCTGAAGCAAGACCGCCAAGTCCATAAGGCATCGTTTTGCATGCACTAAGGATATATCCGCTGCCGCTGGATGTTTTAAGTCGGACAACAGAGCACTCTTCTGTGTCGATGGTGCAGGCTATGACGCTCTTGCTCATTATTCGGGATATTATTCGAGAGTGAAATATTTATTGAGGAATTCAAGCTTTTTATTGCCTATTCCCTTGACTTGAAGAAAGTCCTGAAATTGAAGCACTTTTCCTCCTTTTGCCGTCCTGAAGGTAATCAGGCGTTGGGCCATCACCGGCCCGATTCCCGGAATCTTCTGTAACTGCAGGACAGTAGCTTTGTTGAAAGGAATGGTTCCGGTAAACACCTTTTTCTCCGATGGGTGACGTGTTCCTCTCTTTTCAGAGGCTCTGCCCTGTTTTTCTGTTTCAGCTTCCTGCATCACCTCTTCTTTGACAGTAGCCTGAGCCATAGAGGCAAGGGCAATCAGGCTGTCGACCTCTTCTTCATGGTATTGGGCCGTTTCAATTTTTTTAACAAGAACGTCTGCTTTTTCTACCGAGCGGATATTCTTAAGGACGCCACCAAGCAGCAAAAATCCCAGAAGAGCCGAGACCAGAGTGATTTCCGACCTGGTCAAGCTGAGCTTGACGGCCAGTCTTTCGAAGAGCTTCATAAAAAAATACGTTTAACTCTTGAAGAGATCGAACAGAGCGTTTCGTAGCTGATGGTGCCTGCAATATCGGCAATATCCTCAGCGGAAAGTCCTTCCCATCCAAAGAGAATAGCTTTGTCTCCTTTTTTGACATCGTGCTCTGTGCCGAGGTCAACCATGATCTGATCCATGGTGACGGTGCCGACCTGTGGATAAGATTTCCCGTTGATCATCACCGATGCTCTGCTCGAAAGGGCTCTTGCGTAGCCATCAGCATACCCGGCGGCTATGGTGGCAATAAAACGTGCTTCCGGTGCAGTCCAGGTTCGGTTATAGCTGACGGTGGCTCCTGCAGTTACTGGCTTGATAAAAATGACCTTAGATTCGAACTGCATGACCGGCTTTATATCCAGGCGGTGTGGAGTGTCTTTTGCAGGATGATACCCATACAGCAGGATGCCGGGTCTGACCATATCAAGCCAGGACTCCTTGGTTGAAAGAATAGCTCCACTGTTGGCGGCGTGCTTGCACACTGTTCTTCCGGAAGCATGTTCATATTCGGCAGTCAGTGTCTTGAATGCAGTTAGCTGTTGAAAGGTGTAGCCTGCGGATGTTGCACTGTCGGCAAAGTGAGTGTAGATGCCTGTCAGCTCAAGCAAAGGTGAGCGATCGATCTCCCTGAACAGCTCCATAGCCATTGCAGGGAACGTCCCAAGTCGTCCCATACCTGTATCTACTTTTACCTGTATGGCAAGTGTTTTGTTATGCGCAGCAGCAATTTCCCTTGCGGCATGAAGTGTTACCCCGTCGCACAAGGTCATGTCAATTCCGTGCTTCACGAAAAATTCAATATGGGAAGGAAGAGGAGAGGAAAAGGCCAGGATTGTCGCCGGTTTTTTCAGCGAGCCGCCAGTTTTCAGCTCTATAGCTTCATGAATGTTTGCCACACCGAAATCCCTGATGCCTGAAGTTTCAAGCGCGGCGGCAACTTTATGGACATTATGCCCATAAGCATTTGCCTTGACGATGCCCATGATACGGGCTTTGCCGCCTATCCTTTTACGGATTTGCCGGGCATTCAAGGTCAGGTGCTCCATTGAGATAACAGCCTCGGTCATATTTTCTACAGGAAATTCATCGGTCGAAAAGCCTGCATTTTTTTTATCCATAACACTTGTGTCGTTTTGCGGTTAACCGGGTTGTTGTAACAAAGAGGTCTCAGCGGTGTGTTTTCCCATGGTCGGAACTTCCCTCAAAAAAACATATTTTGTCACTGATTTTCAAACATGAAAAGCGCTTATTGCTTCGGTATCGTGAATTAATCAATTAATGTATATTTTCCATAGAATGTGACGAGAGCATCCTGTCACTCTAATTCATTTTTCAGTTACTATCATGCCGAACCACGATATATTCGGGCTTGCAGCAGAAACGCCCTTGGTTTTTGTCAAACAGATGACTCGCCACATCAGGCCGAAGGTCATGGCCAAACTGGAGTATATAAATCCGGCATGGTCGCACTACTATCGTGTTGCAATGGCTATCGTGAAGGATGCCGAAGAGCGGCACCTGATTCATCCGGGAATGACCCTTGTAGACTGGAGCTTTGGTAACAGCGGGATTGCCCTTGCCATGGCCTCCGTCAGTCGCGGTTACAAACTCATTCTTGCTGCTCCTGATAAAATATCACGAGAAAAACAGGATATGCTCAGAGCTATCGGCGCTGAACTGGTTATTACTCCTTCTGACGCATTGCCCGATGAACCACGCAGTTGCATGAACGTGGCAGAAAGTCTGGTAAAGAGCATTCCCAACGCATTTTTTGTTGGTATGTATGAAAACCCTCTTAGCCTGAAGGTGCACAGTGAGGCTACCGGCAGTGAGATTTTTCAACAGACGGATGGGCAGGTTACCCATGTTTTTGTACCGATGGGTTCCGGAGCCATGGTTTTCGGGATCGGTCGTTTTCTGAAAGCGAAGAATCCCGCGATCCGAATTATTGGTGTTGAGCCGCAGGGTTCAATTTATGCAGGTCTTTTCAAGGATGGAAAACCGGGCACTCCGGCATTTTCCGAGCTTGAGGAGATCGGCTCTCAGCAGGCCTCTGTTTTTTGGGACCCGTCGGTTATCGATGAAGTGATACAGGTAAGCGATTATGAAGCATTCAATTGCGGTCGAGAACTTTTGCGGATGGAAGCGGTGTTTGCTGGCGGGGCATCGGGTGCGGTTATGGCCGCAGCGCTTCAGGCTGCGGCGGGATACAGTGAAAAGGACTGTGTTGTAGTGGTGATGAATGATTTTGGTGGTTACTATCTGAGCAAGATGTATCGTGATGAGTGGATGCGGAAACGGGGCTTTTACCGCAAGGCAAAATCAACAATCGAGCAAATTACCGCAGAGGATATTCTGCAGTTGAAAGCGCGCAGGGATCTGATATTTGCATGCCCGGAACATACGCTGGCCGAGGTGTTTGAGATGATGAAGCAGAACGATGTTTCTCAGCTTCCGATTGTATCGTATAATGCTCCGATCGGCAGTATAAGCGAGAACAAGATTCTTTCCATACTTATTGAAAACGATGATGCGATGAATGCAAAGGTAGTGGGATTCATGGAAAAGCCTTTTCCGGTCTGTCCTCTGGATGCAACAATTTCCGAATTATCAGCAAAACTTCAGCAAAGCGCATCCGGTGTACTGATAAATATGTCGGATGGAAAGCTTCAACTGCTTACAAAATATGATCTTATTGATGCGCTAACTCATAAATAGATTCTACAACATTATCTGGTTGTTTTTTTTGATGGATTTCCTTAACTAAGCACTTAAGAACATTCCTTTTTTTTCATGCGCCATGCATTATATTGCGCCATGAAGCTGGAAAAAAACAGCGAAGATCCTGACGACTTTGAGCAGAGTTAACAACCAGCATTATAATATGAAGGTAGAATCCAAAAAAAGGCAGTTCATTTTGGAGGGTAAGATCAAGGCTTCATTCTGTGAAGGATGCGGCCAGATTACTGAAAAGGTGTTTGTAGGCGAATGGATGCCGAGCGATAAGCCGAAGTTTGACGATTTTCTGACGTCAGCTCCGGTTAAAAAGTATAAAGAGGGCAAGAATGGTTCGGCCAATGTTCAACCAGCGGCTGAAAATCAGTACTGGGTTCGTTGTTCCCAGTGTCATCAGGTACACCTTCTTAAGGAATGGCAGATACAGATTGACAGGGAAGTGAGTCCGGATGAGCTGAACCCCGAAGAGTGTCAGGTCTATTCTCCTCATGGTATTTATGCTAAAGGTGATGCACTGTATCACCAGGCTCTTGGCGAAGTCGGAGTGGTCAGAGAAAAGCAGGCGACCGGGAGTGGAGCTTTTGTCATTATTGTAGAATTCTGTAAAAGTGGCAGAAAACAACTTCTCGAAAACGTCCAGTTGAACTCTGTAAATGGAAAAAACTCAGAAAGCGTTACTGATATTATTAAACTTAAACTAAGACGTTAAGTCTGAAGATTGTTGATCTTTTAAAAGGGGGTGAATTACATTGGTCA
The DNA here is from genome assembly GCA_903843305.1 of uncultured Chlorobiaceae bacterium. Classification (GTDB taxonomy): domain Bacteria; phylum Bacteroidota; class Chlorobiia; order Chlorobiales; family Chlorobiaceae; genus Chlorobium. The sequence goes on from CAIMPI010000016.1 coordinate 164,619, forward strand.
GTGTGCAGATAAATGATAATGAGTCAATCGACAAAATGCTGAAGCGCTTCAAGAAAAAATATGAGCGAGCAGGTATTTTAAAGGAGTTTCGTGCAAACGCATACTTTGTTAAACCTTCAGTGGATGGCCGTTTAAAGCGCTCGAGAAGCAAACGGAGGGCCCAGAGGGCAAACGAAGAACGCAATTCATGATCGAATTGATCCAAAAAGTTATACAAGGCAGCTCCTTCAGGGGAGTTGCTTTTTTTTTGTCAACACCAATCAACTGACTCATGAGAGTTTTCAAGGGTGAAGTTACAGCCTTACCGCCAGACAAGTCCATCTCCCATCGTGCGGCCCTTATTGGCGCCTTGTCGGAAGGCACAACGGAGATAACAAACTTTTCCGGAGGATTTGACAATCAGTCAACCCTCGGCGTGCTGAAAGATGCCGGTATAGCGCTTCGGCAGGAAGAAGTTGATGGCGCCTATGGTCGTCGCATCCGTCGGGTAGTTATAGAGTCGCAAGGATTATGGAGCTTTCACTCCCCATCAGCTCCGTTTATGTGCAATAATTCCGGCAGCACCATGCGCATGTTTGCGGGCATTCTTGCTGCCCAGCCTTTTGCCAGCGAGTTGATCGGCGACAGTTCACTGATGAAGCGCCCCATGAAAAGAGTTGCCGATCCGTTGCTTCTGATGGGCGCCAACATTGAACTTTCATCATCAGGAACCGCGCCAATCCTTATCAAAGGGACAAAGGAACTCAAGCCAATTGAATACCGTCTGCCAGTTCCTTCAGCGCAGGTGAAGTCACTGGTGGCGTTTGCCGCCCTTCATGCTGACGGTGAAACCAGAATAATCGAACCAGTACTCTCGCGTGACCATACCGAAGTGATGCTTGGGCTTGAGAGCATCGAATGCAACGGCGAAAGGGTCATTGTGGTGCCCGGCAGAAAAGCTGTTGCAGCAAAACCCTTCTTTATTCCAGCCGACCCCTCTGCCGCATGTTTTATTGTTGCGCTTGGTCTGCTTGCCCATGGTTCAGAAATCATCATAAGAGATGTCTGCCTCAACCCCACCAGAGCGGCATTTCTCGGTATCCTTTCAGATGCCGGTGCAGGGTTATCGATAGAAAACCAGCGGGTGATTGGCGGCGAAACCATCGGTGATATTCTTGTTCAGAACAAAGTTGGGCTTGAGCCTCTTGCTATCAGCGATCCGCAGCTCGTTGCCTTTATCATTGACGAAATACCGATGCTGGCCGTGCTTTCAGCTTTTGCATCAGGCCGATTTGAACTACATAATGCCGCAGAACTGAGAACAAAAGAGAGTGACAGGATTGACGCACTCGTCGTTAACCTTCAGCGGCTTGGTTTTGAATGCGAGCAATATCCGGATGGTTTTGTGGTCAAGGGGCGTAACATGACCCCTTCAAGCACGGTCGTGGTGGACAGCTTTGACGATCACAGGATTGCCATGAGCTTTGCTATTGCCAGCAAAGCAACAGGATGTGCCCTTGACATTACTGATATCGATGTGGTTGGTGTCTCGTTCCCTAACTTTTTTGAACTGCTTGAAAGTCTGGAAGTGTGATGAGATGGTCAAGCAGTGCGCGATTGAATGCTTCTGGCTGCTCCATGTTCGAGATATGCCCGGCTTCCGCCAGCAACCGGAGTTGTGAACCCGGTATGAGAGCATGAATGCTTTCAGCCGTCTCTTTCGTGGTGAGCCTGTCGGCCTCTCCGTTAACTATCAGTACCGGGCAATCGATGGCGGCGAGGAGTGAGGTTGCATCAGAACGTGTCATGATTGCCCGCATTGCTGCGTTGATGACTGCTGGAGACTGCTTTAAGATCATGGCTTGAGCCTGTGCTGCCAAGTCTGGCCTCATGGTATAGGTCTCGTCGGTAAAGTAATTCGGTATCATGCGTCCCGCCGCCTCTCCGGCACCCTTTCTTTCCACAGCGCTGATGAAATCTTCTCTTGCCGATCGGGCTGCTGGAGCATCAGCTTCAGCTCGAGTGTCACACAGCACCAGCGATGCCGTTTTGCCGGGATAGAGTCGGTAAAATTCAAAAGCCTGATATCCACCCATCGAAAGGCCTGCAACTGTTGCTTTCTCAACCTTCAATGAATCCAGAAGCGACGCAAGCTCATGGGCATAATCGGTAAACGTCCATGCTTCCTTTTCGGCAGAACCATCAATACCGAAAGAGTTAGGGGCTATGACGGTATATCCAGCCTTACCGAGCACATCAATCTGCGGCTGCCACATGGCGGCAGAGAGCGGAAAGGCGTGCAAAAACAGGATGGCATGTTTTTTTAGACCACTTTTTTCTGTGTTTGCCTGCAGGTATGTCAGCATCAATCAGTTTTCCTTGGTTTTCGGATACCCTTTGATATCCCGGATAATACTATTTGCCTCGGTCAAAATTTTTTTTGCCTCGTCACGAGCTGTGTTGATGATCTCCTGCGAGCGGGTTTTCGCTTCGTTGCTGTAGGCTCCGTCATGTTCAGTGCTCTCGTAAAAGTCATTGGCCTTGTCGAGCATACTTTTTACTTTGCCGGAAATAATCTGCTGGGTCTCTCTTCCCTTGTAAGGAGCAAAAAGCAATCCCATAATAGTGCCGACTGCGGCTCCCAGTGCGGCTCCGAAAAAAAGCCCTTTATAAAACTTGTCCTGTTGTTGTTCCATAGTGCAATGATGTTTTTTGTTTTTTTACAATATAAAGATAAAGTGCGGAATGCTCTTTTCCTTTCCTGATTTTTTTGACAAAAGCGCAATCGGAATTCAGGGTTTATTTTGCTCCGGAAAAGCGAAATAAGGGGTAGGAAGCGTCATATCTTGAATTCAAGCTCCGTAGGAGCGGCATGTTGGTAGCAATGAATCCCAGTGGCAGAAGCTTGCAGGTCGGGTTAGCCATGCCCGGCAGGCCGATACCCGTAACCTTTTGCTGTCGTTGGAGTTGGATGTTATTGTACAAAACAGGCAATGATTTTTGTCTGAATGGCGTTACATTGCTCAAGATAGTCTCACTTTATTACTTTTCTCGAATACTATGAATACCATTCAGGTTAGAAACGTTGCTCCACTAACTGATTTCGGAAATAATTATCCAGCGGTATATGGATGAGTTGAGCGTCAACAAACAGCCGCTGCTTTTAACGCAGCAAGGAAAAAGTTCGGCGGTGCTGCTTGATGCGGAAGTCTATCAACAGATGCTCGATAACATAGCGTTTATGCAATCGGTTACTGAAGGGCTTGAAGATTATGGTAACAACCGGACCGTACCAGCAAAACAGGTTTTTGCTTCGCTTGAAAAGATTATTGCTGACGCTGAAAAGAGATGATTATCGAATTATTAGAACGTGCCGTCAGAGCACTCTTTGATTTTGTGGATAAACAGCTCCCAAGCTCCTCTTTTGATGTCAAAGGGGTGAAAACAAGAGTGACAACGCAAGACATTATGGAGGCTGTAGAGGTTTCACGATCAGGAGAAGGTATTCTGAAGCGATGAATCATTTTTTGGGCAGATGGTTGGTAAAGGCGGAAATAATGCACCTTGCGTGCCAAGCCTGAAACCGCGCAGGAATGCCTTGCAGGGTTGTCCGTCCCAGTCCCTCTTCCTGAGATTCTGATCCTCTGTTTTCTGGTACTCTGAAAAGGAATTTTTTTTTTGCAACAATCATACTCGGAGCCTCTCAAATGAAAAAACTCATGTTCCTCTGTTTTCTCCTGCTTGCAGGATGTACCGGTATCCCTCAGGGAATCACGGTTGTTGATGATTTTTCTCTTGATCGTTATCTCGGAACCTGGCATGAAATAGTTCGTCTTGACAACAGGTTTGAAAAGGAGCTTGATCCGGTGTCGGCCACCTACTCGCTTGCCACGGATGGCAGTGTCAAGGTGGTGAATAAAGGGTACGACCTCAACAAAAAGGAGTGGAAAACAATTCAGGGGCGTGGTGTTTTTCTTGATGATAAAAAGAGCACTCAGGGGGCGCTGAAGGTCTCCTTCTTCGGCCCTTTTTATGCGAGCTACAATGTTATTGATCTCGACAAGGCCGGGTATCGCTGGGCGATGGTGTGCGGTCGCGACAAATCATATTTCTGGATTTTGTCGAAAGATTCTGTCATGGAGCAGGGGCAACTCAAGGCGCTTGTAGCCAAAGCGGGAACACTCGGTTTCGATACAGCCAAACTGCGCTATCTGGGCAAGCAACAACCGTAAGGCTTGTTTTATTGCTGGATGTGTTGATGCTTTTTGTTTATTTTTTGCGGAAAAAGGTCAGTCCAGCAAACAGCTTGGTATTGATTGCGAGACGCTTCTCTCAAAGAGGTCAAGAGAAAAATGGTAAAAACAGTTGTCATAACCGGCAGTACCCGTGGCATAGGCTTTGGACTCGCATGTTGCTTTCTTGACAGAGGCCACAACGTTGTGCTTAACGGAAGCTCTCCTGACAGTACCCGTAAAGCCATGGAGCAGCTTCATAGTTATCGTGAACATCTCACCGCAGTTTCTGTTGATATCAGCAGCAGGGAAGGAATTATCCATCTCTATGATGAGGCGGTCAGCCATTTTGGGCGTGTTGATATCTGGATCAATAATGCGGGCATTGGTCATGAGATGCGCAACGCATGGGAGGTTGACTCTTACGAACTCAGTCAGGTACTGAGGGTCAATATTGACGGGGTGGTGTCGGGCACGATTATTCCCTTCCTGCGAATGAAAGAGCAGGGAGGAGGGAAGATTTTCAACATGGAGGGGCTTGGCAGTGATGGCTTTATGCTCAACGGTATGACCATTTACGGCACGACCAAAAGTGCAGTTACCTATTTTACCCGCTCTTTTGCCCATGAAGCTCGCGGCACTTCCGTACAGATAGGAACGCTCAGTCCGGGAATGGTTGCGACCGACATGCTTCGCCGTACGGTCAGTGACGGTTCACCGGAAAGCCTGAAAAAAAAGAGGTTTTTCAATATCATGGCTGATGATGTTGCGACTGTTGCCGCTTTTCTTACCGAAAAGATTCTTGCCGCGACGGCTCAATCCCCAAAAATACGATGGCTTACCAAACCAAGAATGGCAGGCAAGATCCTTATGGCGCCGTTCAGGAGACGGAACTTCTTTCCATGAAGTTCTCTTCTTTCAAAGGGGAAGCGAGTACTCCTCAAGGATAACCCTGACATGTCGCGGAACCAGCTTTTCAATGAGTTCCGGGTGACGGAATTTGACGTAGTAGTAATGCCTTATCAGATGAAAATCAACCGAATAGTGGGCAAACCCAATCCCTTTCGGCCCTATTATGCCAAGCAGACCGGCAAGGATATGGCCAAGCCAGAGGGGAATCCTGCTTTTTGAAGAATATATTTTTTTCTCTGCTTTCATGCTTTCGATGATGCGTTTCGTTGTGTTCTGGACAAACGAGCGGCACTCCCATTTGCCGGTTTCAGGAAAACGATCAAGTTCAGCCTCGATCAGCTTCAGCAGTTTACGCCCTGTTTCAGTCCGTACCAGAATCCACTGTCTCTTTTGTTCCGGCAGCAGTTCTGCCCCGATATAGCCCACGGTAATGTCGGCAAGACTGTTGAGATAGTCAAAACAGCTCATACATGCAGAGGGAAAAATAGCAGGGTTAGAGAGCTCTTCCGGAAGGCTGAAGAAAGGAACTTTTTCAATGCGGCCGTTTTCGTGCTTGATGTGAATCCTGAAATCCTGCATGAACTCCATAAAGCAGGCGGTATCGGGCGATTGCGACATTCGTTCCAGAATCCACGGCCATTTTGAACGAGCGACATTGTCGACGCAGGGAATCCCGATGGTCAGGATCTCCATCTCCCTGAGGTATTCGAAGCGCTCCAGGAAATCCCGGAGTGTGTGCAAATGACATGCTGCTCCGATGACAAGGACTTTTTTCATTCCTTGACGATATGCGCTTTCCAGAGAGTATAAAACAGGGGAAAGCAGAGGTTTATTGCCTCTTGTCGCAGAAATCTCATCCAGATTTTTAGCCAGGACAGGTTGAGAGAAAAAATGGTGGCCAGGAGTGTGCTGCAGCGAAACAACACCGTCCACAAGCTTCTCTTCAAAAGCTCTCATGGCCATTCGGGTAATGATGCCGCTCCACTGCGAACCGGGTACGGGGTTTTTCAGTTGAGCTGTAAAGCGGTCAATTGTTATGCCAAAACGCATTTCCACCGGATCATCAAGACGTCGTTCCCGTCCGAACAGCTTCTTCTCCCTCTCGCCAAGCCATCCATTTTTAAATACACAGCTTTTGATGCTTTGTTCAACCGGCCATGCCTGAATGGAACAAAGACCGCATGAACTGCAAAGTCCGTTTTCCCGCTCTTTTTGTTCCTTTTCAGGGTTGGCTGCTTCAATGCTGGTCATGTTGTTCTTGATGAAGATTTCATTGCCCGCGTCTGCGGCTGAAATTGCAAGGTGGTTGATGTTCAGGTAACGAGCAGAATAGGTAATGTCTTATCGAAACAGGTCAAGATCATTGGCCATCAGGCACATAATCGCTTCGCGTGACTCTACAATGCGCTCAACCAGATCAGGACGGCAGAGCAGCCTGAACTTTTTGGTATAGCGCTCAAACGCGAGAATAAAGTCTGACTGAAAGACCGACTCATTAAGATCATCAAACCGGACATACTCTGAAGTACACTGCATGGCGTAGTGGATGTGCTCCGAGCGTGTCGGGTAAACCCGAAGCTCTTTCAGGTCGGCGTAATCGAAAATATCCTTCTTTGATGGCGGATCAATCAGTACCTCATGGCCATGTAGCCCGAGATGGTAGCGCTTGTTGAGAAAATCGCAGATCTCCAGCTCCATCGCGCGGCGCATACTGTTGTCGCTGTTATAGACAAACCACCGTTCATCCTCTTTTGCTGAATCGTTCAGATAGGGCTGCACGGTTATTGCTCTTTTGTAAACTCGTCGCATGAGGATGTCATCAAGCAGTGCAGAGATCGGATGATCCTTCTCCGGCAGCAGTTGCTTCAGTTCATGCAGCACCCGGTCATCGGCATTGCCATAAAAAAGATCACGCAAGGCCGCCGATGAGAGCATCCCTTCACTGGCAATATCCTGCAACAGCCTGCGGAGCATGGCCGAGAGCGCACGGCTGGTATGGTGCCAGTAGACATTGCGCATCATCATGTACTTCGCAAACATCAGGCTCTCAAGCGGCGCAATGCCCTTTTCAGTGATGGCGAACCGCTCGCGCTGGGGGTCGGGCACAAACGACTCAATCAGCCGCTCAATATCAATGCTTCCATACGGAATATTGCAGTGGTGCGCGTCACGCATGAGATAGTCCATCTTGTCAGGGTCGAGCGTGCCGCTGATCAGTTTGCTGAAGCGTGTTTTGCCCACAATCAGCTCAATAACTGATTCTGGCGATACCTTCCACTCATCATGCAGAATTTCAGCAATCGTCGGAACTCCGGGATGTTGCTCATAGATAAAGTACTTGCAAAGCTCCTCATGATGCGAGAAAACCGGTTCGTTGCCGAACTGCGGAATTTGCTCCTCAATGATGTGGGCATGGGGAAAGTGGCCAATATCATGCAAGAGCGAAGCCGACAGCAGCACCCGGCAATTGTGGTCATCAAACCGGAACTGCTCATCCTGAAGGCTCTGAGCCAGAGGGCTGGTCAACATGCGCTGCAAGATCAGCTTCATCAGATGATAGACCCCGATAGAGTGCTCAAATCGCGTATGTGTTGCTCCAGGGTACACCTGCTGCGAGAACGAGAGCTGCCGAATCCCCTTGAGACGAAGAAACGAAGGGTGCGACAGAATTTTTTTCAGGGGTCCGCTCAGCGGGATGTGCCCCCAGATCGGAATACGAATAAATCCGCCGTCAGATTGAAAAAGCAGGTGTTCGGCTATCATGGGGTCACTGCGGGTTAGAATGCTTTTGTATCAAAAGATATGCAAAAAATGGTAGTAGGTAAATTGTTTCTGAATAAGGTGAAGCCATCAATTAATCCACCTAAGTGTGCGGTTATAGTGTGATATAGTGCACTATTTATAGTGATCATTAATATAGTTTTTTATCAAAAAGGTATTTAATTTACTTGCATTAGATTTTTTGTAGAGCTATAAAAAGCAATACAATAAATTATAGCAATTTATTAAACAGAAATCAATGCAAATTTCTCTTATCATTCTTGCTTATTATATTATTCTATTTAATTTTCAATTTGAAGTGTAAGTTCTCTCGTATTACCGACACGATTCTCAAATAACAAATCCCACGTGTCCATGCACTGACTCAGTAACTGCTGATCGTCCTGACTTTGAGCTTGCTCGTAGAGCCGAAGCAGAAGCGGCGGTATCATTTTAGCATCAGCGGCAATTCCTTGAGATATATTCCGAGACATATCACTTAGAGAACCAGAAAAAACAGCACATATTGAAAACAACAGTTCTGAATACGGTATCAATGCACCTGAATATTCTTTGAGAGCATGAAGAAATGGAGACGGATCACTTTGAAATGCTTTTGATCGGATATACTTGCTAATAAAATCATGTGCATTGGGAATAGAAAATATTTTTTTATCGTAAAAAGCAGAATTTATTTTTCGCACTATGTCCATATCTTCCTCTTCGAAAAAATACGAAAGCAATTCCTGACAATTATCTGAATATTTACTTTCTAAAAGAAATTGTGCAGCTATTTCAGCAACTCCTCTCCGCTGAAAAACAGATCCTTTACAGCAACGTCTCATCTCATTCTCGAAGAATCCATAAAATAGCCAGCGAGCTGTTGCTTCTTGGGAACCCCGCATAGACACGTCATCCAAAGAAGAATTAACCATACGAACAATAAGAGAAGAAAGCCTATCACTATAGAGTTCCACTAGTTCATTATATAAGTAAACCGCCCTCTGTACAGCAGCAATCCTGATATCATCTTCACAAGCTTTAACAAACCAATCGACAGCCAACGTCTCATTGGAATGAGCTGTTGCCAAGCAAATTTCAATTACAGAAATTCGAACTGCTGGATGACGATCTACAAGGAGTAACTCTATTGTATCATGGAACAACCTAATGTAAGCTTCGTTTTTCCATATAAGAGAGGCAATGGTACGAGCAGCAACACCTCTAACACAGTTAAGCGAATTAGATTCAAGTGTATACACAGACGCCTCTTCACTTGTCTTATCACATTGAATATTAAGTTTCTGAGGCTCTGGATCAGAATGATTTACTGCATAGTCTTTCAACTTTTCAATAATCTCATTGGAATAAGGGACTCCCGGTCTTTTCTGAATTAACCAGCATAGGGAACATGCAAATTCACGATCATTTGAGGAGTGAAACTTATCGACAACAGCAAAAACGGTGTCATCGCTGGCCATTTTCCATATCTGATTATCTTCAGCAGGCACTTCTTTTGGAATACTGTTTTCGCTTATAGATCTGAAAATAGCAATCAAATATGGTACTGGTGTATTTTCAGAAAAACGCAATGCCAAACGACCAAAACGCTCAGGGAAACGATTTGCCATCCAGCCTAAATCCATAGAAAATGTGTAAATCGATGATTCTCCTTTTTCTTTAAAGGCATGTCGCCAATCATTACCTTTGCTATAGATTTTCTCATTACTGACTATTCGTAACCAAGAGTTTTCACTTAATCGTACTTTTGCATTTGAAGGAATGGGAGATTTCACCCAACCTGTGTAGCTATGGCTTCCGCGAAAAGACCATTCAGGAATATTTTCAAATTTCCGGTTAAGCACTTGAATCAAATCATTTGCTCGAATGCTTCTTTTTTTTTCGTCAAGAGCAGGTAATAAAAAGTACTGAGCCTTTCCCCAAAAAGGATAAAACAAACCAGTTCGCCATTCTTTTAATGTTTTTGTAGCGAATTGCTTTTCAAGCGGTTCATGGTAATGAATTATAAAATATTCAAGTTGATTAAATACCGATTTAGTGCAATAGGGTGATTGTTTTTTTACCAACCTCACAGCAGAGGCCCAGGGCTCTTCATTATTTAGCCCTAATGTTAGTCTGGAATCTTTTTCGATAAGCCATAACAATGCCTGATCAGCATGTTCAAAATGAATAGATGCGTAAAGTTCACAAACAATGATATCAAAGAACAACAGAGAACTATTTTTCCAGGTATTTATCCATAGAATCACCTCTTCATTATTGTCGTTTACAAGTATTTTTCCTGAATCAATAACAGCGGATAAAACCCCTCGAAAAAATCCTTCCATCTTTATTTACAAAGAAATCCTCAATAAGCCAATCATCAGTCTTATGATCACCAGTAAACAATCTTTCTATGTGAGGAACAAAGTATTGCCATGTCTTTTCGGGGTGTTTAGCGGCAAAACTCAAAAATTGCTTTAACTCGTTATCATACCAATGAATAATATTTTTGTTGAATTTCAGGGTACTATCTCCAGAAAAAATATCTTCAGGCAATAAGTTAGAAAGAATTGCATCGGCGATCTCAAAAAATCTCACAGGATATTTTTCTGCTAATTTTCCCCAATCTATATATTCGTTATAAATACCTTTACTGGCAAGTTTAAGCCTTAGCTCAAACATTTTTGCAGAATCATCTTGTATCGACCAGCATAAACAGTGAAGAATATCAAAATCATCAATAAGAGCACTTTCGAGGTATGGATCAATTGATAATGCTACTTCGTCTTGCATTTTATCAGAAACAGATCGAAGAAGCAGCAATGCCTTTTCTCTGAAATAATCATCCCCCTTATCAAGCCAGTGATTGATATGCCCATCATCAATCAGCCACTGAAGATGTTTAACCCTGCCGAACAAAACGGTCTCAAGAACATGCTCCCTCCATTCACTATGATTCAGTAACTCTATCAAATACGATTTAAAAGATTCAGTAGCAGTTTCAATACCGGAGAGTACCGCAAGAGTAAGATGCTTCAAGTGGAACCTGACATCTGGTGATTCCAAGATCTCCTTTATGGCTTTCAAAAAATATTTTGGGGATTCATCACTGAGAAATGTGAGTATCAAGCGTAGCTGCTCTCGCCTGAATAATGTCTGTTTCGCCTTACTTCCCAGCCAGGAAAGAACCGTACCACGCTCTTTGTAAATCTCTTCAATGAGTTTTTGTGCAATACGGTAATCCATATAACTCTGGTGACAGAAACTGATATGACTTTCGGTGATATGCACAACGCCAAGTGATTGAATGGCATCAAGCACCTTTGAACGATTCGGAAGAAGTGACTTTGGCGCACTATTGAAGCCGTTACGCTCCATATAACATGTCAGCGTATCGATCACTGAATCAGTCTCTTGCTCAGACAGACCTAATCTATTGATTTCTCTATACCGATCACCCCAAAAACTCCGAATAAGGCCAGTAATAGATTGGAAAATTGGGACCCTGTCATTTTTTGCAATCTCAACCCACATGCCAAGCATCAAGGGTGAACCAAGAGTCTCCATCTGTTTTTCAGTGAGAGCATTACAATCATGCTGAATCTTGGTAATAACATTTTTGATAGAATCATCAGAAAGTTTCCCAACCTCAATCTTTTGGGTGTTGTGATCTACTAACGAAAGCAGGTTTTTGATATCGGGGTCGTGATCCAAATCGAAAGTACGGGAAACAAGAACCACATGAATCGGATGCAGACGTTCTCGAGACAATTCTTTTGCCTCTCTGAGAAGCTCCTTACAAACGTCAAGAGAGTTAGCTGAATGGAGACTTGTCCATCGCAACGCATCAAGTTGATCAAGAATAATCACTGAACAATTATCACCTGCAATTGCATCCAGACAGTAAACCGGAGATTCTGGCAGACCAAGAGCTTTGCCAAACAGTTTTGGATTATTTTTAGGTCTGTTTCTATCCAATCTAATCGGTAGATACGCGACTCTGGCAGCTAAAAGAAGGCGTGTCAGCTCATAAACAACCCCACTTTTTCCTTGCCCGGCTTTTCCATGAAGCACAAGAAATCTTGACTTATCCGCTTGTAGTGCGCTATAGAGTTCTTGAGTCTCTGACCGCTCAATCAACTCTCCAGCAATGAGAAATGGCTTGATCGACTCTTCAAATTTGGTTTGAAGCTTTTCGATTGCAGGAAAAATTCTGTTATCATTGGATAAACGTCTGAAAGACAATTCATGCTTTGCAAGGTACTGGCGAACAGCTTCCAACGTGATTGTCTCTCGAAGATTATCTTTCGCAAATTGAACAAGCAGTGAAACCGTGGTTTCAGAGTCCCCTGAAACGTATACAGCAGTTCGTTCCAATAATTTATCTTTTGCATTGGAATCAAAGGGTTCAAGTATAATCTTAATCCGTTTGAGATAATCATAAGCCTTGGCTCGATCTTTTTTAATTGCATAATCAAGTTGCAGCTTTTTACAAAACTGTTGGAATATTGAAAGACGCTCCAGTCCTATCTCTTTAATTTGAGACTCATAGAAATTTTCAGGATTTCCGTTTGACTTTCTTGCACTTTCGCAAATATCTCCTAACACAGTGAAAGGCACTCCTGATACGAATGAAAAATGATGATCAAAATCTCTATCTAATTGATCACGCATGTGTTCAAGAACGCCGCTTAAATCTGAAACGCTCCATTTTTCTTTGCTGGCGTTTCGTGCTTTGCATTGTTGCGCTTCTTTTTTCCCATTCTTGTGGGTGAGCCAGAGGTCAACACCTCGCTCATCGTCACCAGTCGCCTCGTAGGAAACTGAGCGCACTCTTTCCGCTATAAGATCAACGAGCTTTTGCGCCACCCATAACTCTTCATATTGATTGCCAAGTTTATCAGAATATCCACCAGGTTCGAAAGCCATCAGAAATGATTAATTTTTTACTGAAAGTCGGTAAAGCAGTATAAGGATAAGAAGGGAGTTATGGAGTGCGAATTGCTTCATCAAATAGGCTCTCTACAAGCTCCTCATCCCCCAAACAAAGCCAACTGCTGCCCTGACAATATCGGCTGAAAGTCTGGTATCAAGTCGGCGATCTCCGAAGCATCAACATTAGCAAGTTCACCGGGTTCAAGCTTGTGAAGCCCTCCTCCATAAACCCGACCTTCACCCATAAGCTGCTCGGGAGTAATCCGGTTGAGCATTTCCCAAGCATGACGCAGTATTGTTGCATCCTGTTCTATAGCCTTCGCCAATTGCGGTTTAGGGTACATGGCAAGGTAGACATTAGCTACCGTTGCAGAGGAATTGTTCAGGATAAAGCGAAACGGACGCCCACTCTTTGTGTTGCTCCGCCCGAGATAGGTGCAGACAATCGGAGCGGGTGGACGGTTTTCTTGAGCATACCACGGTGAACGGTGGCAGCTAAGATAACGCTCATGGACTTTTCGTTGCTTGCCCTCTTGCAGATAAGCAAAAAGAGCAGGATAGCTTTCCCTGATTCTCTCTTCAGGAAGCTTCGTATCGAGAAGGTAAAGCTGTCGGTCAAGAAGTGGCAGGCCATTTGTGTCGGCGCTCACTTCGCAATCAGTCAAATATCGTGGACTTGGAAGTATAGGCCGGAATGCCACCAGCGGAAGATTTCTTGCAATGATCTCTTTCAGATTGAGGATAAAAAAATCATTATCTCCGGTGGCAATACCTCGTCGGATGTCAAAAAAGTCGGATATGAGAGCGTTTGATCTCTTTGGTCGAATCTCGGATTGGGGAAATCGGCTCCATTTTCCTTCATCAGCAAGAACGTCTGTCGAAACTTCGCGAATTTTCTGAGGGTCAAGCAGTGTGCCACCAAACGAAAATATAACGTTATGATGTACCGGAGGTATCTCTTTTTTAAACAAGACTATGGCGGAAGAGACAAGAGCATCAGCAAACTGAACATCATCAGGGTCGAAACGATGAATTTTCAGCAGTGTCACTTTTTCAAGCAGGTAGCGCTTGACAGCTTTACCATAATTAACGTCCATGAATTCGCTCGGTATGAGCCAACCCGCAATTCCCCCATCCGCCATCCATGCGTGTGACAATCCAAGAAAGTAGCAATAGAGTCCAGCAAGGCCACTGATGTTCATGCCGCTTGCATGAGATGTATAATTCTGGAGGCGTGACTTATCATTATTATTGAGATGATGATGCCGCACATAGGGGGGATTGCAGATAATCAGATTAAAATGCCTTTCAGGTTTTTCAGTGGTAAAATCTGAAAGTTTAATCGTAAAATCCGAATTTCTCCAGAGATGCGATGCTGGTTCTCCGTAATGGGGGTCAATTTCAAAACCATGCGCTTCGGTAATCTGTTCTTCAGGAAACACTTGCCGTAATGCCGAAAAAAACGATCCCGTGCCAACAGCAGGGTCGAGAAAACGAATATTCTCTCCTTCAGGTATCAGGGTGGCTGCATAAGTCAGGATATCAAGGGCAAGTGCTGTTGGCGTTGCAAATTGACCAAGTCGGTTTCTTTCTGCTTGAGTTTTTTTTGCATCAAGTTCGGTCTGAAGCTTAATGCGTCCTTGTTCGAATCCATTAACTATTCTGATCATTGTCATATCCCGAAAAGTGCCAAGTCGTCAATGCGATGTTCCCAAACCCAGTCGAGTCCTTCGGCGGCCTCATAGCCGAGATAGCCAGTATCGAAATAACCACAGAGAAAAAGGTTGAATTGTACCTTTTTTCCATAGGTGTTTCGGAGCTGGCTCATCTTGACCGCTTCTTCCTTTCGACGTTTGTTCGTGTTCGTAAAGTCACCTGCTGATTTTGCCTCAAAGAAAATTGGTAGTGAGTGCTTTTTCGCTTTTTTTGGCATGATAATAGCGTCAACAGGAATATTAACATTTTTCAGGCCGCTGTCAAGTTTGACAGGAACATTCATGCGGAAAGAAAATGTTCCATTTGGCATTGTATCAAAATGGAGGTTTTCACCACTTTGTATCTGCTTGTAGCCACGAGCTTCCAGCCAGGATTTTATCGTGGCAAGCTGACGTTTTTCTTGAGCATTGCGAATAATCGGATTTGCAACAGCACCACAGAGGCGATCTGCCACGATAGTTGCTGCTCTATGTATTTCGGCATCCTTTACTGGTTCATGACGTCCTAACCAGATAAATATGTCAGGGTCCGCCATTTTTTCAAGAATGGAGGTTATTTTTCCGAGTTCCAGATCCAGCACTTCTGAACTCATTCGGGAGGGTAGTCGTTTTTTCAGTTCCAGACTTTTAACGAGATTTGCAGGAACGCCGGAAAGTCCAATGAGACGATCCGCCGCAAGAGGAGGACAAGCGGACATGCGAAGTGTTGGCAGAATATCAGGATGCTCACGAATTATCGACGGATCTATTCTTGTCATGTTAACAGTTGAGTGCAGAGCTGTTTCTACATCTTTCGTTGTCTGCATTCGTGTTGAACGAAAAGCATCAGGAGCGAATTTCATGAACCAGTCATTATACATATCGACTGATTGTGCAATATCGGTTTTCCACCGCGTTGGTTTATCAAGGTTTACGGCCATGCTTTTATTCCTCAATGGGGAAAAAGAATTACCAAGAATTTAGTTAAAAAAACAGTAGTAGACGACCGGGATGTTGCTCATAGATAAAGTACTTGCAAAGCTCCTCATGATGCGAGAAAACCGGCTCGTTGCCGCATTGCGGAATCTGCTCCTCAATGATGTGGGCATGGGGCCAGTGCGGGTTTAGATGGTTGCTTTGGCAAGATACGCAAGAAAGTGGGGGGTGGCAAATTGTGGCGGGGGAGTGTTCGGGATGTTCTCGGCAGTACTTTTTTGCAAAGTTGCTTTAATCCCCTTAAACGCAAAACTCAGCTCACCTTGTACCCCGGCCCTCCGCCACCTTCAGGTACAGTCCAGGTAATCAGACCATAAGGATCAGCAACTTCGCAGGTTTTGCAGTGCAGACAATTCGATGGGTTGAGCTTGAGCGCTGGCACGGGATTGATAGTTATCTCGTACACCGATGCCGGGCAGAAGTGCTGGCAGGGGTTGCCGAACTCAGCAGTGCATTTTTTCAGGCAGATCTCTGCAATATCTTCAGCCTTGATGCGAAGGTGGCAGGGCTGGTTCTCTTCGTGCATGACGCCTGAGTGGAAGAGGCTTGTCTCTTTGGTAAAGCTCAGGTGGCCGTCTGCCCTGAAGTTCTCTTTTTCGGTAATAACAGTTTTCCTCTTTTTCTGGCCAATTTTTGTAGTCAGTGAGAGGCAGGGAAAGCTGAGCTGAAGCCCTGCCTGAACCAATCCGGCATACAACCCCTTGTCAAACGCTTTGCGATAGTTTCGGGCGGCATGCAGTTCATCCCAGGCCCATGAATTTCTGAACCGCTCCTCGCAGCTTTTCAGCCGTTCAGTTGAAAAATCGTTGTGCAGCAGCGCGTCAAAAAGAGTTTCGGCGGCAATGATGCCTGACTTCATGGAGAGGTGTATCCCTTTGTGCCGCTGCATGTTCACCATTCCTGCCGATTCGCCGGTGAGGAGATAGCCCGGCCCGCAGAGCGGCGGCATGGCGTCAAGACCTCCGGAGGTTATTGTTCTTGCGCCTGCCTCAACCATTGTTCCACCTTTGAGGATGTTGGCAAGCAGCGGGTGGAGTTTGAAGCGCTGGAGGTTGAGATGGGGGTCGCATATCGGTGACTCTGGCCCCAGTGAGGAGATAAATCCTATGGAGATCAGTGTCGGGGAGAAAGCGTAGAGCCATCCACCGCCGTACACATCCGCCTCAAGCGGAAAGCCGAAGGTGTGGTGTACCTCTCCTGCAATGACTCGCCCTTCGGGTATTCGCCATGTCTCTTTTACCCCTGTTTCGTATCGTTGCGGAGGGCTTCCGGTCGGAAGATGTTTACCAAGCTTTCGTGAGAGCGAGCCGTCTGACCCTTCGCCGATTACTGTTACCTTGCTTTTCAGCAGCAATCCAGGTTCATAGCCGGGTTTCTGCTTGTCGTTTTTATCGAGTCCTTTGTCGTCGGTAATAATGCCGGAAAGTCTGCCGTTTTCAATAAATGGCGCTGATGCGGCAGTGTTGTCGAAGAGCTGTATACCCTCATCTTCTGCCTTTTCAGCCATCCATGCGCCCAGGCGGCTGAGCGAGACGAGCAGTGAATTTTTATTGCTGAATGTTTCGGGGATAAAGGGGATCAGGAATTTCCTTTTGCCTTTCAAAAACCAGATGCTTTCATTGCTAACGGTGGATTCAATCGGGCACCCCTGTTCCCTGAAATCGGGAAAAAATTCCTCAAGGGCTTTCGGGTCAAGCAGCGCTCCTGAGAGCAGGTGGGCGCCCGGGTATCGTCCTTTATCAATGACGGCTATAGCAGGTTCAAGCTGGTTTGCCGATTGGGTGTTGTTGCGCTTGATCAGGCGCTGCAGGTGGATTGCTGAAGTGAGGTTGGCAGGCCCGGCTCCGACAAAAATTATGTCAAATTCCAGTGATTCTCGTTCCATACGTTAAGCAGTTGTTCAGAGAAGAATCCCTCCCAACAGTAGTGATGCCACGCTGAAGTAGATAACAATTCCTGTTACATCAACAAGCGTTGCTACAAAGGGAGCTGAAGAAACCGCCGGGTCGAGGCCAAGGCGCTTCAGCAGCAGGGGAAGCATCGAGCCGGTCAAGGTTCCGAATAGTACAATTCCCACGAGAGAGAGCCCAATGGTTAAGGAGATGAAAAGCCACTGCATGTTCAGATGGCCGAGGGCCATGGCCCAGAGGAGTACCCTTACTATACCGATAGTGCCGAGAATACAGCCGAGGGCCAGTCCGGAAAGAAGTTCACGGCGCATTACTTTCCACCAGTCGCTGATAGTGATTTCTCCAAGTGAGAGCGATCGGATGATCAGCGAGGCCGCCTGTGAACCGGAGTTTCCTCCGCTCGACATGATCAGGGGTATAAAAGTTGCCAGAACAATAGCTTTTGCCATCTCATCCTGGAAATATGCCATGGCTGAGGCGGTCAGCATCTCTCCGATAAAGAGAATAACCAGCCATCCAGCCCGTTTTTTGATAAGCTGGGGTATCGGCAGATCAATGTAAGGTTCTTCGAGCGCTTCGATACCGCCGAATTTTTGTATGTCTTCGGTCTCCTCCTCTTCAGCCACGTCGAGCATGTCGTCAACGGTGACAACTCCGATAAGGTAGCCGTTGGAATCGACAACCGGCAGGGCGACCGTGTCGTAACGCTTGAATGCGTCGAGTGCATCTGCCTGGTCTTGTGCTGCGGTGAGGGTGATGATCTTGTCTTCGTCGATAATCTCACTCACCTTTTTTTCAGGAGCGGAGAGCAGGAGCGCTCTTGCCAGCAGTTCACCCTTAAGTTTGCCTATGTCGTCTACGACGTAGATGACGTTCAGGGTTTCGCTTTCATGACCGTAGGTGCGGATATAGTCGAGCACCTGATTGATATCCCAATCTTTTTTGACGCTGAGGTAGTCCGGCGACATGAGTCGGCCAACACTTCCTTCTGCGTAAGCCAGCAAGGTTTTTGCAATCTTGAACTCTTTAAAGGAGAGTAGTTTCAGCAGCTCTTGTGCAACGGTGCCCGGCAGCTCTTCAAGCAGGGCGGTACGGTCATCGGCCGACATGCTGTTGAGAATATGGGTGACATCCTTCTTGGTGAGCGCGGTCAGCAGGTGCTGCTGAGAGTCAAAATCAAGATATTCAAAGGTTGCTGTCGCAATATCTTTCTGAAGCAGTCGGAAAAGGATGCCCTGCTCACTTTCAGGAAGATCGGATATGAGCTCCGCAAGATCAACCGGCAGCCAGTCATTGAAAATTCTCTGGAGTGCGCTGAAGTTGCGTTGCTCGATCAGTTCCCTGATTTCTGGCAAGAGTGGGTTTCCGATCATGATGGGAGACGTTTGTGTACGTTATGGCGGCTTCCATGACAGAAAGATTCAGCCTCAAAAAGAGTTATTTTTTCGAACTTTCCAATACGTTCCTCTCTTTTTTTCATTCATGTAACCTTGCTTTTCGAGACATGGGGATTATTGCGAATGAATTTTCGCCAGGGCAGTTCCCGGCTTCTTGAAATTCCTACTCTGATGCTGGTGCCTATCATCTCTTTTGGTAGAGGAGAAGCGTTCTCAATAAAGAACTCATCATCGAACAGTTCTTTTCCGTTGCAACTACCGTCAATTGCAAGTGCTTGGGTCAGTTTTCCCGGGCCGCTCATAAGATTGGTGAAAATGTCGGTTCCTCTTTGCTTCTGCATAAATTGCACACCTTCAACAGGTTCCATTGCTCTTACGAGTACCGCTCCGGCGCTGTTTTCAGGTTCGCTGACAATGTTGAGCATGTAATGATTTCCGTAGGTGAAATAGACATACATGGTGCCGGGTGCCTGGAACATTATCTGGTTTCTTGCTGTTTTGCCGCGCCACGCATGGCAGGCTTCGTCCTGCAGACCGAGGTAGGCTTCCGTTTCAACAATTCGGCCTTTCAGTCGGATATTTCCCGGTAACATGCGCACAAAGATCTTTCCCAGCAGTTTTTCAGCAAGTTCAAGTGTCGGTGTTTCATAGAATTGTTTTTCCAGCCGTTCCATGAAGCAAGATTAAAATTTGTAATGGTTGATGTAAGTAGTATAATGTATCAGGATATGACAAAACTTCAACTGCTGAAAAATTCCCTGGTTGGTACATGGGCAGAGTTATTGCGATTGCAAACCAGAAGGGTGGGGTTGGAAAAACAACCACTTCTGTCAATATAGCGGCCTCTATTGCTATTTCTGAGTTCAAGACATTGCTTATAGATATTGATCCCCAAGCCAATGCTACGTCTGGCTTCGGTCTTGAAATCGGTGATGAGATTGACAATACTTTTTACCAGGTGATGGTAAAAGGCGGCAACATACAGGATGCCATCAAATCCTCCAGTCTGGAGTATCTTGATGTTCTCCCTTCCAATGTTAATCTGGTCGGAATGGAGGTCGAGCTGGTGAACATGAGGGAGCGCGAATATGTTATGCAGAAAGCGCTGAAGGGTATTCGCGACCTTTACGATTACATCATTATTGATTGTCCGCCCTCGCTTGGGCTGATCACCCTTAATTCACTCACTGCGGCAGATTCCGTACTTATTCCGGTTCAGGCGGAATATTATGCGCTTGAGGGTTTGGGGAAACTACTCAATACAATCAGTATCGTTCGCAAGCATCTTAATCCGAAACTGGAAATTGAGGGGGTGCTGGTGACCATGTACGATGCGCGGCTTCGTCTTGCATCGCAGGTTGCCGAAGAGGTCAAGAAGTTTTTTAAAGACAAGGTGTACAAGACCTATATTCGCAGGAATGTCAGACTTTCCGAAGCGCCGAGTCATGGAAAACCTGCTTTGCTCTATGATGCTCAGTGTATCGGGTCAAAAGACTATCTTGATCTGGCACAGGAGATTTTTGAGAGGGATGGCAATATTAAAAAATTTAAAGTTCGTCAGCCGTAGCTGACTGGTAAGCTGATGGGTGATATGCCTAAAAATGCGTTGGGACGGGGACTGAAAGCACTTATTCCGGATGAAGGATTTGTTTCTGTTTCGAAGGATGAGGAGCAGGAACTTGCCCAAGAAGGAAGTATCGGCAGTCTGCCGATTGATAAAATACGGGCAAATCCGTTTCAGCCTCGCAAGGAATTTGATGAAACTGCTCTTGAAGAGCTGAAAAACTCCATTATTGAAAATGGGGTTATTCAGCCGGTCACGGTGTGCCGGGATGGCGAAGGTTACCAGCTCATCAGTGGAGAGCGCCGTCTTCGGGCGGTATCGCTGGCAGGCTTCAAGTTTATTCCTGCTTATGTTATTGAGGCGCATGACGATTCGAGCAAGCTTGAACTTGCTCTTATTGAGAATATTCAGCGCGAAGATCTGAATGCCATTGAGGTTGCGCTTGCCCTGAAAAGTTTGTCGACCAAGTGCAATTTGTCGCAGGAGGAAATAGCGCAAAAGGTTGGCAAAAATCGTTCCACGGTCAGCAATTTTCTCCGTCTTCTCAAACTGCCGCTGCAGATTCAGGACAGCATAAGGAACAGGGAGATCTCATCAGGACATGCCAGGGCACTTATTAACCTTCCCGGTGAACAACAGCAGTTGAAGGTCTGGAAGCAGATTCTCAGTCATCAGCTCTCGGTCCGTCAGACAGAGGCGCTGGTGAACCGCATGTTCAAGGATCAGACATCAAAACCTCTTCAGGCATCTTCATCGGAGCGTTCGTCGCACCTTACTGAGCTTGAATCGGTATTGAGAAACAATCTTGCTACAAAGGTTCGTATCGTCGAAAAGAAAGAGGGCAAGGGGGAAATTCATATCCAGTATTTCTCGTATGACGATCTCGACAGGCTTCTTGAAATAATGCGTCACGAATGAGCTTCTGGAGTGTCTAACCATAAAAAAATAATTATTGTACGATGAGGTTTACCCTTGTTGGGAATGGAAGAATGGGTCAGCAGGTTGCTCAAGTGATTCGGCAATCCGGTAAGCATGAGGTTGCTGCTGTTCTTGATATTGACGCCTCTATTTCCCCTGAAGTTTTTCAGGGGAGTGATGCTATTATAGATTTTACTGTCAGGGAGGCGTTTCTCGCCAATGTTCCAGCCATGCTTGCATCGGGTGTTCCTGTTGTTGTGGGTACCACGGGGTGGGATGATGTGCAGGAAAAGGTGAAACAGCAGTTATCGGCTGCTGGTGCTTCTTTACTTTATTCAGCAAATTTTTCGCTTGGAGTCAACATTTTTTTGCGGACAGTGCGTGAAGCGGCGAGGCTTATCTCCCCATTTGCGCAGTTTGATATTGCCTTTGCTGAACAGCATCATACCGGCAAGGCTGATTTTCCTAGCGGTACGGCTCTAAGGGCGGTCGATATGATCCTTTCGGCCAACAGTCGCAAAAAAACGGTTGTCCGTCAGCTTTCGGATGACAAAAAACTTGCCCCAGACGAACTGCAGGTTGCCTCTCTGAGGCTTGGAAGTGTCTTTGGAAAGCACTCCGCATTTATTGACTCGGATGCTGATGAAATTGTGATTTCCCATACCGCAAAAAACCGCTCCGGTTTTGCCTCTGGTGCAGTTGAAGCGGCCGCATGGCTTGCTTTGCGCCACAAAACCGCACCGGGTTTCTATACGATGGAGGATTTCCTGAATGAAAAATTTTCCTGAGGTATATGGCTGCTGAAAAACCGGTTCAATCTCTTTTGCCTGTTAAGGGTAAACTGTACGCTGTTCTTCTTGGTGCTGTAATCATTGTTCTGACAACAACGGTTCCCTACCTGACTTTGGTGAATGTCTTTCTCTTTGTCGGAATTTTTCTTGCTGGTGTGATTTCGCTTCATCAGACTATCATGCGCTTTCAGGTGAAGCTGACCTTCAGGGAGGCTTTTGCGCTTGGTTGTATGGCCGGTTTTGCCGGAGGTGTTGTCTCTGAAGTTATTACTTTTCTTCTGATGGAGATCTTGCATTACAGACCAGGGACGGAAAGTCTTGCCCTTCTGATCGATTGGGCTCTTGAGATGGCGAAAGGGCGGCCTGAGCTTCAGGACCAGGTGCAGGCCCTTGTGGCGGCAGAGAGGCTTGCCCTTGCTCCTGTTTCATTAAGCTTTACGGATATTCTGATGAATATGGCTTTTTCCGGTGTTTTTTATGCACCTATAGCCGGTCTCGGTGGGGCGTATGCGGTGCGCAGGCTCAAACGTCAGGCGGCAAAAGGTTGAGTTTTTTGTAAAACCTCCTGTCGATTTTCTGTGATCCTGGCAGTGTTGCCCACTCATCTACCCGATAGTAATGTGTCGGGCTTTTCAGTTTTCCAACCATAGAGCGCATGGCCTCCGTGATGGTTGAGTCATCAGGCTTTTCTGCTTCAGCAGTTTTGATGAAGGCCACAGGACGTTGGCCATATTCCTTATCAGGATTAGGCACAACCAGAGCTTCAAGAATGCCATCAATCATCATGAGAGCGGTTTCTATCTCTTCTGGATGGATGTTTTCCCCTCCTGAAATGAACATGTTGTCTTTCCGACCTGCCACTGTGACGGAACCGTCATCATTAACACTTCCGATATCTGACGTATGGAACCAGCCGTTGTTATCGGTTTGAGGCTGGATTTTCCCCTCTCGGAGGTAGCCCTGAAACAGGCAAGCTCCCTTTACCAGTAATTCTCCATCTTGTGAAACCTTGAGCTTGCGGTAGGGAAGCAGCCTGCCGCTGTTCTCCTGAATGCCCTGTATCGGCGCGGGGGTGGTCGCAATCTGTGAACTCATCTCTGTTGATCCATAGCTCAGGTATAGCCGAATATGCTGACGGACAGCCTCCTCAATCAGCGATTTTGGCGCAGAACTGCCACCGAGCAGCACCGCTTTCATTGTTCGTAGAAAAGAAGTGCTCTCTTTGTCGGCAAGCAGACGGTAAAGCTGTGTCGGGACAACGGAGAGATGGGTCAGTGGAAAGTTTTGCAGAGACTGGCCGAGAGGTTCATCCGGTTTCCCTATAGCAAGTGCACCGCCGGAGATGAGCGATCGGAAGAGGAGTGAGTAGCCGCCGATGTGGAAGAGCGGCAGCGAAAGAAGCCAACAATCGCCAGCGCCAAAAGGAATATTTTCATTGGAGCCGAGAGCGCTGTACCAGTGGTTGGCAAAACTGTGAACAGCGGCTTTTGCTTCTCCTGAGCTTGCGGAGGTGTGGATAATGGTGACAGGTTGGTTCATTGTCTCCATGTTCTCTGCCTTGGAAGGCATAGCCACAGCGGCTTTGTTGTTCGGCACTGGACTTGTGGTTGCCTGGAGCACTGTGCCGAGCGAATTGCTGTCAAGCAATTCAGTAATGCTGATGCTGCCCGGCAGTGATGTTGTGCCGGAGGTTACGATCAGGCTGGGTCGAAGCTTTTTAATCGTTTTGCTGAGCAAGTGTTCAGGAAAACGATAATTCAACGGTGCGGCAATAACGCCCGCTTTCAGCAATCCGAGCAGCAGCATCAACAACTCTGGCGTGTTTGGCGAGACGGTCGCGACAATATCGCCT
Source organism: uncultured Chlorobiaceae bacterium (assembly GCA_903843305.1). GTDB lineage: Bacteria > Bacteroidota > Chlorobiia > Chlorobiales > Chlorobiaceae > Chlorobium. The sequence goes on from CAIMPI010000016.1 coordinate 188,562, forward strand.
GAGCGAATGCCTGTGCTGCTGAGACGGCTGGCAATGCCTTCTGCGATTGAGTTGCACTCGTTGAACGAGAGAGTCCTGTCGGATATTTGCAGCGCGGGCAAGTTGCCAAAAAGTTGGGCTGCTCGTGCAATAATGTCCATAAGATTTTTGTCTGAAGTGTGATTGTCATGATGAACGGATGAGCATAATTGGCTCAATGTACTATGAAACTCAATGCTTTTGAAACGTCGCTTCGATACGGCCTTCGGCCTACTCAGCGACCAGCTCTGTAGGAGTTGATTACTATTCGGAACGACTGGCAGTATGAGATTCTATCCGATCATGCTACCCACGGCTCCCGGACACCGAGTAGCGCGAAGCGCGTATCGAGGTGTCTTGTTCTGCCCATCTCCCGGTCGCCGAGTAGGCCGAAGGCCGTATCGAGGCGCCGACTCTACATCGTCCATAACGACGTTCTCCGAAGACCTCTCAGCCTGACCATCACCCCATCCCGGTAGAGCTTCTGCGGATCGAGCAGAGCATTCTCAGCTCCAAACGGGGTCTCAAGCAGGTCGTGTTGCAGGTATCGGTACGTGTCGAGTCCACAGGCGGCTGGTTTAGATGCGGTTGATGCTGCCAGCCATGTGTAAAAGCTCAGGCTGATGCCGCTTTCAAAAGCGGAGCTGAACACTGCAAGCAGATTTTTTTCTCTCGCATATTGAGCGAAGTGCAGCGCTGCTGAAATACCTCCTAACCGGTTTGGTTTCAGTATCAGGGCTGCAAGGCATGCTTCTGGAATCTGTGAAAGCAGCTCAGGCTTTTGCCAAAGGGTTTCATCAAGTGCTGAGTGGATTGCTGTTTGAGCATAAAAGTCACAGATGAGTTCTGCCTGTTGCAGTGGCTCCTCAATATAGGTAATGCTTCCAAGAGGAATCTGTTTGGCAAACGAGATTGCTTCATCAAGCGAGAGCGACTGATTAGCGTCAAGCCGGAGTTCAACCGTATCGCCGAAAGTGCGGTGCAGCTCCCTAATGCTGTTGACCGAGTTTGTTATGGTATTGGCGCTGACTTTAAGCTTGAAGGTGCGGTATCCAAGAGTGAAATACTCCTCTGCCCGCTGCATGACAAGCGGTGTGTCACCGAAGAGGAGTGCATTGACTTGAACATTTTGAGCGATAGGCCTTACATCTGAAAAAGAGGGAAGAACTCCAGATATCGCAGCGTCAAGGTTGATCATTGCCATCTCCAATCCCGTCCGTACCGATGGATAGAGCCCATCAAGCACCATCTCAGGTGCTGCCAAATCGTGTTTTGCCAGTAGTTCGAAAAGCTGTGCTTCGGCTGATTGCAATGTCTCCTGGTGCAGTCCCGGGAGAGGCGCTATTTCACCGTAGGCAACGTGTTGTCCATCCGTACTTCTCAGTGCGATGATAATGCCCTCCCTTTGCACAAGTCGTTGCCTTTTTACGGTGATTGGCTCGGTGAAAGGGATGGTATATCGATAGAGAACAACATGCGAAGCGTTCAAGGTCTCTTTGGAAATTTGTTGAAATCGGGCTTCCGTTTTTCGACAAAGGCATTTCTTCCCTCCTGCCCCTCTTCACTCATATAATAGAGCATGGTCGCATTTCCTGCAAGTTCCTGCAATCCGGATTGCCCATCACAATCAGCATTGAGAGCCGATTTCAGGCAGCGAATGGCAAGCGGAGAGTTGGCCAGGATTTCGCGGCACCACTGTACGGTCTCCTCTTCAAGGCGTTCGAGCGGCACAACGGTGTTAACCAGTCCCATGGCAAGCGCTTCGGCAGCATTATACTGGCGGCAGAGAAACCATATTTCACGTGCCTTTTTCTGACCGACAAGGCGTGCCATGTAGCTTGCGCCCCATCCTCCGTCAAACGATCCAACCTTTGGTCCAGTCTGTCCGAAGATGGCGTTTTCCGCTGCAATGGTGAGGTCGCAAAGCATGTGCAGCACGTGGCCACCGCCGATGGAGTAGCCAGCAACCATCGCAATGACTGGTTTCGGGCAGGTACGGATATCACGCTGGAAGTCGAGAACGTTCAAACGGTTAACCCCTTTACCGTCGGCATAACCGGCGTTACCCCTGATTTTCTGGTCGCCTCCCGAGCAGAATGCCTTCTCCCCCTGTCCGGTGAGAATGACAACACCAATTTTCTCATCATTTCTTGCATCCGAAAGGGCTGCAATCATCTCATCGACAGTCTGGGGACGGAATGCGTTCCTCACCTCCGGTCGGTTGATGGTGATTTTTGCAATACCTTCCGCTTTATGGTAGAGGATGTCCGTAAAATCGCCTGCTGGTATCCAGTTCACTGTACTCATTGGTTCTTCTTCTCTTGCTGGTTGAAAAAAAATCTCAAACGATCCAGAAATAAATCCCTGTTTTCAAGCTGCAGGGTATGGCCGCAATGCGGAAAAATTTCTAGATCGGCTAAAGGAGATAACTTAACCATTTGGTGACCAATCTCAACGTAGCGCTCATCTTTTTCTCCCGTAAAAAAGCTCATCGGCACACTGTTGTTCTTTAATTCTTGCCAAAATGACGGCTGTCGCCCTGTTCCCAGAAGCCTCAACGCCAGAGCGAGGTTCTGAGGGTCGTTGATTTTTCTTTCGCTTTCTATCTCTTTGAAGATTGGATGGCTTTTAAGTGTGGCGAAGAGAGGCTGCTCATACCATGCCTCTATAAAACCCTCAAAGTTCCTCTCAATTTTCCGTGCCACTTTGTCGTCATGCTTCTGCCTGTCGATACGCTCTTTTTCTGTTTTGAGTCCGGGTGAAGCGGAGATGATAATTGCTTTGCTGAAGAGTGCCGGATGGCGAAGCAGCAGCGCCAGCGCAATACGGCCACCCATCGAATAGCCCAGCAGAGAGCAGGGGGGGGAGGCTGATTGGCGTAGCAAATCGCCAAGCGCATCAACGGTCTGGATAAAAAAATCATCCGGTGGTTGCGTTTGCAGGAGGTTGGCGCTACCGTGACCTGGAAGATCAACCATCATGCAGCAATAGTCGTTCTGAAGCTCCCTCGTCACAGGAAGCCAGTCGCTGCCTGAGCCGAGAAAGCCGTGCAGAAAGATGATGCGCGGCAGGGCGGGATTACCGATGGTGACGGTGTGGAGCGGGATGCTTCTCTTGAAGCTGGTTGTTCCATCCATAATTTTTGACATACGTTGCTGTTAGAGAGAAAGTTTTTTTCGAGTAACTTGTCATCAAGTTTACTACTTTTTATTTGCAGGTTCGTGTGTGATGATAATGTATGAAACAAATAATATCAGTCTTAATGCTTATCTGGCATTGAGGTGCATGGCAAATGGAATCATGAATTCAAGCCCCGGAGGGGCGGCATGTAGGTAGCATTATCATGCAAGGGAGTAAGGTGTACCGGCCAGCAAATTGATTTCTTGCCTGTGGCGCGTGATGCTGCAGGATGATTGAAGCGTTTGCAGATTTCTGGTCAGAAACAGTATATTGTATTGCATTTGCAACGCCAACATGATTATCGCAGGACGTATGAAAAGCGCATCATTACCTTCACTCCGCGTCGAACCCGAGCTTCGCCAGGCAGCCGAACAGGCTCTGCAGCAGGGGGAAACCCTCTCTTCATTCATCGAGACATCGCTTCGGGCAAACATCGAACGTCGGCTCAGTCAGAAGGAATTCATTGCTCGCGGTCTTGCTTCGCAGGAGCGTGCCCGCAGAACAGGAGAGTATGAGGATGCTCAGGTTGTCGTAGACCAGCTTAAGAAGATGCTTCTCGAAGAAAAAAAGAAGAGGCTGTGAAATTCACCGTCCGCTTTACCCCCGACGCGAAAGATGACCTTGTCCAGCTCTATGCATTTCTTCTTGAAAAAGATCTTAACGCTGCGGAAGAGGCGCTTGATGCACTGTCAAAGGGATTCGACTTTTTAAGGGAATTTCCCTTCAGTTGCCGCAAAGCCCTTCCTGAAAATCCGCTGCTTCGGGAACTGCTCGTTTCATTCGGAAACTCGGGTTATGTCGCCCTCTTCGAAATTGAAGATCAAGCTACGGTAACCATTCTTGCTGTTCGTCACCAACGGGAGGATGACTATTATTGAACCTGATACGGAATACAAAAAAGCCGTCCTGAATCTCATGAGCAACTCTTTTGCCTCTGAACAAACACTCCATGTCGCTGAACTGGAGACCTTGTCGGAGATAATGGCGTCGATGTCGAGTGCGATCTGGTGCTGATCCCCGAGTGGAAGAGCCGATTGCCGGATTTCTTTCGATAGATAGTGTGAAAGTGAATATCAGAATAGCTGAAAAACGGAAGGAGATCATCCAATGAATTTCGAAAAACTGGACGTAATGAAAGCGCGGCTGGAGAGCTTCAGGCCGTTCAGCCCTGAAATGCTCAGCAATCTGCATGAGGATCTGGTGCTGCGCTGGACCTATAATTCCAATGCTATTGAGGGAAATACGCTTACGCTCAAGGAGATCAAGGTTGCGCTTGAAGGCATAACCATTGGCGGTAAAACCATGCGCGAACACTTTGAGGCTATCAACCACAGGGAAGCCATTTTTTATGTTGAAGCTCTCGTTCAGAAAAACGAGCCTCTTTCGGAGTGGCAGATAAAATCATTGCATCAGCTTATTTTGAAAAATATTGATGACCGGAATGCCGGGCGATACCGGATGCAGAATGTTGTTATTTCCGGCGCTGAGCACCGCCCGCCTGATTACCTGAATGTGCCTGAAGAGATGGAGGCTTTTGCCGTACAGACAGCAGTAAACAAACAATGTTTGCATCCGGTTGAACATGCGGCACGAGTGCATGGCGACTTTGTGAAAATCCACCCCTTTATCGACGGCAATGGACGAACCGCACGCCTGTTGATGAACCTTGAGCTGATGAAGGGCGGGTTTCCCCCTGCTGTGCTGGCCGTAGAAAAGCGCCTTGGCTATTACGAAACGCTTGACCTTGCCCACACCAAAGGGGAATACGAACCCTTTATCTTGTTGATGGCTGAAACTGTTGAACAGGCTTTTGAACCTTACTGGTATGTGCTGGGTGTGGGGAAATGATGGGATGAAAAAATAAGCCACCAGAAAAAGTAAAAGGGCATTGTATCCCCCTATAGCAGGGATAGGTACTCATTGGTCAGCGCAGTGATCCTCCCCCGCAAAGCACGGTGCTGGAACACATTCTCAGCCCGCGAACTCTTCACCTCAATAACAATACTCCGGTTACTGCTGCATGCAGCGCGGTAAACCTCGCTGAATTCCCGGTTCGTCTGCGGGCAGGCATAGTCAAGCCCGAACGTCTCTGCGGCTGAGCGGACACTGTAGTTCTGTGGCGTAGCAAAGTGGGTTTCAAAGACATCCTGACATTCTGACACCGGAAGAAAAGAAAAGATGGCGCCACCGTTGTTGTTCAGAACGATGATCTGTAGCGGAAAGGGAAGTGTGCCGAGCAGCGACAGGGCGTTGATGTCGTGCAGGAAGGCAATGTCGCCGATCATCAGCGTTGCTGGCTTCTGGTGTCCATTGGCAAAACCGGCAGTGGTGGAGATGATGCCGTCAATGCCGCTTACTCCACGGTTGACGGCTGTCGGAATACCGTTGGCATGGCTGTTGCTGGCGTAGTTGTCCATATCCCTGACCGGCATACTGTTTGACACAAAAAGCACCTGTTGCTCCGTGATAAGCTGCGAAACCAGCCGGGCAGCCGAGATATCGGTGACCGATTTTTCTGGAAGCAGTTCCGTTTGAATCTCTTCCGATACAGCGCTGAAAAATCTGTCAGTTGTGTTGCTGTCGAGTTTTGGTGGGGTGGCACGGCACCCTTTCAGCATTCCTGCGGTTAGTGTAATTGATGCTTCAAGACGGCAGGTGACATTGTGGTAGGGGGAAAAGCGGGCAGGTTGTGGCTTGACGACAATGTAGTGTTCCGGTTGCCACTCTTTCAGCGCGCTTGACGGGTGTTTTTCAATGACGTTGCCGCCAAAGTGCAGGACAAGATCAGCCTTGAAGGATTTTCGGAATTCAGGTGACTGGAGCAAGAGCTGCCAGGGTTGGACTGAGGCAACCATTCTCAGGCCTGATGAAAAATCCGCATACAGCGGAATGTTCAGATTGTTGGCCAGTTCACTGACCGACATGGCGTCAGCACTGCTCGTCATGCTGCCGGCAATGATCATCGGTTGCTCTGCCTCTGCGAGCAGTTGGCGCAGTATGGTGATGGTGTTGCTGTCAGGCACTTTTTCGGGTACTATCGAGCTGCTGAATGGTTTTCCGTTTTCAAGCCAATGCTTGATGGGAGCGGCCCAGGGATCGTTCAGATCTGGAGTTGCCGGTTCAAAAGGTTCACGGAATGGCTGGTTCAGATGTACCGGGCCTGCTGACTCTCCAAGAGATTTTGCAACAGCGTATGCGACCGTAGAGAGGAGCGCCTTCAGGGGAGTATCTTTTGACGGCGCAGGCAACTGCATGCTCCATCGGGTATAGCTGCCGAAGATATTTTCCTGCCGAATGGTCTGGTTTGCGCCGCAATCAAGCAGCTCAAATGGACGGTCTGCAGAGAGAATGAGCATTGGCTGAAAGTCTGTTGACGCCTCAACCACAGCCGGAAAGTAGTTTGCGACGGCAGTGCCTGATGTGCAGATCAGCACAGCGGGCTTTCCGGTTGCCCTTCCGTATCCGAGAGCAAAAAATCCGGCGGAGCGTTCATCGACAAACATTTTCCATAGCGCTTTCGGGTTTCTTGCAATGGCAATGGTCAGAGGTGTTGAGCGCGATCCAGGTGAAATGCAGAAAAAGCCTGCGCCTTGGCGGATCAGCTCTTCAACCATGATGCTGCTCCACAGCGTGGAGATTTGCCGGTTGTTCATGCTTCTTGACGGGTTATGGCCAGTATGTCCCCTATTTTCTGTTCTACCTCTTCCCATTCAGAAAAGGGATCTGATCCTTTTACAAGACCAGCACCGGAGTATAGATAGGCGAAACGGCCATTGACAAGCGCAGAACGGATAGCGACACAAAATTCAGCAGCGTCACGGCTTACCCAGCCAACAGGCGCGGCATACCAGCCACGGCTGAATGGTTCCAGCTCCATAATATGTTCCATGGCTGGAGCTTTTGGTACGCCACCGACCGCAGGAGTCGGGTGGAGAAGGTTCAGCACAGCGCTGTCATGTTCAAATTCAGGCTTCAGCCGGGCGGAACAACGGGTGTAGAGATGTGCAAGGCGGTGCAGTTGCAGAACCTGGACGTTGTCATCCATAGCAATATCGTTGCATATCTTGAGCAACTCGTTGTAGATCATCTCCCGGACGAAATTGTGTTCCCGGATATCTTTTTCTGAATTCAGAAGTGTTTCTGAGGCGTGACGGTCATCTCCGTTGATGCTCTCTTTTGAACAGGTTCCAGCAAGTGCTTCAGTGAGCAGTATGTTCCCTTCTCTTCGGTAGAGGCGTTCAGGGCTAAAGCTGAAAAAGGCATTGTTTGCTGCAGGTTCAAAATAGAACCTGTAAATGGCATTCTTTGGATAGGGGTAGTTCAGCAGAAAAAAGAGAGGTGAAAAGCTTCGGCTGAATTCAAGAACAGTTTGCCGTGCAAGCATGATCTTCTCCATTCCATCGGTCTCAAACGTCTGGATTGCTTTTTGGCACAGTTCCATCCAGCTTTTTTCATCCGGATTATAGGAGGTGTTCTGTAGTTCAGGCATTTTCATTGCTGAACCATCATCGCTGTTAACAACGCGCCCGAGAACATCGGTAATTGCACTGATTTTTGACTGAAGATCATCGTCGCATTCAAGCCAGAGGTGGCATGAGAGCATGAAGGTATTGTTTTCAAAGGATAACTGTACAAGCGGAAGCACAAAGGAAAATGAGGTAAACTCCTGCCAGGCAGGATCCTGTTTTTCCGTGTTGTTGAAACGAAACCCCCCGAAATAGCGTGTACCAGGCTCTTTGTCAGCAACGGAAAGCCCGAACTTTCTGAAACTGTCGCTGTTATTTCCAGATCCCTCAAACTTTATGGTGTCAGCAATGCCGATACCGGCCACTGAAAAATCTTGTTCCCTGTTCATCCAGAAAAGCCTGGGATATACCGTTTGGCGGCACAGCCATCCAGGGATTGCTGTTGGTTGAACAGGCTGACTGAACGTTACAAGTCGGGCTTGGTTCCTTTTATCGGTTGATGTACGCTCCTCTCGATGAAGGTATAACGCCGATATAAGGCACGAAACCGCCTCTTCTATGGATAGGGGTTCAATTCCGTTAATCACCGGGCCTCTTTTTTGAGATGTTTTTGCAGAGAGACGGCAAGATAATTGTTTTTATCAAGAAGCCATTCATAAATTGCCTGGGCTTCAGCCGTGCGTCCTGTGCGACTATAACAGACAGCCAGGTTGTAATGGGCATCGATAAATGATTCGCTGTTGTCAATCGCTTCATTATAGAGCGTTGCTGCCTTATCAAACTGATTTAGTTGCATGTAGACATTGCCAAGTTCGTAAAGCCTCAGAGAGTCTTTAGGGGAACGGTCAAGGTGTTGCTGAAAAATTTTCAGTGCCTCAGTGTAGTTTTTCTGATTGAACGCGGTGGCGCCAAGTGCGTGACGGGCTTCTTCGAGTTCTGGATTGATGGTAAGTGCACTTTTGAAGGCTTCCGATGCCTCACGGTAGCGTTGGCTGCGCGCATAAGCGTAGCCAAGCATCAAATAAGCTTTGGCATCTTCAGGTTTTTGCCAGACTTGCTGCTGGAGGCTGTTTATCTCATTCGGTTTACTATTGCATGAAGTGAGGAGGGTCAGCCCGGCCAACAAGATGAAAGCAAAAAGATGCAGTAATCCGTTTCTTGAATGTGGTAGTGAATGATTCATAGTTTTTTAATATAAACACTCCATGAGTTATCTGCCAATCTTGATTGTATGCTGCGCTGATTTAGGTGAAATATTTCCGAATGGTCGTCAGGGTACGTAACTTCCGATTAAAAGTGCTTTAAGTGCTGACGCGTTTCTGCATAGGACGTCGTGACGCATCAGATGCAATCCAGCGATATTAACTTATTGGTCAATTATCATGAAAAATAAACTGCAGGTAAGCGGTATGAGTTGCAGTGGTTGTCAATTGCTTGTAACAGAGGCTCTTGAAGAGTTGCAAGGTGTAACGCAGGCTGACGTTTCTTATCGTGACGGTATTGTTACTGTGGACTATGATCCTGAAATAATAAGCATTACAACCATCAAAACGGTTATTGAGCAGCAGGGGTTCATGGTACAAAACTGAAAGTACCTGCGTTTTTTGGAGAGTAAACACAAAGAGCGAAAAATGCCATGACAGGTGAAAAAACAGAACGGCTTGCAGTCCTTATTGATGCCGATAACACGCAGGCTACGATTATAGAAGGTCTTCTGGCTGAGGTCGCAAAGTATGGTACGTCAAGTGTAAAAAGAATTTACGGTGACTGGACCTCAACGGCGCTGAGAAGTTGGAAAGAGGTGCTGCTGGAGCATTCTATCCAGCCTATACAGCAATTCGGGTACACGAAAGGGAAAAATGCTACAGATAGTGCCATGATTATTGATGCCATGGATCTTTTGTACACAGGTAAGTTTCATGGGTTCTGTATTGTTTCGAGCGACAGTGACTTTACTAAACTTGCCTCGAGGATAAGGGAGTCGGGGTTGTTTGTTTACGGTTTTGGAGAGAAAAAGACCCCGTCTGCATTTGTTTCAGCTTGCGACAAGTTCATTTATATCGAAGTCCTGCGGGCAAAGATCAATGAAAATGAGCCGATTGCAAAAAAAACAATGGCAGAACTCAAACAGGATACCCGTTTGGTGCGGTTATTGAGGAATGCTGTTGAAGCCTCTTCGGACGAAAGTGGTTGGGCACATCTTGCAACGACAGGCAGTAACATTGCTAAACAGTCTCCTGAGTTCGATCCTCGCAATTACGGTTATATAAGGCTTGGAGAGCTTCTTGCAGCAACAAAACTTTTTGATTTTGAAGAACGTCTTATCGGCGAAGGTCAGTCAAAAACAATTTATGTTCGTGATAAGCGTAAAAAAAGCTGATTTGCAGTATCTGCTTATTCAATTGTTTGCCTTGCATTTTTTTATATTATCAGATGTCGCAAACAAAAAAAGCCTTTCCCGGCAAGGAAAGGCTTTTTTTGTTTGCGGAGCTGACGGGGCTCGAACCCGCGACCTCCTGCGTGACAGGCAGGCGCTCTAACCAAACTGAGCTACAGCTCCATTAAGACGTGGTTAAAGTAAGGAGCAGGCTCATAATATCCAAAAAGTATTTTCATTTCCATTTCTTCTCTCTTTTCATCCGCAGTATTTGGCTGGATTTTTATAAATTCTTGAAGTAAATGTATCTTGCGGCAGAATTTTTTATTGTTTAATTTAATTAATACCGTTAACATTATGGCCGTTACAAAACCTGGAGATTCCCTGACCGTTACTGACAACCGTACAGGTCTATCTTTTGACCTACCCATTGAACAGGGAGCAATTCGCACCATCGATCTTCGGCAGATCAAGATATCTCCCGATGATTTTGGGTTATTGGGTTATGACCCTGGGTACCTCAATACGGCATCCTGTAAAAGCAAAATTACCTATATAGACGGGGACAAGGGTATTTTAAGGTATCGTGGTTATCCTATCGATCAACTTGCTGAAAAAAGCACCTTTCTTGAGACGGCCTACCTGCTTATCAAGGGTGAGCTTCCCGACAAGGAGCGTCTTGCTGTCTGGACCTACAATATCCGTCGTAATACTCTGACGCATGCCAATATGACCAAGTTTATGGACGGGTTTCGCTATGATGCTCACCCGATGGGTATTCTGGTAGGTACCATCGGTGCACTCTCGACATTTTATGCCGATGCAAAAAATATTGCCGATGAAGAGTCACGCAAGTTGCAGGTACGTCGCCTTATCGGAAAGATCCCTACTTTGGCCGCAATGAGTTACCGGCACAGCATGGGTTTTCCCTATGTTCTTCCTGATGATGAATTAAGCTATACCGGCAATTTTCTTTCTATGATGTTCAAGATGACCGAGATGCACTACAAGCCGAATCCGGTTCTTGAGCATGCTCTTGATGTTCTTTTTATTCTTCATGCAGATCATGAACAGAACTGTTCTACCAGTGCTGTCCGCGCTGTCGGCAGTTCGGGAGTTGATCCTTATTCAGCAATAGCCGCGGGATGTGCCGCGCTCTATGGCCCCCTGCATGGCGGAGCAAATGAGGCGGTTATTCACATGCTTAAAAAGATCGGTTCGCTGGATAAGGTGCCTGAATTTATTAAATCGGTCAAAGATGGCGAAGGACGTTTGATGGGATTTGGCCACAGGGTTTACAAGAATTATGATCCGAGGGCAAAAATTATCAAGGAGATAGCGTTCCAGGTTTTTGAAGAGACCGGTCGCAGTCCGATGCTCGATATTGCTCTTGAACTTGAAAGAATTGCGCTTGAAGATGACTATTTCGTTAAACGCAAACTCTATCCCAATGTTGATTTTTATTCTGGATTGATCTATCAGGCAATGGGCTTTCCTCTTGAGATGTTTCCTGTTCTTTTTGCTATTGGAAGGGTTCCGGGATGGCTTTCCCAGTGGATCGAGCAGGTCAAGGATCAGGAGCAGAAAATTTCAAGACCCCGGCAGATCTATCTTGGCGAAGATGAGCGTGCTTATGTTCCGATTGAAACCCGTCCGAAAAACAGGGTTGATGAGCAGAAGTTTGGTGTCTGCAGACTGTAGTTTATTGTCAGGGAGTGTTCATTATTTCTCTGGACACTCCCTGTGCTGTTTTTATTAATGTTACGATGACGTTTTTATGTCGGTTACAACCCAAGATGTTGCTTATATCGCCGAATTGGCAAAGCTCAGGTTCAGTGATGAAGAGATGCTGACGATGACCAGTGAACTGAACAATATTCTTCACTATGTCGAAAAGCTCAATGAACTTGATACTGAGGGAGTTTTGCCTCTCAGCAGTATCCATGATCCGGTCAACGTGCTTCGTGATGATGTTGTGCTTCCAGCTCTTTCATCAGGGGAGGTATTGCAGAATGCTCCTGATAGGCAGGATCGCTTTTTCAAGGTACCAAAAGTGATTGGGTAACGGTAAGGTGATTGAGCTCCGTGAAAAAAGGGGCTGTGTGGTTTTCGCTGTTAAGGCACAGCCCCGTTCATCAAAAAGCAGAATTTGCGGCGCCTATAATGGCGGTTTGAAGGTGAGCCTGAAAGCAGCACCGGTTGATGATGCGGCAAATGAGGAGTGTTGTGAACTTTTTGCGAAGCTGTTCGGTGTTCCTGCTTCGCGTGTGCATATCATATCTGGCAAGAGTTCCCGGACAAAAAGCGTGATGATTGAGGGAGTCGGTTCCGAAGTTGCAAGTCTTATTTTTGATAAATTTTGAATGCCTGTAAAAGCTGTAATTCTTATTCCTGCAAGGCTTGATTCGAGCCGTCTCGAAAAAAAAATGCTTGCTGATATCGAAGGAGAACCTTTGATTGTGCACACTTGGCGCCAGGCACTGAAATCCCGTTTGGCGCAAAGGGTTGTGGTTGCTACTGACAGTCAGGAAATAGCCAGTGTTCTTGAAGCCCGTGGAGCAGAGGTTGTTATGACCTCAACCGGTGCGACCTGCGGTACCGAGCGTATCGCTGAAGCAGCTCGTCAGATCGAAGGAGATGTGTTTGTCAATCTTCAGGGCGATGAACCCCTGATCAGTCCCGAAAATATTGATCTTGTTCTTCAGCCATTCTTTTCTGATAATCCTCCTGATTGTTCGACACTTGTTTTTCCACTCCAACTCGACGATCTTGTGCAGATTGATGATCCTCATCAGGTGAAAGTTGTTATGGACTCAAAGGGTTATGCGCTCTATTTTTCACGCAGTCTGATTCCGTTCAGGCGCAATATTCTTCCTTCAACCATTTTCTATCGTCATATCGGGCTCTATGCGTTCAGTGCCGGGGTGCTGGAGCAATTTGCCACTCATCCGCCTTCCATGCTGGAACAGGCTGAATCGCTTGAACAACTCAGGCTCCTGGAGAACGGTTTTCACATCCGGTGTCTCACAACGCTTGTTGATAATCCGGGGGTTAATACTTATGAGGATCTTGAACTGGTGCGAAGCATTCTCAGAAGTCTCCGGAGCTGATTACTGCTGGTAACGTTCCATCATGAAAGACAAGTTCTACGTTGTCTGAAGGATGCAGTTTATTGGCGTCGGTCATGAATTTACCCTTATTTCTTACAAGCACATATCCTCTGTCGAGTGTTTTCCTGTAATCAAGAAGCGCCAACTGTTGATCAACTGATGCGTAGAGCTGCATTCGTTGGTTGTATCTGCTTGTAATGGTTCGTGACATCTGGACAACAAGAGAGTCGAGACGATCATTGAAGTGTTGCATCTGAAGCGGTGGTCGATTGAAGGCGTAACTGTTGCAGATTGAATAGACGTGACGGTCAGTGCCTTCAAGTTTTGCCTTTAGTACACGCTCTTGTCTTGACAGACAATTGTCGATATTCCAGAGGAGTTGTATGGTATCCGGTACTGCGAGTTCCGCAGCAATTGAGGGAGTTCCTGCCCTCAGGTCGGCAACCATATCAGCAATAGTTAGATCGGTTTCGTGACCGACAGCGCTGATAATTGGTATAGCCGAGTGGTAGATGGCGTTGGCTACAAGTTCACCGTTGAATGCCTGCATATCTTCCAGTGAGCCTCCTCCTCTGGCGATAATAATTACCTCAGGTCGGTGGCGTTTGTTTTTTGTCGTGTTGAAAAAAGCAATCCCTGCAGCGACCTCTTCAGCAGCTCCACTACCCTGAACCCGGACAGGATAGAGAAGGACTCTTGCCGATGGGAACCGTCGTCCAAGTACATTGCTCATATCCTCGATTACAGCTCCGGTGGGAGAGGTTATAAGTCCGATGGTTTCAGGAATTGCAGGAACTTCTTTTTTTCTTTCGGCGCCAAAATAGCCCGCTTTGGCAAGTTTCTGCAAGAGCTCGGCAAAAACCTGTTGGAGCGCTCCTTGTCCAGCTTCCGTGATTGATGTACAGATGAGTTGATAGCGTCCGGAGGGAGGATAGACTTCAAGACGTCCTTCGGCAATCACGTCTATGCCGTCCTTGATAGTAATGCCAAGTCGGTTTGCTGTTGTTTTCCAGATCACCGCAGGTATCTGAGCGCCTTCGTCTTTCAATGTCAGATAAATATGTCCAGAACCGTGCCGCTTGAAATTTGAAATCTCGCCCTTGATCTTGACCTGAGGAAAAAGAGTTTCAAGTCCGTTTTTTATCTGCTGTGTCAGTTCGCTGACTGATAGAATTTCTACGCTCATTGATTTTTTTCGATACCGTTTCTATTTCGATGGAAACGGATTGCTTATAGAAGGGCATATTGTTCTTTATAATCATTCCAAAGCTTTGAAGAAAATTAAAAATTTGTTTGCACATACTTGCTCTGGTATAAAAAATTTAAAAAATAAATAGAATATTAATATATTAGATCAAACAGTGTTGTTTACGAGCTATAGTACATGACGTTGTCAGTGGCAATTAAGATTGGTGACACAACCGGTATCGATTAAAGGAAAGGAATAAATTTCAAAAGGCTATCAACATGAAATTCCTTAAAAAAAATCTCTACTCGATCGTTTGGATTGTTTTCCTTTTTATTGGTTTGAGCATCGCAGGAATCTTTACACCAATGCCTTCGCTGATTATTCGAAATGTCGAGAGGACTTTTGTTTCTCCTCCTTTAGCTACGGCTATTACAACAGCCAAGAATCTGACTGTTGGTGCAGCAATAACAAGTTTTCGTCCTTTGGTAGTCAGTGGTGGAGCGACGCCATACAACTATAGTGTTAGTTCAGGAACACTACCATCAGGTCTTGTGCTTGATACAAAAAATGGTATTGTGACAGGTTCACCAAAAGCAATCTATCCGACAGCCAACGTTGTTTTTTCCGTTTATGATGCTAACAACAGGGTTGCCGAAACCAGTAGCAAAGTAAGTTTTACAGTAAACGCAGCCCCGACGGCAAAGGCTGACACGACAGTGCGACGTCTGACGCAGGTTACAGCAAAAGCTGTTACCAAGGGTCATCATCTAACGATGAAAGCGTCGAGGAAAAGTTCCAGGTCGTTGATAGCTCATGTTGCGAAGATTTCATCTCCCGATATTCCTCTAACAGCTTCTCTAAATGAGAAAGTTAATGGTAAAGATGTGAATAACTCTGCACCATCGACCGAGTCAGATATTGCGGTTAATGCGGCTATGACTGCGAAAGCAAATACTACAGCCCAGAGTCTGACTGTTGGATCGGCAATGACTATAACGCCGTTGATTGCCAGTGGCGGGAGTGGCTTGTATGTCTATAGCATAAGTTCAGGTAAATTACCTGATGGTATCGTATTTAACACAAAAAGTGGTACGGTATCCGGTACACCGACGATTGCTCAGGAATCGACAGATGTTGTGTTTTCAGTAAATGACGAAAAGAACCCGAATGTCTTTTCAACAGCAAAAGTGAGTTTCAAGGTTAGCATTCCTGCGTTAGTAACGAGTAGTGGTACAGCTTTGGCAGAAAAAAGTATAACAAATGATACTGTAACTATGCCAGCAGATGCAGCGACAGGTACTAATGATGTTAAGGTTATAACGACGACGGAGGCAGTTAATACTCCTGTTACATCGACAACTTCTTTGCCAACCAGTTATCAGTGGCTTACAGAAGGAACGACCAGTATATTTGTATGCTCAGGAACAATACAATCATCTGCTGATTTAGTGATTAGTGAAACAATCACAGCTACGGGAATGCCCATAATTGTTTATACAACAAAATAAACAAGAAATTCCCCTCCTCCTCTTACTGTTCTCCAACATTGACTTTTCTCTATGCGGCCTTGTGTCTTCTCGGATACAGCCACATATTGCAACCTCAACGAATTCCCCCTCAAATCCTCAATCTTGTCGAAGTCTAAAACAAATTTGTTAACCATTTTTTTGGAAACGCGCAACAAGTTAGATCCCTGTCTCATTGTGCTAAAGAAAAAATACAGAGGGGAAAGCTAACAAAGAAAGTCAGCAAACAATTTTGTTTGAATATACCGCTCTCATTATCCTCATACCCATTACCAACAATATCGTTTATCAATAAAAACCACGCCTTTTTCAGAATAAAAACAAAAATGATTACAATTATTTGGTTATTTTATACCCAATAGTTAATAAATTGACAGGCGTGGTAATTGCCCACTATTATTGATAGTGATTATATTGATTTGAGCGAAAGGGGGAGATTTACTACAGCAGTCACAATTACAGCAAAAACGTTTAGATGTTATTATATAACATAATAAATTTAATTTTGCTGTAGTAGGAGTTTTTTGTTGGTTGCCGTGCGTCTGTTTATTGTGGCGTTGGTTGAAAGAAGAATTGTCGTCCTTATGCGAATAAAATATAATATGATTTCATCTTAAAATTCAACGATTTTTCTGATTTTTTTTAAAATCAAAACTCCTTAAACGACAACAAGCAAGACTGTTTATAGCACTATATTTCTGGTTGTGTTGTTTCTGGTATTAGTTTTTCTTTTTATAACAGCGCACTTGTTTTTTAATCAATTTTGTTGTTACGTGTTTCGTTGGCGAAAAGCCGCCATATTAGTTATGGACACTTCTAATGGGTGTTTTAGTAAAAATATTTGCGGTGAAGTAACGCTGCTGATAATTGTCATGGTATAATTTTTGGATGGTTTGCTGTTATTCATTAAACCATTTAATTGGAGGTGTAAGTGTTATATTCAAATTTTCAGCCTGTCTCAGGCGCTGTAGCTATATCAATTGTATTGCAAGGCTTTGGTTATGATAAACCGTGATTTTATAGAGAAACTCGCCCAACGGCTTGATGTCGAAATACAGGAGGCTGATCGTCTATTGAACGGTTTTTATAGCGGCATGGTTACCGAGCTTCTTGCTGTAAGAAAGCTTTCGATTGAGGGGCTTGGTACGTTTACAGTCAAGCATATTCCTTTAAAAAAAACAAGTACGGCATTATCCGTTATCTATACTCCACCCTGCAATATATTAGTTTTTGACAGTCGAATTTCCGGTTCCAATGATACCTGGCGTATTGCTGTTACGTCTCTTTTTATGACTCGCGGAGATGCCCGACGATTTGCCAAGATTCTTGGCTCTGTTTTTGCAAAAGCACTGAACCAGCAACAAGAGATTTGTATTAATGGATTTGGCAGATTCTTTCTTGATTCCGGGACATATCGTTTTTTTGCTGAACCTTCTTTGGAAATGCTTTTTAACAGAGAATATCAGGATCTTGAAGAGGTTGTTATTTCACAACAAGATGAGTTCGACAGGGTAAGAAAAAAGTCTCGTTACGTTTTATCCTTTTCAGCCGTGTTTCTTGTCTGTTTGTTGTTGTTTTTCTTTTATAAAGATATACAGTATAGGGAAATATCACATCGGTCAATTGTTCTGAACCCTCAAGGGACTGTAATTGCTTCCGTGAAAAGAGATACACCAATGCGAAGTGTTCATGTAATTCCTGCGGTGCATCTTGACACGTTATCCAGAAAAGAGGTCAACGCTGATTCTCTTGTTCTTTTGAAAAATAGTTATACCATTGTTCTTGTTACCTTTATGAAGGAGGTGACTGTTCATAAAGAGGCGCTTCGTCTGCATTCAGAAGGAATCATGGCTTTTGTTTTGCCTGCATACGAGAAAGAGATCAAATATTACAGGCTTGTTACTGGTAGTTTTTCAAGTCACCAGGCAGCAGTCGAGCGTATCAACAGAATGCCGACAAAAATTTTTGAGAGCGCATACATTCAACAAGTCAAAAAAACGGTTGTGCTTCATGGAGAAAAAGGGTTGTAGCGCGTTGCATCCCCAGTCGATGTGTCCTGCATTCGGTGGGTTGAGGGTGTTGATGAGAATCGACGGAGTCCAAGTCTGCCTGGTGGCCGATCAGGGCTGCTTCTACGGACTGACTTTTGTCTCGCATTTTTATGCTGCGCGCAAGTCGATAGTCTCACCTGAACTGATGAATGTGCAGATTTCAGGTGGAACCATGATTGATGATCTTCGTCGGACGCTTGACGAGATTGCCCATGATCCGGCTGTACGCTTTATTCCTGTTGTCAGTACATGTGTTGCTGAGACTGCCGGTATTGCAGAAGAGTTGCTGCCAAGGAAAATTGGTAATGCAGAGGTACTTCTGGTTCGTTTGCCAGCATTCCAGATTCGGACGCATCCTGAAGCGAAGGATGTTGCTGTTGCTACGCTGTTGAAACGATTTGCCAAGTTTGCCGGAGAAAAAAAAGCAAAATCGCTGGTGGTGCTGGGAGAGATTTTTCCGGTTGATGCCATGACTATTGGTGCAATTCTCCAGAAAATTGGTGTTGAGTCGGTCATCACTCTTCCTGGAACAGCCCTTGAGGACTATATCGAAGCTGGTCAGGTTGAAGCGTGTGCGGTGCTTCATCCCTTTTATGAGCGTTCGGTTTCGCTTTTTGAAGAGCATGGAGTGAAAATTGTAAAGGGAAACCCGATTGGGGCGAATGCAACAGCGCAATGGATAAGCAGTATCGGTGAGGCTCTTGATCTAAATCCTGCGATTGTTCAGGCTGTAGCTGAGGAGGAGGCTCAGAAAACTCGCGACGTGCTTGTCCGGTTCAACCATCTGAAGGGCAAGGTGATTGTTGCTGGCTATGAAGGCAATGAGCTGCCAGTTGTTCGACTTCTGCTTGAAGCAGGTCTTGAGGTGCCTTATGCCTCTACCTCTATTGCGCGGAATGCGCTTGGAGAGGAAGATCACAACGTGCTCTCCATGCTTGGTACAGAGATCCGATATCGAAAATATCTTGAAGAGGATATGCAGGCGGTAATTGACTATGAACCGGATCTTGTTATTGGTACCACCTCGCTGGACAGCTTTGCAAAAGAGCGAGGCATTCCGGCAATTTATTACACGAACAACATCTCCGCACGGCCACTCTTTTTTGCTGCCGGGACAGCAACTGTTCTCGGAATGATTGGCGGATTACTTGGCAAGAAAGAGGTGTTCAGGAAGATGAAGGAGTATTTCGAAGGGTAAGAAGCTCAAAGACAAAGAATCGGATTTGACCCCGGTTCTTTGTCTTTGTATTCGCTCTGTGGTCTACACCTCCATGATCTCCTTCTCTTTCGAAACAATCAGATCGGTGAGCTGCTTTTCAAATTTGTGGAGCATTTCATCTGCCTCTTTTTTCCCCTTGTTTTTATCGTCTTCGCTGATTGCTTTCGATTTTTCAAGTTTTTCAATCTCCTGAATCATGTCGCGACGAAGATTGCGAAGGGAAACTTTTGAATCTTCTCCAAATTTTTTAGTGAGTTTGACAAACTCCTTACGGCGCTCTTCGGTGAGTGGGGGGATGCTGACCCTGATATTTTGGCCATCTGCTGCAGGGTTCAGTCCGAGGTTTGCGTCGCGAATAGCTCTCTCGGTAGCCGACACCATGGATTTGTCCCAGACTTGGACAATGAGGGTGTGGACATCCAGAACACTAATGTTGCCGACTTGTTTCAATGGCATCTGCTGGCCATAAGCTTCTACCTTTACACGGTCAAGCAGTGTCGTTGTAGCTTTTCCAGTTCTGATCGAAGCAATTTCATGCTGAAATGCTTCGATAGTCTTTTTCATTTTAGGCTCAGTTTTCTGATAAACCTCCCTGACACTCATAGCTGTTCCGATAGGTTAGTGTTGGTTTGCATGAAAAGCACAAGCTTTCTTTTCAGGCTTTTGCCTGTGCTGCTGAGGATTTTGCAAAGCGCTTGTTAAAGCGTTCAACGCGTCCGGCGGTATCGACAAGGGTCTGCTTTCCAGTATAAAAGGGGTGGCAGTTGTTGCAGATATCGACCTTGATAGTAGGTCTGGTTGAACGGGTGACAAAGGAGTTGCCGCAATTTGCGCAGTTGACGGTTACTTCCTTATACTTGGGGTGAATATCTTGTTTCATGACTTTCGTTGACTTTGTCGTACAATAGATGATATGATCGGCAATAAAAATTGTAAGGGTGCCAATATACAAGAATTTCATTCCAGTTACAACCATTAATAATGACCGGTTCAACCTCAATCATCTATCTGAAAGGTGTTGGTTCAAAAAAGGCATCAATTCTGAAGGAGGTGGGAATTGTTACGCTTGAAGATCTTTTTGACTACTACCCCAGGCGATATCTTGACCGGAGTGCAATGAAAAGTATTGGAACTCTTGTTGATGGGGAAACTGTAACGGTTGTTGGTACTGTTATCAAGACGCAGCTTGATGGAGATACTCCGGGCAGGGCGCGTTTCAAAGCTTGGCTAACTGATGCAACGGGAGTTCTTGAGCTCACCTGGTTCCATGGGGTCCGGTATTTTTCCCGCAGTGTTGTTCAGGGTGCATCACTTGCCGTTTACGGAAAGGTGAGTTATTTCGGCACTCATGCACAGATGCAGCATCCTGATTACGACCGTCTCAATCCTGAGCTTCAGTCTGGTGATGGTGAGAGTAATGATTTTGAGCTTTACAATACCGGCAAGATTATTCCTATTTACCAGACAAGTGAAGCCATGAAGCAGGCGAATCTTGCTTCGAAGCAGATGCGTGCCCTTATTGCCCGTGCTTTTGAGCAGAGTGCTCCGGGCCAGAGGGAGAATCTTACTGCGTCAATGGTTGCTGATCATGACTTGATGTCCCTTGCTGCAGCCTATCGAGAGATACACTTCCCTTCATCACACGAAAAACTTGAACGGGCTCGCTACCGACTGAAATGGACAGAACTCTTTTATTCCCAACTTTTGTTTGCTCTGAGGCACAGCGAGATCAGGCTTAATAAAGCGGCCGTGAAGTTTACCCATTCCGGTGAGGCGACTCAAAAGCTCTATGCAAGTCTTCCTTACGCATTGACTGACGATCAAAAAAATGCTGTGCGTGAAATATATCGCGATCTCAGAAGTGGTAGTCCGATGAATCGTCTTTTGCAGGGTGATGTCGGTTCAGGAAAAACCATTGTTGCTATGTTCGCCATGGCTCTTGCGGCTGACAATGCGCTTCAGTCGGCTTTCATGGCCCCGACCGAAATTCTTGCTGTGCAGCACTATCTGGTCATGAAACGTTATTTTACCCCCCTTGGCCTGCACGTTGGAATTCTGACGGGCAAGCAGGGAAAAAAGGCACGTCAGGCGGTTCTTGCTGCCCTTAGCTCTGGAGAGCTGCATATTGCAATTGGCACTCATGCCATGATTGAGCATGGGGTCAGCTATGCTAACCTTGGTCTGGTTATTATAGACGAACAGCACCGTTTCGGGGTGTTGCAGCGAAAGGCGCTCCAGGAAAAGGCGATCAATCCTCATGTGCTGTTGATGACGGCAACACCGATACCAAGAACCCTTACCATGGGTGTGTTTGGTGATCTTGATGTTTCTGTTATTCACCATAAGCCTGCTGGCAGAAAGCCGATCAGGACATTCCTGAGATCAGAACAGGAGAAGTTCAAGGTGTATGATTTTCTCCGTTCACAGATTGCGGAAGGAAGACAGGGTTATATTGTCTTTCCGCTTGTTGAGGAGTCTGAAAAAATGGATCTGAAAGCTGCGGTTGAAAGTTATCTTGAACTTTCTGCCACAGTGTTTCCTGATCTTCGCCTCGGATTGATTCATGGGCAGATGAGCGCTGATGAGAAAGAGAGTGTGATGGAGCATTTCAGGCGAGGGGATATTGATCTGCTGGTTGGGACGACAGTAATTGAAGTCGGGGTAGATGTTCCTAATGCTACGGTTATGGTTATTGTGCATGCTGAGCGGTTTGGTCTAGCCCAGTTGCATCAGCTCAGGGGTCGGGTTGGCCGTGGAAAGTACCCTTCCTACTGCTTTCTGCTTTATGCAAAAATGAGTGTGGATGCCCGTGAACGGCTCGCAGCCATGGAGTCAACCAATGACGGTTTTATCATATCAGAAATTGATGCGAGAATAAGGGGTGCGGGGAATATTCTCGGAAAAGAGCAGTCCGGAACCTTAAGCTGCTTGAGAATTGCAGATCTGAACACGGATTATACTATCATGCAGTCTGCAAGGTCTGCAGCATTTGCTCTTGTTGAACAAGATGGCCAGTTGCGTGCAGCAGAACATGTTATGATAAGAGAGTGTTATCAACGTCAGTACCACGACCGCTTCTCTTTGGCTGATATTGGATAATCTTGTTTGAATGCAAACGAAGTATTGAGTGTTACTTGTAAACGAAGGAATGAGTGTCGCTATAGTATGAATAGAGATTATGAGGGAGCGCCTGACGGGATGGTCATGGAGGTATCTGGAGCTTCTTATGTTGTTATCTCTGAAGATGGAACAGAGTATCGGTGCCGTACTTTTCCTGGAACGAAAACGGAGAATGGAGATTCGTCGCTTGTCGCTGTCGGTGATCGGGTTGAGCTGAAAGTGATTGAAACCGGAACGGCGTTATATGAAGCGGCAATTACGCTTGTGTTGTCTCGTCGAAGTGCGCTGACAAGAAAAAGGGATGTTCGCCGGAACAGGAGCAAGGAGAAGGTACAGGTAATAGCAGCCAATATTGATCAGTTGGTTGTTGTTGTTTCAGCTTTTGATCCTCCTCTCAGTACACGCTTGATTGACCGTTATCTTGTCTTTGCTGAATCCGAACAGATGGATGCGCTGATTGTGGTCAACAAGATGGATCTTGAGGATTCGGAGGAGACTCGTGAATTGATGGCGCCCTATAATACACTGGGGTACCGAATTGTCTATACCAGCGCTGAAGAGCAGTGTGGCATGGAGGTGCTTCATGAGGCGCTGGCAGGCAAGCTTTCAGCCTTCAGCGGCCACTCCGGTGTTGGAAAGTCAACCCTTATCAATCAGCTTTCCGGTCAGGATCGTCTCCGTACCGGAGAAACAAATATGAAAACGGGAAAAGGGCTGCATACAACCACCAATTCGGTTATGCTTGCTCTGCCTGGAGGCGGGTATATCATTGATACACCAGGTATAAGGGAGTTCAATCTTTCAGGGATTACCCGTGAAAATCTGCGTTTTTATTTCAGGGAGTTCCTTATGAGTATGCAGGAGTGTGCCTACTCTTCATGCTCCCATACGGTAGAACCTGATTGTGGTATTTTGAAAGCGGTGGAGGCTGGTCGTATTGATCCAAACCGTTATGAAAGTTATCTTGCAATTTATGAAAGCATAGATTAATTTTTTTCATCATAAGCTGTTATCATCAATGATTATTACTGTCAATCCATCGACTGAAGAATCGATTGCCGAATATCCAACGATGACATTCGGCGAGATTGAGGAGATATTACAGGCATCCCATCGTGATGCTCTTTCATGGAGAAAGGTGTCATTGCAGGAGCGCAGTGTGCTGATGAAGCGTCTTGCTGAGCTCATGCGTCAACAAAAAGAGCGGCATGCAGCACTGATAAGCCGAGAAATGGGCAAGCCTTTTGCTCAGGCTGTTGCTGAGGTTGTGAAATCAGCCTGGGTCTGCGATTTTTATGCCGATAATGCGGAATTGTTTTTAAAGCAGGAAGAGATTGACCTTGATGGCGGAGTTCGGGGATTGATAAAATTTGAACCGATCGGCCTTGTTCTTGGTATCATGCCGTGGAATTTTCCTTTCTGGCAGGTGTTTCGGTTTGCTGCACCGGCAATAATGGCCGGTAATGGCATTATTGTCAAGCACGCTCCGAGTGTTACCGGTTCAGCAATTGCTATCGAAGAGCTTTTCCGTGAAGCCGGGTTTCCTGAGCATCTCTATAGAACAGTTCATATCGCTCTTGAAGATGTTGATCGTTTGACTGGTTTCATGATTGATCATCCCGCCATTCAGGGTGTTTCGGTGACGGGCAGTACCGCTGCTGGCCGTGCTGTTGCCGCAAAGGCCGGGCGAGCCATCAAAAGAAGCGTCCTGGAGCTTGGAGGCAGTGATCCCTATATTGTGCTTGATGATGCGGATATTCCGCAGGCTGTTGCCATTTGTGCTGCGGCGCGTCTTCTCAACTGCGGACAGAGCTGTATCTCCGCAAAGCGCTTTATTGTGCAATCTTCAGTCATCAGGGAGTTTGAACGCCTGCTTCTGGAGCGCATGGAGGCTTCGGTGATGGGCGATCCATTTGATGCAACGGTTGACGTTGGGCCGATGGCGCGCCGCGATCTTCGTGATCAACTGCATGGTCAGGTTGCTGGAAGCGTATCTCAGGGTGCCCGATTGCTTAGTGGGGGAGAAATTCCTGAAAGAAAAGGTTTTTTCTATCCTCCAACACTTCTTTCAGGAGTGCACAAGGGGATGCCAGCGTACGATGAAGAGACATTCGGGCCAGTTGCAGTGATTATTGAAGCAAAGGATGATGATGATGCAATACGCATAGCCAACGATACCCCCTACGGGTTGGGGTCTGCGGTTTTTTCCAGCACTATCGAAAGAGCGCTTGCCGTAGCAGATCAACTTGAGGTCGGGAGCTGTTTTATCAACGGTTCGGTAAAATCAGATCCAAGAATGCCTTTTGGTGGCGTCAAAGAGTCTGGATATGGCCGAGAGCTCTCTCGTTATGGTATCTGTGAGTTTGTCAATATCAAGAGTTTTTCCCTGTGAGCACATTGTTTTATTAGTATAATCAGAAAGAAGGATAGTTATGGATAAACATTAGGCATTACTTGAATTGGCGATAAAGCGCAAACAAACAACGTATCGAGATTATAAGCGACTGAGTGATTATAATAAAAGGTATTCGGGTAACGTTAATCAGGTCAATGACGACTGGGAAAATATGGCGGCATCTTTTCCCTGCCTATGTTCTGAACAATAAATATTTTATGCAGCCGGACGGGATTTTATTATGAACAAGCTTATTGATCATACTCTTGACAGCCAGCTTCGGCAGGTGCTTGAGCGCCACCCGAAAATTCTTCTGGCGCTGCTGTTTGGCTCTGTAGCGAAAGGCACAGCCCGTTATGACAGCGACCTTGATATAGCGGTTGCTGCTGCTCATCCACTCGACTCTCATGATGTCATGGCACTGATTTCTGAACTGGCAGAATTGACAGGACGTCCTGTAGATTTAATTGATTTATCAACTGTTGGTGAACCTTTGCTTGGTCAGATTATTGCTGGCGGTCGAAGAATCATGGGCAACGATACTCTTTACGCAGATCAAGTGCTTAAACATCTCTATAACCAGGAGGATTTTGTGCCGTATCAGAGAAGAATTCTTAAAGAACGGAGGGATGCATGGATTGGGCGTTAATTGAGCAGAAACTTGAATCTTTGCGTCGTTCTGTCCGCAGGGTTAAAGAGAAATGCCCTGAGAACGCGGCTGCCATAGCTAGTAATTATGATGCTCAGGATATTCTTTCTCTTAATATTTCACGCGCTGTTCAGATGTGTGTAGATATTGGGACACATCTTATTGCAGGCACAGAGTATGCTTCTCCCGTAACGATGGGGCAGACATTCGATATTTTATGTGATGCGGGTATCATCAGCGCTGACTTGGCAGCACGCATGAAAAAAGCGGTAGGGTTTCGTAACATTGCGATTCATAACTACGAATCAATAAACTGGACTATCGTTTTTGCCATTGCCACAGCACACCTTCAGGATTTTGAAGAGTTTGCCAAAGCAATAATCCGCCGCATGGGTGGTCAAAATGATGTACAGGTATGACTCTTCCGTTACTTGATGCGGAGAGTTTCATTACACAGTATTATTGAGAGGTTAAAAGAAAAAGCCTCTGCTTCGCCTGAAGCAAGAGGCTTTTTAATCGAGTAAGTCTTTTGCACCGATCAAGAAGCTACTGCGAGATCTGAAAGATAGGTCTTGATTGACTGATGTTTTCCAAGACCAAGTTTTTTATGCATTCTGTAGCGGATGCTCTCCATTCCTCTGGTCGATATGCCTACAGAGCGGCCAATCTCCTTTGTGTCATAATTCAACTTGACCAGCAGGTTTATTCTTAGCTCACGCTGGTTAAGGTTGGCATGTTTCTTCTGTAGTTTCGATAAAAAAACCGAATCAGACTCAGTCAATTCTATATTGAGACGTTTTTCAATAGTCTCGGTCTCAATGAGGCTTAAACATGAATCGGTCATCACTCTTTTTATGCTGCTATCAATATCAAGGGCGTGTATCTGGTCAAGGAGATTACGTAAAGAAGTTGTTTTTTCAGCGATTGCCGTAGAAACTCTTGTCAGCTCCAAATCCTGGTTTGCAACTCTTACTCTCAGATCTTCAATCTCTTTTTCATAATCTGCAGAAGACTTTTTGTGTTGTTCTGTTTGTGCGTTCATTGTCTTTAATCATCAGGGTTATTCAACTTTATTATAACATTGGTACGCTGTTCAGACTCACGAAGCCAGCAAATCCTTATAACAGCTTAAAAGAATGCCGGAACTTACTGTATGACCCTCCTGATTTACATCATTTTCAGTTATCTGTGCCCACTTCAACTACCATCCCTACCCTCCTGTTTATCTGCTCCTTTTCAACGGCTAAAGGGATAAAAACACTGACGTGTTCACAACAGTAATATTTGTTTTTTTTAATAAAAATGCAAAAAATATTCGTATTTCTATACAAAAACACTTTCGTTCTTTGTTTTTCACTGCGATAATGTAATCATGGCGTATCTTATGGGGCGGATATAGGATAATCCATTATACTGCAAAACTTTCTTGCCGATCGTTTTTTTTCCTTTCATTGAGCGATTTGAATACGAGTGAATGTTTAGTTGTCCAAAAGTTCGAATATTACTCTACCTTGCTCTTTAGTAAACTCAAGGATTGTTGATAGAGGTATTTTTTAGTGTATAGCATGACAAAAAAAAACTCCCGTTATCTTTTTATTTTTAATCCTGCTGCTGATAAAGGACGTGCTTCAAGTAAGGCGGAATGGCTTAAGGCACTTGTGTCGGGTAGGAAAGACTCCATACTGTTTGCGACAAGTTATGCTGGGCATGCGGGTAATATTGCTCGTTCCGGGATAAAAGAAGGTACCTGTATGATTGCGTGCGGTGGGGATGGAACGCTTCACGAAGTGGTCAATGCCATTGCGGGAAAAGATATACCGGTCGGAATTTTACCGATTGGTTCAGCAAATGATTTTATCAAAACACTGCATCCCAACAGGCTACGTCTTGGTATTGCTCAATTTTTTGATGCAAAAAGCAGGAATGTTGATCTTGGGAGTGTTTTCTATGGCAATGCAGAGCATCGCTATTTTATCAATTCGTTAGGTATCGGCTTTACTGGAAGTATTGCAAAGAGTGTTAAACGGACTACATGGTTAAAAGGGGAGCTTTGTTATGTCTATGCACTTTTACGTGTGCTTTATAATTATGTGCCATTGAAAATGGGTATCAGGATTACCCTCGAAGACTCTGTTCTTGAGCTTCATGAGCCAGTTTTTGCGTTTTCGGTTTTGAATGGAAAGATTGAGGGTGGAAAATTCAGGATAGCTCCGCATGCTGAATTGTCGGACGGGTTGCTTGATGTCTGTATTCTCAAGGCCGTCCCAAAACATGAATTTTTTCGCTATGTATTCAAATATATTCGCGGGATCCATATTACTGACTCAAAGGTAGTGTACTGCCAGGCAAAGGCTGTGGAGTTGATTCTTGAGAAACCTGATATCATGCACATGGATGGGGAGGTGTATGACAACGTATGTGGCAGGATTACGATTTCGGTTGTCCCAAAGGGACTTTCAGTGCTATA
>CAIMPI010000017.1 GCA_903843305.1 uncultured Chlorobiaceae bacterium
GGTTTTCTATACTGCTTTATAATATATAAAAAAACCTTTTATAAACAAATAAATTAGTGACTACATTTTTCTCGCATTTTCGCCTTAAAAGTACTGCCTATAAGGAGTTAATGAAAAATGGGGCTGGAACTTCCGTTTCAAAATCATTCGAGAGTGTTACCTCTATGAAATCGGGGCAAAAAACACCCTCCGGCTTTACGGAGGATGTTTATTGAGATGGCGTTGTGGTTAGTTTACAGGAATTTCTTTCTCGGTTTTTTTTGTTGGCTCGACTTTCGGCACCATAACTTTGAGCACACCATTATCGTACTTTGCTTCAATTTTTTCAGCATCGACATTCTCACCCAAAGTAAAACTTCTGCTAAGGCTTCCCCTTGAACGCTCAATACGATGATATCCTTTTTTCTTCTCCTCCTCACTCTGTGTTCTCTCTGCGCTGATGGAAAGAAGATCACCATCCATTGATACCTTGATGTCCTCTTTTTTCACGCCGGGCATGTCGGCTTCAATGAAAATTGTATTCTCATCCTCGCTGATATCAACCTTAAAAGCTGGTGCCACCATTGAAGAGAAAAAAGGGGATACTTTGTCATTAAAGACATCCTCAAACATTTTCAGGGGATCCTTTTTGTACAATGACAGTGACATGGCTGCATCTCCTGTTTAAAATATTGTTCAAACCGAAGTATAATACAGAGTAAATCTTAACACGTTTGTGGGAAAAAAAATTCCCAATTTACTGTATCGTCGTAATAAGTTTTGGAAAAAATCTGTTTATCAGGACCTTGCAGTAACAGCTCCTTATTGGAGATGCTCAGCAGGAAAAGAATTGGTTTCATGTGTTACCGGCACAACTACATTTACTGTGGCATGCGTTGCGCCGGTAAAATGTGGAGAGTTTTATGAGAGATTTCTTGGTACTTGTGAGGAGTGATGGTGTAAAATTGGTTTGTCAAGGGAGATGTCCATCACAAAAGTAAAACGGGATGGAAAGGAGAGCAATACCTGGTCGACCTCAAATTCAAAAGAATATATACCGCTCAGGGTATGCAGTGTCTCGCTTTGAGAATGCTTTCTGAGTGCCTTGCTGTGCAGGCGCACTCCAAGCCCGTCTCTTGATGCGAGCTGTCCGAAGTAGTTTCTTATACCTTCACGAGTTATGACAGTGTGGGGAGAAAATGTGGGAATAAGAACCGCTGATTCATGATAAAGAGCTGTAATGTCGTCTGCATTTCCGCTGCAGACCCTTGAAACCCATTGAAAAAGAACCTCTTCGGCAGTTTTAAAATACATCATGACATGTATATTTTGTTTTCAATAAAGTAGCACTATAAGCCATGCAAGGCCAGCGTATGTGGAGCGAAAGGTAAATAAAATAAATGTAAAAGCCTGAACAGGAAGTGTTCAGGCTTTGCTTACAGAAGAGATGTTCCTGAGAAAAAATTACAATTTCAGCTCACCTGATTCTGCCTGGCGCTTGAGTTCGTCGTTTGCATAGATCAGCACCTCAACGCGACGGTTCAGTCTGCGGCCGGCTTCGGTTTCATTGGTTGAAACAGGCCGTGTTTTGCCGTATCCTACCGGAGAAACCCTGTTGCCTGAAACGCCATAAACATTCAGGAGAGTAGCTACCGATTCAGCCCGTCTTTCAGAGAGCGACTGGTTCATGGCCTCACTGCCAATATTGTCGGTATGGCCTTCGATGACAATGTTGGTGTCATGGTACCGATTGAGAATTCTGGCCAGTTGTTCAATATTATATCTGCTGTTGGATGTAATGGTTGCAGAGCCTGTCGAGAAGAGGATGCCGGAGTCAAAAACAACTTTGATGCTTTCGCCTACGCGTACAACTTTTGCGTCTTTAACATTACGGTCGATTTCAGCCGCCTGCTTGTCCATATAATTGCCGATAATCGCTCCACCCGCTCCACCGATGACGGCACCGATAATTGCGCCTTTAGCAAAGTTGCCTGAGCGGCTGCCGATAATACCGCCAATAATGCCACCAGCGGCCGCTCCGATTTGGGCGTCTCGTCCAGTATTGGTCGTCGTCTGGCAACCCCAGGTCAGGATTGTCATTACAACAATGAGCAACGACGCTACAGGTTTGGAAAACTTTTGAAAAAGAGTCATAGCTGTAAAATTTATGAGTTCAAATACATACAAAGATAGTTATTTCCTCCCTTTTTTCTGTGCAAAAGTGAAAGGTGCATAGAAAAATACCAAATACTAACAAATATAGTATAAGCCACTATAAGTTTCCCGTCTGTCAAAGAAAATATGACGGTTATGGGTATTTATTTGGGTCTCAGCGCTTCCACCGGATTGAGATTTGCGGCTTTCCAGGCAGGAAAAAGTCCAAAAATCATCCCGATGCCAGAACATACAAAAAGGGAAACGGTTACCCATAGCCAGGGAAATATTGGCGGCAGATTAAATTGCAATGCCACGACATTGCCGATCAATATGCCAATCGTAATGCCTATCAGGCCACCAGCGAGTGAAAGAAAGAGCGATTCGAGGAGGAACTGGAGCAGAATTATTCCGCGAGGTGCCCCAATTGATTTTCTTATTCCAATCTCTCTGGTTCTTTCGGTTACGCTGACCAGCATTATGTTCATGATACCCACTCCTGCAGTCAGGAGAGCCATAAAGCTGATGATAAAAGCCCCGGTACCAATTGCCTGCTGGATATCTCTAAAGGAGTCGATGAGAGATTCGTTGGTTCTGATCTCAAAATCATTAGGATCCTTGACCGTCAGTCCTCTCGCAAGTCTCATTGTTCCGATCGCACGGTCAATGGCAAGTGGGTAGTCTTTGCGTGAGAGGGCTTCGATGGTGATGGAAAGGCTGCTTTTTTCGTTGATATGACTAAGATATCGGGTAATAGGAATAAGTACAAAGTTGTCCTGGCTTTGACCGAATGCGGCACCTTTCTTGTTTAATACACCAGCAATAGTATAGACCTCCCCATTAATTTTGATAAGTTTGTTCTGCGGATTTTCGCCTGAAGGAAAGAGGGTTGCTGCAACTTCGCTGCCAAGGACGACGGTGTTTCTTGCCGATCGAATATCTCCTTCTGAAAGATTACGTCCAGATGCCACAGTATAACCGCTTGAGGCGGAAAAGTTCTCATCACCGCCGGTTATGGTAACATCGGGGTTGGTGGTCAGGTTTGCAAATTTTGCCTGATTGGCCATACTGGAGATAATGAAGCCGATAGTACGGGCTTGTCCCGTCATGCCTTTTCTGAACATGAGGGCCTGCTGGTAGGTGATATCCTTTCGATTTGCATAGAAGTTCCGGCTGTGCCCGCTTCCAAAAGTGGTTGCAGGATTTTTCTGTATCTGGAAAGTGTTGGCTCCAAGGCTTGTCAGACCAGACTCGACGCTTTTGTCAATTGCATCAAGGGCTGTCATGACGGCAATGATGGAAAACACCCCAACAGCAACACCCATGATGGTGAGCCATGACCGGAGCTTGTTGATGGCGAGAGAGTAGATCGCCTGGGTGATTGTTTCACGCAGCAGCATAAGCAAATTCTATTCATAACGCAGCGAGTCGGCTGGGTCAAGTTTTGAAGCGGTAACAGCCGGAGCAAGGCCTGAAATAATACCGGTAATAACAGAAACTGCAAGACTTGCAAAAACAAGATCAGGCGAAAACTGTACAGGGAAATCAGGAACAATTATCTCAATCGCAAAGGTAGTAATGAGCGTTATTGCCAGTCCGATAACCCCGCCGATAAGGCATATCATTACCGATTCGATAAGAAACTGCAATAAAATGGTTTGTCGTCTTGCACCAAGCGCCTTGCGCAGTCCTATCTCCTTGGTGCGTTCCTTCACGCTGACAAAGGTGATGTTCATGATGCCGATAGCGCCTACAAAGAGTGACATGCCGGTAATGAAAATTCCCGCGATGGCAATGCCGTTTTTGATAGGGTCAAGCTGGCTTTTAAAAGCTTTCTGTTCGTTAATCGAAAAATCCTCCTCCCTCCCTGGTGGAATTCTTCTGATTCTTCTCATCATTCCGAGCAATTCCTCCTTCGCCTCTTCAATATGCTCCTGATGTTTGATTTTTACCCTCATGGTTATGAACATATTCTTTCCATAGACCCTTTCAAAGGCTCCGAGCGGCATGATGATCTGGTTATCAAAACTGAAAAGACCCAGAAATTTCCCCTGTTTTCTGAAAATTCCGATAATTCGAAAATTATGGTTTTTGATTTGGATTGATTTGCCGAGAGCAGGTTCATCAGGAAAGAGGCCAACGGCAATATCATCGCCGATGACGCAGACCATTGCGCTGCTGGCTGATTCTCCTGGTGTAAAGAAGCGGCCGGCGGAGAGATTGCCGGATGCGGTCTGAAGGTAGTTATTGGTAGTACCGAGAGAGAAGACCTGTTCAAGGTTTCGTTCCCTGTATTTTGCCGAGGCCTGGTAGGTGGACATTTGCGGTACTGCAATACTCAGCTCCGAACGAGGATTATCGGCAATAATTCTGTTAAGCTGATCGGCATACTCCGTTTTTAGATCGGGACGGTTCCTGTAGCGCCACCATTGGCCCATGGTGCTCCATGATGATTTTTGCACATAAATAACGTCATAACCAAGCATTGCAAGGCTCTTGTCAAATCCACGATCGATACCGTTGATCGCCGTACCCATCATGGTAATGGCAACAATGCCGATAATGACACCGAGCGCAGTAAGAAACGACCGTATTTTATTTGCCTTGATCTGGAAGAAAGCCATTTTAAAACTCTCTGTCGTTTCATAGCGAAATTGTCTGAAGGTCTGCTTCATCATTGCATGGTATCGCTTTCGATTTTTCCATCACGGAGACGGATGACACGGCGGGTGTAAGTGGCGATATCCTCTTCATGGGTAATCAGAATGATGGTATTGCCCGCATCAGAAAGGGCACCAAAAATATCCATGATGTCGTGGCTGGTTGCAGTATCAAGGTTACCCGTTGGCTCATCGGCCAGAATGATTGATGGTTTGTTGATAAGCGCCCTTGCAATAGCAACCCGCTGGATCTGGCCGCCGGAAAGTTCGGATGGCTTATGCGTGATCCTGTCACCAAGTCCTACTTTTACAAGGGCTTCTGCCGCACGCTGCTCACGTTCTTCAGGTTCAACTCCAGCATAGATCAGCGGTAGTTCGACATTACGCAGACAGTTCAGGCGAGGGAGCAGGTTGAAGGTCTGAAATACGAACCCGATCTCTTTGTTTCTGATACGAGCCAGCTCATCGTCATCCACTTCAGCGACATTCTGACCGTTGAGCTCATAAATGCCAGAAGTGGGGGTATCAAGACAGCCAATAATATTCATGAGCGTTGATTTCCCGCTTCCGGATGGCCCCATGATTGCCGTATAGTCGTTCAATCTGAAAACAAGATTGATCGAGTCGAGAGCCCGAACAATCTGATCGCCCATTTCATAAAATTTACAGAGCGATTGCATCGTAATGACCACTGGAGTCTGCTTCACGGTGCTATTGTTTGTTGTTGCTTGACTTTGCAGCCATCCTTGAGTTGGCTGGTAATGGCGGTGTAACTTCCTGAAACAACTTCTTCTCCTTTTTTAACTCCTTCTGTGACAATAATATGAGTATTATCGGTGGTGCCAGTTGTAACCGGACGGAACCAGGCTCTGTCCGACTTGACGACAAAGACTCCCTGTTTGCCCGAGGATGCCTTGTTTTTTGATACAATGGTTACAGTGTTTTTATCGCTCTTTTCAGGTTCAGCTCCACCTCTTACGGTCACACTTTGAATGGGTATGACAAGGGCATTTTTTACGCGTATTGACTCAATATCCGCAGTGGCGCTCATACCGGGTTTCAGCAGCCGTTCGTGGTTGAAGATGTGGATTTTTACTGAAAAATTGGTGACCTCTTCCTGGGTACCTGCTGCCTTGACAATGGCTGAATTGGAAATTTCATGGACAATTCCCCTGAAGATTCGATCTCCAAAAGCATCAACGGTGATGGAGACAGGGTTTCCAACGTTGACATTGACAATGTCATTTTCATTGACTTCCACCCTGACCTGCATGCTGTCCAGGTTTGCCAGACGCAGCACTTCAGTGCCTGGAAACTGGCCAGTGCCGACAACCCGCTCACCAGGTTTACTGTTCAGTGCAATGATGGAGCCGCTGATTGGCGCACGGACAATGGTTTTTTTCATTCGGTCCTGATTCTGTTCAAGCAGGCTCTTGTTCTGTGCAATTGCAAAGACAGAGGCCTGGAATGATGCCAGTGCTGCTTTGGCATTGGTTTTCGAGGTCAGATAATCAGATTCCGAGATCAGTTTTTCCTTATAAAGCAGTGATGCTTTTCTAAAATCATCCTCTGCCTTCAGCTTTCTGGCCCCTGCTTCTGTGCTTTGTGATTTAGTTGAATTAAGCTGGGCAAGGCTCTGTTCAACCTGGTTGATATAGAGGTCAGGCTGAATTTTAAACAGGAGATCTCCTTGTTGAACGTTTTGTCCATCCCTGACGGGTAGTTCAATAATTTCACCTGAAACGTCAGGCGACATCGCCACGACAAGTTCCGGCTCAATTTTTCCTGTTGCAGTAACAATATGAACTACCTCTTTGAAAAAAGCCTTTTCAGTTGTTATCTCAATGGGCTTTTCCTGAAATCTGAACCAGGTAAAAAGCATCCCGCCTGCAAGCAGGATTACTGCAAGGCTGATCAAGAGCGTTTTTTGTTTCAATAAAGATTTTTGTTTGCTCATCTGATGATTCTCTGGATTCAGGTTGCTATGGTATGGCTATGTTGCCCGTTGAGAAATCAAGCACACTTTTCTGGAGCGCCAGATTATAGGTAGCTTGCGAAAGGTTTGATTGGGCATTGAAAAGGGTTGCTCGTGCAGTGCTGATTTCAACAAAACTCGCTGCTCCAAGCTCATATTTTCTCTTGATGGCTTCATAAGCCGAGCGAGCTGCCGTAAAGCTGACTTTGGCAGTTTCTATTTGTATGAATGCTGAGGCATATTCTTCAGCAGCCTGGTGAATATCAATAACGATATCTTTTTTGAGATCGTCATAATCAAGTTGCTGGTTTATCAGGTTGATTTTGGCCGCTTGAACCGCATAGTGAGTCTGAAAGCCATCAAAGAGGCTCCAATTGAGGGAGAGCGCCACCGAGTACCCGATTGCATGTCCAAGTTGTTCTGATAGAGAGGGATAGGAGTATTCTTGACGAAGATATTCGACGCCCCCTGTACTGATGTTGGCATTAAGATCAAGGCTTGGATACCATGAGGCACGAGATCCAGTGAGCTCCCATTTTGCCGCATTTTTTTCAAGCGACCTGCTTTTCAGGTCATAGCGTCGTTCAAGGGCAATGGCGACAAGAGAATCGATATCAGGTTTGGATGCAGGCATTTTCATCTCTTTTATATCCTGAACAAGAGAAAGCTTTGTTTGGGGGTCGATCCGCAATCGGCGTACCAGCTCAAACATGCTTCCATACAGACGGGTTTCAGCTTTATTTACCGAAAGACGACTTTGCTCTACATCAGCCTGCTGTTGGTAAAGATCAGTCAGCGATTTCAGGCCAACTTTGAATTGCCGGTCAGTGAGAATCAGTTGATCTTGGATAGCGAGGAGATTTTCACGCGAAATATCAAGGATCTCCTGGTTCAGGAGTACTTGGTAGTAGCTCTGGGTAACATCGTAGACGACACTCTCCAATGCACGGGCAAGGGTATACTCAGCGGAGTGCTCTTTATTGAGCGATGCTTGCAGGGAAGCGTAGTCCCTGAAACCGTTAAAAAGATTAAGCGAAGTAGTGAGGGTAAGGTTTACCGATTTTTGGGTTGTTTTGAATATTTGTGCAGTGGTATAGGGGTAGGGGACACTATAGGTACGGTTTAGCGTGTATGGTGAATATCCCGCCGACACTGAAAGTCGGGGAAGAAAACTCCCGTAATTTCTCAAAACATCAGCCCCCCGAAGCTTCATGTTGTATTCAGCCTTTTTTGGGGAAGTCGAGTTGTTGAGGGCTATCTCAATGCAGTTGGCAAGAGAAAGTTTTTTTTCAGCAATTTCAGCGCATGTACCAGTCAAGGGGTACACAAGAAAAACCGCAGCTATGCAGAGCGATAATAAAAACCTGAAAACCAAAATACCTGAGCTAACCGTTTAGAGTGTCAATCATTGCTTCTCCTACATGTGTAATATACTTATTATACAATCTTCAGGTCGGCTAAATCGTTTCATTTCATGGTGTCTCTTTTCGTTGAGGTTTTATAGCAGATCAAGGAGTGAATCGATCTCTTGCTGGTACTGCTCAGCGTTTTGCGGCTTGAGCTGGATAAGAAGTGTATAAATTTTGATTGCTTTTTTGTAGGCACCCTGCGCGGTGAAAAGATTGGCAAGGGTTTCAGTAGGAACAGCAATGGCTGTATCGTCAGAAAACGGTTGTTTTTGTTCGAAGATCGGGGTCGGATCAGCGTTTTCCGTTGTTTTTGCTGGTGCGAAGTTCATCAGCGCTGCAGAAAGCTGTTCAAGCTCATCGGTGACGGGATCGAATATTGCCGATGTTCTATCCGGCTCATCTATGCTTGTGAAAGCCTGAAGATCAGCAAGTTCTTTCCATGCTATCTGGTTCGCTGGAGCTATTGCACAGCATTTTCGCAAGTATTCTCCGGCAAGATCGCGGCGATTGAGACCAAGAAGCGCTTTTGCATAGAGCAGATGAAAAAGATATGAACCAGCAAAAAAGTCAGAAAATGGTTCAAGTTTCTTAATGCTTGACTCAAACTCTCTCCTCGAAATATCAAGCGAAATTTCCGCAAAAAAAAGATACGGGTTGCTGATCATGGGCGTATGGTTTCCATCGCAAGCTGAATCAGGCGTTCCACAAGTTTTGGAAAAGTGAACCCGACAGCCTCCATGAGCCTTGGATACATGCTGATATCGGTGAAACCAGGAATGGTATTGACTTCATTCAGGATTATGGCATCGTCCTTTTCATCAACAAAAAAATCAACTCGCGACATTCCCCTGCACCCCAGAGCCTTGTACGCCTTGATTGCTGAAGCTCTGACTTTTTCCTGAAGGTCTGCGGGAATACGTGCTGGTATAAAAAACTTTGCGGTATTGAAAATGTATTTATCCTGATAATCATAAAACTCCTTGCCGGGCACTATTTCACCGCAGAGTGAAGCTTGTGGTTGTTCATTGCCAAGCACAGCAACCTCAATTTCCTTTCCTGTTATTGTTTTTTCAACAAGAACTTTCCAGTCAAGCGAGCAGGCGTTTTGAAGCGCTTGAGGCAGTTCTTCTCTGTGATGCACTTTTGAAATTCCTACTGAAGAACCGAGATTGGCGGGTTTGATAAACAGCGGATAGGCAAACTGTTTTTCAATCAGGGAGTGAGTTGTTTCAGGATCTGCCTGATAATCTGAGCGGAAGAGTGTTATGTATGGAGCAACAGCAATGCCCGCATCTGCAACACAGAGTTTGGTGAGTGCCTTGTCCATGGTGAGCGCTGAAGCTAAAACTCCACACCCTGTATACGGAATTCCACAGGTATCCAGGAAACCCTGGATACGTCCATCTTCTCCATAAGTACCATGCAGTGCAAGAAATGCCACAGCAATTCCCTCAGTCCTGAAATCAAGGTCAAAAAGCTTCTGAGCGGCCTTTTCAACCATTTCCTGCAGAGTTGCTGTTGCGGCTTCAAGTGACGATGTTCTCAAAATAGAAGAGAGATCAAGGTTCAGTATGTCGCGTGCAATGCCATCACAAAGCCAGTGTCCTTCATGCGTGATATAGATTGGAAGAACCCTGAAGTGTTCTGTATTGATATTTGCCGCAATTGATTGTGCTGAGATGATCGATATTTCGTGTTCAGCGGATCTGCCTCCAAAAATGAGAGCAATAGTATTTGGTAACATGAGGGCTTTTATGACGGTTAACCAAGGAAGTGCATTTTTCAGAAAAATACCCGTATGGAAGAACATTTCCGTACACTTTTTTTGTTGCAATATCCTTTTCAGCTATCTTGATCGAAATTTGCAATAATGAAGACACTTTTTTCCAGAGTTTATTGTCTGGATTCCGGTTTGCATACCGGTGAAGAAAATATGGAGATCGACCGGCGTCTTATGGCCTCATTTCTTGATGGCCGGTTTCAGCAGCAGTATGGCAATGATAGTTGTCTCTGGCGGTTTTATGCCTGGCGCCCTTATGCTGTTACTTTGGGGTACAATCAGGATGTTTCGGGTATTGATGCTGATAAATGTCGCTCAGCAGGGGTTGATATTGTCAGAAGGCCTACTGGCGGGAGGGCGGTCTTTCATGCTGAGGAATTTACCTACAGTTTTTTTACTGAATCATCGGAGCAGAATTCCGTGATTTACCGGATGGTACATGAGGTAATAAAGCTTGCTCTTGAAAGTTTTGGCATTCATGCAGCATTTTGCCGTTCCACTCTTGCCCGCCCGCAGGAAGGAGCATCTTCCGAAGCCGTGAGCTGTTTTACAGCCTCAGCCAGGTATGAGCTTCAGGTAGATGGCAGGAAATTGGTTGGATCCGCACAAAGGAGAACCCGCAACGTTCTTTTGCAGCACGGATCACTTCCCCTCTCATCACGCCATAAAGAACTTTGCACCTTTGTTACGTTGTCAGAAGAGGATGCTTTTGAGGAGATCAAGAGTGAAATGCAGCGGAAAACCACCTCTCTTGAAGAGATTCTCGGCTATATTCCAGAATACACCAGTCTTGTGGAGTTCATGCGGAGTGCGTCCGAAAAACTGCACGGCGTCGAAGTTGTGGAGCTTCAGCCTGACGAATTGTCAACGCTTATTGAAAGGTTATGAAGATTAGTTATGTAACAATCAATTCATCAAGAGGTAAAACACAATGAACAGCAGCATTCAGCAGAAAGCCGCCCATGTTACGACACGAAGGTTGCTTGACATGAAACAGAACGGCGAAAAAATATCAATGCTGACAGCTTATGACTACACCATTGCGCGAATTCTCGATCGAGCCGGTGTTGACGTTCTTCTCGTCGGGGATTCTGCGAGCAACGTCTTTTCCGGTCACAGTACAACATTGCCGATCACGATTGAGGAGATGATCTACCATGCAAAGGCCGTTGTCAGTGGTGTACATGCCGAGAGTGGTCGAGCTATGGTGGTAACCGACATGCCTTTCATGAGTTATCAGCTTTCTGGAGAAGAGGCATTGCGAAATGCGGGCAAAATCATGAAAGAGCACGAGTGTGATGCCGTAAAGTTGGAGGGAGGCAGGGTTATTGCAGATACTGTCAAGAGAATTACCGACGTAGGGATTCCCGTCATGGGGCATCTCGGCCTCATGCCTCAGTCTATCTACAAATACGGCAGTTACCGGGTCCGGGCACAGGAGGAGAGGGAAGCTGAACAACTCCTCGAAGATGCCATTATTCTTGAAAAGTCAGGAGCATTTGCGGTTGTGCTCGAAAAAATTCCATCAACGCTTGCTGCTCAGGTTACTCAATCACTTACCATTCCAACCATTGGTATCGGCGCAGGGGTTGCATGCGATGGTCAGGTACTTGTTATCAACGATATTCTGGGTCTTAACAGGGAGTTTCATCCTCGTTTTGTCAGGCAGTATGCCGACTTGAACACAGTAATCGAACATGCTGCCAGGCAGTATGTTGACGATGTCAGAAAGGGAGGCTTTCCGTCGGTTGATGAAAGTTACTGATAGAGGGGAGGTTCTTTTCTTTAGTTACAATCTTGATAAAAGATTGTACTTTTAAAGCCATATCATTTAGGGTAATTTTATTTCCGTTACGGATAATTTTTCTTGGATAGTTGGATACTCTTTTTTATAAAATATGCCTGAAACTGGTCAACAAAAACCTCAGAAGCGTTATCCACCGTTTCTGAAAAATAGTTCTGATGAGCGGTCGCGGCGCTTTCCGTCCGTGTCGCGATCATTCGTGCCCTCCGTTTTTACGGTTATGAACATGGTTTCGGGTTATATCTCAATTGTCATGTCGGGTGAGGGGAGTTTTGTGGCAGCATGCTGGTTTATTATTCTGGCCTCTTTTTTTGATACTATTGATGGATTTGTTGCCAGGGTAACCAATGGCACCTCTGATTTTGGTGTGGAGCTTGACTCTCTTTCCGATCTTGTCTCTTTCGGAGCTGCACCAGCTTACCTTGTATACAAGTTTGGTCTTGAAGGTTTGCCGGGTATGACAGGTATTTGTGTCAGTTCTCTCGTGATGATAGGGAGCGGGTTGAGGCTTGCCCGCTTTAATATTAGTATGATCGGTTATCAAAAGGACTCTTTTTCCGGCCTTCCCACACCGGCTCAGGCGTTGACTATTGTCGGGTTTGTGCTTTGGATGAGTGCGACACCGGTTTTTCCTGTAAAATTAATGCAAATGGTTTTGGCGGGGCTTTCAACCGCTCTTGCCCTGCTTATGGTCAGCAAGGTGAACTACGATGCACTGCCCAAGCCAACGGTTGACTCGTTCAGGCGTCAGCCGTTGCAAATGGCTCTCTATATTACTGCGATGTTCTGTGTGCTGCTCTTTCATTCTAAGGCTTTTTTTCTTGCCATGTTGTTGTATATTCTGGTCGGAATTGTGAGGTCAATTACTCTGCTGTGGCGTCGTCAGTGGCAGGCCTGATTTTTTTTGTTCATCCATTACTTGTGATCATGCCATATATCGCAAAAATAAAGGTTACCCTGCGCCAGTCAATTCTTGATGTTCAGGGAAAAGCGGTCGATCATGCCCTGAAAAATCTTGGGTATCGAACTGTGGAATCGGCAAGAATTGGCAAATATATTGAGGTAACAATTAATGAAAAAGAGTTTGCCGAGGCTGAGCGTATTGGCAACGAGATTTCAAGAAAGCTGTTATCGAATCCGGTCATGGAAAATTATTCTATTGAGCTGGAACAGGTTAATTAATCGAGTGCTACTGGCATGCCGCCCCTGCAGGGCTTATACTTAAAACGCTCTCGACAATGAAAGAGGTGCCTTTATGTCTGAAATAACCATTGGGGTTGTTGTTTTTCCCGGTTCAAACTGTGATCATGATACTGAACATGCTGTTGCATCATTCAGCGGCGTCAAGCCTGTTATGCTTTGGCACAATGACCACGATCTCCAGGGCGTAAAGGCAATCATTCTGCCCGGAGGGTTTTCTTATGGCGACTATCTGCGAGCGGGCTCTATAGCCCGTTTTTCTCCAATTATGCAGGAGGTTATCGAATTTGCACACAAAGGATTTCCGGTGCTTGGTATCTGCAATGGCTTTCAGGTGTTGCTTGAGAGTGGACTGCTTGAAGGTGCTCTTTCCCGAAACCGTGATAAAAAGTTTCTTTGTTGCCAGACCAGCATCAGGGCGGTGAATGGCTCGACAATCTTTACCAGCCTCTACCCGGAGGATGAAATACTCCGCATACCTATTGCGCATGGTGAGGGTAACTACTT
This sequence comes from uncultured Chlorobiaceae bacterium, assembly GCA_903843305.1. Classification (GTDB taxonomy): domain Bacteria; phylum Bacteroidota; class Chlorobiia; order Chlorobiales; family Chlorobiaceae; genus Chlorobium. The sequence goes on from CAIMPI010000017.1 coordinate 13,469, forward strand.
TGCCCCTCCGGAAGTGATCGAAAGCCTTGAGGAGCATGAGCAAATTGTCTTTAAATATACTGATGCACAAGGCAGAGTGACAGACGAAGCCAATCCGAATGGTTCGCTCAATAATATTGCAGGTATTATCAATCGGCAGGGGAATGTGCTCGGTTTGATGCCCCATCCCGAAAGGGCGAATGAAAAACAGCTTGGTTCTCTTGATGGAAGAGGGCTTTTTGAGTCGCTTTTTCGTTATCTGGAAGGTGTGTAAGGCGTTATTGCAAAACAAGCAGAAGTATAAGGTTTTTTTATGGCTGCTTTTTGATTTTGCAAACACCTCCTTCAGCGTGATGATGGTGACGTTTGCTTTTCCCCTTTACTTTAAAAATGTTATTTGTAAAGGGGAGCCTTCAGGTGATGCTTTGTGGGGTTTCAGTGTCAGCCTTTCCATGCTTCTCGTTGCGGTGATATCACCTGTTCTTGGAGCAGCGGCAGATTATTCCGGCAAACGTAAGCGCTTTCTTCTTTTTTTTACCCTCATATCGGTTATCGCTACGGCTCTGCTTTCATTTTCCGGGCCAGGAATGGTGGTGGCTGCTATCATTCTTTTTATTCTTGCCAACATGGGTTTTGAGGGTGGCATTGTTTTTTATGATGCCTACCTCAAGGAACTCGCATCAGACAAAAGTATCGGCAGGGTTTCCGGTTATGGTTTTGCTATGGGGTATCTGGGGGCACTTGCTATTTTGCTTCTTGTGCAGCCGTTGTTGAGTAAGGGAATTGTTCTTTCCAATATGTCAAATGTGCAGTCAAGTTTTTTTGTGGCAGCAATTTTTTTTGCTCTTTTTGCCGCGCCGCTTTTTCTTGTGCTGCGGGATGAAAAAAAAGAGAAGAGGGCACCGTTCTCTTTGGCCTTACTCAGTCGTTCCATCAGGGAAGTGAAGTTTACGGTGCAGCATATCATGCACTACCCTGATCTTGCCCGCTTTCTTTTAGCCTATTTTTTTTATAATGACGCTATTTTGACTGTTATAGCGTTCTCCTCAATATATGCACAGAACACTCTTGGCTTTACTACAGAAGAACTGATCTTCTTTTTTATGCTTGTTCAGACGACAGCTATTGCCGGTTCGATTATTTTTGGTTTTGTAACTGATAAAATTGGACCGAAAAGAACCATAGTGATTACTCTCATAATCTGGTTTGTCGTTGTTGTTTCGGCGATTTTTGCTGACAGTAAAGAGCTGTTTTTTTATACAGGAATGCTTGCTGGCATGTCAATGGGCTCATCCCAGGCGGCCTCCCGATCGATGATGACCCGCCTCACACCGCAGGAACATGTCACAGAGTTTTTTGGCTTTTACGATGGTACCTTCGGCAAAGCATCGGCGGTAGTCGGTCCTTTTTTGTTCGGATTGGTATCGTCACAGGCAGGGAGTCAAAAAACGGCTCTTGCATCGCTTTTGCTTTTTTTCATTGTCGGGTTGCTGCTGATGACCAGAGTCAAATCTGTTGGAACAGGGTATTCAGTTTGAAAAATAAAAAGTTTTTTGCAATGCGTTGAAGTAAAAAAGAGGGAGATGGAAGAAGAAAAAATACAGAAGAAGTCGATTGCTCGTGAACACACCTTTTTTACAGAGTATGTCAGGGTATTTCTTCCTTTTTTCTGGAAAAATTTTATTCACGACAGGATTTTTCTCGGCGCCGGTTCTATGGCTTTTCAGACGTTGCTTTCGATTGTGCCTGTTCTTGCTGTAATTCTCTCAATACTGAATGTTTTTGTGGTTTTCGCACCATTCAAGCGTTCTCTTGAGGATTTTCTTGTTCAGAATTTCATGCCCGGCGTTGGTTCCGTGCTTAATCACTATTTTTCGGATTTTATAGGTAAAACCACCACTGTTCCGCTGTTGGGAGGAGTTTTTCTGTTTATTATCGCCCTTTCGCTTATTTCGACGGTCGATCATACCCTTAATGAAATATGGGAGGTGCACTCTCCCCGCAAGGCCCTGCAGGGATTTACCCTTTACTGGACAGTGCTCACGCTTGGGCCAGTATTGATCGCAAGCAGTCTTGCTGCAAGCTCTTACGTCTGGTACACTGTGTTCACCGAGGGACCTTTGCTTGAAGTAAAAACACGGCTTCTGTCGTATTTTCCCTTCATTAATTCGATTCTTGCCTTTTTTCTGCTCTACATGCTTGTGCCTAACCGCAGGGTCAGGTTTGTTCATGCTTTTTCAGGTGCCCTTCTTGCCGCAATTCTCCTCGAACTATCCAAGAAATGGTTTGCCTTTTATGTAACCCATGTGTCAACGTTTGAGCATATTTACGGGGCGTTGTCGGTTATACCTATGCTTTTTTTCTGGATTTATCTCGCATGGGTTGTAGTGCTGACTGGCGCTGAGTTTGTTTTTTGTCTCGGAGCGCTGACACCAGGAAGCCGTGTTGTCGAACAGTTCAATCCTTTGCGGGGTGTTCCGGTGATTCTTTCGGTTCTCGGTTCCATCTGGAATGGTCAGAATAATGGCTATCCCATGAATATGAAGAAAATAGTCAAGTCTGTTTCGTCAGTAAATCCTTCGAGGTTAAGAAAAATTGTTGATATTCTGTTGGAGAACGATTTGATCCATGGTACCGCAAATGGTGATCTTGCGATCAGTCGTGATCTTTATGTTTTGACACTTTACGATCTCTACATGATAATTCCTCCATGGTTTACCGGAGATGAAAACGGTTTGCTGATTTCAGAGAGTAAAAACGTACATTTAAGTACAATCAGCAGAGGAGTTGCGGAGTGCCTTAAAAGCAGAATGGATATGCCCCTTGCGACTTTGTTAGATGAGGTTAATCAACAGCATTCATGAGTTACCAGGTTATAGCCCGGAAATACAGACCGGCAAAATTTTCTGATATTACTGCACAAGAGCATGTTACCCGTACGATCCAGAATTCGCTCCGAATGGGGCGGATCGGGCATGGCTATATTTTTTCGGGGTTGCGCGGAGTAGGCAAGACCACTGCGGCAAGAATTTTTGCCAAAGCTCTCAACTGCCAGAAACTGATGGATGATCCGGATTACTTGCAGCAGGTAACCGAGCCTTGTGGCGAGTGCGAAAGTTGCCGTGACTTCGATTCGGGTACCAGCTTCAACATTTCAGAATTCGATGCCGCGTCCAATAATAGTGTTGACGATATACGGGCACTTCGGGAGAACGTCAGGTATGGTCCGCAGAAAGGGAAGTACCGCGTCTATATCATTGATGAGGTGCACATGCTCTCCATTGCTGCCTTCAATGCGTTTTTGAAAACGCTGGAGGAGCCCCCACCTCATGCTATCTTTATTTTTGCAACCACAGAACTGCACAAGATTCCGGCTACCATTTCTTCACGCTGTCAACGCTTCAACTTCAAAAGGATTCCACTGGAGGATATCCAGAAGCAGCTTCAGTCGATCTGTGATGCCGAACATATTTCTGTTGAGGGAGATGCCCTTCAGCTTATCGGGCGAAAGGCACAGGGTTCAATGCGAGATGCACAGAGTATTCTTGATCAGGTTATTGCCTTTTCAGCCGAAAATGACCATGAGGGCGCCATCAGTTACCAGGGTGTTGCCGAGCTCCTGAACTACATTGATGACGATACCATGTTCGATGTTACCGATGCGGTTGCAGCGCAAAACCCGGCAAAGATGCTTGATGTTGCGCAGTTTGTGATCAGGAATGGATATGATGAGCAGGATTTTCTTGAGAAACTGGTCGAGCATCTGAGAAATTTTCTGGTGGTGCAGAATCTTTCTTCCACCCGACTTGTCGAGCGTCCGGATGCCGTTCGTGACCGCTATCAGCGTGATGCAGGCAATTTTTCACCATTAGCGGTTATGCAGATGGTCGATTTTATCCTGCAGACGCAGAAAGAGCTGAAGTTCCTGTTTGAGTACCAGTTCCGTTTTGAGCTTGCACTGCTGAAGCTGATTGATATTGTACACTTGGTTTCTTCAGTGACTCTGCCATCAGCGGTGCCATCGCCTCAAAAAAAAAAGCACCTGACCAATCACTGAAGGGAACAGAACGGCCGTTAGCGCCTGTTTCTGTCTCAACTCCTTCACCCGAAAAGAAACCGGCAACTTCAGGAGATATTGATCTTGGTTCATGGCAGAAAAAGCTGTCAAGTTTTGCCTCAAATCCTGCCTCAAAGCCGCTTCGTGTACATCCAGTACCAAAAATTCTCACTTCAGATGACACTGAAGGGCTTGAAAAAGTTGCGAATCTTGACGTTCTGAAGGTTGAATGGCACCAGTTTCTGGATCATCTGGCCAAGAAAACCCACAACTTTATGGCTACGCATCTTCAGTCCTGTGAACTGGTCTCATGCAGCCCGTCCGGAGTACTTGAAATTGCCTGTTGCAGAAAGTTTTCCTATGAAGAGCTTGTGCAAGAAAGGGCAACTCTTCAGCAGGAACTTTCAGAATTTTATGTACTGCCCCTCCAGGTTCGTATTCTCTATGATGCCGAAAAAGATGCTTGTACGAAAGAGAAGACTGTTTTTACCCTTTTTCAGGAACTTTCACAGAGTAATGAGGTCGTCAGGTTTCTCATAACGGAGTTTGGGGGCGAACTTGTCTACTGAACAACCTGTCTGTTGTTTCATAAATTATTAAAAATTCTTCATATTGGCAGTTTTAACGTTTACTCCAATTATTAATACCAAAGGACTATAGAGATATATGGGTAACGCAGGCAGCACGCAGGCTCTGAACAACCGGTTCCGCTCCGACTATTGCGGATTTTTGAACTCGGAACGTGAGCATAGCCATGTCAGGCTGGCTGGCTGGGTTCACAGAAAACGGGATCATGGCGGACTGATTTTTATTGATCTGAGAGATCATACCGGTATCAGCCAGCTTGTCATTCAGCCAGAGTTGCAGGAGCTTTTTGCACTGTCCGAGCAGCTACATGTAGAATCAGTTATCTGTATAGAGGGGGTTGTTGTTCGTCGAGCTGAAGGAGCCGTCAACCCGCGACTGGCATCAGGCGAGATTGAGGTTGTTGTCCGTCAGATGACTATCGAGAGTAACGCGCACCCATTGCCTTTTCCGGTGGCCGATGAGGTGCCGACGTCAGAGGAACTTCGGCTGAAATATCGTTTTATTGATTTGCGTCGGGAGAAAATTCACGACAATATTATTTTTCGCAGTCGTCTGACCGCTGCAATCCGTCACTACCTCGAAGAGAAAGAGTTCATCGAGATACAGACCCCGATTCTTACCTCCAGTTCGCCTGAAGGTGCTCGTGATTTTCTTGTGCCAAGTCGCCTGCATCCAGGAAAATTCTATGCCTTGCCCCAGGCTCCCCAGCAGTTTAAGCAGCTCCTTATGGTATCGGGCTTTCCCCGCTATTTCCAGATTGCACCCTGTTTCCGTGATGAAGATGCCCGTGCCGATCGCAGTCCGGGCGAGTTTTATCAGCTCGATATGGAGATGGCTTTTATTGAGCAGGATGACCTGTTTACTATCCTTGAAGGGATGATTGACCATCTTACCCGGACCATGTCACACAAGTATATTACCCAGTATCCTTTTCCACGGATCAGCTATAAAGAGGTGATGAACCGTTATGGCACCGATAAACCCGATTTGAGAATTCCGATTGAGATCAGCGATGTTACTCCACTCTTCGTCGGTTCAGGGTTCAAGGTTTTTGCAAATAATACCGTTGCAGGTTCCTGTGTCAAGGCGCTTGTTCTCAAGGCACGTGGCAACGAATCGAGACTCTTTTATGACAAGGCTGAAAAACGGGCGAAAGAGCTCGGTTCAGGAGGTCTTGCTTATATTCAGTTTAAAGAAGAGGGCCCGAAAGGCCCTGTCGTGAAGTTTCTCACGGAAGATGATCTTTTAACTCTCAAAAACCATCTTGGTCTTGAAATCGGCGATGTGGTCTTTTTTGGTGCAGGGAAGTGGGAAACCACCTGCAAGATCATGGGTGGTATGAGAACTTACTTCGGTGATCTCTTTACACTTGATCAGGACGAGCTCTCTTTCTGCTGGATTGTGGACTTCCCCATGTACGAATACAATGAGGAGGCTAAAAAGATTGATTTCTCTCACAATCCCTTCTCCATGCCTCAGGGAGAGATGGATGCGCTTGAAACGATGCCTCCGCTCGATATTCTTGCCTACCAGTACGATATTGTCTGTAATGGTATTGAACTCTCAAGCGGCGCTATCCGCAACCACAAGCCGGATATCATGTACAAGGCTTTCGGTATTGCTGGCTACTCTCGTGAAGAGGTTGACCAGCGCTTTGGCCACATGATCGAAGCCTTCAAACTTGGCGCACCTCCGCACGGCGGCATTGCTCCAGGCCTTGACCGGCTTGTCATGATTCTCTGCGACGAACAGAACATTCGCGAGGTCATCGCTTTCCCGATGAATCAGCAGGCGCAGGATTTGATGATGTGCTCTCCTTCTGAAGTAACGCCCGTACAGCTTCGTGAGTTGCATCTTAAGGTCGATCTGCCGAAGAAGGATGAGAAGAGGTAGTGCGGGGCAACTGAAACCCGGAATTCTGAATGGCCTCAGTAATAATACTCCGGCGAAAGCTTGCTGGTAAAGCGGTTCATTGCGTAGTTGGCGAGCCAGATCCAGTTCAGCGGCTTGCCAGTCATGCGCTGCATGATGGCTCGTCCCTTATAGACCTCTTTCTGGAGTTTAACAAAATTTGAGAGCAGTCTTTCGCCGCTCATGTTGGTCGGTTCAAACATGTAGTGGTAGGTGTCGTACTTGTCCCAGTCGAAATGGCGAATGCGGGGCTTCATCTCATCGAAATAGGGTGTTCCCGGAAAAGGGGTTACCAGCGAAAAGACTGGAAACTCAATCTTGTTTTTCATGATAAAGTCGTAGGTGAGCTGGAAGCTCTCCTCGGTGTCGTTGTCGAAGCCGAACATGAAGTAGCCCTGGATGGCAACACCGTTTTTATGCAGGTTGCCAACAACTTGTTCATAGTTGCCCAGTCGGTTTGACCCTTTGTGCAGGGTTTTAAGGGTTTCGGGGTTGAGCGATTCAAACCCTATGCTTAGGAGGTCACAACCAGAGCGGCCAGCCAGTTCGGCAACTTCGGGTTTGTCAAGAAAGTTCATGGAGATATTGGCGTTCCAGTGTACGCCGAGCTTGGCCATCTCCTCAAGCAAGGTCATGAAATACTTGGGACGGAAACTGATGTTGTCGTCCATGAAGGAAAAATTAACATTTTGCTTTCCGAGCCGTTGCTGATGGTAGCGCATCTCATCGAGCACCAGATCAAGCTCACGGTAGCGGTAGTTTTTTCCGTAAATGGTTGGAGTGGTGCAGAAGTTGCATCCTACCGGGCATCCTTTTGTAGCAAGAAGAGGAATACGAGAGCTGTATTTTTTTGAGCTTTTCGATGAGAGTGCATAGTCGAAGTCCGGGCGGTGCATGGCACTCATTGGCTTCAGTTCTTTTGCTCGGTATACCTGCTGCATTTTACCTTTCAGCACATCGGTGGCCAGTTCAGTCCAGATCGACTCGATTTCGCCATAGACCACACTAGTGCAGTGCTGGGATGCTTCATCATGCAGCATGGTGGGATGAACTCCTCCGAGGATTACTGTCTTTCCCTGTTTCAGGGCGCGATCACCAATCAGATATGCTTTTGAAGCATTGAGTGTCCGCGAGGTGATGGCGATCACATCATATCCTGAAAAATCTTCAGGTATCTTGTCGCCGAGCCGTTCATCGATAAAAGTAACATCAAACAATTTTCCGACCAGGGTTGCAACCATAATCAGGTTTAACGGCATACTCACCGTGCCGGAATCCACCATCATGCTGGTATTGCTTATTGGCTGAATAAGCAGCCATTTCCTGCGTGATTTTTGCTGTTTGGCCAGTTGATGAAGGAGTTCCTCTGAAATATCGGAGGGGGATCCAAGAGGGGAAACGACAGTGTTGGATGGTGAAGTCTGCATGCCCTAAAATATGCAATAAATGTAAAAAACCGTTGCTGCGAAAGGAACAAGGTATGAAAAGTTTTTTTAAAAAATCACCTGCCTTTCCAAAAAAACACAATGTCTCTTTTTATTCAGAAACAGGGGATTTTTTCAGCACGGCAACCGTAAAGCGACTGACACAGGTAAGCTTACCCGCTTCATTTTTTATCCTGATATCCCAAACCTGTGAGCTTTTTCCAAGATGGAGGGGAGTTGCAGTTGCATGGACAAAGCCGCTTCTTACCGGACGAATATGGTTGGCATTGATCTCTTGGCCAACAATGTAGAACTGATCACGGTCAACACAGTACGATGCGGCAATACTTCCGACAGTTTCAGCCAGAGCAAGTGAAGCGCCTCCATGCAGAATACCGATGCGCTGAATGGTACGATGGTCGACGGGCATTTTTGCCGTCATGTAATCCAGGCCGATCTCAGTCATTTCTATGCCGAGGTGACGGGCCATCTGACCGTCTATAATTTGTGTAGTATTGATTTCCTCAATGGTGACCGGACCCCAAAAAACAGAAGATTGTGTCATAAATAGCAACAGGTCAAATGATAGGGGATTATTCCACTGAAGTGGAGCGGGTGACGAGATTCGAACTCGCGACATTTTGCTTGGGAAGCAAACACTCTACCAACTGAGTTACACCCGCTTTTCAATGGTGGTGAGAGAGGGAGTTGAACCCTCGACCTCAGGGTTATGAATCCTGTGCTCTAACCAACTGAGCTACCTCACCATTTTGTATGGCTGTGAATATACGACAGGCTTCAGGAATAAACAAAACTAATTTATTTCACATCTCTTACGATTCAGAAGACACTTTTTGTTGATATATTGCCTCGGCAACAGGAATATCCTCCGGAGTAGTGATCTTAATATTGTGATACCCGGTTTCAAAAATCCTGATGAGCTGTTCCGGGAAAAAACGTTCGACAAGAGCAGCGTCATCCGTGGCATACCAGCCTTCAAGTTCAGCTTGTTCATGTGCCTGAATCAGAAGTTCACTTCTGAAACCTTGTGGTGTCTGTACCTGAAGAAGCTGGTTGCGGTCAAGTGTTTCACCGAAAAATCCCTGCTCGCTCCCTATGTATTTAATCGTATCTTTTGGTCTGGTTGCCGGAACACAGGCGCCGAAGAGCATGGAGAGGTGTGAAATTTTATCGATCTCAGCAGGAGTTACAAGCGGGCGGGCACCATCATGAACCAGAATCGCATCCGGCACATAGCCCGTCAGGTGTCTTTCCTGTTCAATGGCCTTGATGCAGTTATTGACAGAATCCTGTCTCTCCTTTCCTCCTTCAATAATGGCTTTCAGCTTGCTGAAGCCTGAAGATGCAGCCATCTCTTCAAGCGTAGACCTATTTTCTTCCTTTGTGGCGATATAGAAGTTTTTTATCGACGAAGCCCTTTGAAATGCCTTCAAGGTATGATAAATAACCGGAAACCCGCCGATTTCAAGCATCTGCTTACTTTGTCCCTCATTGAGGCGCATTCTTTTTCCTATACCGCTTGCGGCTATAATAGCTGTTGCATTCATGATGAAAAGGTCAATCACTCTGTGGTTAATGAATGAACATGGCATCTCCATAAGCCAGAAACTGATAATCCTCTTTGAGTGCGGATTTATAAGCTTCCATAAGAAGGCGGTGTTCGGCAAATGCGCTGACAGCCATGAGAAGGGTGGTTTCAGGTTGCTGAAAATTGGTGAGGAGCGCATCAACCACCTTAAACTGATAGGGAGGGTAGATAAACTTGTCAGTCCAGCCCCTGCCGAATTTTATTTTTCCATCGACAGTGGCATTGGCTTCCAGTACACGAAGGGTCGTTGTTCCGACCGCAAAAACACGGCCTGTTTTGTTGACCTTGGTTTCATTGATCTCCATGGCCGTCTGGTAGGGAATATTGAAATATTCAGAATCCATTTTATGCTTTGAGACATCTTCAACCTCAATGGCATTAAAGGTACTCAAACTTGGATGCAGTGTAATTGGAAGTATTTTAACTCCAATCTTCTGGATTTTCTGCAAAATCGGAATGGTAAAATGCAATCCAGCCATTGGGGCAACAACAGCCCCGGTTTCTTTAGCGTAGACGGTCTGGTAATTTTCCCTGTCCAATTCACGAGGGGAGCGGATGAAGTAAGGCGGAAGAGGAATACTGCCGATTCTATCGACAAGGCTGAATACATCAATATCCGGATTGAGGAATCTGATAGTTCTGCCTCGTGACGTCGTGTTATCAACAACTTCAGCAACCACATCCTCCTCAAAGTAAATCTTGTTGCCAACCCTTACCTTACGAGCAGGATCAACCAGTACATCCCACAAACCAGCCTCTTGATTGAGTACCCGAAGCAGGAATACTTCGATTTTAGCGTCAGTTTTTTCTTTCTGACCGAATATCTTGGCAGGAAAAACCTTGCTGTTGTTTAACACAAGCAAGTCTCCTTTTTTAAAGTAAGAGACGATATCATCAAAGACTTTATGCTCAAAATCTTTTTTTCGCCGGTTCAGAACCATCATTCTGCACTTGTCTCTGGGCGAGGCCAGCTCATCAGCTATTTTGGATTTAGGTAAAGTGTATCGAAAATTTGAAAGGCGCATAGGAAGTTCAGTAGGTCAACATGATAAACTAAAAGTATAGCAAAGCTTAATAGTAAAAAAACGGGGGCTGGCTTCATGCTTGCCCCCTGAATGTTCAGATTGAGGCGGAATGATAGGGTACCTCTTTTTTCAGAGTGAGATGCTGACCCGCAATACATGCGAGAGCTTCATCTTCCTCTGCTTCGATCAGGGTTACCACAATATCATTTTTATCGATAGTAATACCATAACGATTATTTCTGAAACAGACACTCAACGATAGCTTTTTCCATTGAGATGGCAGGTTTGGATGCACATTGAGTTTTTCATTATAGAACGAAATTCCGGCAAAATAACGGATAACCGTGTCGAGGGTTCCCGCCATGACACCACAGTGAATACCTTCCTGTGTTGTGCCACCCTGGGTATCATGAATATCGCTTTTAAGTGCCTCGGAAAACCACTTCCAGGCCATATCATGGCCATCATACAGATAACTTGATATAATACTGTGAACTACCTTGCTCAAGGTTGAACCATGACTGGTTCTTGGTTCATAATAGGCATAATTGTTTCTCACCAGACTGAGCGCATCAGGTACCGCATACCCGATTTTGTGCAGTAGTTCAGCAACCTCTCCGGGTGAGAGTGTATAAAAAGTCATCAAAACATCAGGTTGTTTGGCAACCTTGTACATATCGGGAGAATCATCCTCAGCTTTAAGGATTCTGTCCATGCGATGAATATTGCCGTACATGGTGCGGTAGTGTTTCCAGTCAAGCTCCTTCAGGCTTTTGTAGCCTTCGAATTGCTCGATAATGCCCTCATTATCAATCAGAATATTCATGTGGAGACTTATATTTCTCCACTGCAGAAGTTCCTCAGAGTTGAGCTTGATTTTTGACATCAGGCGCTTGAGGACAACAGGGTCAATCTTATCTCCGATTTCAGCAGCCTTGTCAAACAGCCAGACTGCCATGATATTTGTGTAGGCATTATCTTTCAGTCCTTCCTTTCCACTTCCCGGAAGTGTTTCATGAAATTCGTCAGGGCCCATCACACCCTCGATGTGATACTTGTTTGTGTCAGGAGAAAACGTGGCGATCGAAGCCCAAAACCTGGCAATTTCAAACATCAGTTCAGCTCCATACTCGTTCAGGAACTTGGCGTCGTCAGTGTCATAGATATAGCGCCACACATTATAGAAAACTGCTATCGAAACGTGCCGTTGCAAACGACTGAGATCAGGTCCCCAGGTACCACTCTTCGGATTGAAGTGGATGACTTGTGTATCCTCACGGCCATCATCTGCGGTCTGCCAGGGGAACATGGCGCCCTTGTAACCGTTTTCACGAGCATACTCCCTGGCCGCATCAAGCCTGCGATAGCGGTACATCAGCAATGCCTTTGAAATTTCAGGGAAGAGACGGTTGAAAAATGGCAGGATAAAAATTTCATCCCAGAAGATGTGTCCACGGTAAGCTTCACCGTTCAAACCACGAGCTGGCATTCCTGCGTCAATGGATGGATTGTGAGGCGATGCCGTGCACATCATGTGATAGGTGTGCAGTCTGAGCAATTTTTGGCTGAATCGGTCGCCTTCAACAAGCATATCGCCTTTTTTCCATATTTTTTCCCATGCTTCAGCATGTTTCCTGAACAGCGAGTCAAAAGAGTCCTCGCTTTCAAGTGAAAGTCTGGCCGCCTTTACCGGATTGCTGCACTTCGGGTCAAGTGATGTGTGGATGGATGCAAGCTTTTCAATGGTACAGCTTTTATTCGGACTCAATGACAGTGAAAACAATTCACCGATATAGCGATTATCGCTTATGGTTGCGCGCTCAATAACAACAGGTTTTCCATGACTTAAAATTCTTGTCCTGGTTCCCGTTACAATATCGTAATGCGACACATTGGTTCGTACATGCAAAAGAATAATCTGCTCTTCGCTGAAGCCCTCCACATGTTCCAGATGATCGCTTGTGAGCCCACTGTAACGCGCAACATTTTTGTTTTGTATCCGGCCGTCTATTCCAGATCGGAACTCGACTTCTGCACTGTAATTGACTGGCTTGAGCGTGAACTTCAATGCGCAGCGATGTGGGTCGTCCATACTTGCAAACCTGCTGCTGCTGATGCTCGTTATTCGTCCGAGATTGTCCTGAATTACGATTTCCCGCTCCATAAGGCCATTGCGCAGGTTCAGGTTCTGGCGGTAGCTGAGTATTTTCTGCTCAAATGGATCAATAAACATTCCTCCACCAATCCTGAACTCTACGGGAAGCCAGTTCGGAGTATTGACAAAGTCATTATTGAAAACGGTCTGGCCGTGAACCTCCGAGGGCACTCGGTTGAAAACTCCGGCAATATAGGTGCCGGGATAGTGGTGCTGAGAACTGGAAAAACCTTCATAAGAACCTCTTACGCCAAGATATCCGTTGCCGGAGGATGTCAGTGTTTCGCGAACTTTTTCCTCTTTTGCAGAAAAATCGGTATAAGTCAAATTCCATCCCTCATAATCAATGCCTTTACTGAACCACTCTTCAATCTCTTTAATCGTGATTTCCCCGAGGTCACTGACAACAATATCAGCACCCTGTTCCCTCAGTTTTGATCCTTCGATGTCACGGGCAATCCCGAGCACCATACCGAAATTACCACGGAAACCTGCCTGAACTCCGGAAATAGCATCCTCAACAACCACGCATTCGTGAGGTTCCAATCCGAGGTTTCTGGCTGCCATAATAAAAATATCGGGATTTGGCTTTCCCTTCAGCCCAAGCTCAATAGAAACTTCGCCGTCAACACGGGTCTCAAAAAGATGTTCAAGATGGGCAAGCTTCAGAATCAGCTTGCAGTTACAACTTGATGAAGCGATTCCAATCCTGATTCCTTTTGCTATAAGTTCATTGATGAGATCGACCGATGAGGTATATACCTCAGGGCCTTCCTTGATCAGGATTTCAGTAAAGAGGCTGTTTTTGCGGTTTCCCAGACCGCACACGGTCTCTTGTTCCGGAATATCGTCCAGTTCTCCAAAGGGTAATTCAATATCTCTCGACAAAAGAAAGCTTTTGACACCTTCCATGCGCGGTTTCCCGTCTACATACTTGTGGTAGTCATGAGCAGGGTCAAATGGAACGTAAGGTTCGTTGTTGTTTTCTGCATAATTTTTGAGAAAGGAATTAAACATTGACTCCCAGGCCAGGCTGTGTACTTTTGCTGTGCCGGTGATGACGCCGTCGAGATCGAATATTGCTCCTTTAAAAATGTTGCTCATACTGGTATTTAAAGATTATGATGATGCAAAATCGGTGTTACAGAGAGAGTAGTCCAAGAATGGTCAGAAGAATGTCCGGGTAAGGAACCGTATAGCTGTTCGGGCAAATTTCTTTAACCTGTTTTTTAAGATTCTCATCCCTTGTTACAAAAACTGCCCAGACGTCTTCACACATTTCCATAGCCTTTTTCAGCATAGGAATGTCCGAAGGGGTATCGCCGCACACAAGAGTAGAGCCTTCCGAGCCATTTATGCCCAGTTTGTTGTAGATAAAAGAGAGTCCGTCACCTTTGTCAAAATCCTTGATTGGAGAGTCTTTTGATGCGCTATCAATGGTTAAAATAATTTCAATATCAAGACCGGTATCTTCAATTCTGAAATTTCTGCCGCTCGGGTCTATTTCCTGGACAACGTCTTTAACCTTTTCAAGAAAAGCAACAGATTCGTCATCTCTGATGGAGTTTGTGATATCCTGACGGGCAACTGTTGTCTGGCCAAATTTTATCTGGAGTGCAGAGCCGATAAAGTTAAATTTCTCAAAATCCTGTTCCTGGAGAAGTACCAGTATTCTTTCGTTTAAAAGCTGAATCAATTTCTGTTTTTGTTCATCAATGGGAAAGCTGTTGAACTCGCCATTGATATCGATAAACTCCCTTCCTTTGGAACCTGCGTAAATGAAGGTGTGGCTCGGATTGATTGACACGTTCAGAATGCCGAAATCTTTCAGTGGTGCCGAGGTAATGATAATGGGATGATTACAGCAGTTCCTGGCAAAACGGGTGAGAAATACCGAATTGTAGATAGGTTGCACTGATGAACGATAGCGGCCGCAGTAGTTGTTCGTTGTTCCGTCACGATCAGTGATAAAAGCGTTAAAATGTTTTCCCTGAAGTGAGATAACACCTTTATTGACATAGGCGCGAAAATCGGGAATGAATTTTGCCAAATAATCGATGAACTTGTCCTCACCGTATTCAAGGTAGTAGATGTCTTTCTGGAGTTCACGGATTTCATAAGTGAGATCTACCTCAATCTGTTTCATTCCATCAAGGCGCAGCAGACGTTGCCCTGTATCATCATCAATGTAAATGGTTTCCAGTGAGTAGAGAGCGTTTTTAAGCGATTCTACACACGATTGCCCCACAACCCTCTGTTTGATGATGTTTTTGACCACCGGTTCTCTAAGCTCACGTGTTTCTGCCTTCAGTTGATAGAGTTCTTTCAGGGTACGAATATCCTGTAACGTGATCGAATTCGGGGATGTGTTCAGGTTGCGTTCTTTAAGAATACTCTCGTGCATGCGTTACTCGTAAGGAAGTGATGATGGTGTAGTATGTCTTGTAATATAATGAAAATCTTTCAAAAATCGGTAGAAAACTTTAACAAAAAATCTCAACAAAACAACAGGTATTTTTACGGCATTTTTACTTTTTTTAGGGGGAGATGTGCAGAGTGTGTTTCGATAGAGGAGCGTGTGTGTGAAAAGCTGGAAATCGATTCTTCAGAAACGTGATAATGTGGTTGTGTATCATATTTACCGACTCAAGGGCATTGATGCAGACAAAGCGTTCATTATTCAGCCTCATGATCTCCCGATATCCCTGCTGGACGTGGCGGTAAAACTCAATTCCTGATTGTTCCATACGGTCAAGCTCGTCGCTGTCAAATTTCAGGGGGATTGATTTTTTTGAAAATTTTCTCTTCAAAGCCTCTTCTGGCTCAATATCAAGATAGAAGGTGATATCTGGAGTTATGTTGCAGGTTGAAATAGAGATAATTGATCGGAGCAGCTCAAGATCAATGCCGCGTCCATAACCCTGGTAGGCGGTCGTAGAGTCAAAAAAACGGTCAAGAATAACCGTTTTGCCACTTGCAAGCGCTGGTATGATAACATCCTGAACAAGCTCCGCTCTGCTTGCCGAAAAAAGGAGCAATTCACCAATGGGGCTGATTTTGTGTTGGTTTTCAAGAAGGATAAGACGAATTTTTTCGGCGACGGCCGTGCCGCCGGGTTCCCTCAGGGTTACAACATCTTCTCCCAGACCAGTCATATAGTTGACAAGTTTATTTATCTGGGTTGATTTGCCTGCACCATCAATTCCTTCAAATGTTATCAGCATGAATTCTGCTTGGCATTACGTTCCGGATACCTTTCCAGCGTCGTCGGTTAATGTGGCTGGCCCGTCGGCCGGATCAAAATATCGTTAACATCAACATGCGAAGGCTGACTGACCGCGAACATTACCCCGCGGGCAATATCATCGGGATGTAATTCTGAAGAAGCAGGTTTCTGCAGATGATCCCAGAACGGAGTATCAACGATACCCGGTTCAATCAGGGTGACACGGATTCCTGTGCCTGTCATCTCATTGCGGATAGCCTGAGCCATACCGGTAACTGCCCATTTAGTTGCCGAATAAAGATTCCTGATAGAGGTAACTCGTCCTACAACAGAACCCGTTATTAGAAAATGACCACCAGTTTTTACAAGTTCAGGCAAGGTCAGGCGAGCAGTAACCGCAGCGCCATACACATTGACCATCACCATCTCCCGCCACTCGTCTGGTTTATCCTCACCACCGTAAAACGTTGAACCTTTCGAAAAACCTGCATTGGCAAAAACAACATCAATTCTGCCATAGCGCAGTAAACTCTTTTCAACCATCTCCTGCTGCGATTTCCATTCCGCAACATCACAAGTCACCGCAAGCGCATTTTCAGCTCCCAACTCAGTTACTAATTGCTCAAGCTTTTCTGTAGATCGTGCAGCAAGCACAACCTTGAATCCTGCCTCAACCGCACGCCTTGCTGTTGCTTCCCCAATACCAGTTGATGCTCCGGTAATCAGAAATACCTTTTCATTCATCGTCTCTTGTTTGGTTAAGGTTTGTAAGTGTTAAGTGCGCTATGCTTGCGGCCATAAAAAAAATAAATGACAATACCTATAAAGAGCCATCCGAAGAGTCTGATCCAGTTTTCCACCGGAAGGGAAAACATCAGCATCAGGCAAGTGAGAATGCCCGCAATTGGCACAAAAGGCACCAGGGGCGCCCTGAAAGGACGATTGGCATCAGGGTTAGTTTTTCTCATAATAAGCACTGCGGTGCAGACTACCACAAAGGCGAAAAGTGTGCCGATATTGACCAATTCTGCCAGTAGCCGCAAAGGGAGCATGCCGCCAAGTACGGCAACAAAAACACCAGTCAAAATAGTTGATTTCCAGGGAGTCCTGAACTTTTCATGTATTGCTCCGAAAAACGATTTCGGTAACAGACCGTCACGTGCCATAGCAAGAAAAATCCTCGGCTGGCTGAGCATCATGACAAGCAGTACAGAGGTAATGCCCGTAATAGCACCAAGCGAAATTACAAACTGTGCCCATCCAATGCCCACCTGCATAAAGGCATTGGAAACAGGAGCATCAATACTGATCTTGTTGAAGGGAACCATGCCGGTAATCACTGCGGCAACGGCAATATAAAGAAGGGTGCAGACCACAAGGGAACCGATCAGAGCTATCGGAATATCCCGCTGTGGATTCTTAGCCTCCTCAGCATGCGTTGAAATAGAATCAAAACCGATATAGGCAAAAAAAATCATTGCCGCTCCAGCAAGCACCCCGACAGGGGCGCCGCCAGTGCCTGCTTCACCGAGAACAGTGTGGCCGAAAATACTGAGTCCGGAAAACCCAAATGGAGCAAATGGTACCCAGTTGGCAGGTTTGACATACATCGCGCCAAGCACAATCACCAGCAGAACGATTGCAACCTTGACAATCACCATTCCAGCATTAAAGTTAGCGCTCTCCTTGATCCCTTTGACAAGTACAACCGTAACCGCAAAGGTGATGAGAACTGCCGGAAGATCAACCCATGCACCAGTAGAGCTCAACAGTCCATTGGCTGGATCGAAATCAAACGGAGCATTGGCAAAAAGTGCAGGAACCCCGAGCCCGAAGATGCTGATAAAATCTTGAAAATATTTCGACCATCCATGTGCAACCGTTGCCGAAGCGACGCCATACTCAAGAATCAGATCCCAGCCGATTATCCAGGCCATCAACTCTCCAAGCGTGGCATAAGCATAGGTGTAGGCTGAACCTGCAACCGGTACCATAGACGCAAACTCTGCATAACAAAGAGCCGCAAAAATACATGCAATACCCGCAACAGCAAAAGAGAGCGTTACTGCAGGGCCAGCCTTGTCGTGCGCAGCAACACCGATAAGCACAAAAATCCCCGTGCCAATAATGGCACCAACACCAAGGCTTGTAAGGGCAACCGGCCCGAGAATCCTGTTCAACCGATGTTCACTGTTCACCTCTTTCAAGAGAAGTGAGAGAGGTTTTCTCCGAAAGGTTTTCTGCATGCTATGAGTTTCTGCGGTTCATGATGGAAAGAAAATAGACCAACTGCATAATCGCCTGGGCAGCCGCAGCAACATAAGTGAGCGCCGCAGCGTCCAGTACGGCGTTAACCCCTTTCATTTCAGCACTCGAAACAATTCCCTGCGACACCAGTAACTCCTTTGCCCGACGACTTGCATCAAACTCCACCGGAAGCGTGACAAGAGCAAAAAGAGCTGTGGCTCCAAAGAGGATAATCCCCGCCCATGCCAGCGTCGTACCGATTGTTCCGGCAAGGAACATGCCGGCTATAAAGAGAATCGGACCGATATTGCTGCCGATTGAGACAGCAGGTACCATAAAAGAGCGCAACTGGAGTGGCGCATAGCCCATCTTGTCCTGGAAGGCATGGCCCGCTTCGTGGGCAGCAACGCCAACTGAGGCAATACTCGGCAGGCTGTACACCTGTTCGCTCAACCGCAACGTCTTATGGCCGGGATCATAGTGGTCAGAGAGCATCCCCTGGGCGGTCTCAATCGTCACATTTCCGAGCCCGCCACGCTGAAGAATACGCCGTGCGGCCTCTGCGCCATTCATTCCACTCTGGGTACGTACCTGCGAATATTTATTAAACGCCGACTTTACCTTGAACTGAGCCCATAACCCAAGCAGCATGGGGGGCATGGCAAATACAAAATACATAGGATCAAAAAACATTGCAGTAATAATTATCGTTTATCAATTTGATAGTGCACAGAGCACTTGTCTAACTTAAAAGAGGATACAAACAATACAAAATGCAGACAAGTTCCAAAAAAGGGCACATCTTCACTAAGATCATCATGAACTGTAATTTAGATAAAAAAAAGGGAAATAGTTATCATGAGCCCATGGCAAAATCTAATCAAGCAAGCCAGAGTGTACTATCGCCAGAATCAGTTCTAAAGGTCAACCATGAAATTTCTCCATACCTCCGACTGGCATTTGGGCAAAACCCTTTATGGCAGAAACCGTTACACTGAGTTTTCCGCTTTTCTGGAGTGGCTTGCCGAGCTGATTGAAAAGGAAGAGGTCGATGCCCTTCTTGTTGCCGGTGATGTCTTCGACACCTCAGTTCCGGGCACCCGTGCACAGGAACTTTACTACCGGTTTCTCCACAAGGTTGCCCGTTCCACGCTCTGCCGCCATGTCGTGATTACCTCAGGAAACCATGATTCCGCTTCATTTCTCGATGCTCCCAAAGCGCTTTTGCAGGTTCTTGATGTGCATGTGATTGGCTCGGTGAGTGACAGGCCTGTTGACGAGGTGGTAGCGCTTCGCGACAGCCGGGGATGTTTGGAAGCCGTAGTCTGCGCCGTACCGCATCTGCGTGACCGCGACATCCGAAGCGTTGAGGCAGGGGAGAGTATGGACGACAAGAACCGCAAGCTGCTTGAAGGGATAGAGCGACATTACCGGGAGGTCTGCCAGGCAGGAGAGATGCTGCGGCAGCAGGAGAATAGTGTAGCGCCAATGATAGCGATGGGTCATCTTTTCACGGCTGGAGGCACTACGGTTGATGGCGATGGGGTGCGCGAAATCTATGTTGGCTCGCTTGCCCATGTGAGTCGTTCGATTTTTCCGGCAGGGATCGACTATCTTGCCCTCGGTCATCTGCATGTTCCGCAGAGGGTGGGAGGCGAGGAGCATCTGCGCTACAGCGGTTCGCCACTTCCGATGGGGTTCGGTGAGGCACTCCAGCAGAAACAGGTAGTGCTTGTCGAGTTTGCGGATAATGAGCGGAGAATCAGTGAAATGGCTGTGCCCTCGTTTCAACATCTTGTACGAATCAGCGGAGATATCGAAGCCATTACTTCGCGTATTTTAAGGCTCAAGGCAGAAGGAAGCAGTGCCTGGCTCGAAATCGAATACTCCGGCAGTGATCTGCCTGGTAATCTGAGGGAGCCGTTTGATGAGGCTGTGAGTGGTTCCATGCTCGAAATCCGCAGAATTAAAAATAACCGCATGGCGGCTCTTGTCCTGCAGCAGCTTGCAGAGCATGAATCACTCGATGAACTTAGTGAACTTGATGTCTTCCATCGCTGTCTCAATGCAGGGAAGGTTTCTGAAGATCAGCGACCAGCACTTGTGCAGGCCTATCAGGAGATACTGGTTTCGCTTCACGATGATGAAGAACCGCCTGGAGACGAGAACCACTCCTGAATGCTATTTTTTATTGAGTAAAGTCACGTCATGAAAATTATTTCGCTGCGATTCAAAAACCTGAACTCTCTTGCCGGAGAGTGGCATATCGATTTTACCGCTCCAGAATATGTTATGGACGGCATATTTGCTATTACCGGACCGACCGGTTCAGGAAAAAGCACTATTCTTGATGCGCTTTCGCTTGCCCTCTACGGCCAGACACCGCGTCTCGGCAGGATAACAAAGAGCAGCAATGAAATCATGTCGCGTCAAACCGGGGAGTGTTTTTCTGAAGTGGTTTTTGAAACTCTCACGGGCAGATACCGTTGCCACTGGTCGCAGCATCGATCGCGGCGGCAATCCGGAGGAGAGTTACAAACTCAGAAGCATGAGATTGCTGAGGATGCATCCGGCAAAATTATCGAATCGAAACTGCAGGATACCCTTGCCGCAGTGGTGACACGAACGGGAATGGATTTCCAGCAGTTCACCCGATCCATGCTGCTGGCCCAGGGAGGATTTGCAGCTTTTCTTCAGGCTCCTTCCGACGAACGGGCACCCGTGCTTGAACAGATCACTGGAACAGAGATTTACTCGGTCATCTCCATGAGAGTGCATGAGCGCAACCGTTTTGAGCAGCAGAAGCTGAAAGCACTCAGGGAAGAGTGCACCGGTATCCAGTTGCTTGATGATGAGAGGCTTGCGGCAACAGATAAGGAACTGCAGGCAAGGCTGAATGAAGAGTCCGACATCATCAGCAGACAGAACAAAGCGGAAACAGCGCTCCGTTGGCTCAAGCAGATTGCTGCCATGAAGGGCGAGCTTGAAGGTATGGAAGAAAGTTTCCGCGAGCTGAGAATCTATGAGGATCGTTTCATTCCTGATCGTCGAAGGATGGAGCAGGCTCGCCTGGCAGCAGCATTTGAACCCGCATACACGACTCTTCACCATCTGCAGGAGCTTCAAAAAAGTGAGCTGCAGGAAAAAACTATTTTGGAGAGTACCCTGGAGGATGCCAAAACAGCTCTTGCGGAGCGTACAGAGGCATTCAGCGAAGCGGTGCAAAGGCAGCAGAACTTGAAAGTAGAGGAGAAAAAACTTTCGGTGGTTGTTCGGGAAGTGAGGGCGCTGGACTTGCAGATATCCGTGAAGCAGGAGCAGTGCCGAGAGCAGGAAGAGGCAATAACGCTTCTTTGTGATCAAATAGCATCATTGGAGAAGCTGATTGGCAGCATTGAGGGTGAGATGCAGCAGGAGAGAAAAAAGATTGACGAATCGGCTGCATATCTTGACCAGCATGAAGCCGACAACACTCTCCTCTCTTCGATGAGCGGTATTGAAGCCGCAGTGCGGCAGCAGCATGAAGCGCAAGAGGAGGAATGTACGACCAGAACGACGCTGGAACAGAGGCGAAAAGAGCTTGGAGAGGCAGAAGCGCTTCTCCAGAAGTTGCAACCGGAAACAGCAGAAGCCCGTGCGGCTCTTGATGCATCCCATACCCGTCGGGAGGAGCTTACGGGAGAACTGGCGTCCCTGCTTGCAGGAGTGGATATTTCGCAACTGCGCCGAGAGTCCGAAAGCCTGCATGAGCGCATGAGAGCACTGGAAACCCTTGCTGCAAGAGTTGCCGCTGCAGGTGAAATCGGGGAGCGTATCTCTTTATTAAAACAAGCTCTTGCGGATAGTGATGCCCGCCACTCCCGAACTGTTGAAGAGATTGAGAGACACACTCAGCTTCAGCAGAAAGAGGTGCAGATTGTCGAGGGGCTTGAACGGCAGGCAGAGCTGCTGTCTAAAATCCTCTCGCTTGACGAAGAGCGGAGGCTGCTGCAGGACGGCTCTCCCTGCCCCCTCTGCGGATCGGTTAACCATCCCTGGGCTGAAGAAAGCCCGGAAATGGTCGTTGAAGGTGATGAACTCCGTCTTTCCAAAGTGTCGCTGCAGGAGACTACCGACAAGATCACTGCGTTGCGTGTTGAAGCGGCCAAAACCTCAAACGATCGGGAACACCATGAGAGGCAGATCATCGCTGAAGAGAAAGCCCTGGCGGGAGAACGTGCTGCATGGAATAATCTTGCAGCAGAGCTTGGGATTGCCGGAGAACTGAACCATGAACGAGCAGTTGCAATCTTTCTGGCGATCCGGAGTCAGGCTGCAGAGCGTGCAGAAGCGCTTGCCGGTGCGGAGCAGCTTGAAACACGCCAGAAGCTTGCTGAGAGAGAAGAGCAGCAATTGCGTCAGCAACTAACGGATGCGGTACAACGTGAGGAAGCGGCAGTTTACAGCAAGAAAACTTCCGAACTTGAGGTCAGGAGGGGAAAAGAATCACTCGGAAAAAGCAGTGATCGGCGAACGACTCTCCAGGAGAGCCTCAACAGGCAACTTGCAGGGTACGGCATCACTTCTGAAAAAGAGACCTCTTATCGTAATGCGCTGCTTGTGCTGCACACTCGCGCTGAAGAGTGGCAGCGTGCTATCGACCGTAAAACGGCGGCGTTCCGCCAGATTGGCGCTCTTGAAGGCAACCTCAAGGCTCAGAAGGAGTTACTGTTGACGAGAACGCACGACCATGGTGAAAGGGTAAGGCAGCATGTTGCCGGAAAAACGACATGCACCCTGCTTCAGGAGCAGCGGCAGGAACTCTTTGGAGAAAAAAATCCTGATAAGACAGAAGAGATACTTGCAGAGAGATTAAAAATCGGTGAAGCTTCTCTTGAACTTGCCCGAAGCAGTCGTGATGCATCATCGCAGCAGATCGGTGAACTTTCGGCACGTATTGGCATGCTTGCCACCTCATCAGCCGGAAGGGCTCTTGATATAGCAGAGACACACTCTCTGCTCATCCAGGAACTCGCTCGTGTCGGGTTCGAGAGCATTGAATGCTTTATTGCCGCACGGCTGGAGCGCCATGTGCAGGAAAAGCTTGAAGAGCGGGCACAGAAGCTTGCGGCACGTCGGCTTGAGCTTGAAACCCTGCAGAGCGAACGCAAGAGCAAGCTCATGCACGAGGAGAAGATGGCACTTACCGAGGAATCTCCCCAAGCGTTACAGGATGAGCTCGAAAGGCTCTCTGTCAGCTTCAGCGCTGTGCGTTCCGATATTGAAGCACTGAAACACCAGCTCTTCGAGCACGAAAAGGCTGCCGCTCTTTTGCGTGAAAAAACAGCCGCTCTTGCTGTTCAGCAAATTGAAGGCTCACGGTGGGCAACCCTCTACGAGCTTATCGGGTCTGCCGACGGTAAGAAATATCGCAATTTTGCCCAGGGGCTTACCTTCGACATTATGATTGGTCATGCCAATCGTCAACTGGTAAACATGAGCGATCGTTATCTCCTTGTACGCTCGGCAGATCATCCTCTCGGTCTCAATGTTATCGATAACTATCAGGCGGGGGAGGTGCGCTCCACTCTCAATCTTTCGGGAGGAGAGAGCTTCATCGTCAGTCTTGCACTTGCCCTGGGCCTGTCGCAGATGTCGAGCCGGAACGTCCGTGTTGACTCACTCTTTCTTGACGAAGGTTTCGGAACCCTTGATGAAGATGCCCTTGATACTGCTCTGCAGACCCTCGCAGCGCTTCAACAGAACGGCAAGATTATCGGAATTATCTCTCACGTTCCGGCGCTCAAAGAACGGATCAGCACACAGATCAGAGTCCATCCCATCTCTGGAGGCCGCAGCCGCCTGTCGGGGCCTGCGGTAAGTGAAATTTGAACCAATAATTATTTCCATCCTCTTCCTCTCATCGTATATTGCAAAGCAAAACAATACGTTGCTGTTTGCACTATTTTTCTGACGTTCAACGCTGAGTTGCCTTTGTTGGCAGGTAATATTGGCTAACGTCCTCTTTTACCCCTCTTTAACCAGAACCGTTACAGTTTCCATGAACCCCATGACCCTCAACGAATCTGATACCAGGGCCAAGCTCATCGACCCGGCCATACACAAACGAGGCTGGTCCGAAGAGTTCATCAAGCGCGAAGAGACCGCCGGAGCCGTTGAGATAATTAACGGCAAGGCTCGCCGTCGCTCACGCGGAAAGATCGATTATGTACTTCGCCTGAAAGTCAACGTCCACACCCAGCCAGTTGCTCTTGCTCTTCTTGAAGCAAAAAAAGAGAGCTTTCCCCCCGGTCACGGACTCGATCAAGCCAAAGGCTACGCCGAATGCCGCCGCCACAACGTCAAATTCGTCTTCTCCTCCAACGGTCATCTTTTCGTTGAGTTCGACTGCTTCACCGGCCTGACCACAACGCCAAAGCCAATCAGCCAGTTTCCCGCTCCTGATGAACTCCGTACCCGGTATGAACAAGGCATGGGCTTCACCCTCAACTCACCAGCAGCAAGCCCGCTGCTCCAGCAATACCCCGGTGGGGAGGGGACCCGTCGATATTACCAGGATGCCGCCATCCGTGCCGTCATGGAAAAAATTGCCCAGTGCGCCGAAACCGGACAATCCAAACGAGCCCTTCTTTCGCTTGCTACAGGTGCAGGCAAAACCTTCATTGCCGTCAACCTGCTCAAACGCCTCTCAGATGCCGGGCAGCTTACCCGTGCGCTTTTCGTCTGCGACCGTGACGAACTTCGTTCCCAGGCACTCACCGCCTTCCAGAACGTTTTCGGCTCCGATGCGGCAGAGGTCTATCGCAACGCAGACGGCGTGAACAATGCCAGGAACGCACGAATCCATATTGCCACCTACCAGACCCTTGGCATAGAGACTGAAAATGGTGATGCCTCCTTTCTCACCACCTTTTACCCTGAAAACCATTTTACCCATATCGTCATTGACGAATGCCACCGCTCTGCTTGGGGAAAATGGTCACAGGTACTCACCCGAAACAGTACCGCCACCCAGATAGGCCTCACCGCAACACCGCGACAGCTCAAGAGCAAAGAAGAGAGCCGCGAGGCCATCAAAGACAATGAAATCAACGCCAACAATATTGCCTACTTCGGCGAACCGGTGTACGAATACGAAATAGCACAAGCCATCGAAGACGGCTACCTCGCAGCCTGCGAAATCCGGAAGGGGCGAGTCAATCTCGACGATACCGGCATCACGAAAGAGCAAATCATTGCCCGTTCGCCAGTGGACGCTCTCACCGGTCAACCTATATTGGAAGAGGAGATTGATGAACTCTACCAGAAAACTCAGTACGAACAGCAGCTTCTTTTGCCTGATCGGGTTCAGGCAATGTGTCAGGACCTCTTCCGCTACCTGCTCGACAGTGGAGGCCCCGAACAAAAGAGCATTATTTTCTGTGCACGCGACAGCCATGCCGATGATGTTGCCGTCTGCATGAACAACCTTTATGCCCAGTGGTGTACCTCGAATGGGCGGCAGAGGCTTGAAAATTACGCCTTCAAATGCACCGCCGCCAGCAGTGGTAACGACCAGCTCCCCGATCTGCGCGCCTCATCCCGCAGCCACTTTATCGCCACAACGGTCGATCTCCTCTCCACCGGCGTTGATGTTCCCTGTGTGCGTAACATCGTTTTCTTCAAATACCTCAAAAGCCCTATCAGTTTCTACCAGATGATCGGACGCGGCACCCGCATTGATGTGCTCACAGCAAAACTGATGTTCTGCGTCTACGACTATACCGATGCCTCGCGCCTCTTTGGCGAAGAGTTCATCATCAAACCACCCCGCACCAGTAGTGGGGGAGAAGGCCCCCAGCCACCTCCTCCGCCAGAACCGACCATTGTTGTCGAAGGCTTTGACGTGCATATCACCGATGCCGGGCGTTTTATTGTGGTCGATGTTGATGGCCGGGCAATGCCTGTCCCGCTCGAAGAATACAAAGCCAGCCTCGCCGCCCGTCTGGTGCAGGAGGTA
>CAIMPI010000018.1 GCA_903843305.1 uncultured Chlorobiaceae bacterium
CCTGCTCCGGCAACGGGACAACTGGTATTAAATAATGGAACACTGGAGACGACAGGGAGTTTCATCTTGTCGTCGAATCGTGGCATCACACTGACGGGAGTAGGCACTCTCAACACTGCAGATGGGACAACGCTGACCTATAGCGGTACCATCTCGGGCTCAGGGGGGCTGACCAAGCTGGGAGCTGGCACGCTGACGCTGTCGGGCGCGAACAGCTACGATGGTGGAACGAATCTGAATGGCGGCACACTCTCTTTGGGTTCACCGGATGTGCTCGGGACGACAGGTACTATAAGCTTTGGTGGTGGCACGTTGCAGTTTACAGCTAATAACAAGAAGGATTATTCAGATCGTTTCAGCAAAGTCGAGAATCAGTCGTTCAGCATTGATACGAATGGCCAATCGGTAACGTTCGCTTCAGCGATATCCAGCGTTGGTGGTACACTGACGAAAGTGGGTGATAGCACGCTGACGCTGACAGGCGCCAATGCGTACAGTGGACCGACAACCATAACCGCTGGTAAACTGGAGATAGATGGTGCAGGGAGACTGGGTGTTGGAGGTACCTATGTTGGAGCCATAAGCAATGCCAGTTCGCTGATCTTTAATACGAGCGCAAGCCAGACGCTAACAGGCATCATAAGTGGGAGCGGAATGCTGACTCAGTCAGGTGTCGGCACGCTGAAGCTGACAGGCGCCAATACGTACAGCGGCCCGACAACCATAACCGCAGGCACGTTGGAGATAGATAGTGCTGGGACATTGGGTGGTGGTACCTATGCTGGAGCCATAAGCAATGCGAGTTCGCTGATCTTTAATACGAGTGCAGACCAGACGCTTTCAGGCATCATAAGTGGCAGCGGTACGTTGACGAAGCTTGGCACAGGCACGCTGACGCTGACTAGTGGAAATACCTACACTGGCAAGACAACCATAACAGGTGGTACGCTGGCAAACGGGCGCGATGAAGTGATTCCGGATGGTTCCGCGGTCAGCGTAGGGAGTGGAGCTAAGTGGAACCTTGCTGGCCATAATGAAACAGTCGGTTCGATATCGGGTTCAGGCGATATCATGCTGGGGAGCGGTAATCTGACCTCCGGTGTCGATGGAAGCAGCACGACCTATAGCGGAATCCTGTCTGGCTCAGGAGGTCTGACGCAGTCTGGTGGCGGCACGCTGACGTTGTCGGGCACGAATACGTACAGCGGACCGACGACGATAAAGGAAGGAGCGATAAAAGTTTCAACCAACACCGGGTTGGGTGCTGGCGACATAACGGTTGTGAGTGGAGCTGCACTGGAACTTGAAAACAATGTATCGATACATAATAATCTGAATTTATCGGGTACAGGCACAAGTTCTACAGGTGCTCTACACAGCATTAATGGTAACAACACCTATAAAGGGAGAATTTTTTTATTAGCAGATGCCAGCATTATCACAGATGCAGGTATGTTTACTCTTGGGGTTATTGATGGAAGCTACGGCCTTAGTATTAATGGAGCAGGTCAAGTGACGCTAGGCGATAGAGTGGGTAGTGTCAATAAACTGGCTTCATTCAGTTCAGGTACCAAGCTCAATATCAACGGTGGCTCTGTAACCACTACAGGGGCACAGACGTACCATGACATCCTTGCACTTGGTGCGAATACCACCCTGAAAGGTTCTGGAATAACATTCGATTCTACAGTGCTGTCTGACGGGAGGGACAACTACAGTCTGACGGTGAAGGATTTGGGTGTGACAATTTTTAACGGTTCCATTGGCGGTACAACGACTGGAGAAGAACTCTCAAGTTTGGAGACCTTCGGAATTGACCCTATACTCAACGGCGGCTCAGTTAGAACGATCGGTGCACAGACTTATCATAACAATGTGACGTTGGGAGCGAACACCATCCTGACAGGTTTTGATATAACATTCGATTCCACGGTGCAGTCTGACGGAACGAACTACAGTTTAACCGTGCTTGATTCTGGTTCCACAATTTTCAGTGGAGCGATTGGTGGCGACGGTACGGTTGCTGGCGAAAAATTATCAAGCCTGAACATCTCCAGTGTCGGTGATGCTGCGCTCAAGGGTATACAGGCAACAGGGCCTATCTCTGTCGTTACCAAAACTGGTAACCTGACTGTTGATGGTACTATTTCTACTTCAGACGCCAGTGCAAAAGCCATCCAACTGAATGCAGGATCGGACATTGCAGCAGGGACTGCGACAGGTGGTAATATTATAATTAAGAGTGGAACGATCAGTGTTGGTACTGGTGGTATTGCTACACTCTATACTGGCAGCGTATTGGACAGTACAGGACTGACTAACCTTATTGGTAGTGGTTCCGGAAACTTTCGCTACAATAGTGATGAGGTTACTACAAATTATACAAAACCTCTCAACACGGGTTTGAACGCTATCTATCGCGAGAGTCCGAGTGTTGCCGTTGCGTTAGCTAACGAAACCATTGAAAATATTTCAGGGTTACAGAACAACGACCCTATAACAAGTATTGCGGATCTCACTTCGCTTGGCTATCCTTATCCAACTGTTACGTTGATTATTGTTCCTGATGTTCATATTACTACCAAGGTTAACGACAGCTTGGCAAATGTCCTTGGCAGATCTGATGTTAAAGGAAATGAGGCCGCAAGTAATGACATAACGAGTAATGACATAACGATTAATGAGATAACGATTAATGAGATAACGAGTAATGAGATAACGAGTAATGAGATAACGAGTAATGAGGTAACTGGTAAAGAGAAAACGAGCAATGAGATAGCTGGTAATGAGGGCATAGGTAATGAAGTCAGCACGCTTTTAAGTAATCGGATATCAGGAGGATTAGGCTCTCTCTCGGGGCTCGGTGGGGGAGGATTGGCGCTGGCGGGTACGAATACCTATAGCGGCGGACATACCATCACAGCGGCAATCCCATATATTCGCCCTGAAGGAAAATCAAACAATGTATCGAGGGATAAAAATAATGAACCGGATAGAAATTCAGACCTGATAAATAAATTACTGATGACAGGAGGAGCTGTAATCATTCTTGGAGGAGGTTCTCTTTTGTTAAGCAAAAATTTCCGCTTTTCCCCAAACAACACTTTGGGAAAACATGTCAATGTTTATCCTCATATAGACTATGGCAACCAGCATCTCAATAGAGATATTTTACCGAAAGACTTTGCCGGGAAGAAAGAGATATCCATTTATATTTTGATCGATAAAGGCACTCAAGAGTCTCAAGTTCACGGTTCACAAGATAATTCAGATTACTATGATCATGGATAGCAACAACTTAACCCTTCTGGATTTTTTCGGCCCCAAAAAAAATAAGTCAACTCTTGACAAACTGCGATCAAAAGAAGCGATCGGAGAGCTGAAGAATAAGGTGAATAAAGAGTGTCCGTCCCTTGAGTGGAAAGCAGTCTGGAATAGCATCAATGGTCATGTGGATAAGCTTCTTAAAATTAGTATTGTGGAAATCATGACGAGGCCGTGGAAAAATTTCCGTGAGCTCTCAAAATATGAGGATGAGCACAAATATCCACCCGATCGTTCATTTATCGTTCCCTTACTGGAACATACTATCACTTCAACGCACAATCCGGAAATAGTTGTTGAGCTTGAGCCGCTTTTCAAACAAACAATCCCTTTCGATATAACTGTCGAGCTTATTCTGAAGGGGTTTAGTCTGGAAATTCAGGCAGGAAAAATTAAAAAAATTTTTACAGGAGAATGCCAGGGATCAGGGTTAGTTCAATGCATGCATGTTACTCTTTACAAAAAAGAGTTAGAAAATATTTCTCTGCCGGGGGTTATCAATCTTGGTGAAGGTATTCGGATCGGAAAGGGCTGAAGATCTGAATATTCGAAAGCTTGATTTCTTAAATTGAACGGTTGAGCTTGGTATATTGATTTGTCATCGGAAGGAGTAACTCGAAGGGGAGAATAAAAGGCATGGTTCCAAAAATAATAACATTAATTGCGGCGGGTAGTCTGTTTTGTGTGGGGTGTCTTGAAGCAGAAACAACTTCCCAGCCTGACGCAGGCAGTCTGCTTCTTCAGCAGCGACCTCGGCCAGCTCAGGTACAGGAACTGTTGAAGCCCGATTCACAACCAGGGCAGGTCGAGGTGTTGCCAAAGCCTGATGCGGCAAAGCCTCAACCTCCAGTTAAGGATGACGGCATACGCGTGACAGTAAAGGCGTTCAAGTTTGTTGGATTCGAGGGTGTCGCATCGGAAGGTGAACTCCAGTCTCTTGTTGCAGGCTCTCTTGGCAAAAGTCTCTCATTTGGTGATTTGGAAGCAATAGCTCAAAAAATAACGAGTTATCTTAAAAGACATGGTTGGTTGCTGGCGGATGTTTATATTCCTGCACAGGACGTAACCTCTGGTGTTATTGTAATCAAGATTAGTCCGGGCAAAGGTGTTGGTGCCCCCTCAATAAAGAGAGATACATCAGTACGAATTTCTGAAAAACCCTTGCGCCGGATTGCCGAGCACTCTTATCAGAGTGGTTTTCCCCTGAACGAAAGAGATATCGAGCGCTCTGTTCTTCTCATGAACGACCTGCCAGGTATCACTGCAAAATCTTCTCTTTCTCCCGGAATTGAATCAGGCACTTCCAGATTGGAATATTTTGTCAAGGAGGAGTCCTTGCTTTCCGGTCTTTTCTGGGTCGACAACCAGGGGAATCGCTATACAGGAAGCTGGGAAGAGAATGCTAATCTTCTCGTTAATGATCCGTTTCGGCAGGGCGACCAGTTTTCATTTACTATCAAACGTTCTGAAGGTCTTGTTCAGGGTGACATTGGTTACAGGTTTCCTCTTTTCGTCTATCCCGGACTTACAGGGACTTTGAACTTCACAGGGATGCATTACAAACTGCTTGAAGAGTTGGCCGCGCTGCATTACGGAGGCAACAGCTATATCATAGATGCAGGGCTCAGTTACCCAATTGTCCGCAGTCGCAAGTCAAACTTGACGACATCTGTCAACTATGACCACAAAAAGCTTATCGATAATGTTGCCAGCAAGGATATTCGTGACAGGGCGATTAACCGAGTTACCTTCAGTGTCAGAGGCGATTATCAGGATGCACTCCTTCTTGGCGGCTACACCTCGTGGAACATTGGCGTTACCACAGGGAAGCTTCATGAATCCATTAAGGATATAACCCTCACCAAAACTCAGGGTGGCTATACCCGGTTTAATCTTATGCTTTCCCGCTTGCAAAGTCTGACTGAGAGTGTTTCGTTCGATCTCTCGCTGACTTCCCAGATTGCCATGAATAATCTTGACAGCAGTGAAAAGTTTTTCCTCGGCGGGCCAAACAGCGTTCGAGCTTATCCCTTGGGTGAGGCTCCAGGAGATCATGGCGGCCTTATAAATGCTGATATTCGTTACAGGATTCCGGCGCCAGCTAAATTGGGAGCCTTGCAGCTTTCTATGTTTTATGATGCTGGTCACGTTACCCTCAACAAAGAGCGTTACCCGCAAGATGTTGTTACCGCTACCAATCGTAACGATTATTGGCTTCAGGGGGCAGGCTTAGGGATTCGCGATGATATCTCTAAACAATTTGTCGTTCAAGGTAGTTGGGCGCATGTGATAGGAGACAATCCAGGCAGAAACGCAACCAACGGCACAAACTCAGACGGGATGAAAGACAAGAGTCGTTTCTGGCTGCAGGGACTGATGTATTTTTAATCTGGCTGGTAGTTATTCCTGGTAACGCAAGGACTGTTGCAGGTTGTTGATGGACAAAACGAAAATCATAAAGGATGGCTCCCAAGGCGTTACGAGCGTGCAGCATACCACTCTTCTTATAATAGGTGGAGGAGCGGCGGGTATGTCGTCAGCCATTGCTGCCGGGAGGATTGCTGCACGTAATGGTAAACGTTGCTCTATAACATTGCTTGAACGAAATGCCCGTCCGGGAACGAAAATCAGGATATCGGGGGGAGGAAAATGCAATGTGACTCATGGCGGCACACCGGCAGAGCTGCTTGGAAAGGGATTTCTGCGCCAAAATGAAAAGCGTTTTTTGCGCCATGCCCTTTACAGCTTTTCAAACAGTGATCTTCTTGACTTGTTACGTTCAAGGGGTGTTGAGGCGGAGGAAAGGTCTGACGGAAAAGTTTTCCCTTTGAGCGGAGATGCTTCAACGGTTGCTATAGCGTTTGAGGGACTTTTGAAGGAGTCATCTGTGCGGCAGCTTTTTTCCTGTCGGGTTCGGAGTGTGGAGTGTCAGGGTGAGGTGTTTCTTGTAAAAACGGCTGGAGGTGTATCGTTCACGGCAGATGTTGTTATTCTGGCAACTGGTGGCGTTTCTTATTCCCGAACAGGCACGACGGGTGATGGTCTTGCGATTGCTCGCTCGCTTGGCCATTCGATCAAAGATTCTTCGGCTGCGCTGGCGCCGCTCTATACGGTCAAGCCGCCTCCACCTTCATTGTCAGGTATTTCCCTCCGCTCGGTTGGTTTGATTGCCTCGGCTGGTGGCCGGAGTGTCGAACGTCGTGGCGACCTGCTTTTTACGCATCGCGGCTTCAGTGGACCTGCGGCGCTGTCGTTGTCGCGTGATATTGCGGAACTCAGCACTCTTTTTGGCAGTGTTGTTCTTTTTGCTGATCTCTTTCCAGAACAGAGTATTGCCGAACTTGAAGAACTTCTTCTGCTGCATGCTCGCAAGAGTGGAGCCCAGATGGTTCGAAAGTTTCTGCAAAGCTGTTCCATCGCTCCTCTCAGAGGTGCCTTTGGCCAGGCGCTCTATGGTACCATTCCCACTGCGATTGTCTCTTTTCTTATGCGTCAGGCGACTCTCGAAAACGATGTAACATGGAGTGGACTTGTCAAGGAGAAAAGACAATCGTTGCTTGCTGTCCTTAAGCGTTTTCCGCTCGGCAGTGTTCGCAATGTGCCGCTTGATCAGGGTGAAGTCTCTGCTGGAGGTGTATCGCTTGGAGAGGTAAACCCAAAAACCATGCAGTCAAGAATTGTGCCAAAACTTTTTCTTTGCGGAGAACTGCTCGACTACGCCGGTGAAATTGGCGGCTTTAATCTGCAAGCCGCATTCTCAACTGGCTGGATGGCTGGCACCCATGCAATAGACATTTGACAAATATTTGTTGCATGGGCACTCTTTTTATCATTCACAGGAATATGCCGGATCCTTGGTTTTCGGCTCCAGTTTTCTGACTTTAAAGGAGCATTGTTCCAGGTCAAAAGAGAACTTTGGATTGTCGTGAAACATCACCCGCCTCTTTTCAAACCGAACCTTCATTGGGACGCTTACCTTGCGTTCGTCGCCGCAGACGTTGTTTTTTATTCCGGGTCTAAAAAGTTCGTGCTGTTTTTCCTCCATTGAGACCTGAACGGCATGGTCTACGGTACTGAGTGCTTCGATGGAGCCATCCTCCGAGAGTTGAACAGAGTTGATATCTCCATGAATGCCGTTCGGCTCGTTATCGTATGATGTTATTGTTCCAATCGGTGTCTTGATATCAATTTTTTTTAGTGGCTCAAAAGATCGGATTGCACCAGATTCATAGAACGCCAATCCTTTCCGCACCGTAATTTCTCCTATCGGTGTCTTTACTGAGAGAGTTTGACCGGGCCAGAGCGTTATGCTTTTCAGTGCGCCGCTTTCATAAAACTGCAGGCCAATGACTTTGGTACTCAACATTCCTAACGGTGAATTGAACGTGAGCGTGCTGGCTAAGGCGAATTCATTTTTCCATGACCAGAAGCCGCTCAGTTTGCCATCAAGTGGAAATACTCTTTTGATGCTCCCATTTTTGTGGAAGGTTACCAGTTCAGCCGGGACTGTGCCAACTGGTGTTTCAAGTATGGTTTGGGACTGCAGCGCAATGGATTTCAGGGAGCCATCCTTATAAAAATACATTGGTTTGACTGACCGCCGTCCCATATCTTCTGCCTCGTATTGAGGCACGAGAGCTCCGTAAGGGGTGGTCAGAGTGTTGGGCTGTGTTACAAGACAGCCGTCCATTTTGCCATTAGAAAAAAGGGTGCGGAACTCAACACCAGAAAGATCGCCGTATAGTGTGCTGATGTTCGTCATGATTATTGCTTTAAAAGGTGTCAGGATCAATGTTCCAACTTATTCCTTTTATATCGCAATAATCGTGCCGAATCGTGATTTATTTTTAAAGCATTATTTTATAATTACCTGTCAACATATCTGGCTATAAAACGTGCAAAAAAATCCCACCTTTATGTAGATACAGACATCAGGACTACGATTTGGTATGAACTTTTTTTTACCATAGCTAAGGGCAATGGCTAAAGCGGAATTGTTAGAAAATAATTCTTGTTGACTACCGAGTGATGCGGCCCTTTTTTTATTTCTTTGATGAATAATGCGGGTTAAGGGACGGGAAAGAAAATGAGAGTTATAGCTTTAAACACAGGATCATCAAGTATTAAGTTTGCATGGTATGAGATAGGTAAAACTGAACGTCTTGTTTTTTCCGGTTCAATGACCAGAATCGGTAATAGGAATTGCAGGTTTTCCGTCACGGACGATAAAGGAAACCCTCTTGCAAATGAGAGCGTTGCAGTGCAAAACCATAATGCTGCTTGCGATTATGTTTTTTTCTGGATCCAGTCGCAGAATGAAGGCATAAGGCCTGATGCCGTTGGCCATCGCATAGTCCATGGCGGTCCGATCTATTCCTCCCCCCAGATTGTGACTCCTGAGCTTCTTGCATCACTCGATACCCTGAGCCCTTATGCTCCGGAACATCTTCCCCAGGCGATAAAAGCCATCAGGCACATTGCCGGCCTTTTTCCTGAAACTGTTCAGGTGACCTGCTTCGACACTTCGTTTCACTCCACGATGCCTGCGGTTGCAAAGCTTTATGCACTACCCGAAGCCATTCGCAAAGAAGGTGTTCAACGATACGGGTTTCATGGCCTTTCTTATGAGTACATCCTTCTTGAGCTTATCCGTCAACAAGGCGTGCATGCAGTTGAAAAGCGGATTATTCTGGCACATCTTGGTCATGGAGCCAGCATGGCTTCGGTGAAAAACGGAAAAAGCATAGAAACCACCATGGGCTTTTCACCGGCTGGAGGATTGGTGATGAGTACTCGCACCGGTGATCTTGATCCCGGAGTGATTTTGTTTTTGCTGCAGCAGAACAAGATGACCCCTGAAGCAATAAAAGAGATGGTGAACCGTCAGTCGGGGCTGCTCGGAGTTTCCGGCAGTACGGACGACATGCGGGAGCTGCTCGATGCAGAAGAGGTAGACAATGCTGCTAAACAGGCTGTTGAACTCTTTTGTTATCAGGCCCGCAAAAATATCGGCGCTCTTTCAGTCGTTCTTGGAGGTCTCGATACACTGATATTTACCGGCGGGATTGGTGAACACTCCCCTGAGATCAGAAGTAGAATCTGTAGCGGTCTTGAGTTTCTTGGCATCAGAATTGATGAGGAGAAAAACAGTAACCATTCGTCTGTAATATCTCAAGAAAGCGGACAGGTGGAAATACGGATTATGAATACCAACGAGGAGTTGATGATTGCCCGCCATACCATGAAAATCCTGAAAAAACTGACCCCGCCGACTGAAATGAAATCTAACAAGTGAGAATACGATGATAAAAAGTAATCAATCCACAAAAAGAGAGGCCTTGACTACACTTTCTCAAAAGGAACTCCACTCCATCAATGCCTACTGGCGTGCAGCAAACTACCTTTCTGTCGGGCAGATATACCTGATGGACAATCCACTACTCAAGGAACCCCTGAAGCCTGAACATGTAAAACCCCGGCTTCTGGGACATTGGGGCACAACTCCGGGACTGAATTTCATCTATGTACATCTTAACCGTGTGATCCGGCAGAAAAACCTGAATGTCATCTACATTACCGGCCCCGGTCATGGTGGCCCTGCCATTGTTGCCAATGTCTGGCTTGAAGGTACCTACAGTGAATATTATCCCAATGTTTCGGAAGATGAGAACGGTATGAAAAATCTGTTCAGACAGTTTTCATTTCCCGGCGGAATTCCAAGCCATGTTGCTCCCGAAACTCCAGGTTCCATCCATGAGGGTGGAGAGCTTGGTTACTGCCTTTCCCATGCATTCGGGGCTGTGTTTGACAATCCCGATCTTGTTGCGGCTTGTGTGGTGGGTGATGGTGAAGCCGAAACCGGTCCGCTTGCCACATCATGGCATTCAAACAAATTTCTTAATCCGGTCCGTGACGGAGCAGTGCTCCCTATTCTGCACCTGAACGGATATAAGATCGCCAATCCGACTCTTTTAGCCCGTTTACCGCATAATGAACTGGAGAGCCTGATGCAAGGCTACGGATACCGACCCTATTTTGTTGAAGGCTCCGACCCTGAAATGATGCATCAGGATATGGCAGCAGCACTTGATACCTGCCTTGATGAAATTGCAGGAATTCAGCGGGAGGCCAGGGAAAACGGCTTCACGGAGAGACCATACTGGCCCATGATTATTTTGCGTTCACCGAAAGGATGGACTGGCCCGAAAGAAGTTGACGGCAAAAAAACAGAAGATTTTTGGCGTTCGCATCAGGTTCCGTTTGCCGAGGTACGCGAAAATCCTGCACATCTCAGACTGCTCGAAAAGTGGATGCGAAGCTACAGACCTGATGAGTTGTTCACGGAATCAGGAACGCTCAAACCGGAACTCAAGGAGCTTGCACCCAAAGGACAGAAGCGAATGGGGGACAACCCTCATGCCAATGGCGGAGTCCTTCTGCAAGCATTGCATTTGCCCGATTATAGAGATTATGCTGTTTCCGTTCCTTCTCCAGGTGCCGTCGAGGGTGAAGCAACAAGGGTTATGGGGATGTTTTTGCGGGATGTCATGAAAATGAACGAACAAGCATCAAATTTTCGGGTATTCGGGCCTGATGAAACAGCTTCCAACAGGCTTGGATCACTCTTCGAAGTTACTGACCGAGTCTGGACGGAGAGTATCAAGCCTTACGATGAGCACCTTTCTCCCAATGGCCGGGTCATGGAAATCCTCTCTGAACATACCTGCCAGGGTTGGCTTGAAGGGTATCTGCTTACCGGACGTCATGGATTTTTCTCATGCTATGAGGCATTTATCCATATCATTGATTCAATGTTCAATCAGCATGCAAAGTGGCTGAAAATAACCCATTATCAAATCCCCTGGCGCCGTCCGATTGCCTCTCTGAACTACCTGTTGACCTCGCACGTCTGGCGGCAGGATCATAATGGCTTTTCCCATCAGGATCCCGGCTTTATCGACCATGTCGTCAACAAAAAAGCAGGTGTCATCCGTGTCTATCTTCCACCTGATGCCAACACTCTGCTTTCCGTAACGGATCACTGCCTGCGTTCCCGTAACTATATCAATGTCATTATTGCCGGTAAACAACCTGAATGGCAGTGGCTCGACATGGAAGCAGCCGTTAAACACTGCACCATCGGCATCGGAATCTGGGAGTGGGCATCAAATGACAGTAACGACGGAGACCCTGATGTGGTTATGGCCTGCGCAGGGGATGTTCCAACGCTTGAAACCCTTGCCGCAGTCGATATTTTAAGGGATAAAATTCCAGACCTCAAGATTCGTGTTGTCAACGTCGTTGATCTCATGACACTTCAGCCACCTGAAGAGCATCCGCACGGCCTGAAAGAGAGGGATTTCGATGATATCTTCACCACCGATAAACCCATTATATTTGCCTATCACGGCTATCCATGGCTTATTCACCGTCTAACCTATCGCAGGACCAACCATAACAATCTGCATGTTCGAGGCTATAAAGAGGAAGGAACAACAAGTACCCCATTCGATATGGTGGTCATGAACGATCTGGACCGCTTCCATCTTGTTGCCGATGTGGTGGATCGTGTTCCCCGGCTAAGACAGAAAGGTGCGTATGTAAAAAAGTATGTACAAGAGCGTCTGATAGCCCATAAAGAGTATATCTATAAGTATGGCGAGGATATGCCGGAAATACGGAACTGGAAATGGAAACAGTAAGGCCCGACATCGCCATTTCAATTTACCAGTGTTACTGGGCTTGAGAAGGATTAATTACTATGGAGCACTTGGAGTAGCGCAGAAAATCAAGTTGGCGGCAAGCAAAAAGCACGTGCAATATGGAATATATTTGCACGGGTCGTGTTTTTATTGGTATATTTATACGTATAAATATAATTGACAAAACAGTTGTGCCATGAATACAAAATTGACATTAACGATTGAGAAAACAATTATCGAAAAGGCAAAGAAATATGCCAATGTTAAAGGTCGTAGTTTATCCGACATTGTTGAGAACTACCTAAAAGCCATAACAAAAGAAGATAATAATGAAAGTATCGTCCTGACCCCGATTGTAAAATCATTAAAAGGTACGTTTAAGGCTCCCGGAAACATCGACTACAAAAAAGAACTTTCCAAAAGACTTACTGAAAAATATCTTTAGCTAATGAAAAAAGTTCTTATTGACACTGACGTAATTTTAGACTTCTTTTTCGATAGAGAGCCGTTTTCGGACGATGCTGCAAAAGTTTTATCACTCTGTGAATCCAGGGAAATTAAAGGCTTCATCACATCAGTGATAATCAGTAATGTATACTATCTGCTAAGGCAAAGTTCCTCCCATGACAAAGTTATCGAAAAACTAACACAATTAATTACGATTACAGAAGTACTGACAACTGACAAAGATGTTATACTAAAGGCTCTGAACTCGAATTTCAGAGATTTTGAAGACGCATTGCAAAACTATTCGGCAGAATTAAATGGACAAATTGATTTAATTATCACAAGAAACATCAAAGATTATAAGAACAGCTCTCTTGGAATAATGACTCCAGGAAATTATTTGAAGACAACACGTTACAATGACCTCTAACTTGCTTATATGCGCTACTCTACTGCGCCTTACACGACATATTCGATGAATAAGCGCAACAAAGTAGCGTCTTACTGATAGAGCGTTTATTACAAACCAAGTGCTCTTTGCTGATTTTTAATCGGGGAAAATTGAATTTCGCCATATTGAATCATCCATGGCTAACTCATTTTGTAAAAATAAATATACTACTCATCGCCCCGTTCCTTCGGCTTCTGCAGAAACTCGATCTCCTTGAGCATGCGGTCAAAGTCGCTCTCAAAGAGCCGATCCTGCACGATCCGGTATTTCTCGAATTCGCTTTCGGCGTGTGCTCTGGCAATTTCTGCTGTCACTTTGCCCGGATCCTGTAAGATCTCACGATCGGTCGCTACGATGAAACGATTGAGGCGGGTTTCCCAGTCCTGCATGGTCATGGGCATCTTGCGCAGCGCCATGTCCTCGGCAACATCCAGGTATGCCGAAACCAACCGTGCAAGTTGTGCCATTTCGAG
This sequence comes from uncultured Chlorobiaceae bacterium, assembly GCA_903843305.1. Lineage (GTDB taxonomy): Bacteria > Bacteroidota > Chlorobiia > Chlorobiales > Chlorobiaceae > Chlorobium. Next base: position 13,398 of record CAIMPI010000018.1, read on the forward strand.
TTCGGTCAGGTAGTTCTTTGCAACCACAACGTCGAACTTCTGGATCTTTCCTACGGGCGCATCCTTCCATGCGGTCAGCCCCATATTCTGTTTGTCGGCATCGGCCCGTTTATAGATAACCTCCGCTGCGGTTTGGCCATGTATGGCCCAGTGCAGTTTGTTCTGCACTGTGGCAAAAAAGCGCTTGGTGGCTTGGGCCGTCACGTCGTAGTCGATTGAGGTTGCATAGATGTCGGTGACCTTCTGGTAGAACTTGCGTTCACTCAGGCGAATTTCCCGAATTCGCTGCAACTGTTCTTCAAAATACTGGTCGTTAAGGATGGAGCCACCACTTTTCAGGCGTTCGTCATCCATGGCGTAGCCTTTGATGGTGAACTCCTCAATGATAGTAGTCGCCCACTTGCGGAACTGCACTGCACGTTCGGAGTTTACCTTATAACCGACGGCAATGACTGCTGCAAGACTGTAGTGTTTGGTGTTGTAGCTTTTTCCGTCGGCGGCAGTTATCCGAAAATTTCGGATAACTGAATCTTCCTGCAATTCACTATCACTAAATATCTTTTTCAGGTGATAGTTGATAGTGCGCACGTCCACGTCATAGAGCACCCCCATCATCTTCTGAGTAAGCCAGATATTCTCATCGCCATAAACCGCATCGATGCCGCTGGTGCCGCTGGCTGCGATAAAGGTCAGATATTCAGCCGCCGAGGAGCGGATAATAGAGACCTCCTTACCTGATTTTTTTCTCCCGCTCATGCCTTCACCTTCTTGTCTATCAAATGGCAAACCATCAGTTCCGCTTTGAGCGCCTGCTGCATCCCGTCGCCAAGGGTGTGGTTGTTATCCTCGACATCCCTCTCGAAACACTCAAGCTCCGAAGTGATGAATTTCGTACAGATGTCGCGCTCGGAGAAAATTTTTTTATTCATTCGAAATCTGCAAGAGTTTATGGGAGCCTTTGGGTAGAATAACTCTTTTTGCGAAAGGAAATATACGATTACCGAAAAACACGGCAATAACAAGCTGTGATTCTATTGCACTGCATCACCTATTTCCTGGACTGATGCAATTTAACCACTGAACCGCCACTTTTGTGGTAGGTGCTGTTATGCCTTCGTTGTTCTTTTTCGGTCGTAATTTGTTTGCTCATTTTTCTTCTGTGTTGTTTTTACTATCCGGCAATAACCGGCAAATCACAATTGTTCTAAACGCTTGATTAACAATCTGTTCTTATATTTATATGCCGCTATCCGGCAAAGTCCGGCAACCATCAATTTGTTGAAACCAATGGACTATCCGGCAGTATCCGGCAAATTCCTTTGTTTATATTTTTTCTTAACTTATTGTATTTCAATGATTTTCAATCAGACATCTGTGCTATCCGGCAATATCCGGCAATTTTTTACTCGTTTTTAAATACTTTGTTTGAGGACCATCTCCAATTTTTTTTACCCACCCGCCTTCGGTTAGTTTTTGAAGGTCTGTTCTTGCAGTCCGTTCTTTAATTTCTCCCATAAAAAACTCCATATAATCTTCACTAGAATAAGTGTTTTCTGGATTCATTTCGGAAAAAAAATGAACCATACGGTCGTTGATTTTTATTTCTTCTTTTATGCCAAATAAAGTAAGTTTTGTATATCCACTTTGAAATGTCCATTCAGGAGATTTTAGTCTTAATTCATCAAACTGCTTTTTAATTAGTGAAAGTCCACGTCCTAACTTTTCCATTTTCCCTCTAAGGAAAAACATATGAGCAACAGTGGGGTTTCTCAAAACTGAATGGTGGGATTCAATTATATTTTTCTTGGTAATAATATCAGATGGAATTTCACCCGAGTTAATTATTTCGATTTTATCTTTATAAATATTGATTGTTATTTCTCCAGACATATCGCCATAGTCACGATGCACCATCGCATTTACAATAGCTTCATCTAAGGCTGCAAACGGATATTTTTCCCGGTCAGTTCTTAAAGGACTATCTTGATGAAATTCACTTACAATTGGATTGTTTTTCTTAAAGTAATCCATCACTCTTTTGAAAGAAACAAAAAGATTATCCTCAATTATTTCAATATCGCTGAAGTTATTGCCAGTAACACCCTCGGGCATATTAGTAATACGTATTCTACATTGAGTAAAAAACTTTGTTGGTTCATTTCCATAAAGAATTACTGCTCCGTTTTTCACTGCTGTATAATCAATCAATTGAAAATAACTCAAAAAATCTTTCGGGCTCTCGGGTAGTGATTTAGTCTTTCCAAGCTTATTGGCCGCAACGATTGTGGCAGATATTTCATTTTCACTTAAATCATTGTATTTCGCATCAACGGTTGTAAGCTTTTCCCAACTTGAAGTATATTGATTCGATGACCTTAAAATTAAACTCACATCATCTGGACTAGCTTCTAAAGTTTGACGGCCTTTTCTAATGAAATATTTATTCTGATAAGAATATGGTTGTCTTGACCCTTTTAATACATTCACTAAAACAATAAATTTTTCATTTACAGTTTCTAATTGTACATAGACCAAGGGTTGAGGAAAAATATTCTCTAAAGCATTTTTTTTTAGCTCATTTACCATTTGTTCTGTAATATCTGGCAAACCAATAAGTTCTTTTTCGTTATGTCCAACAATAATCCAGCCGCCTTCTGTATTTAAAAAAGCACAGATGGTTTTCAAAACAGCTTCCACGTTCCATCCCGTTTTAAACTCAAGCGAATTATGCTCTTGTTGGTTGATAAGTTCTTTTATAAATGTTTTTGCACTCATATCCCTGTTCCTTTTGATTTATCAATTAATTTTTGAATGCGTTCTTGATATTTAAACTGGCTTTCAAGATGCATCTTGATATCATCATAACTAATATAAGGTTGGACCCAATTCCCAGTTCGTTTAGAAGTTGACCATTCTTTGTCTTTTATAGCATCGTTGTACATTCTAATACATCTTGTGTCCATCACACCATTATCTTCAAAAGAGATCGTATCGAAATCGATCTTTTTTGAAGTCATATCTTCAATAACAAAAGAATCTTTAAATAATGCTCTTGTAAACTCTACCCGATAATCAGCAAGAACAAATCGTGGAATATTTCTGCCAAAGGCTGTTTCAAATTCGAAATGTGTAATTGATTTACCACCTTTGTCTAACACCCCAGAGCCATAATCAGGTCTGATAAAGCCAATAAATACGTCGCATTCTTCAACACCATCGGTACAGTTTTTTAAATTCGATTGTAAACTATCCAACAAAATAGTGCCCTTGTGCGACATCAATACATCGTAGCCATAACTATCTGAGTATTCCGGGGAAAGTGTGCCGGGTATTCCGGGCGAAAGTGTACCACCTATTCCGTGGCAAAGTGTGCCACTTATTTCAGGCCAGATTTGTTGTTAGAACTTAAACAATTATTTCCAATTTCTTCCTTCTTAATGAGTCACCTTTCAGCTCAAGCCGGTGAGCATTTCCGACCAGCCGATCCATGATTCCGTCGGCAATTGTAGGCTCTCCAATTACGTCATGCCACTGGGCAACCGGAAGCTGAGAAGTGATCATTATCGCTTGTTTTCCATACCGATCTTCAAGGATCTGAAGCAGTGCAATACGTGTTGTTGCATCAAGGGGTTGCAGGCCGAAATCATCAAGGATAATCAGATGGGTTCGTTCAATTTGGTTAAGCACCCTGACAAAGGTTCCATCGAGTTTTGTCTGGGCAATCCGTTCAAGAAATCGGTTCATGCCAAAGTAGAGGGTGCGATAGCCGAGTGAACAGGCCTGCCGTCCCAATGCACAGGCAAGGTAGCTTTTACCACATCCTGTGGCTCCGGTAATAAGAATATTTTCCCCTCGTCTGATAAAACCGCAGTCTGACAGGCTGAGGAGTTGATCGCGGCTCAGGTTTCGGGCGGCGTTGCAGTGCACCTGTTCGAGTATGGCCGGATAACGGATTTTGCTTAGCTGCAGGTATCGTTTGGTGCTCTGTTCTTTTCGAAAAAGCTGCTCGGCATCAACCAGTTTGCCGAGCAGCGTGTCCGCTGCTGGCTGTTCGTGGACAGGAAGCATGGTTGCGGCTTCATAGGCATTTGCCATACCATAAAGGTTCATGGAGCGAAGCTGGTCAAGAGTAAGCTGTGTGTTCATGGTTATGGTGGTGAATGGGGTTAATTGTAGACTTCTTTGCCGCGAATATTATCATGAAATGGCAGCATGGGCGCATGGTATTCTTCTGCTACCAAAGCCTTATCCCTGTTGTTTTCGAGAATATTATAGACGAGACGGTAACTAACGCTGGGAACTTGTAACGCAAGTCCACAAGCCGCTTCGAGCCGTGTTTGCCCATACTTTTTCTGGAGCCGTAGGATTCCAAGGCAAGCATCAAAGCTTTGCTGTACAAAGGCTTTTGAACACAGTATTCGAAGAACGGCTTCCTCTGTACAAGGCCCGACAGCCGCCGCTTTGCTGGTAAAGTCTTCCTCAGTCCACCCTTTCTGCTGATGGTACCGGCGATGGGATTCCGGCATGTGCTCTTCAACGGTTCTGTAGACTCCCCGCCGTCCAACGATGCGCTGATGCAAGGCAATGCGCTGAAAATCCAGAAAGACCTCAACAACCGCTTCATCGTAGATCAGCTTGACGATCTTGCCGATATGCTCATGAGGGACACTGTACTGGCAACGGTCTTCGCCCAAAATGACATGGTAATTTTTCTTGACGGTTGCGGTCGTTTCACGTTTGTAGGCAAAATCTGTCAACGGCAGTGGCTGTAACAGCTCTTGCTCAAGCTCTATAAACCGCTGTCTGCGACTCTTGCCATAATCGGTCATCAGCCGATCATTGGCATTATCCAGCAACTGCAGAACCCGATACTTCAAGGCATTGATACTGGTAAATTCTTCATTGCGCAAACGGGCATAAATCTGCTGGTAGGCATGGTGCACCGAGCCTTCAACCGATGGCTTATCCTTGGGCCTGACGATCCTGGTCGCCTGCATGTTGGTCTGATAGTGCAAAGCCCACTGTTCCATAAGTTCATTGAAAATTGGCTCATAGCGTGACGCTTTTGTTACCACCTGCTTCATGTTGTCGC
>CAIMPI010000019.1 GCA_903843305.1 uncultured Chlorobiaceae bacterium
ATCATCAGTTCAACGGCATCAACCTTGAACTCTTTGCTGTACTTCCTGCGACTCTCGTTGCCTTTCTCTGTCATTTCTCATATCTCCTTTTGATTGAAGATATGACTTCTAACCCTGTCCATGAAAATATAGCAAGTTCATCTTCCTGATATCCGCTTGCATGGATACCGGGAATCAATTAAATTTTTGTTCATGATAGTTACTTTTGGAAATCGGGCAACATCAGATTTTTATCACGGTATTTCAAGTAGTCGCTCAAGAAAAATACCTGTTCGGATAAAAGATGTGGCCCTGTACAAACTGGATGTTCTCAATGCTGTCCCGTCTCTGGAAGATTTGAAATCTCCTCCAGGCAATCGTCTGGAAGCATTGAAAGGTGATTTCGCGGGTTTCCACAGCATTCGAATCAATGAGATTGTCCGTGGTAAGAGAGGGGTGTCACCAAATACGGCCTGGCTTCTTGCCGGGGCGTTCAACACGTCACCGGAGTTCTGGCTTAACCTGCAAGCAACTCACGACTTGTCTCTGCACAAACCAAAGCACCATGTGCAGCCGATTCTGAAAGCAAGCGCGTAACCATTATGTTTTTTTGTGGATACGCTTTATCCGACTTTCAGGTTACTATCGTGTAGCAGTTCCTCTCAAGAGTCGCTATATTCGAGTAAATAGCCAACCATAAGAAGTGTTTTCAGGGAAGCAGGTCAGGCGATTTTAAAGCTTTTGTAGCAGCGCTGTAACATTGAGGACTTAACTTATTATTATATAAGACTTTATAAGAATATACCCAACATTAACGGTAGCAGACTATACTGCCAGGGAAGTACATCAAAAATACATGGAACCCTGCTGTATCACCCTTTTATTTTTAAAAGGGTTCATGATGTGGTTGCAATTATGTGCTTTTAATTTAATTATTATCTTTTTTTGATGCCGTATAACTTTCAACCACGTATGAAACACGGCATCCCAATATTTTCAATCGGAATTCTTTTTTTGCATTTAATTTCTTGTACCCCCATGATAAAAGAAGTCAAGCCTTATCCATACACAACCATTCCCGGCGACTCTCTCCAAACCAGAGTTTATACCCTGAAAAATGGGCTGACCGTTTACATGAGTCCCTATCATGACGAGCCAAGAATATACACATCAATTGCCGTCCGTGCTGGCAGCAAAAATGACCCGGCAGAGACAACTGGCCTTGCACACTATCTGGAGCATATGCTTTTCAAGGGAACTGATTCCCTGGGCTCTCTTGACTATGAAAAGGAGCACGTCGAGCTTGAAAAAATTACTGATCTTTATGAGGAGTACCGCTCCACTGCAAACATTGAGAAAAGGGCCGCGATATATAAAAAAATTGACTCACTCTCTAACGTGGCCGCCAGCTTTACCGTACCCAACGAATATGACAAGTTGCTCAGTTCAATCGGGGCGGAGGGTACCAATGCATACACCTGGGTAGAACAGACCGTCTATGTCAACGATATTCCGTCAAACAAGTTTGACCAGTGGCTTACCATTGAAGCGGAGCGATTCCGCAATCCGGTCATGCGGCTCTTTCATACCGAACTTGAAACGGTGTATGAAGAGAAAAACATGACTATGGACAGTGATAGCCGCAAAATATGGGAAAAACTTTTTGCAGGACTTTTTAAAAAACATACCTACGGAACACAGACCACCATCGGTAAAGCAGAGCACCTGAAAAATCCCTCAATCAAGAATGTTCTCGATTACTACCACACTTACTATGTTCCAAACAATATGGCACTCTGCATCGCGGGCGATTTCGATCCGGATGCAACTATAAAACTTATTGACAAAAAGTTTTCAGTACTAAAACCTACAGAGGTACCAATCTTTACCCCTGGAGTGGAAGAAGATCTCACGAAACCCGCCGTCATCAAGGTGACGGGACCAGAATCCGAAGAGCTGGTAATCGGATACCGGTTCAATGGAGTCAACAGCTCAGATTCGGATTACCTGACCTTGATTGACAAGGTTTTGTTCAACCACACTGCCGGACTGATTGATCTCAACCTGAATCAGCAGCAGACTGTGCTTGATGCCAGTTCAGTGCTGGTCATGATGAAAGATTACTCCACGCACATTCTGAGTGGAAAACCGAGAGAAGGACAGAGTCTTGACACGGTAAAAGAAAAGCTGCTCGGCCAGATTGAACTTCTGAAAGCGGGACAGTTTCCTGACTGGCTGCTTGAAGCGGCAATCAATGATCTGAAAATCGAACAACTGAAACTTTACGAAACCAACCGGGGACGAGTTGAGGCTTTTGTCGATGCTTTTGTGTGGGGTATGCCATGGTCGGAGCATGTCAACCAGATTGAACGTCTCCAGAAAATCACCAAAGAAGAGCTGGCAGCATTTGCACAAAAACACTACAGCTCAAATTATGTCGCCGTTTACAAAGAGCACGGTACACCTGAAAGCGAAGCAAAAATCCAGAAGCCTCCGATAACCCCTCTCAAGGTAAATCGGGATACCTCATCACATTTTGCCGAAAAACTTCTGGCACGGAAATTTGAGCAAGCCAAACCTTCTTTTCTTGATTATAAAAAGGATATCGGTTTTTTTGATGTCAATCCCTCTATAAAACTGCATTATGTGCAAAACAGGGAAAACGAGCTTTTCTCGCTCTATTATGTATTTGATGTCGGGAAAAATAACAGTAAAAAAATTGATCTTGCGCTCGACTATCTCTCATATCTCGGCACCTCCGACCTTACCCCTAAAGAGTTCAGTCAGGAACTCTATAAAATCGGCGCAAGTTTCTCGGCATTTACCTCCGATAATTACGTCTATCTGAAGCTTTCCGGACTTCAAAAAAATTCTGCCTCAGCAATTCGACTTCTTGAAAAACTTCTGGTTGATTCCGTGCCTGATGAAGAAGCGCTTGAAAAGCTTAAAGCCGGCGTGATGAAAGAGCGCGCAGATGATAAACTGTCCAAGAAAAAAATACTCTTTGAGGCCATGACGAGTTACGGAAAGTACGGGCCTATCTCCCCTTTCACCAACGTACTGAACAACAGTGAACTTGAAAAAGTCACTTCGAAGGAACTCCTTGAAGAACTGCAGATGCTTTTGCAGTATACCCACAGGGTACTCTACTACGGACCATCTCCATCACAAGAGGTACTCAGTGAACTGGGTTCGGTTCGGCATTATCCAGAATATTTCCAAACCCCGCCAGCAAAAGACCCATTCAAGGATCTTGAACAGATTGATAATCTTGTCTATCTCGTTGATTACAATATGACACAGGCAGAAGTCATTCTACTTACGAGAGACGAGCTCTACGATCCGTCCATCGTCCCCATTGCAACTCTCTTCAACGAATATTACGGAGGAGGAATGTCATCAGTAGTCTTCCAGGAACTACGGGAAGCTAAAGCTCTTGCATACTCTGTTTTTTCGGTATATAAGACACCAAAACAAAAGAAAGAGCATAATTATATTGTCAGTTATATCGGCACACAAGCAGACAAGCTTCCAGAAGCGCTTGAAGGGATTAGCAACCTGATGAAGGAGCTGCCAAAGTCACCGAAACTGTTTGCTACCGCACAAAACGGCATTCAGCAGAAAATTTCAACCGAACGGCTGACGAAAACTGAGATTCTTTTCAATTACGAAGAAGCTGTCAGACTCGGACATGACAATGATATCAGAAAGGAAATTTATCATGATACGGCTCTCATGAATCTTGGCGATATCGAGAAATTTCACAGGAAACATTTCAGCAATAAAAAACATGTTATGCTGATACTTGGCAAAAAAGAAAATCTTGACATGAATACCCTGAAAAAATATGGGACCGTAAAAGAGTTGAATGTTGATGATATTTTTGGCTATTAAACTCAAGCCCGGTTGCATATCTGCCTGGATATTACTATGAAAATTCTTAACAAGTATATATTCAGGCAGTTTGCCAAGACATTTATCTTTTCATCTGTAGTCTTTATTTGCCTTTTCATGCTCATCAACATGGTTGAAAAGCTTGATGAGTTCATGGACAACAAGCTCAACCTATGGAATATCGCCCATTACTACCTTCTGTCGATACCTTCAACTCTTCTGGTAACATCCCCAATCAGTGCTTTGCTTGCCGCGATACTTGTCTCGGGAAGACTCTCCTTTTCAAGTGAACTTCCGGCTATACGATCAGCCGGTGTCAGTATGCGCCAACTGCTGACTCCTTTTTTAATCGGCGGCATTCTCATCCTTGCCATGAATCTTGTCAATGCGTGGTGGATAGCTCCTGTTGCATTTACCGCAACCCACTCCTTTGAAGAACATTATTTTGGCAAAAGAAACTCTGACCCTAAAGAAAACCACAATATTCATCTTCTTGAACCCGGGCAGCGTATTGTTTCAATAGGAAGTCTTGATCCTGACCGGTCAAAACTTAGCGCTGTTTCAATAGAGGAGTTCACCGGCTCCCGACTCAACTCCCGAATCGATGCCGATTCAATGCACTATGACCCTGCACACAAAACGTGGATCATGCATAACGTTTCAACCCGTTTTTTTAAAGGAGACGAGGAAATATTTAGTTTCATACCGTTGAAAACAGTAAAACTTGTCCTTTCGCCACACACCCTGGCTGAACTGAATCTGCAACCGGACGAAATGAATATCAGCCGCCACTATAGTTTTCTTTCAGAAAAACGGAAAGCCGGTTTTTCCGGCCTTGAGCGCTCAATGGTCAAATTTCATAACAAAATTGCAATGCCATTTGCATCTCTCATCATCATCCTCATCGGCGTACCACTCTCCGCTAAAAAAAAACGGGGCGGACTCGCTTCTGAAATCGCCATCACGCTGTTTGCAGGGTTTCTCTATCTCGGACTACAAAAAACCATTGCAATAGCAGGATATCAAGGGCTGATACACCCTATGCTCGCAGCATGGCTGCCGAATCTACTTTTCCTCGGCATTGGCTATGTGATTTATAAAACTGCTATAGACTGAGCTTTATGCTATTTCTTGCACTACCGATATGCCAACCCGAACAAGTTTATTCCCCAAACTACTTTCAACTTAACAAGAGGTGCCTTTAAGCTCCGGCAAAAAAGTCCCGAAACTTATCAACTCCCGATATACTCCTTCAGAATCTTGCTGTATGCCGACTGACGCAGTCTCCGTATCGCTTTTTCCTTGATCTGCCGGACACGCTCACGAGTCAAACGGAATTTCTCTCCGATCTCTTCAAGCGTAAGCGGATTATCCATGCCAATCCCAAAATAAGATTTGATAACATCGGCTTCTCTCGGAGCAAGCACAGAGAGTGAACGCTCAACCTCAAGTGTCAGAGAATCCCGGTTGAGACCGTAATCAGGCAGATGACCATCGTTCTGCAGAACATCAAGCAGGCGGTTATCATCGCCCTGGGCAAATGGCGCATCAACCGAAACATGCCGTCCTGCAATTTTCAAAGTGTCGGCAACGTCCTGCGAATCCATTTCAAGCAGGGTGGCAAGCTCCCTGGTATTGGGATCTCGCTCAAATTCCTGTTCAAGCTGACTGTAAGCTTTGCTGATTTTGTTGAGGGTGCCTACCCGGTTCAGGGGAAGCCTCACAATTCTCGACTGCTCTGCCAATGCCTGAAGAATGGACTGCCTGATCCACCATACCGCATAAGAGATAAATTTGAATCCACGAGTTTCATCGAACCGCTTTGCAGCCTTGATAAGACCGAGATTCCCTTCATTAATCAGATCACCGAGGGTGAGACCCTGATTTTGGTACTGCTTGGCTACCGAAACAACAAATCGTAAGTTACCCTTGATTAGCTTGTCGAGTGCTCGCTTGGCCCTCTTGTATTCGGTTGTATCAACCGGCATATCAAAACCTTCTTTTATCGCCTTGGTCAACCTGACCTCATCTTCGGCGGTTAAAAGATCATACTTTCCAATCTCCTGAAGGTAACGATCAAGAGACAGGCTTTCACGATTGGTTATCTGTTTGCTTATTTTGAGTTGCCTCATTTAGAACATCTCCTTGAGAACTTCAGCAATTTACACTACCGCCACCAGTTTGCCATACAAACCAGAAAAGTCGGAAGATACCACTTTTTATTGATTAATTCTAATAAAAACATTTCCCTTTTTTATGAACCAATATCAACATCTACAATAACCAGAATTCCAGCTCGTCTCAATCACTCAGAACAGAAAGATTGCTGCGTAGTTTTTCAAGATTATCCTCAGCCTCCCTCAGTTTTTCAGTCTCTTTTGCAACAACATCCAGTGGTGCATTATCCACAAAACCACGGTTTGAAAGCTTCTTCCGAACCGATGCAACATAAGAGGAAACATTGTCTATTTCTTTCTGCAGACGTGCCCGCTCCTTTTCAAATGATATCAACCCCTCAAGCAGAACAAATAGTTCATTTCCTTCGACTACAGATCCTGCTGCATGACGCGGACGCTCTCTGTCGAGCATAAGTTTCGGGGTGCATTGAGCCAGTGCGGCAACAAGAGGAAGATTCGCCTCAAACACCAGGTGATCACCATCATTGGCTGGTCTGACAAGAATCTCTGCCAGGCTACTGTGAGGAACACCAAACAATGAACGCAGACTCCTGACCTCAGTGATCAGCTTCTGTATCAGAGAAAAACCTCGTACATCCATACCTGAGAGTTCGGCATCTGCAAGAGGCATCGGTGACAGGGCAATACTCTCTTCCGATGAACGCGGGAGAACATAATGCCAGATTTCATCAGTAATGAACGGCATCACCGGATGCAAGGCTTTCAGTGTACCTTCAAGCACATAAACTGCAAGGCAGACGGCCTCCTGTGCCTCTTCTCTTGTCAGCCCACCTGCAAGCTTCACCTTCAGCGCTTCCAGATACCAGTCACAGTAATCTCTCCAGAAAAAGTCATGGAGCAATCTGACAATGTCATTAACCCGGAACTGGCTGAAAGCGTTATGATAACGCTCAAGCATACCATTGAACCCGGCAAGAAGCCACTGCTCTGCAAGACTGAAACGTCCGGAACGCGGATTGAAGTCACGGTAAACAGCAGTGAACTCTTCAGGATCATTGAAATACTTCTCGCGCAACATAAAAACAAGCCGTGAAGCATTCCATATTTTCGTAGCAAAATTCCGCCCAAGCTCGCACTTTTCCTCCCCGAACAGGACATCCTGGCCCAGAGGTGCAATATAGATGATGGTGAAACGCAGGGCATCGGTACCATAAGTGTCCATGACCTTGATCGGGTCAGGAGAATTACCGAGGGACTTTGAAAGCTTGCGGCCCTTCATATCACGGATAATGCTGGTAAAATAGACGTCCCGAAAGGGAACCTCTCCCTTGAAATAGAGACCTGCCATGATCATTCTGGCTACCCAGAAAAAAATAATGTCCGGTCCGGTTACCAGTGTATTGGTCGGATAAAAGGATTTGAGATTGTCATTGCTACTCTGTTTGTCCGTCCAGCCAAGCGTTGTCAGCGGCCAGAGCCACGAAGAGAACCAGGTATCAAGCACATCATCATCCTGCACAAGCTTGTCGGTACCGGCAAGATGACAAGCTTCCTGCCAGGTGGCTGCAACCCAAACCCTGCCTTCAGTGTCATACCATGCCGGAATGCGGTGTCCCCACCAGAGCTGCCGAGAGATACACCAGTCCTGAATGTTCTCCATCCAGTGGCGGTAGGTATTAATCCAGTGCTGGGGATGAAAGCGGATTTCGCCTTCATTGACAACCTGGAGTGCCTTCTCCGCAAGAGGCTTCATCCTGACAAACCACTGCTCGGAAAGATAAGGCTCAACAACCACGTCTGCTCGCTCGGAATAGCCAACATTGTGCTCGTACTCTTCAACACTGACAAGATTGCCGAGCTCGTTGAGATCTTTGAGAATTTTTTCACGAGCATCAAAACGGTCCATGCCGCCATAACCAAACTCATCGGTCATTCTGCCATCTTTTCCGACAACAGAAAGAATCGGAAGATTATGACGCTGGGCAACGGCGTAGTCGTTGGCATCATGTGCCGGAGTGATTTTCAGTGCACCGGTACCGAACTCAATATCAACATAATCATCAGCAATAATCGGAATATGCCTTCCTGCCACAGGCACAACGGCAAGCTCCCCAATCAGGTGACGGTAACGAGAATCCTCAGGGTTAACGGCAATGGCAACATCGGCCAGAATGGTTTCAGGTCTGACTGTTGCAATAGTGATATATTCGCCGGGATGACTGACAAGGGCATACTGAAGATAGACAAGCTTGTCCTTGCGGGGCTTCATGATCACCTCTTCATCGGAGAGTGCTGTCTGTGACACCGGGCACCAGTTGATAATGCGGGTACCTCGGTAGATCAAGCCGTCACGATAAAGCGTAATAAAGGCATTAATAACTGCTTTGGACGCACTTTCATCCATGGTAAAGAGGTTTCGACGCCAGTCACATGAAATGCCGAGACGTCGAAGCTGCCTGAGAATAAGACCGCCGTACTCCTCCCTCCACTGCCATACGTGACCCAGAAACTCCTTGCGTCCAAGATCGTGCCGGGTTATACCTTCTTTTTTCAGCTTTCGTTCTACAACTGTCTGTGTCGCAATACCAGCATGATCGGTGCCGGGAAGCCACAATGCCTCTTTGCCTGTCATACGGCTGTATCGGATAAAAATATCCTGCAGCGTATGGTTCAGTACATGACCAAGTGTAAGACTTCCGGTAACATTCGGCGGAGGCATGAGCACGGTATAAGGCTTTTTTCCCTCTTCGAGTACCCGGGAACTTTCGGCATGAAAGCTCCCGATCGCTTCCCAATGAGAACTTCTCCACCGATCTTCGACATCGTGATGGTTATATGTTTTTTCCAGATTAAACGCTTTGGTCTGATCGATCATGATAACATCCCAGTGGTTAGTCCTTCTTTTCAGGCATGGGACGTTTCTCAAAGATGGCATCAATAATGCCGTAATCAAGCGCCTCCTGCGCGTTCATCCAGCGATCCCTTTCCGAATCCTCCCTTACCTGCTGCACATCCTTACCTGTATGTTTGGCAAGCAGTTCATCAAGTAACCTGCGGATTTTCTCTATTTCACGGGCCTGGATAATTATATCAGTCTCCTGTCCATGTGCGCCACCGGAGGGCTGATGAATCATAATCCTTGAATGGGGAAGTGAAGCTCGCTTTCCTTTTGCTCCGCTGGCAAGAAGAAATGCACCCATGCTTGCAGCCATTCCGACACACACTGTTGAGACTTCCGGACGGATATACTGCATCGTGTCGTATATGCCGAGACCGGCAGAAACACTGCCACCCGGAGAGTTGACATAGATATAAATATCTCGTTCCGGATCTTCAGATTCGAGAAAAATAAGCTGGGCCATAATCAGACCAGCCACATGCTCGTCAATCCCGCTTCCGAGAAAGATAATGCGTTCACGCAGAAGCCTTGAAAAAATATCGAAAGCACGCTCGCCACGTCCTGAAGTTTCTATAACCATGGGAACAAGAGTGTTGGTAATCCCCTGTTCTATAGCGCCTGAGTACATTTTTCTGGCATGATGCTCGAAACCAAAATTAATATTTGCCATAGCTCTATTGTTTGAATATTGGTAAATCGTTCAAAGCATAAAATGTGCCCTGCCCGAGAAGCTCAACTTGAACTCCTGATACTGATTGTCAAAATACGCAGTGACAACAATAAATCAAGACTTCCCGTTTCAATTAGCAAAAAAAGAGAGATACCCGATCTTGAGTGATACGATGGAAAATGGTGTCATTTCTCTATATTTAGTGCCAAACAAACATCAAAACGTTGAGGAACATGCAAGTACGCCTCATTTCAGTCACCACCCCACTTATAGAGGTTGAGAACAAGCCACTCCCACCTGAAGGCCTTATTGCTTACTGTGCGAGAGTATCAAGCCCCCATCAGGAGACGCCTGATTATGAAAAGCTGCTTGCCTACTGTATTGCACACAAGCATTGGAGCGTCTTTGAAATGGTGGATATGACTGTTGAAATTGTGACTTCAAGAGCTATTTCACCGCAGATTCTTCGACATAAAAGTTTTCAGTTCCAGGAATTTTCCCAACGGTACGCCAAAGCGCAGGAGATTGAGCGATACCAGCCAAGGCGACAGGACAGCAAAAACCGGCAAAATTCCCTTGATGATCTCGATGAAACGACCATTCAGTGGTTTGATGAGGCGCAGGATCGTATTGCCCGAATGGCGCTTGAAGAATACAATCTGGCGCTCGAAAAAGGTATTGCCAAGGAGTGCGCAAGAGTGCTCCTGCCACTGGGCACTCAAACAAAACTTTATATGAAGGGCTCAGTAAGAAGCTGGATCCACTACCTTGAGGTACGAACAGATAAAAGCACGCAACAGGAACACCGGGAAATTGCCATTGAGATAAAAAACATCTTCATAGCACAGTTCCCGGTTACGGCTGCAGCGCTTCACTGGAGTTAGACCTTGAGCATACCAAGCAAAGTGACCAGCTCGTTTTTAAGATCCCTTCGGGAGATAATCCGATCAAGAAAACCATGTTCAAGCAGAAACTCAGCACGCTGAAACCCTTCGGGCAGATCTCTTTTGATGGTATCCCTGATCACCCTGGGACCGGCAAATCCTATAAGGGCTTTCGGCTCGCTGATATTGATATCGCCAAGCATGGCAAAAGAAGCGGTGATACCTCCCATCGTCGGATCAGTCAGAAGAGAAATATAGGGCAGTTTCCTCTCGCTGAGCTGGGTAAGCTTTGCCGCAGTTTTAGCCATCTGCATGAGGCTGAACGCACCTTCCATCATCCGGGCCCCACCTGACTGGGAGATGACAAGAAGAGGAGCGTTGAGCGCAAGTGCTTTATCAACGGCGCGCGCTATTTTTTCACCAACAACAGAACCCATTGATCCACCGATAAAACCAAAATCCATTGCAGAAACAACAAGAGGATCACCTCCACATTTACCATGAGCATTTCGACAGGCCTCGGTTTTTCCATTCTTTTCAATAGTATCATGAACCCTGTCGGGATATTTCTTTGTATCGGTAAAACTGAGAGGATCGGCAGAACGTAGATTATCGTCAAACTCAATGTACTTGTCGCTATCGAAAAGAATCGAGAAATACTTATAAGGAGATATCCTGAAATGGTGACTGCATTCCGGACAGGTATAGAAGTTATCTTCAAACTGTTTTTTGTGAAGCATCGCTCCGCACTCTTCACATTTCCACCACAATCCTTCCGGAATATCTCGTTTATCGGTAGGACGTATTGAGGGGTTTTCCCGTTTAAACCAAGCCATTTTTCAATGAAGAGTAAAGGTTATACATTAAAATTCAAGATATGAAGTCCAAGGGAGATCTCAAAAACAGTCAGCATAAAACCTTTTTCACCACTATATAAAACAAGGAGCACCGGCTTTGTTGAACTTCAGATCGGTTTTCTGCATAGCAGCACTACTCGCAGCAACTTTCCTCACTGCAATGATGGCGAAACCTGATACTGTAGCAGCACAAAACAACTTAGTCTATCCCGACACACTTAAGCTTCCCCTACACCGCTATGCATTGTTCCAGTCGATGAGACCAGCAAGAAAAACCGTTGGTCTTGCCCTTTCAGGCGGAGGCGCCAATGGCCTTTCGCAAATTGGCATTCTCAAAGCTCTTGATGAAGCCGGTATTCCCGTTGATTGTATTGCCGGCACAAGCATGGGCGCTATTATCGGAGGGCTTTACAGTTGCGGATACAGCCCTGATGAACTTGAAAATATCGTCCATACCCTCCCCTGGCAATCCATTACTGCTCTCCATGATGATTATACCCGCTCAAACATTTTTCTTGAACAGCAACGAATTCGAGACCGTGCGTCTATTACAATCCGTATTGAAAAGCTGAAACTTCTCATCCCTAAATCGCTTAATTCCGCTCAGACACTGACTGGCACTCTCGACCTCCTGGTTCTGAACGCTCTTTACAATGCTTCAGATTTTTCAAACCTTCCAATTAATTTCAGGGCCGTATCGACTGATCTTGTTTCGGGGATGCGTATAACACTTACGAGCGGTTCACTATCAGAAGCAATGCGAGCAAGCAGTACTATTCCTATTCTTTTTGAACCGATCATCCGTAACGGCTATCAGTTGGTTGACGGCGGACTTGTTGCAAATCTTCCTGTTGATGAGCTTGATACGTTCAACGCAGACTATAAAATTGCGGTGGATACGCATGGCGGCATGTATGCAACCAGCGGCGAACTTGATCTCCCCTGGAAAGCGGCCGATCAGGCTATGACAATCCTCACGAAATTGCAGTATCCTGTGCAGCTTGCAAAAGCCGATATCGTCATAACTCCAGAACTCGGCAACCATAAAGCAACCGATTTTTCCGATATCAATGCGCTTTTTGAAGCTGGCTATACCAAAGGAAAAGTTATTGCAGAAACCATAAGGCGCAGCATAGCAAAAAAGAGTTCCCGAGGAACGACGATCAGGACATACAAAAAAACTTTTCAGTTTCCGCAAGAAAATCCGGAACATGACCCAATTGTTTCCACCATTATCTGTAATGCAACTGACCTGAACAAAACCCTTCAGGAGTTGCTGGCAACAGATCTCTTTACCAGAGTCTATGCCAAACTTGATAACCACCACAAAACAGTTGTTTTTTATCTTTATCCGCTTCCCGGAATAAAAAAAGTAACCGTTACAGGGGGGCCACCTGAAGCGCTTTCGCAGGAAGAGATTGAGCTTTGCTTCAGGCCAGTAACAAAAGTGCTCTATACCAATACTGCAGGAACCAGGGCTCTCGAAGCACTGGTAAAAGAATACCGAAAAAAAGGCTATAGCCTTGTCACCATCAAAAGCATATCCTTGAACGATGGTGCTCTGAACGTAAATGTTTCTTCCGGAAAACCATACGGTATCAAGGTAAACAGGGATAAAAAAATCACAGGAATCACCCCAATAACACGTGAAATAAAAATCGACTCAACTCAAGCGCTCCGTATTCAAAAGGCTGAGGAGTCTGTCAATAATCTTTATGAAACAGGAGTCTTCAACCGTGTATCAATCTTCGCACAACCTGCCGCTGGATCTGAAAACGAACAGAATCCCAGGCTCAACTTTTCTCTTGAAGAAAAACCTTCTTCAGTGCTCCGGCTCGGGTTACGCTATGATGAAACGAACAATGCTCAGTTTCTTATCGATGTCAGAAACGAAAATTTCGGCGGAACTACGAACTCCATCGGCGGCTGGATGAAAGCTGGAAAAAAGGGCTATCTCGTCAATCTTGAGCTCAATATGCCGAGAATAGAAGAGTCTCACTTTACGATGTCCTCTCGTCTCTTTTATGACCAGCATTATTTTGAACATCGCGAGATCTCAGGGAGTATAACCAATTATGGAATCCAGAAGTACGGCATCAGCCCCACTTTCGGCACAAGAATCCGAAAAAATGGACAGTTGATTGCCGAAATGACCCTGCAAAACGCACAATCCTATGCTGAAGCGAATAACGGTACAACACTGAACACTGCAAATATCACGATGCTCTCTGTCGGGACACAATTTACCCTTGATTCGAGAAACAATTCCCTGTTTCCCACATCGGGAACGTATACAAACCTCAGATATTCAATGACTCCGACACTGTTTGGCAATCATGAAATGTTCTGGCAGGTTTCAGGTAATCACGAAGAAAATATCCAGCTCACAAGCAAAACCACACTGCAACTTTCGGGCCTTTTCGGCCTGAGCAGCAGCAATATGCCCTTATCAGAGAAATTTTTCCTCGGAGGCCCGGGTACAACTTACAGTCAGCGCTTTATTGGATTAAAAGAAAACGATCTTCCTTGCAACAATATGACTGTTGCCGGAATTCAACTTGATTACAGGCCATCATTCGCTATTCTCTTTCCAACATCGCTGCTCCTGCATTACAATATTGGAAATGTATCCGAAAAACTGGCCGATATCTCTTCGGCTCACTTTATTCATGGCACAGGAGCAAGCCTTATTTGGCAAACTCCTATTGGTCCGGCAAGGTTCACTGTTTCAAAAGCTTTTCCTTTTCTTGCAAAAGCTTATAAAACAGCATACACATCGTTGCAATTTTCAGATACCATCATTTATTTCAGTATTGGTCATGACTTTTGAGCAGAACTTTTTTGTACTTTTACGCACCAAAAAATCCGACGCAGCAACATTCTCATGATAAAAAAACAGAAAAGCATTGACTCACCGCAAAAACCTCATATACTAGTCTGCAACGATGACGGTATTGAAGGTGAAGGAATCCATGCACTTGCGGCGGCAATGAAAAAAATCGGCAGGGTTACCGTCGTTGCGCCAGCCGAACCACACAGTGGAATGAGCCATGCCATGACACTCGGGACTCCACTCAGAATCAAGAAGTTCCTGAAAAACGGCCATTTTTTTGGACACACCGTCTCGGGAACCCCTGTTGACTGCATAAAGGTTGCACTGAGCCATATCCTGCAATCCAAACCTGATCTTATTGTTTCAGGCATCAACTATGGCAGCAACACTGCGATAAATACCATCTATTCAGGCACTGTCGCTGCAGCTCTTGAAGGAGCAATTCAGGGAATTACCTCACTGGCATTTTCGCTGACAACCTATGAACATGCGGACTTCACTTATGCAGGAAAATTTGCAAGAAAACTGGCGAAAAAGGTGCTTCTTGAGGGACTGCCAACAGATACCATTCTTTCCGTCAATATTCCTAATGTGCCAGAATCAGAGATTGCCGGAATTGTTATTACGGAACAGGGATTTTCACGCTGGGAAGAAGATGCCATTGAACGACACGATATGTTCGGCAACCCCTATTACTGGCTGAATGGCACCATGCGCCTGCTTGACGATAACATGCGCAAAGATGAATTTGCTGTTCGGCATAATTATGTGACCGTTACTCCGATTTCGTGCGATCTAACCAATCACAGGTATATCAGCAGCCTTGAACAATGGAACCTGCAAAAATAAAACCGTGAACACCTTTCTGCTTGACTACAAACATATTTTGACACCGAAAAAAGGATTTTCAAAACTTTTTCGAGACTATACATCAGACGGATCCGAACGGTCAGCACTGATTTCTGAATGTTTTCACCTTGATTATCAACGAGAGGCAGATTATTACCGACAACTCGGATTGCTCAGTTCGAGAACATTTGACAGGGAAGCCCTTGTACGCCTTCTTTCCCGGCAAAACCGTCATTATGGCGGCACTTCTCTTCACCTCCGGGAGATTGAAAAGCTCCGATCCCCACGATGTATGGCCATAGTAACCGGACAGCAACTTGGATTGTTTACCGGACCACTCTACACGATCTACAAAGCTCTCACCGCCATCATTTTTGCCGAACGCCAGAAATCACTCTTTCCCGAATACGATTTTGTCCCGATATTCTGGCTCGAAGGTGAAGATCACGACTATGACGAAGCGGCCCACACGGCCATTTTTTCCGAGAACCAGGTTGTCCATTTTAAACAAGAACCCTACAGGCGCATGCCGGATCAGATGGTTGCAAACACCTGTTTCGGCGAAGAGATCAAGCGGACAATTGAAGAGTTTCTCCAGCTCCTGCCTGATTCCTCCTACAAGCAGAGTGTGAAAGATATCCTCACTGAGTGCTATTATCCGGGAAGTACCTTTGAAATAAGCTTTGCAAGCACCATGATGCGGCTCTTCAGGGAACAACCACTGATTCTGCTTTCGAGTCAAGATCCCGAGTTCAAGAGACTTTCGACCAGCATCTTTATCAGAGAACTCTCATCAGCGCCAGCATCATCCTACAATGTCGTTTCGCAAAGTACCCGCCTGGAAAATCTCGGCTACACGGCACAGACAAAACCAAGAGCGGTCAATCTTTTTTATATCAACCATCATGGACAACGGCAAAAAATAGAGCAACCCTTAGAGGACGTTTTCTCAATTGTGCCCGACAAACAGCGCTATTCAAAGCACCAGATGCTTGAACTATGTCAGGATCATCCTGAACGGTTCAGCCCCAACGTCGTTCTCAGACCAATTGTCCAGGATTACGTCCTGCCAACTTTTGCCTGCATAGCTGGCCCGGGTGAAATAAGCTACCTGGCTCAGTACCGGAAAAATTACGAGCACTTCGGCATCACCATGCCGTTTATTATCCCCAGGGGGAGTTTTACTCTGGTTGAGCCGAAAATAAGCAGAATCATGGACAAACTGATCCACGTAACCGGAAAACCAGGATTTTCACGCAAACAAATTTATCATGCGGTATTCAACAACCTTCAACAGTTGAAAAAAAATGCCGTCGGCATCGCTGAAAATCCTGAGCTTGACACACTGTTCGAAAAAACAAAGGAGGAGATCCGCATAGCTTTTGCTGCTCTCGGGCCAGTACTTGCAAAGATTGACCCTACTCTTGAACCGCTTCTGGCAGCTTCGTCTGTACAGACGGATAAAATTTTCGAAAATATTGAACAAAAAACCTGGAAGGCAAGCAGGAGAAAAAACGAAGAGTTACTTGAGCAGATTCTGAAAGCAGAAACCGCACTTTTTCCTGAAGGGATACCCCAGGAACGACTGGTCAATATTTTTTATTACCTTAATAAATACGGTATGGAACTGATCAACACTCTGAAGAACCTGCTAAATGGGCACTCAACTGAAGCGCATATTATTGTGGAACTGTAGACAAACAGCCTTCCGTTTGTTCGTCTCCTTCCTTTTGCAGCAGATGACAGCAGTTGCAAACAATACGACGAAGGTCAGCAAACGATGCGTCTTCACAAATTGATGTAACAGCAGAGTCAATCTCCTTGCGGTAGCTCTTGCTTTTCAAAGATTGTGTACCCCGTTTTTTATGAATATACTGGGAAATAGCTGCGGGAGTAACGCCAAGTTTCTTTGCCGCCTGCGACTGGGTCATTCCAGTTTTTACAAGCTGAATAGCAAGATCGGCTCTTATTTGAGGAAGATAGTACCACACTGCTTTTTCACAGGGAAATATCACGATAACATTTTTTTGACGTTTACAAGAAGAAATACAACCATCTCATTCAGGGTTTTCCGGTAATAATGAATCTTTCATTCAAATCAATTGCGAGCTGGTCTATTGTTGTACTGATAATCATGCAGTTTGTTCCGCTTAAACGCATCAACCCGCCAGTAGTTTCAGACATCCAACTCCCCGGTTCCATAAAAAACTCACTGAAAAAAGCCTGTTATGACTGCCACTCAAATGAAACCCAATGGGATAACATTGCATACATTGCTCCCGCATCATGGTTTGCCTCTAATATAGTCGCATCAGGCCGAAATGCTCTGAATTTTTCAGTATGGAATAATCAGAAAATAGCGAACAAGAGACAAGAGACAACTAAAATCCAAAAGGTTATTTCGCAAGGTGCTCATCAACAACTCTATTACCTCTGGAAACCGGGCTCACATCTCACTGCCAAGGAAGCAAAAGCACTATTGCAATGGCTGAACCTAAACATGAAGTAATAAAAGTCTAACCTTGAAAATTCAGCGAATAACCATCGGGATAAAATCTTTTTATAATTGCTATTACCTCTTCTGGACTATCTTCGACAACTACAATTCAAGAAAATTCCTGATAATTTTTTTCCCCTCAGCGGTCATTATGGATTCCGGATGAAACTGAACACCGTAGAGCATAAACTGCTCCGAATCCATACCCATTATCACTCCATCCTCAGTCCAGGCCCGGATTACAAGCGTCTCAGGAAGAGTTGACCGTTCAACAATGAGAGAGTGATACCTTGTGGCCACAAAAGGATTATCAACACCACTGAAAATCCCGCAGTTGTCATGATAAACCAGTGAGGTCTTGCCATGCATGATTCGGGACGCTCTAACCACTTTTCCACCAAGAGCGGCACCGATCGACTGATGCCCCAGACACACCCCGAGTACTGGAATCCTGCCTTTGACTGCATGGATCAATGGCACCGAGACACCGGCATCATCAGGAGTACCCGGACCCGGAGAAATAACAATCTTTGCAGGAGCACGTGCGACAATCTCCTCAACAGAAAGCTCATCGTTACGATACACCTCAACCGTTTCACCAAACTCGCCGATATACTGTACCAGGTTATAGGTAAAAGAATCATAGTTGTCAACGACAAAAATCATGGAACCTTACTTAGAAGTTATAAAGAATCGCTCCGAACAATCCATTCCCGCAACAAAACGGAACATCGACTCATAGGCACTGCTCATCGTAACCTTACGGCGCGCCATAACCAGCCTGGCTGTTTCAACTGCTTTTTCAACATCATAGTTCTCAAAACCTCCACTACCTCCCCAAGAAAAAGAAGGTATCTCCTTTGAAGGAAATCCGCTGCCAAAAATGTTCGCCCCTGTGCCGACAACAGTTCCTGTATTAAACATGGAATTGATGGAACTCTTACTGTGATCACCCATCAAAAGCCCAAGAAACTGCAATCCCGTCATCCGTACCTGGCCATTGATGTTCAATTTTATCTGACTATAATTATTCTTGAGATCGCTCGTATTGGTACCAGCGCCAAGGTTACACCAGGAAGAGATATAAGAATGGCCAAGAAAACCGTCATGCTGTTTGTTGACAAATGGCTCAATCAGGGAATCCTCAACTTCACCACCAACCTTAGATGCCATTCCAACAGCAACATTGCTATACAATTTTGCGCCGATTTTCGCCCTCGACCAGGAAGCAAGAAATACATTCTGCATCAAAACAGCCTGAGGGTCAACAATAGCTCCATCTCCGACAGCAACAAATCCTTCATCAGCATCAAGAACCGCTCCCGCCCGAACAACAGCGCCAGGAGCAACATAAACATTGGAACGATTGACAATAGCAACTGAAGGATGAACGTCTCCCTCAATACGCCCAAGCTCAAGCGTTTCAGCATCCCTTAAAAGCTCATTAGCATGAAAAGCAGTTAAATCCCAGAGATTATCAATAATTCTGAACCCTGTTACCGTTTCAGTAACAAGCTGCTCAGCAAGAATGGATGTATCAACAAGATCAGGCATCAGCCCCCCGTCTGCAGCAAGAAGAGAGCTATCGACTCTTGCAAACAGTAGATTATCTCCTTGCATATAAGCCTTCCCTACATCAAAAGCACCTTCAATAATAACCCTGGCTGCCGCTTCATCACAGACTATACGGCCATTGACCAGGAGTACATCCTTCTCTTCAAGCCGGTTAACGACGTATTCAGGATGCTGTTCAGCATAAAAAGAAGCAAGATAGCGGCGAAGATGCCAGGTAAGCGTAACATAACCCCTCGTAGAATGCTCAAGCTTTTCCTGAAGGGAACGAAACCCGGTATAGAGACCGTAAACCGGTTTAAGATTAACAAGAGGCTTCAGCTCCCTAACCCTTGTATCTTCAAAAACAATAACCTGCATAATCGAAACACCCTTTACTTTTACATGCTTTTCAGGCTATCACGCTAAAAACCAGTTATAAAACAACATCTTAATATAAAAAAAGCCAAGAATATGACTGACCTTTAAAAAAAGTAGATACCGTTGATTATATTCAGGCTAAATGCTGTTATTACTTTTCAATATAACGAGTAGGCATAGAAATATATCTATAACCACACACACCAAGCAATGGGACGGCCAAAAGTTAGAACAACTGAAAAAAATCACTGGAAAAGCTATCACCTTGCTGGAGGATATACCAAATGGATGAGTGTGACTGATGAAAATATCATCCACACCTGGATTGAACCTGAATCTAATTCAGATATTATCCTTGACTTTATGGACGTTGAGCTCTTGCAAGTCGTGCTCACCGAATCTGATCTTCTGAACAAGCAGTTTCACATCCTGTTTGATCTTGAACACATCTCGGGCATTACCTTTAATTACAAACGAGCCATTACTGATCTTTTTTTTAACTGGAGTCCAATACTCGGAGTGATAGGCTTTTACAATATTCCCGAGTCGATGCAAATAACAGTAGAAACTTTTGCAGCAGTAGCTCCTCAAAAAATTTGTGTACTTCTGGAGGAGACCTATGAAGATACCATGGAATGTGTAAGGGCATTTAAAGCAGGATACCTTACAGTAAGAGAATCCGATACTGAAAGTCGCAACGTATATTCAGGATTAAAACAGCGTTTTCTTGAGGCTATTGCAAGGATCTCATGGCTTAACATGCTTGACCAGCAGATAATAATGCCGTCGCCTGAGAACAAGTATTACACATTTTTCAAGGCTATAGACTCCCTTCGCTCAGACCTTATTGCAAAAGAAATAGAAAAAGAGAACCAGACTCAACAGCTTAAACAAGATTTTGAACAGCGAATAACCCAGTTGGTTATAAAAATGAATGCCCAAGCTGAGTTAAACAAAAAGTCCTCGATAGACCGAGAAAACGAAATATCCGATCTTTCAAGAAAAATCGAGATCATTGACATTGAACTGGCAAGAATATCGACAGCACTTACAGACAAAAAAAATGGGTTGCGTAACCTTCTTGACAAGATATACACGCTTGAAATTGAGCCTGATGTAAAAGAATCTTTGGTAAATTCTTGCCTGGACCTTATAGGAAATGAAGTTATCGAAACAAAACTGGACATTGAACTGACTGAGTCCGATTCACTTTTTTTATCCAGACTGCAGAAAAAATTTCCCAAACTCAACCAGCGTGAACTGAAAATAAGCCTGCTTGTCAAATTAAACTACGACACAACAGAAATTGCTCATTCCATCGGTCTGTCAAAAAGAGGTATGGAAAGCATCCGCTACAGAATGCACAAAAAGTTGGGCCTTGGAAAGCACCAGTCAATCAAGACCTATCTCGCAGAACTACCAATACTATAAATTCACTATAG
>CAIMPI010000020.1 GCA_903843305.1 uncultured Chlorobiaceae bacterium
ATATGCAGTAACTGGACACTTCACTCACCTGCTGGTGATGAGATCAAACTCACGTCAAAAGAGTTTGATCTCATCCAAATCTTGGCGTCGTTTAATAATTCGGTCGTTTTACGTCAAGATATTTTAAAGACGCTTGATTATGAACAGAATGATTTTGGCAATCGAGCCCTTGTTGCACTGGTGAATCGTTTACGGAGTAAACACGAGAAGCTCAACTTCAAATGTCCTGTTAAAACAGTCCATGGCTCAGGGTACTGTTTTTCGGCTCCAATCATCATCGAAGCATGATGTGACCAGTAAAAGAGTTGACGACGACGAATACCATCTGCAAGCAAGGGAAATAACGTACGGTCTCCATGGCCATAACCCCAGACAGGATAAACAAGAGAGGCATTTATCCCCAATTCGGCATATTTCCAGACGATTTCATTTCCCCCTATTTTGGTGTCAGGATATTGCAGATGCTGCATGGCATAAGGCGTCTCTTCATTAACCCGCTTCAGCCTGAAATGATTAAATGACTCATACGTACTGATGTAAACGAGCCTTTTTACTTGGTACCTGAGTACCGCTTTGACACCATCCTGCTTCAAGCTGGCAATGTATAGGTTGAAACCAAGAGAATCGTTTGTTACTCAACTTGTTCAAGTTAATCTTGCTTTACTCCTTAGCGAGTTTTACTGTAGCAGCCAAGAAAGAGCGCCGCCAGTTTTCCGCCAAAGTGCAGAATTTCACTATCCGCAAGAACGGAGAGAAGTTGACCTGTTACTCGCCCGGGGTTATTTCTCAGCCACTCGTTTCTGTAGAGCACGCTCATGAGTTTGTCCATGGAAACAGCGCAGGCACAGCTAACCAGTTTGTCAAGTTTGATCACCGGGCCGGAAATTGGTGGCAAGGATGCGCCGTTTTGGTGAGGAATCATGGTGAGTACCCTGTTGCTATTGCGTTCATGGAGAGTAAAATCAATGCTTTTCCCGGGTGAGTGCAGGATACGGATGTGGATTGGGTGCGAAAGTTGTTTGCATGACGTTGCAGCAGGTTGTTCTACTTCGCCTTGTTTTTGGTCGAGAAAGAGTTGAAGGGCGTTGAATAAAAGGTCACTGATCTGAGCATTCGAATTATTTTTGTTGATGCGCAGGAGAAAACAGAGTTGAAAAAGGTCAATCATAAAGCTGAGGAGCACGGCTTTAGTGCTGTTGCGTTTCATCACTGAGCGATAACCATTGAACGCGACGTTGCAGTAGGCCAGCATTGCGACGAGTGTATCAGTGTCCATCGTGCGGGTTGCAATAACCGGGCAGTAGTTGTTGTAGAGGTCCCAGTCAAATGAACGGATTTTACCCTCATCCTTGTACTCTTTGAAAATACCAGTGCCGGGATATGGAGTCATGATCATAAAGAGAGCCTGCCGGAGACCAAGTGATCGGGCGAACTCTGGATAGGCAAGGGTGTCTTGTATGTTTTCTGTATAATGACCGATAATAAAATACCCTTCTGCGCCGACACTGTTTTTCTGGCAGAGCGCAATGGCTTTGGCTACATCGTTGAGGCTGTTTTTTTTGTTCATGAGCGTAAGCGTTGCTTCATTCGGGCTTTCAATACCGAGTCCAACTTTGCTCAGCCCTATTTTGTGAAGCTTGTCGAGAATTCGTTCCGCTCTTACAAGGTCTTTTGCCCTGCTCTCCGTCATGATTCTGAAATTGGTCAGTCCTCTTTCGATCATCATGTCGCAGATTTTTTCTGCCCGACCGATGTTGGTGAGGAAGTTTGCATCCCAGATTTTGAGGAGTTTTTTGTTCTTCGGATCGTGCAGCAGGGCGATCTCTTCAACAACATTTTCGGCGCTTCGCCCTCTCCAGCCTTTATGCATCTGGTCATTTGCGCAAAAAGAGCAGCTCCACGGGCATCCCCTGGAGGTATAGATGGTGTCAATGGAGTAGGCATTCCCTTTTTCACCGTAACGATTGGGCCGAAGACTCCGGAGCGGGAAACGGATAGAATCGATGTCGGCAATGACCGGTCTTGGCTCGGTGTGAACGATGCCGCCACCTTCTCTGTAAGCGATGCCTTTCACGTCACGAGAGGGGCCTTTGAGGACGAGTTCCCTGAAAGTCTCTTCACCCTCGCCGATAACAACGACATCAACGCAAGAGAGTTTAAGGACTTCGTCAGGAAGTGCTGTTGGATGAAATCCACCCATGACGACAAAAGCGCCACTCTCTTTGGCAATGCGGGCAAGTCGTTCTGCCTGTTTGAAGGCCCCGGTCATTGAGGATATGGCAACAAGATCTACAGGCTTTTTTTTCAACAGTGTACGCATGCTCTCGAAAATACCGTCATTATAAAAATTTTCGGGCATAACAAGGCTTTCTACATCATGCTCGACGGCAGCGGCAAGATAACAGACACCTATACAGTCGGTGATGAAGCGGGGAAAAGGGGCTATAATGGTCTGGGGAGCCTCAACGAGACAGAGGTGGTTAAAATATGCCATAAATTATTCCGATATTTGACGTGTGTGAGCGGCAAAAAAAAACGGAATATAAGCATTTCAGGAGCTATAAAATAGTGGCCTCCAGTTCGAGAGACCACTATTCCATCTTTTACTATCCTTTTACAGCTTCACAGAGAAGGTGATCGTATTTTCTGACGGTTCGTACATTGGTGAATCCGATGGATTCAAGAATTTCCTTGTAGCGACTTTGCTGCTTGTAGCCCAGTACTGAAAACGGTAATCCTGCTCCAAGAATGAAGTGGCTCAAATAATCGAAATTTGGCTTTTCTGGATCATCAATAATCATGTCGAGAATGAGTACCTTGCCACCAGGCGTAAGAGCATCAAAGGCTTTTGTGCACAGCATAGTGGTCAACTGCTCGTTTGCCGAATAAAGAATCCTGCAGAACAATACAGCATCTGCTGCAGGGTAGGGCTCTTTATAGATATCGACAGCAGCGCCTCTCAGCCGGTCACCAACTCCTTTTTCGATGGCATTTTCATTGACCAGGTCAACAGCGCCGGGCAGGTTCAAGATGGTGGAGTCAAGTTGCGGAAACTTTTTCAGAAGGGCCGCTGAAATATCACCAATGCCTCCCCCAACATCCACGAGTGTTCTTGCGTTTGAAAGGTCGGCCTCTTCAAGGAGCAGCAGGATTGCAAAATGTGCATTGCTGCGATGAATTTCTTCAAAATACAAGTTGTCTTCCCGTGTGACGGGAGGGTAAGGTACCTCAGCTTTAAATGTTACCTTTCCTCTGACGGCATCGGCTATTTTCAGATAGAAATTATCAGAAAGATGTGCCATAGCTTGTGTTACAGGAATCATATAAAGATTTGGAAGATCGCTGTTTGGCAGAAACATTGTTTTTGCGAAAGGGGTGAGGCTCCATTTACCACCCTCTTCTGCAGTAATTCCAATTTGCCGCAAGGCTTCAAGCAGCATGCCCAGTCTTGGAGGAATTGCGCTGACACTGGCAGCAAGCGCGTCTACCTCCATTGCTCCATCAGCAAGGCGTGTAAAAAGATCAAGTTCAAAAGCAGCCTTGATACATCCAAACTCCACAAGACCTTTAAACACAAGTTCGTTGGCCCTGTGGTTATGTTTCAGTAACTCGTTTTCGCTCATAGTGTTAAGTGGGGCTGAATAGTTATAGAAAATTATTGTTGAACTGAAATAAAAATCCTCTGGTCAAGCGCCTGGAGCCAAGGTCAGCATTCATAGTGTGCATGTTATCGCCTGATATTATTTTCCTGCTCAAAGGTGCCAAGCTGCTCGCGAAGATTTTTTCTGAATGCCAGACTGGTGACAAGATTGAGTAATTTGTAAGGATTAACTCTCACCCTGTTAGCAATATTTTTCCACGAGTAGGCCTTGTAATAAGTGGTCATAAATTTATGCTGAAACTTCACTGCATCGTATTTGTCTGATCGAATTACAAGATTCATGGCGTTGTATTTTTCCCAGTTTTCATCGGTTATCCACCCTTTACTCTTGTACTCCCAGTACATTGTCGTTCCGGGATACGGGGTGATAATCTGGAAAATTGGCATGAAAATATTGTTTTTGCTGACAAATTTTACGAGGTCATCCAGATCTTCATAACTGTCGAGATCAGGATTTACCAGAAAATTTCCCTGGACATTCAGGCCAGCCTGACGGCACTCCTCAATGAGACGGGAAAACTGGTCGGCTGAATTGACATGACCTTTATTGTAAGCTTCAAGAGTGCTCTGTTTTATGGATTCAAATCCGACCAGCACCATAATGCACCCTGCTTCAACGAGCCTTCTTACCGTCTCTTTGTCTTCCAGAAAATTGATGCTGAAAAAAACGCTGAAGTTGATATTGCACTCTTTAATCAGTTCAAGCGATTCCCATAACTTTTTTTTACTGACACCGAGGTTCTCATCACAAAGCATGAACCATGGCTTTGATGATTTTCCGTTCGCTTTAAAAAAAACATTTTTGGCAGTTTCAATCTGTTTTTTCAGCTCCTCAGGTTTCTGTGCTCGATACAGTTTTCCTGTGAAATTCGGGGTAACACAGAATGAACACTCGTACGGGCAGCCTCGGGTAATGTAAAGAGGGATAGACTTTGTACCATCGACCTTTTCGCGCTTTGAGGCTTTGGCTATTCTTTCGTAATCAAGAGGAATAATTTCTTTTACAGGAGGAAACTCTTTTGAATCGTAGAGAGGCTTTAAACGGTTGAGAGCAATGTCCTCAAGAACGGTCATCCACAGGTTTTCTGCTTCACCGCAAACAATGCAGTCAGCATGCACTCTCGCTTCTTCCATATTGAACGAGATATGCAGGCCTCCGAGAATTACTTTCTGTCCTTTTTGCCGAAACTTGTCGGCAATTTCATAAGCTCTTGTTGCATCGATTGTTCTTGATGTTATGCCGACAACATCGTAATCACCATTGTAATTGACAATATCACCGAAATGTTCATCGATTATCTCAATATGATGCTGTTCCGGAGTAAGGCTTACCAAGACACCTATTGCCATGTTAAATAATGGCTTCTGATTTGTCTTGGAATCTTTTTTCCCTTTTGGGGCAATAAGGAGGATTTTGAGTGGCTTTCTTTTTTGAGGTTCAGGATTGCTCATGCTCGAGTTCTTTGATAAAGTGTTTGCTTTTTTATCGACAGTTTTTCACAACTGCTCAGTTAAGAGTCTTGTTGTACTCTTTTTGCAATCGACTTTGTTGGTGTTGATTAAGATCAAAAGGAATGTGAAGCCATTTGTCCTTGAAGACAGCATCACCAGGTTCCAGGCCGGTCAGGCTTATCGGAAGCGTGATGATTTTACGTTGATTGCCGATGTGTACGAACAGCTCATCACCTGTTACCCAAATGTCGATATCAACAGGATTGGCAAACATAAGCTTCAACTGAACCTCGTAGACATCCTTGTTCCTTACAAATTTGATCGGGGGTTCGTCATACATCATATCGGACGGGTCAGTGTCACCGTACATGTCTCTGGCAAACTGCTCAAGCGCCTTGAGACCGACAATCTCCTGCTCGTACATCCGGAGCTTTTTAACCGGAAGTGGAGAGAATCCCTCCTCAATTTCTCCAAGGTATTTCTGCTGAATAGTTTTCCACTTTTCCAGGTATCCGCTGTCCTCTTTTGTATCAAGCAACCTGTTGACAAGCACCATATCCACCTTGAAGCCATAGAGGTTCAGGTAGGTCAAAGCCCGCATGGTCTCCTTGATCGACATTTTTTCAGCGTTCATGACGAGTCGAACGGTTGACTTTGCGTTATCGGTCAGTATTTCCCTGATACCATCAAGTTCATCAAATACCTGGTCAACCGAATCAAGAGCATCTTCAGGCGGGATATAACTTGCTATCCTGTCAGACATTTTTGACAGAGGCTTGCTCAGAGGCCTGACAATATATTTGGTGACATTTTTGACGGCTTTCATGCCCCATGCGAGAGTATCGGGAAGAGAGAGGAGCCTCAGTGTTTCACCGGTAGGGGCAGTATCAAGCACAAGGACATCATAACGTCCGGATGCTTTATAGCGTTTTATCCTCAATAGTGAAAACAGCTCTTCCATACCGGGCAAAATGGTCATTTCATCAGCCACAACTCCTGAAACGCCCTGGGCCATGAAAATTCTTGAATAAAATTTCTGGACGGACTGCCAGTTTTCTTTGAGGTCAACATAGGGATTTACCTCGATGGCATGAAGATTCTCCTTGATTTTTGTAGGTTCGGGGCCAAGAGGCAGGTTAAACGAATCCGATAAGCTATGTGCTGGATCGGTTGAAAGAACAAGTGTACGATAGCCCAGCTCCGACAAGCGGACAGCCGTTGCTGCTGAAACACTGGTTTTTCCTACCCCGCCTTTACCTGTAAACGTTAAAATACGCATGAACCGGACTTTTATTATATTTGGACAGACCCAGAAAAATTCAGAAATATTGACATGCAGTTTTCGGCACTGATAAGGTATCAGGTGGTGTGTTGATGCGTTGAATCACAACCAGTAATATTCCGATCATGTAGAAGCTTCTCTTTCATAAGAATGGAATAAAATTTAACCTATTTTTCACTTAAAACAAAAATCAACGCAATTCTTTACGAAGTGGCGTTTTTCAGTAGGTTGTCGCAGATTCTTGAAGAATGGCTATACGTCAAATTTCTTGTTGAAAAGCCAACAGAAATCTATATTTATAGAAAATAATAAATTTATCGACATCCATAAACAGGATTGGAGCGTTATGATAAAAGAAGTTGGAGGTTTGGCTGGTGGCGCCTTGATATTTTCCCCTATTGGTATGCCATTCTTGCTTCACGGCGTTGCAGGTGTTATTGTTGGTGGTGCAGGGCTTTTTGTTGCTGATGCTGTCTTGAAGCAAGTGGTGGATACAGCAAGTAACCTTGTGTCGCAAGCCGGGTCAAAAGAATCAGGAGAACAAGACGTCCAGTAATTTTTTTTAAAAGAGGCATTTACAGCGTTTATCAATAACCATAAGACAGACATGAAGGCTGTTATTTTATACGACAGTAGAACGTCAAACGGTTCTACAGAAGCTATTATTGATTCCATTGGGTTGAGTCTTGCAGAATCTGGCTTTTATGTGGAAAAAGCAAAATGCAAAGCAACGGCAGACTACAGTTTTGTCAGGGATTTTGATCTGGTTGTCTTGGGCGCACCTGTTTACTATTTTATAGTGGCATCACAGCTTTTAGGCGCGTTGATCCAGGGCAATCTGAAAAAATGCCTCAATAGAAAAAAAATAGCCCTTTTTCTGACCTGTGGAAGCTCTGAGTCCATGGGAGCCTTACTGTATATGCCGCAGTTAAAAGTACATTTGATGCGCAATAAAATTCTTGCCGAAAAGATTTTAGCAGTCGATGCACTTGCTGATGGTTCTGTCGACTCGTTTGTAGAAGAGCTTTTGCTTCAGTACAACAAACCCCCGAAATCCAGAGAACTTTCTGCTAAATGGACGGTTGAAGCACAGGAGTGGTTTCATTCAATGCCCTCTTTTATGCAGGGGAAGTTCAGAGCCATGGCTGAGGAGTATGCTGAGGAGATGGGCTATAAGGAGATCACCCTTGAAGTGCTAATGGAAGCAAGGGATAATCTGGGCGGCACCTAACGGGAAGCCCACATGTTTTATAACTGAACAACCCCGGTTGAATACTCAACTGGCTTTTTTAGAGGAATTTTTACCGATAAATTTGTTCAGGAGCATGACAATGGCGATGCCTGCGCAGAAAAACAGCACCGGAGCAAATAAGGTGGTATATTGACTAATGTGTTGCATCGTCGGCTTAGATCGTTAGTTTTTTTATCTTCCCTAAATTAGAAAAATCTCTTTGCTTTAAAAGTTTTTTCATGAAGGATAATCGTTTGATGCTCTTTTTTTTGGTTACATTGGATGCTTTATGGAACATTTCGGATAGGGTGAAACACCTTTTCTTTCCAGCTTTTTAGCTGGAGGACGAGTTGCTAATATTTAATCATATATACGAAGAGCAATAATGGCAAAAGATCAAAAAAAAGGTGGCTTTTTTTCTGCATTCAGAGATCGTGAAGTTGTCGGTAATGGCGGAACTTTGTCTCAGTCTCAAACTCCATCCACAGCGCCTGCGCCAACCCGCCCAGTGACGCCAGAAGTCAGGGTCTCTTCCGCAAGTACCGGTCAGGTTAATCCAACACCTTTCCAGACGCAGGTTAAAGCTGCCTTACCGTCAGAACCGGCGGTTATTGATACCGTTGAATCCTTCAAGATGCTTTGCCAGTCACTGGCTGATATTGGTGAGTCGCAATTGAAGGTTGCTGAGATGCTGCTGAGCATGATTTCTAACTCACTCAATAAGATAGCCGGAGGATCGACGCCAGTAAAATAGGGCGAACAGTCTTGAACTACTTCGTTTTAATAATCTTATAAACCCGGAGGTCACTGTGTTTGGTAATCAAAAAGGTATATCACCGGAGGGTCTGGTCGGGCCAGCCGCAACAATTGCTGGCGGAGCATTTCTCATGTCGCCCCTCGGTATTCCGTTTTTTGTTCGCGGATTACCCCGAGTACTTCTTGCAGGGATCGGCGGGTTTGTTGCAGGAAAGGTAGCCGACACCGTTGTTGAAAATCTGGGAAACATTATTTCATCACAAAAGCCTGAAGAGAATGGTCAATGGACAGATGAGCATTAAAAGGAACTCTCTGTCAGTACCAGACGTTTAGGGAATTCACAAGCTTAAACGCATTCTACAGCTTCATAATTATTTTTTTATCATGCAAGTCGTTGGCAAAAGCAAAGCGCATATCGTTCTTGACTCATGTTTTCATGAATCAGGTATCTATTTCGCAGATCATGAAAAGTTGATCATGTGTAATCCTTATTGCAGTAACGTTAAATATTTGAAGGATCTTGATATTTTCCAGTGGATTTTTCAGGTTGCTGATCCCAGAAGCAATCCGATTATTGCGGTTTTTTTTGTCCGCCAGCACGAAGAGAATTTTTTGCTTGACGACAGTTATGGCAAGGCGTTTGCCGAAGCCCGCGTTAAAAATAGAGCCCCCTATAATGGTAAAGGAAAACGGATTCGCTGGGAAGCTGTTCATGATCATCCTGAATTTGAAAAAACCTCTCCCAATACTTTTCTCGGGAAAGCCAGTTCCGAGATCTGCCTGCTCCATCAACATGATGACAAGACTTCTGTTTACTTCGACACCGATATCTGTCTTGATTTCGAGATTTCTTTTCCCCTGAGCCTCATGCCTGAAGGTATACTCAAGTTTATGTCAGAAACGATCATGTCACAGATCATGCAGCAGGCAACGGAAAGCATGCTGTGCAAGGTACAGTCAGATATCTGCTGTACAGTTCCTGAATTTGCTGTAGAGGGAGGAGGACGAAAATAATTTTCTGCACCCAAAGAGCTTGATGCAGGCGACTTCCATGATTGTTGAACAGTTTCGTACAGGCGGTGACCGGAACTTCGGTTACCTTGTTGCCGATGAAGTTTCAAGAGAAGCTCTGGTCATTGATGCCTCCTTCAATCCAGGCATGATTGTCCGCTTTGCAACGGAGCGCGGTTATGTCATCCGTTATATCTTCTCAACCCACAGTCATGAGGATCATACCAATGGCAATGATGCTATCAGGCGGATGACGGCTCTTGTTCCCCTCCTCTATGGGGATACTTGTTCACTTACTGGTATTTGTGTGAAAGATGGTGCTCTCTTTCCACTTGGTTCTCTTGAAGCGCGTGTTCTGCATACACCTGGGCATACCAAAGATTCCTTATGTATTTATATCGGTGATGCACTCTTTACCGGAGATACTCTTTTTACGGGCAAAGTAGGGGGTACTGCTACTGAAGAGCAGGCGCTTGACGAATATACATCGATCCAGCACAAACTCATGGTTTTGCCTGAAAAGACAACCGTATATCCAGGTCATGATTATGGCGTATCGCCAGTCTCATCTATCGCTCATGAGCGTATGACCAACCCGTTTCTTCTTCAGAAGGAATTCAAGGATTTTCTGTTTCTGAAACAAAACTGGCTCGCATACAAACAAACTCACGGTATAGCATAATTGCAGTTTGAAGTGAGCAGCTTTTGCATTTATGTTATTTTTTTTTATAAATTGAATTCTTGTGCCGCTCGCGCTAATATTCATGGGTTATAGAGTCTGGCTTCCCTGCTTTTTCCTGCATTTCGACATCAAATCGGTGCCCGTTTATCTTTTCTGTTGAAAAGTGAGATGGGCATTATGAGCTTTTTTAATCTTAAGTAACTTGTTGTCTATGGATCAGCTTATAACATTACGTACAATGCCGGTTTCTGCCCTGATGCGGAAAGACTTTCAGATTATCAAAGGGAGCTGTACGGTTGCCGAGGCTCTGCAGATTATGAAGCAGAGCAAAGAGAGTGGTCTTATTGTCGAGCCCCGTAACGAGGATGACTGTTACGGTATCGTTACTGAAAAGGATATTCTTGAAAAAGTGATCGATCCAGGTGAGGATATTCACCGCGATCCATGGAATACTCCTGTGTTTCAGATCATGAGCAAGCCGATTATCAGTGTCAATCCAAGTCTCAGGATAAAGTATGCGCTTCGTCTGATGAAAAGAACCAATATCAGGCGTCTTACCGTTATGGAAAACAATAAAGTTCTTGGTCTCCTCAATATGACAGATGTTCTTCACGCAGTCGAAGAACTTCCGGTTCATGACGACCATGTAGCCCTGTAGTCGTCAGGATACCTTGTACGGTTTCTCATAAAGTTATACCAGAAAAATCAATTTCAATGAGCGGGGGGGGGCGTTGCCGCGCCCTGCTCATGTAATCATAGAGGCTTTCTTTACAGCTTCATAAGGAAATTTAGTGTATGAAACCATTTGATGTTGTTATTGTTGGCGGCGGCGGGGCTGGGCTCTATGCTGCCATGGAAGCCATGAAAACCAATCCATCACTGAATATCGCTGTGCTTTCCAAAGTGTATCCTAACCGTTCGCATACCTCTGCTGCACAGGGTGGAGCCAATGCCGCTCTTGCCAACAAGGCTAAGAATGATACTGTTGAAATGCATATTTTCGATACCATCAAGGGTAGCGATTATCTTGCTGATCAGGATGCCGTTGATGTGCTTTGTTCTGAAGCACCAAAAATTATCCGTGAACTTGAAAATATGGGGACCCCATGGTCGAGAATGGATGACAATACCATAGCACAGCGGCCATTTGGTGGAGCCACTCTTCCAAGATGCTGCTACTGTTCCGATAAAACAGGGCATACCATTCTGCAGACACTCTACGAACAGTGTCTGAAAAAAGGGGTGATTTTCTTCAATGAGTATTTTGCACTGAACCTTTCAGTTAACGGCAGTCGTTCGAGAGGGTTGATTGCCATGAATATGAAAAGTGGCAAAGTCGAGGCTTTTCCTGCAAGAACAGTAATTTTTGCTACTGGCGGTTATGCCAAGATGTACTGGAATCGCTCAAGCAATGCTGCAGGCAATACTGGTGACGGTCAGGCTATTGCTTTCCGTTCAGGTATTCCTCTTAAAGATATGGAATTTGTCCAGTTTCATCCTACAGGGCTGAGAAAGAGCGGCCTGCTTATTACCGAAGGCGCAAGGGGTGAAGGCGGCTACCTTGTCAATAAGGATGGAGAACGTTTCATGGCAAGGTATGCAAAAGAAAAGATGGAACTTGGCCCGAGGGATCTTGTGTCACGATCAATAGAAACAGAAATCCTGGAAGGAAGGGGGTTTGACAGTCCGGCTGGCACTTATATCCATCTCGATCTTACCCATCTTGGTGCGGATCTCATCAAATCACGATTGCCCCAGATACGCGAAATGTCGATGCAATTTGAAGGTGTTGACCCAATAGAGGAGCCAATTCCGATCAGGCCGACCGCCCATTACTCGATGGGAGGAATCGATACCGATAACTTCGGTCGAACGGTTATGCAAGGCGTCTATGCGGCCGGGGAGTGCGGTTGTGTGTCAGTTCACGGAGCAAATCGTCTTGGAGGCAATTCCCTGCTTGATATTCTTGTATTTGGTCGTATTGCAGGTCACACAGCGGCTGAAGAGGCGCAACAATTTGAACCTGGTACCATATCGGAGGGCGAACTCAAGGAGCAGTTGGATGAGGTCAGGGGAGGTATGCACTCTTCTGGTAACTATGAACGGTATGGTGCGCTGCGTGAGGATCTTGGCAAGACACTTGCAAGCAACGTTGGTATTTACAGGGAATCTTCTCTCCTGCAAAAAGGTATACAGGAGATTTCAGAGCTTAAAGAACGCTTCAAGAAAGTCCGTGTCTTTGACACCAGTGATGTGTTTAACACCAACCTTATGCAGGTGCTTGAACTGAAAAATATGCTGGATCTTGCCGAAACCGTTGCGGCTGGTGCTTATGCCCGTCAGGAGAGCCGGGGTTCTCATACCCGTGTGGATTTTCCTGTAAGGGATGATGTGAACTGGCACAAGCATACACTGGCAACCTTGGTAAATGGTAAAGTTGTCCTTGGTGAAAAACCGGTAACTATGGGACGTTATGAACTCCAGGAAAGAACTTATTAACATATTTCGCTTATGACGGTGCCAATAGATCAGCATAATGAAGGGGTGAAAAAAAATGTAACCTTTCGTGTTTTCCGCTTCAATCCACAGGTCGACAGTAAGCCATATTTTGACGATTATACCATTCCGGTAGAAAGAGGTATCACGGTGCTCAGATCGTTGAATTATATCAAGGAACATATCGATGCGTCGGTTAGCTTCAGGGCCTTCTGTCAGGCTGGAATATGCGGATCCTGCGGTATGAGAGTGAACGGACGCTCCCAGCTTGCCTGTACAACGCAGGTATGGGATGTTCTTGCCAGAAGTCGGGACGAAGGTATCATCAAGGTTGAGCCCTTGCGGAATTTGCCTCTTATCAAGGATCTTATTGTTGATATGGATCCGCTTGTCGACAAAATGAAGCACTACTCAAACTGGATCGACTCAACCATGCCAGAGGCCAGTATGGGTAAAAAAGAGTTTCTGATATCCGAAGAAGAGTTCCTCCGCTACGACAAGGCGACTGACTGTATTCTTTGTGCTTCGTGTGTTTCAGAGTGCAGTATTTTAAGGGCGAACAAAGAGTACGTATCTCCTGCAGTACTGCTGAAATCCTATCGCATGAATGTCGACAGCCGTGATTCTATCCATGGGCAACGTCTTGCCGAACTGGTCAAGGATCATGGCGTATGGGACTGTACTCACTGTTATCGCTGCCAGGAAAGTTGCGTAAAAAGCATTCCTATCATGGATGCTATTCATGGTATACGTGAAGATGCCATTGAGAGCAGAGGCATGAAAGATACCAGCGGTTCAAAACATGCTGAAGCGTTCATGTCTGATATTGAAAAGAAAGGCAAACTGGTTGAAGCGACTCTGCCAATACGCACTAATGGCGTAGTCTGGACGCTGCAGAATCTTCTGCCGATGGCTGTAAAAATGATTATGAAACGCCGTACGCCGCCGCCGCCTCCACTGGTAAAATCAGCCAAGGGAATAAAAATTTTCAGAGAGATGTTCAGGGAGATGACCGAACATGTCAAGCAGGATCACAAATCTCATAAAAAATAACAGGGGAGAACTGCTGAATGAAGCGATACGCATATTACCTGAGCTGCATCAATGAGTCCATGACAAAAGAGGTGGACCGTTCAATCGATCTTTGGCAGAAAGATCTCGGAATTGAGCTTGTTAAATTGCACGAAGGCACCTGCTGCGGAGGAAGTAATCTCGACTATGTCAGCCCAAAGCATTTTGCTCTGGTTAACGCACGCAATATTGCGCTTGCCGAAAAGATGGGGCTTGATCTTATCGTTTCCTGCAATACCTGCCTGATGACGATTCGCAGCGCCAAGAAAAAGCTGGATGAAACACCGGCCCTGAAACAAGAGGTAAATGAGATCCTGAAAAAGGAGGGGCTTGAATACCGAGGGACTTCAGAGGTAAGACATCTCCTCTGGGTACTGGTCGATGATGTCGGGTTGGATACTATCCGCCAGAAGGTCAAGGTTCCTTTGAAGAATTACCGTATTGCCCCTTTTTATGGTTGTCATATTCTCCGTCCATCAACCGTTCTTGGCCATGACAATCCTCTTGACCCAACATCGCTTGACCAGTTGATTGAGGCGCTTGGTGGTCAAACTATTCCCTATAAACATAAAAATCGCTGCTGTGGATTCCATACGCTGTTGGTTGCCGAGCAGGAGTCACTTAATGTGGCGGCAGAAGCGCTTCAGGAGGCAATTCAGTCAAAAGCCGATTTTATTGTAACGCCCTGTCCACTGTGTCATACGTCGCTGGACGGCTATCAAGCCAAGGCGCTTAAACATGCAGGTGTTGATACCTCAATTCCTGTTTTTCATATCTCTGAAATGATCGGTCTTGCACTCGGATACAGTGCCAAACAGCTTGGTATCAAAAGGCACATTGTGAGCTGAAGCTGCATTTGCTTATCTTCCGGAAAGTTTTAATAAAAGGCTAAAAAAACGTAGCTTTGCACTTTTACTTTGCTCTCAGCCGGGAATTACCCGACGTTCTGAGGGGGCCTCTTGTTTTGTTAACCCATCAAATTATTGCATTGCATGCTCAAAAATGATCTTTTTCTCCGGGCATTAAAGCGTCAGCCCTGTTCCCGGACGCCAATCTGGGTGATGCGCCAAGCCGGTCGTTATTTGCCGGAGTACCGTGCCGTGAGAGAAAAAACCGATTTTTTAACCCTTTGTAAAACCCCGGAACTGGCAACCGAGGTAACCATTCAGCCTGTAGAACTGATGGGCGTGGATGCGGCAATTATTTTTTCCGATATTCTTGTGGTCAATGAAGCCATGGGGATGAATGTCGAGATCATCGAGTCCAAAGGGATCAAGCTCACTCCGCCGATCCGCTCCCAGGCTGATATCGACAAGCTGATTGTGCCTGATATCGATGAAAAGCTCGGCTATGTGATGGATGCGCTCAGAATGACCAAAAAAGAGCTCGACAACCGTGTTCCCCTTATCGGATTTACCGGTGCTGCTTGGACACTCTTCACCTATGCTGTTGAAGGCGGCGGATCGAAAAACTATGCATACGCCAAGAAGATGATGTATCGTGAACCAGCAATGGCCCACGAGCTGCTCGGCAAGATTTCCAGCGTTATCACTGCTTACGTACTGAAACAGATCGAAGCTGGCGCCGATGCAATCCAGATTTTTGACTCATGGGCAAGCGCACTCTCGGAGGATGATTACCGCGAATATGCACTTCCTTACATCAAGGATACTGTGCAGGCGATCAAGGCAAAATATCCTGAAACTCCGGTTATCGTCTTCTCAAAAGACTGCAACACCATTCTTTCCGATATCGCCGATACCGGCTGTGATGCCATGGGTCTCGGCTGGGGCATAGATATTGGCAAGGCACGTGCAGAGCTCAATGACCGCGTTGCACTCCAGGGCAATCTTGATCCTACAGTGCTGTATGGCACACCTGCATTAATCAAGGAAGAAGCTGCCAAGATTCTCCGCTCTTTCGGCCAGCATACCGAACATTCAGGCCATGTCTTCAACCTCGGTCATGGCATTCTGCCTGATATGGATCCGGAAAACCTGAAGCTGCTCGTCGAATTCGTTAAAGAAGAGAGCGCCCAGTACCACTAAGTAATATTTCGCTTCATCGCTCCTGAACTCCGCCTGATGTTATGCATGAGGCGGAGTTTTTTTTTGATACACGGAATACCCCAAAATTCTTGAAATTTCGTAGCATCAAACAGGTATTCATAAGAGGCGGGTCAAATTCAACGGGAAAAAATACTGGAGATTATGTTTCTGATTAGACTTGATTTCTGTCGAAAAAATAACCCGGGCATCATGTTGTCCTCTGAGTGTGCCGGGGTGTTTTTCGAATCACGGAAAGGGGCATGGCTGGATTCAGACTATTTTGAAGAGAGTTGAATGATCCACGACGAACTCCAAATACTCTTGCAATCTGAGATTCAGGCTCTGCTTGCATTGCACCGCTCCGACGATCCGGCAACGTTTGCCATGCAGTTTCATAGCCGTAAAGAGTTGCCAATTAGGGCAATGGCTGAACAGCTTGCCTGCCAGCAGAAAGCCATAAAAAAGTTACCCACACTCTCGCAGCACAACTTGCTTTTTACTCCATTGGCGCTGGAACAGTCCTCTGGTGAGCGTACCGCGGCATACAAAGCTTCGATTATGTCAGGGAAAAAGGTAATCGATTTAAGCGGCGGTCTTGGCGTTGACTCAATGGCACTGGCAAAGGTGTTTCAGGAGGTGGTTTACTGTGAGCGCGATTCACTGCTTTGCTCAGTGGTCGAACATAACCTGAAGGTAAGTGGCATCAAAAATGTTGCGGTCAGTAATGGCGACAGCATTAGTATGCTTGCAGAGTACCTGGACAACTCTTTCGACTGGATTTATGTTGATCCTGCACGACGTGAACAGGGACAACGCTCAATAGCGCTTGATGCGGCAAGTCCGGATGTTGTGGCCTACCATAATCTGCTGCTCCAAAAAGCTTCGAAGGTGTGCATCAAGGCCTCTCCGGCTCTCGAAATCAGCGCTCTGAAAAAGCAGTTGCCAGCCCTGCACACGATTGTTGTGGTGTCGGTTGATCGTGAATGCAAGGAGATTCTGCTGCTGCTTGAGCGCGCGTCCCCCTCAGATCGACCTGTGCAAGTAAAAGCGGTTTGCCTGAACGCTGATTCGGAGGAGATAACTGAAATTGCTGGGGGGAGTGGTGATACGCCGAGAGTGGTTGCGGTAGCGGTAAAGGAGTATCTCTATGAGCCTGATCCGGCCATTATCAAGGCGAGGCTTTCGGCTGTGCTTGCGCGGGATTCCGACCTTGAGTTTGTGAACAAAACCGTTGATTATCTTACCGCTGACCGCAAAATCGACTCTTTCCCCGGCAGGACGTTTCGCGTGGTTGAGTGCGTTCCTTACAAGCAGAAAAGCTTCAGGGCTTTTCTGGAGCGTCATGCTATTGCAGGGGCAAGCATCCAGCGGCGCGATTTTCCCCTTTCGGCGGAAGAGCTTCGGAAAAAATACCGGCTTCTTGAGAGCGAGAGGGCATTTCTCTTTTTTACCAAAGATGCAGCGGGCCATCCGATCTGCATCTACGCGCTCAGATGTTTCTCTGGAGACGAAGCAGCTCCTTTTGTGCCAGA
Organism: uncultured Chlorobiaceae bacterium; assembly: GCA_903843305.1. Lineage (GTDB taxonomy): Bacteria > Bacteroidota > Chlorobiia > Chlorobiales > Chlorobiaceae > Chlorobium. Next base: position 17,223 of record CAIMPI010000020.1, read on the forward strand.
CCAAAGCGTAGCCCCTGAATGCTGACACGGATGATTGTAATTATATCCCATTCACCATCAGCATCGAAGTGGCCACGGTGAGGGGAGTTTTCTTCCGCTACTCGCATCTGGTGGCAGCAAAGGCGCTGTAAAGCGGCAGGAATGCGATCTTTTGCTCTGGCAGATCTGCGTATGGGCGATCGGAAAAAACCAGTGCTGTGCCACACTCCGGGTATGAAGCAAGAAAGAGGTGCAGGCTTCTCAAACTGCCGGTGGCGCCGCTTTTTACCTCAACCGGATGAATCTTGCCGTTCAGAACAGCCAGATAGTCAACTTCAGCCGAACTGCTTTTGGCCTGTCGCTCCCAGTAATAAAGGGCGCCCTGTTGGGAGACCAGCATCTCTTGTCCGACGAACTGTTCTGCCATAGCTCCCCGGTATATGGCGAGCAGATCACTTTTTGCATACTCAATATCATTCGGCATACCGGAGAGGTAGCGCATCAATCCAATATCGAGCATGAGCGCCTTGAATAATTTGGCAGAGGCAGTTGCTCCTAAAGGAAGCCCTGAGGGATCGACCGAAGGGATTCTTCGGGCTACCTGAGCAAGGCACAGAGCGTCAAATGCTTTTTTTAGTGTCGGGTTGCTGTACCCTTCGCCCAAGCGAGCATATTTAATCTGTTTTCCGATATGCTGCGACAGAGAGGTAAAGACCGAGTCGATACAGAAGCGGTCAACCCTCGGAGTGTATTTGGCAAAGTCCATCCTGTAGGATTCGGCAATCTCCTGTTGTACCTCAAAGGCATCACGCAATGAGTTGTTTTCGAGGTATGCCTTGACAGCCGCAGGCATTCCCCCGATAAAGAAGTAGCGTTTCAGCTCCTCGCGCAGAAGGTCATGCACTGCGGGTGATATTTCAGCCGGATTGCCCAGAACAGCAGTTGCCGCAGGGATGTTGCCGATTGCCTCCAGATATTCAGCAAAACAGAGTGGATAGAGATTGAGAAACTGAACCCTGCCAACAGGAAAGGAGCTCTCTTCAAGCGCAAATTCAAGAAGCGAACCGGCGGCCACAACATGCAGTTCCGGCATCTCCTCATAAAAATAGCGCAGGGCGGTTATGGCACGGGGACAGGCCTGTATCTCATCAAAAAAGAGCAGCGTTTTTCCTGGTGTAATCTTTTGCTGAAGGATAACTTCAAGGTCCGAGCAGATGCGCGTTACTTTAAGGTCACCATCGAAGAGTTTGCGCAGAGGCTGATTTCGCTCAAGATCGACGAGAGCAAGAGATTCAAACCGGCTTTTTCCAAACTCTTTGAGTGACCAGGTTTTGCCGACCTGACGAGCGCCCCGCAGGATGAGCGGCTTACGGCGTGTGCTCTCCTGCCAGCGCCGAAGATCATTATCAATAAATCGAAGCATAAGCCTTGGTTAAAGTCACCTTAAATCGGATGTTTTAATTTACAAGGCAATTTATGCTTTTATGATATATAAATACAAGGCAATTTGATCAAGGAGTTCGAAAAGCCATGTTTATCGTTGATGGTATGTTTGGGAAGAGGCCCATCCGCTCTAAATCAAAGCACTCAGATGTTTCCCTGAAGACGAAGCAGCTCCCTCTGTGCCAGACCAAAGCGCAGTCCCTGAATGCTGACACGGATCTCTCCGACACCAAGCAGGCGCATGAACTGGTGCAGAATCAGGCTTCCCATAGTTATAACATCGGCGCGCCCGTCGGGAATGCCAAGCTCAATGATCTCCTCAAGGGTGCTCACTTTAAGCTTTTCGAGAAAGGTGTGCACATCCTGATACTGGAGCGGATAGTTGTGCACCTTCAAGGCATCGAAGTGTTTCAGCCCCTGGCTCACCTGCGCAATGGTGGTCAGTGTCCCGGCCACGCCATAGACCCGTTCACGTCCGGCAAAGAAGGGGATAATATTCAAGGTGAAAAGCTGATCGATGTGCGCTTTGGCTGCGGCAAACTCTTCTTGAGAGGGAGGGAGTGTGGAAAAAAATCGTTCAGTCAGCCGCACCGAGCCGATGTCGATACTGACACTCTCATCTATAGCTTCAAGTGAGCCCATCGAAATTTCGGTACTGCCTCCTCCAATGTCTATAACGGTGAAGATCTCCGGCAGCTCATTCATTCCTGCAACGGCGCCGCAAAAGGTGAGTTCTGCCTCCTCGTGGCCTGCGATACATTGGATGGATACTCCTGCGGCACGCTCAACAGCATCAATAACCTCGGCGCGGTTTTTGGCATCTCTCAGTGCGCTGGTGCCTGCGGCAATGATGGTTTCTGAGTTATATGCCTCGCTTATCTGGCGATAATCAACCATGCAGTCAATGAGTCGCTGGAGGGCCGCCTGATCAATAATTTTCTCTGCATCTACATTTTTCCCCAACCGCAGAATGGTCTGTTTGTGGAAAACCGGCAGGATGGCGCCACTCTCCGGTTTAAGGTCGGCTATCAGCAGCAACGCGGTGTTGGTGCCGATATCAATACAGGAGACTCTTTTTTTCATAGTGGTCGTATATAGGCTGAGAGCCATTCATCTTCATAGATGGTCTGCACCATCTCGTAACCAAGCTGTTTGCTCAGTCGTTTCAGCCATGGTTCGTCATAGACAAGAACGCCGGAGAGGAGCACCGGAGCGGCAGGAGCGTATTTGCGAATTGCCGGAAGAATGCGGTCGATGACGTTTTTGTTGATGTTGGCCAGAATCAGGTCGTAGCCCTCTTTCAGGTTTATGACAAGATCCTCTTCGGCATCAAGAAGCTTGATGTGGATATCCGGTGCATTGTTTTCTTCGATATTCTCAGCCGCATTTTCTGCCGCCCAAGAGTTATTGTCGAAGGCGAGGATGGGCAGATTGTTGCCAAGCTTGCGGGCGGCAATGGCAAGGACGCCGGTGCCGGTGCCGATATCCATGATTTTTTTGTCGTTCAGGTCGAGCTGCTCCATCTGCCGCAGCATCAGGCGCGTCGTAGCATGGTAGCCGGTGCCGAAGGACATTTTCGGGTTGATTTCGATGACGATCTGGCCAGGTTTCGTCTGGGTGCCCTTGTTTTTCTGGACAATCAGCAGCCGATCGGATATTTCGATCGGTTCCAGGGTTGCCTCCCACTCCTCATTCCAGTTCCTGTCGGCAATCAAGGTTGCCTGGTAGTCGGGAACACTCCCCAGCCTTTCCTGCAGCATGGTGCGGATGGACTGCTCTTTTTCTTCCGTCCATTCGGGTTCCGGCAGATAAGCGAGCAACCGATGATCCTCTTCAAGAAAAGATTCTATCCCCTCTCTTGCAAGCAGGGCTATGCAGAGCTCGTGAAGGTCGGCATCAAGGTTAAAGGCCAGTTCAAAGTAATTGTGGAGTCCAGTTTGCGGCATAGAAGTTTATAAATTCGATGGTTAGGGGCTTATCCGTTTAAGGGTGGAATATAGCCATTTCTCGAAGCAAAACAGATCACTCTGGCGTAATGATACGTGCGCCAAAAGCGTAGTGGCTTCTGTAATAGGGCTCAAAGAGGTTATCAATCCTGACTCCGCTTCGCGCGGCATGGGTAAATCTGTTTCTGCCGATAACGATCCCGACATGGTCGATGTTGTTGCTGTCAATACTGAAGAATACAAGGTCGCCGCGTCTCAGGTTATTTTCGGGCACCACACTGCCGAGCAGAGCCAGTTCCGCTGTGGTGCGAGGGAGGATCATCCGAAACTGTTGTTTGTAGAGATACTGCACAAACCCTGAACAGTCGAAGCCGTCAGGGGTACTCCCTCCGCTACGGTAAGAGGTGCCGAGGAGTTCATCAATGGAGGAGAAGATGCGATCAAACGACCGTTCTGATACCTTCAGCGGAAGAGGTTTGATAACGGTGGAGCCTCCTCTTTCAGCCATACAGGAGATATGCGTTTTTCTCTTTTTTAAACTATATTTAGATTCAAAATTATATCCTGATCCTGTCTGGAAACTCTGGCAACTGCTTATCCCGAACATTGTGCCGACAACGGTGCAGAGGAGAATTGCTGTTTTGAAGGGTGTCATCCAGACTTGCCGTAACGGAATAAATGAGACTCTTTTCATAAGGAAAAGATAACGGTTAACTAACGTTTTTGAAAATATATGGCGGTGATGAAATTCGGCGGGACCTCCGTAGGGACGGCCCGGGCCATGCAGCAGGCTATTTCTATTGTTGCGAGGGAAGAGGAGAGAGGAGCTCCGCTTGTGGTGTTGAGCGCGTGCAGCGGGATCACCAATAAACTTGTGCACATTGCCGATGCCGCAGGGCGCAGTGCTCTTGATGAGGCGATGTCGCTTGCTGGCGAAGTGCGCAGTTTCCATCTCAATCTGCTTGATGAACTGATCAGGGGTGCTGAGCTGAAAGCGGGGCTTGCCACAACCATAGAGGAGCTTGCCAGCCGACTTGAAATGCTGATTAAAGGGGTTGACATTGTCGGCGAATTGACTGAGCGTTCGAGGGATATGTTCTGTGCGTTTGGGGAACTCTTTTCAACGACAGTTTTTGCTGCTGCAATGAAGGAGCTGGCGCATAATGTTGCATGGGTGGATGTCCGTACGGTGATGATTACTGACGACAATTTCGGGTTTGCCCGCCCGCTTGATGAGATGTGCGAAGCAAAGATGAACCAGATTATCCGTCCACTGCTTGATGCTGGCACTACCGTTGTTACCCAGGGCTATATCGGCGCAACAAAAGATGGGCGGACAACAACGCTTGGTCGTGGTGGTTCCGACTTTTCGGCAGCTTTGCTCGGTGCATGGCTCAATGACAACTCGATTCAGATATGGACTGATGTTGACGGTGTCATGACCTGCGATCCGCGCCTTGTGCCCGAAGCGCGGAGCATCCGGGTGATGACCTTTTCGGAGGCGGCGGAACTTGCCTATCTCGGCGCCAAGGTGCTCCATCCCGATACCATTGCTCCTGCAGTCCAGAAAAATATTCCGGTCTATGTGCTGAACTCATTGCATCCCGATGCAAAGGGCACCATTATTACTAATGATCCCGAACGCCTTTCGGGTATGAGCTACGAGGGGCTTGTCAAATCCATTGCGGTGAAAAAGGGGCAGTGCATCATCAATATCCGCTCAAACCGCATGATGGGGCGTCACGGATTCATGAACGAGTTGTTCGATGTCTTTTCCCGTTACGGCGTATCGGTTGAGATGATCTCAACCAGTGAAGTCTCGGTGTCGCTTACGGTTGACGACAAGAGTTTCAGTAATGAGCTGATTCTGGATCTGAAGAGTATTGGTGAGGTTGAGATTGAGCATCACGTTGCGACTATCAGTGTCGTTGGTGATAATCTCCGTATGTCGCGTGGTGTTGCGGGCCGAATTTTCAGTGCGTTGAAAAATGTCAATCTCAGGATGATCTCCCAGGGAGCATCAGAGATCAACGTCGGCTTTGTGGTCGAGGAGCCAGAGGTTGCGACTGCCGTCAACAATCTCCACAAGGAGTTTTTTTCTGCTCCCGAGGATCATGCAATTTTTGAAACACCGGCCGGAAGCCGATAAAACAAGAGGTACTGGAGAATGGATTATAAAAAGGCCGGAGTTGATATCAGTGCAGGTGAGGAGTTTGTCCGCATGATCAAACCTCAGGTGCGCAAGACCTTTACGCCAGGGGTCATCACGGATATCGGTGCTTTCGGCGGTTTTTTTCAGCCTGATTTCTCACAATATAAAAAGCCGGTGCTGGTCAGCAGCATTGACGGGGTCGGCACAAAACTCAAGATTGCCATTGAGCTTGGCCTTTATGACACGGTCGGTTCATGCCTTGTCAATCATTGTGTGAACGATATTCTTGTCTGCGGAGCAAAGCCGCTTTTCTTTCTTGATTACTATGCATGCGGAAAGCTGACGCCCGACATTGCGGCTGCAGTTGTCACCGGTATGGTGAATGCCTGCCGTCAAAACGGCTGTGCACTGATTGGTGGAGAAACTGCCGAGATGCCCGGCCTCTATCAGGAGAGTGATTTTGACCTTGCGGGCTCAATTGTCGGGGTTGTTGATCATGAAAAAATTATCAACGGTTCATCAGTCAAGGCGGATGATATATTGATAGGTCTGCCTTCGAGCGGCCTGCACACCAACGGCTACTCTCTTGCAAGAAAAGTGCTCGATGGCAGGATGCACGATACCGTTTCGGGCCTTGAGGGAAGTATTGGTGAGGCGCTTATGAAAATCCACCGCTCCTATCTCCCGATCATTGAACCATTTTTTGGTTCACAGGATGTCAAAGGTCTCTCCCATATTACTGGAGGCGGTCTGATGGGCAACACCATGCGCATTGTGCCTGAAGGACTGACGCTTGATGTTGAGTGGAATTCATGGCCGGAACCGCTCATTTTCGATATTATCCGCAAAGAGGGGAATGTTCCTGAAGAGGATATGCGCAGAACCTTTAACCTCGGTGTGGGATTAGTGATGGTTGTTGAAAAAAATGCGGTAGACAGGGTGCTGTCCTGCTTGAAATCTCAGGGAGAAAATGCGTACATTATTGGAAAAGTATCCAGAATCTGATAATCAGAAAAGTTTATGCTGACGTTGCTGGCCATTTTGGCGGTGAGCTATGTTATAGGCTCTATTCCTACCAGTCTAATGGCGGGAAAAATGCTGAAGGGAATTGATATCCGTAAATTTGGCAGTGGTAATGCAGGGGGCACCAATGCTTTCAGGGTGCTCGGCTGGAAGCCCGGCCTTATTGTTACTCTTATTGATATTGTCAAGGGTATTGTTGCGGCCGTCGGTGTTGTTGCCTTTTTTCAGTATCATCCAATAGGGGTATTTCCTGATATTAATGAGGTCGCATTGCGTCTTCTTGCCGGAATGAGCGCTGTCATTGGACATGTCTTTACTCTTTTTGCAGGGTTCAAGGGCGGCAAGGGTGTCAGTACTGCGGCAGGTATGCTGATCGGCATTGCTCCGGTAAGCATGTTGATGGTTGTTGGAATTTTTCTTCTGACGGTCTATCTTTCTCGGCACGTTTCCGTTGGTTCCATGCTTGCGGCAATTGCTTTTCCCCTGATTATTGCTATCCGCAAATATTTTTTCGAGCTTGGAAGTGGTCTGGACTACTATATCAAGTTGTTTGGTTCAAAAGTTTTTTTCCATGACAGCCTCGACTATCACCTCATGATTTTCGGGCTCATTGTGGCGCTCGCCATTCTCTACACACATCGGGCCAACATCAGGAGGCTGATTTCTGGTACAGAGAGCCGCGTGACGTTTGGCAAGCAGTCATGAGGCACCGAGATTCCTTATGAATATTGCAGTCCTGGGCGCCGGAAGCTGGGGCACAACTCTTGCGGTGCTTCTTGCCAAAAAAGGGTATCAGGTGCGGTTGTGGGCACACCGCCCAGAATTTGCCTCAAAGCTTGAAGCTGAACGCGAAAACCGCCGCTATCTCAAGGGAATCCATTTTCCTGAAACGTTGCAGGTCGTTTCTCATTTGCGCGATCTTGTCTCATGGTCAGAGATGATTGTTACCGCAGTGCCATCTCAGGCACTTCGGGAAACACTTCTTGGCTTCAGCGATATTCCGCTTGACGGCAAGATAGTGGTGAACGTTGCCAAGGGTATCGAAATCGGTACCGGTAAACGCATGTCGGAAGTGTTGCTGGAAGTGCTGCAGGGTCTTCAAGCCTCACAGGTTGCTGCACTCTATGGCCCGAGCCATGCTGAAGAGGTTTCAAAAGAGCAGCCAACAACAGTTGTCGCATCCTCTTCGTCAATCACTACTGCCGAGAAAGTTCAGGAGGTTTTTCATACCAGCATGTTCCGCGTCTATGTCAATACCGATATCATCGGAGTTGAAATAGCCGGTTCAGTCAAGAACATTATCGCCATTGCCTCAGGAATCTCTGACGGTATGGGATTCGGTGATAATGCCAAGGCGGCCCTTATTACCCGCGGACTTGCTGAAATATCAAGGCTCTGTATCAAACTTGGTGGTGATGCCGTTACTCTGTCCGGTCTTGCGGGTATTGGTGATCTTGTTGTCACCTGTTTAAGCCGCCATAGCCGAAACCGCTATGTTGGAGAGGAGATTGGTCGGGGACGTTCGCTCGACGAGGTTATCAGCTCGATGAACATGGTGGCCGAAGGTGTTCACAGTTCGAGATCTGTCTATGAATTGAGCAGGGCCGTTGGAGTTGAAATGCCTATTACAAAGGCTGTGTATGAGATGCTTTTCGAAGCAAAGCCTGTGCCGCAGGCGATTCTCGATTTGATGACACGCGATCCCAAACAGGAGCGGGATTGACCTTACTGGTGCTGTTTTGGAAAATCGTACCAGACCAGCTTGCCAGTTTCAGCTTCTGCATCACTCCAGGATTTTATATCCAGATCAATACGGACAACCGCGCAGGTTACCAGAGAGTCGATTCCTCCTCCGGAAAGCAGGTTTGAAAATGCCGTCATTGTCGGATTATGACCGAATATCATTGCCGTTGAGCACTTGTCCGTGATCTGCTGGACAATGTTCAGAAGCCGTCCTGCTCCTCCCTCATAGATTTCAATTCGCTTCTCGATCTTCTCTTTCGGGTAGCCGAGGATATCGCAGAAAATCTCCGCTGTGGTGAGAGCCCGGATTGCGGGGCTTGCAATGACAAGCTCCGGGCGTACCTTTTTTTCTTTGAGCAGAGAAGCCATAAAGGGTGCTGCTTTCATGCCTCGCTCATTGAGCGTTCGGTCGAAATCGCTGGTATGCTCACTACCCCAGTCTGATTTAGCGTGGCGAACAAGATAGATGGTTTTCATGTGCGGTCGAGATGATAACGTTGTTTGAGTTCCATGATCCTGCGATATGAAAGGTCAATGCGCTCTGGAGTGATGAGCTTTCTTGCAACCAGTGACGTGATGATTTCCGTTGCTTTAGAGGCAATGGCAGGGTCGTACGTGGTGTTGTTTCCAAAAATAAGAACATCAACACCTGCGTCAATGGCAAGTTGGATGGCCGTTTCAAGGCCATAGTGGTCAGCAATGGCTTTCATCTGCATGTCATCACTCAGAATCACTCCCTTGAAGCCGAGCTTGTTTCTGAGCACTCCTTCAAGAGTTGCCTTTGAAAGGGTCGCGGGGTAGAGTGGATCGAGGTTACCATTGAACACATGTGCGGTCATGACGGGATCACGATATCCCGAAGCAATGAGAAGGCGATAAGGCTCAAGCTCTTTGTCTGACCAGGTTGCGGTTATGTCGGTAAAATCACGGTGGGTGTCGGTTGTCGAACTGCCGTGACCGGGGAAGTGTTTCAGTGTGGGGATAATGCCTTCATGCTGATATGCGCTGCAGGTAAGTGAGATATTCCTGGTCACCACTGTAGGGTCGGAGGAGAAGCTTCTCTGGAGCTTGCTGATCACCGGATTGTCAGGATTGGTGTTGAGATCTGCCACTGGGCCAAGATTCATGCCAGTGTGCATGGCTTTGAGGGTCCGGGCAGTCTGCTGAGCGGCGGCGCTGGTGCTGTCGGGATTATTGAGCAGCCCAAGATGCTCTGCGGAGATGCTGGTTGGGAAGCCTCTGGCCGCTTTGAGGCGGTTTACCTTTCCTCCTTCCTGATCTATGGCAATAAAAAGCGGGATGCTGGAGAGCTTCTGTAAATCCAGTGTCAGTCGGGAGAGCTGTTCCGGGCTGCTGATGTTTCTTAACGACGATTTCGAGGGCACGTCATAGTCAAAGAGCACAACTCCGCCTATATGACGCTGTGCAATATCCTTCGTTATCTCCGGAGCGTCAGCAATGCTGAGCCCCCTGAAGCCGATCATCAGCATCTGGCCGATTTTAAGAGAGAGGCTGTCTGGCTCTGCGGCGTAAGATTGCGTAGTCAGAAGCCAAAAAAGGAGCAGCAATACACTGCCCAACAATCCTCCCCTTTTCATGAAGATTTCATAACACTCAGTTCATCGCCCGACATATCGACCGCAATTCCCTCACCATCCTGGACTTTTCCGGAAAGAATGAGTTCTGAGATTTTGTTGGTGATCTTTCGCTGCATGACCCGTTTGAGTGGGCGTGCGCCGAATGCCGGATCAAAACCAGCATTGGATAGCCAGGCAATTGCAGTATCAGAAATCGTGAGGTTGATACGTTGGCGCATTGCCGTAACCCTGATATGGTCGAACTGGATCAGTACAATTTTCTTCAGATCTTCTCTGGTGAGCGGCGTAAAAAGAATAACCTCATCAATACGATTAAGAAACTCAGGCCGTACCTTTTGTTTCAGTAACTGGAAAAGCTTTTCCTGCAAACCTGAAAGTACCGATTCACGGCTGATGCCATTCATCTTCTCCATCTCAGACTGAATAAGCTGTGCACCAATGTTGCTCGTCATGATGATGATGGTGTTTTTGAAGTTCACCGTACGACCTTTACTGTCGGTCAGACGTCCATCGTCAAGGATCTGCAGAAGGATATTGAAGACATCAGGGTGTGCTTTTTCAATTTCGTCGAGCAAAACAACGGAAAATGGTTTGCGCCTAACCGCTTCGGTGAGCTGTCCACCTTCCTCGTAGCCAACATAACCGGGAGGAGCGCCGACCAGCCGGCTAACGTTATGCGCTTCCATGTATTCGCTCATATCGATGCGTATCATGGCATCTTCATCATCAAAAAGATAGTCAGCAAGTGTGCGGGCCAGTTCGGTTTTTCCGACACCGGTTGGTCCAAGAAAAATAAAGGAGCCTATCGGACGCTTGTCATCACCCATTCCTGCTCGGGAGCGCTTGACCGCCTCACTGACGGCAGTAACCGCCTCTTCCTGCCCGATCACCCGTTTATGCAGCTCATCTTCAATCAGCAGAAGCTTCTGCCGCTCTGATTGCAGCATCTTGCTAAGCGGAATGCCTGTCCATTTTGAGACGATATCGGCAATGTCCTCCGCATCGATCTCCTCTTTCATGATCAGATCGCCTGAAACTTTTTTTTCTTCGATTTTTTTGCGATTTTCTTCCAGCTCGCGCTCAATTGCTACAGTTTTTCCATAACGAATCTCGGCAACCTTGCCGTAGTCACCCTGCCGCTCAAACTCCTCAGCCTCCACTCGTAGTTGTTCGATCTTTGATTTCAGTTCTCGTGACGACTGTATCAACTGCTTTTCGCTCTCCCATTTAGCCTTGATGACGGTCTGTTCCTCAATGAGATTTGCAAGCTGTTTTTCTATCTCCTCCAGCCGTTGTTTCGTGTCAGCAGTACTCATGGTTTTTAACCTTTGATTACGGAGTGTGAATAAGAAATATTGTTGTAAATTTAAGGCTTGGAACGGAAAAGTCATCATTGACACCAACTTTTAAAAAAAGAAACGGAAAACAACGTGCAAAAGTTCTCAATTGGTTCACTCTCAGTTCCTGATGACAACAATCCGCTTTTTATTGCAGGACCTTGTGTGATCGAAAACCGGGCCATGGCTATGGAGACGGCAGAAGAGCTGCAGCGCATCAGCCAGCAGGAAGGGGTTCGTTTTATTTTCAAGGGATCGTACCGCAAGGCTAATCGTACGTCAGCCTCCTCTTTTACCGGTATTGGTGATGTCGAGGCGCTTGAAGTCCTTGCCGAGATCCGCCAGACATACAATATGCCGGTCATAACCGATGTGCATGAAACAAAGGATGTGACTCTTGCTGCCCGTTATGTTGACGTTCTGCAGATTCCGGCATTTCTCTGCCGTCAGACGGAGCTTCTGGTTGCTGCCGGAGAGAGTGGACTGGCGGTCAACATCAAGAAAGGGCAGTTCATGGCTCCTGAGGATATGGTGTTAGCCGCGGCTAAAGTTGTCCGGACAGGCAACAGTCGGGTCATGCTTACCGAAAGGGGCTCAAGTTTCGGTTATCACAATCTCGTTGTCGATTTCAGGGGGCTTGCCAAAATGGCTGAATCGGGATATCCCGTCCTCTATGATGCCACACACAGTCTCCAGCTTCCAGGGGCTGGTCAGGGTATTTCCGGCGGAGAACGTCAGTATGTGATGCCTCTTGCCCGTGCCGCAGTTGCTGCCGGTGTGGACGGACTTTTTTTTGAGATTCATCCCAATCCGTCAACAGCCCTTTCGGATGCCGCCACACAGGTCGCACTGGCTGATTTCAGGTTAATGGTCAAACAACTGCTCCACCTCTATCGGTGTGTACATACTCTTCATTCACTCTAAAACATACTACGCTCTTGGAAGGTTTTCAATATTTCGGGATGCATCCCTCTCAGGCTGATCCATCAACAAGAATAGATCAAGCGCTCCAGTCCGTCCGGGCACTTGTTTTTCCAGTCGACGGTGTACTGAATGGCAGCAGAATTACCTTTGACTGCAACGGCGGGGAAATTTGTTCCATCTCGGTCAGAGATGCAGTTGCGATAAAGGAGGCACTGAAACAGGGAGTGCTTGTTGCTGTTGTGTCGGAAAGAGATGCAGAAGGATATCGTCCCTTGCTTGAAGCGCTTGGTGTGCATGACCTTTACCTCAATGGGGAAAATCTGCTCTATTCCTATGAAGCTTTCCGCCAGCGTCACGATCTTGAGGATGACGAGTGTGCCTATATTGGTGACGATATCGGTGATATCGAGGTACTTGCAAGAGTCGGCTTACCTGCAACTGCTATTGATGGCGCTGATTATCTCAGAAACCGGGTTGGCTATATTGCGGGGTATGAAGGAGGAAAAGGGTGTATAAGGGAGATGGTTGAGATGATTCTTCTCCGACAGGGCAAATGGCCCTACATTGAACGTGCTGAAGAGGAGGAATGAACCCCGGGTGTTGAGGCCGTTCTCATCCTTCAGTAATGAACTCAGGGGTGAGAGCTGGGCTCAAGGCAGAATTCAGAAGTCTTGCCGTTTCAGCAAGTGAAAGCATACCGACAATATTCGTGCCGTGGTTTGGCTCAATATGCACATCTCCTCGGTACTCTATTTCCTGCTCAAGTGACTGCTCAAGCGCGGCTATTTTTCCAAGCAGGCTGTATGCTGCTGATTGCGGTGTTGAACAGGCGACAGGAGGATTGAACTCTCCGTGCAGATAGTATCCTTTGGGCAGTTGTTCGATGTCCGGATAATCATGCCAGTGTGTTATTGACGCCCCTGATTGGGCCAGATGGTATGGGAAACAGGCTTCCGGCCTGAGGCGCATCAGGAGGCTTGCAGTCAGGGCATTACCCAGTGCATGAGCCAGAATAGTGAGTGTGTCGAAAGAGGGCTTGGCAACAGTGTCGGGCGAAAGCCCCGCCGGGGTTTTGAGGTAAGCGCGCCCCCTGCCTTGATGCTGGATCAGTCCAATTTCAACAAGATCTCTTTTCGGATCAAGATGATTTTTTTTGCATCCAGACCTGGTGGTAATGACGCGGATCTGTGGTACAGGAACGAAAAAGGTACTCTCTTTTATGCGGACAGGGAGCAGATCCTTGCCTTCGGACGCAAACGCAGGTTGCACGGCAACGGGTAACTGGCGGGCAAAGAACCCATAGCTCATGCCGCTGCGCTGATCGAGATAGCAGGCAACAATTCGTTTGTAAAATGCACTGCGGTATTCGAGTCCCGAGGTTGAGGTATGCGTCAGAAGGGAGGCGTTGTTGCGCCACAGAGCGCTGCATTGTAAAAAATCCTCAGCAACGGCTTCAAACTCCGAGGTTCCGGTTTTCAGCTCTCCGTGTTCTATGTCAAGCTCTTCAGCTCTTGGCGGGACAACTTGCGCTGTGAGTTTTGGCACCAGTGTGTCACGGACATCCTCCCGAGAAGGATACGAAGTATTAAACCTGACAACTCCGCCGTTCATGGTGCAGATGGTCCAAGAACGATCGGTCACAAAAATGAGAATATGAACCATATCGCGGGCCAGTCTGCCAACAATGGCGTCAAGGCGTTCTTGAGGGAGAGATTCGGCGGAAAGTGGTGCAGCTTCGTCGTAAATGCCGACAATGATATTGTTGTAGAGGGTCGTCACACGGTTGATAGCCAGCAGGTTGTCAGGAAAATAACCCGGTGCAAGGATAACCGTCCCGGGAACAAACCGTCCGTCATCTCCTGATGCATGCTCTTCTGAAAGAACCGTTATGCCGAGCGACTGCATGACAGTGACAAGAGCATGGCAAAACTGCTCAAGGCGAACCGAAAGAAGAGGGGCCGGATAGATAACCGGTTTAATGTGGAGGCACATCTCATCGATGGTCAGCGGCGTACCCAAAGGAATACCGAGCAGGTCGTGGAGTGAGCCGGAACTGATACTGTTGCTCATGAAGATGTTCTGGCTGATTTATTCGGAAAGAATAGTTGTTCGGTTACTGGCCAAAATTATGCTCTCGCCCCCAGAGCAGCTTTGTTCGCAGGATTTCACTGTAATTTCTACTTTCATTGGCGACAAGATTGATAAGTACGGATGACTTTCTCACCGTGATGCTCTCCTGCGGATTGAGCATTTTTTTAAGATTGCCGTCACAGTTCATGGGAAAAAATCCGTCCGGAGCATCAACCGAAACCTCGATTATCTTCTCGTCACTGATAACGATAGGCCTGACGGTCAGCATGTGCGGACATATAGGTGTGATCACGAAAACGCTTGATTTCGGGGCGATGATCGGTCCACCTGCAGACATGGAGTATGCGGTTGAGCCGGTTGATGTTGCAATAATGATGCCGTCAGCCCGGTACGAACTGAGCAGCTCTCCGTCCAGCTTGATGATAAAAGTCGGAATACGAGGATAGGCCCCTTTTTCGATGACCACGTCATTAAGCGCTCTGAATTGATGAACCTCATTGTCGATACATACAGCAGCTTCAAGTTGCGAACGGGTATGAATGGTGTTGGTTCCGTTCACGACCTGTTCGATAGCCGTGAACATTTCAGCCTGCGTAAACTCGGTCAGAAAACCAAGGAAACCAACATTGACACCGATAACCGGCTTGGTAACGGCGTAATGCGATGTAAAGAGCAGCGTTCCATCGCCGCCAAGTGAAATAAATGCGTCACACTGCTTGCTGAGCTCCTCAATGGGTGCTGACGATTCCATAAGCAGCTTTTCTGCGGAGAGCGCTTCAAAAACATAGTCTATCTTCCGCTCGTCAAGCCATGCGGCAAGCTGGCGGGCAAGAACAAGCGCATTTTCCCGTAAAACATTGACAACAATCGCAAATTTCATGACCGGTTCATCTCTTTAAGGGTTTGATAGAGTCGATTGGCCTCACTGAAACGCGATTCAAGCGGTTGAAGATTACGTTGCTTCACCTCCCGGGAGAGCAGGGCAAGTTCTGCGGAAAAATGTTCAAGTTCCTCTGCAATGTTATCGCTGTTTGTGGCGATGATATCCCGCCAGATTTCCCAGGAACTGCCTGCAAGCCTTGTAAGTGTTGCGAACCCAGGGCCCGATTTACTGATCGACTCTTCGCAGTAGCCCATCAGCAGCGTTGAAAGCAGTTGAGGAAGATGGCTTATTCTGGCGATAACACGGTCATGCTCCTCCGGTGTCATGGTGAGTGTTGTGCACTCTGCCGATTCGAGCAATTTTATAAGAAAGCTCCCTTTTTTGCTTTCAAGCAGCCCGTTGTCGTCACAGAGGATAACTCGCCGGTCACGCAGCAGCTCTTCATTGCTTTCACGATAACCGTTTTGCTCCTTGCCAGCCATGGGGTGCATCCCTATAAAAGGAAGGTCAAGTTCACGGGCTTTTCGGGCAATGAGCGATTTGGTGCTTGATACATCGCTTACCAGCGTAGAGGGAGGCGCAAGTTGCTTTATCTCATCAAGGAGCGCGATATTGACCTCAACCGGGGCGGACAGGATAATCAGATCTGCGCTGTAAAGAGTTCTTTTATCTTCAAGGAAACGGTCAAGTCCAAGTCCTTCGACGCACTGCCGGTCACTCTCGCTAAAGTTCGGATCAAATCCCTGAAAGAGGATTGAGCTTTCTCTGGCAAGCGGTGAGCGTTTCATGGCCCGCAAAAGGGACATGCCGATCAACCCGAGGCCGATAAATGAGATGCTGCTGATAGGTGAATCGACCGTCATGCCGTTCAGTTTTGTTTGTTTGCCCGGCTTCCGGGGGCATCGATTGGCAACCCCTCCTTGCAGAGCGGGCACTCTTCCGGAGTATAGCTGATCACCTCCATCGAAAGCACCGAAAAATGGTTGTCGGCAAGCTTTACGCGTCCATTGCTGCGGTCTACCACCGAGCCAACCCCGACCAGCGATGCTCCAGAACTCTTGATAAGTGCAATTACCTCGGCAACCGAGCCGCCAGTGGTTATCACATCCTCAATCACAAGAACTCGCTCATCGGGTTCGAGGCTGAAGCCCCTGCGGATGGTCATCACTCCATCTTTCCGTTCAGCAAAAATGGTTTTTACTCCGAGCTGTCGGCCCACCTCAGTTCCAACCACGATTCCGCCGATAGCCGGAGAGATGACAGTCTCTACGCCGCGTCCGGCGAAATGCTCAGCAATCCTTTTGCAGACCCCAGTCAGATGTTCAGGATGTTGCAGCACCTTGGCGCACTGAAAATAGGTGTTGCTGTGCCTGCCGGAAGTCAGTCTGAAATGACCATCAAGCAGGGCGCCGGTTGATTTAAAAACATCAAGCATTGCTGAAGTACTCATAAAAAAGTGTTGCAGGTGAATGTGTGATCTCAATGATGGTAAAGATAAAGAAGCCGCTCCCAAAAGCTAAAGGAAAAACTATTCGTGACCAGTGAACTAAACCGGATACGTCATTTTACGCTACAAGTCTCGATACACATCGCGACGATGACGGATATACTGGATGACAATCTGCTTTTTGTCTGTTTCGACTTGATAGACAATGCGATAATCACCCACCCGAATCCGATAAAACAGCTCTCCTCCAGCAAGTTTTAGAGATTGCGGAGGAAATGGATCGAATGTCAGCCCCTCTATGCGCTGAAAAAGACGATCAACCATCGCCGCTGGTATTTTTCGTAAATCTTTTTCAACAGATGGCTTGAGGATGATGCTATACACGCTCATGGAATTGTAATCTCCGTTTCATCTCTTCAAGCGTCACAGGGGTTTCATCCCGACGAGAAGCAAGTATCGTCAGATCATGTAAATCCTCTAATAATTGCTGGTATTGTTTCAAGGATAACAGTACCCCTGTCTTTTTTCCTTGAGTATTAATAACATATTTCCCTTGCGGGATAGTTGATTCCATAGAGATACTCCCTTTTTATTGTATCCGTAGTGAGTGTTTAATTATCAATAACATACGGAAGTCATGTCTGCCAATTTAGTAATAGTAACGCTTTTCTCTACCGGCTCCTGTCACAATGTTCAAGATATTCGCTGAGCAGCACACATGCCGCCGCGCTGTCGAGCCGCCCTTTCTGCTGGCGCTCTTTTCTTGACCTTCCTGAAGCAATCAGAATCTGTCGCGCACTCATCGAAGAGTGGTGCTCATCAACAGTCTCTATCGCCAGTTGGGGAAACTCTGCACGAAGCTCCTCAATAAATCGGTCAACCACTCCTGTCATGGCATTGCTCTCATCACCGTCACTGAGCGGATATCCAACAATAACCAACGCTATATCATCCTGCTTCACCATTGTCGCAAGGGCACCGAAAAGCCCGGCACGGTCAAAGGTACCAACAGGCTGGGCAAAAAGCCAGAGGGGATCGCTTTTAGCCACGCCAATGCGTTTGGTGCCATAATCAATGGCAACCACCCTTTTTTTTGGAGTCAGACTCATGGTTGCACCTTTCCGTCAATTCTGAAGTTGCGAAATATCTTTGTACGAAGCGTTTTCAGCTCCAACAAAATATAGCAACTTTATCAAGGGAACAGTGCTTTTTGATTGCCAATGTCGTTTCATCTTCGACAAAGAAAACCGCGTCATGCTTGAAGGCTCAAATAATGGAGCTATAATTTTCAAACCTTTTCCCTGTTATGATTGTTTCCTTTTGTAACGCGGGGTTAAAAACAATGAATTATCAAGGAGAATATGATGGGAGGGTTGTCGCTGTTACTGATGACAAGCTTGATGCTTGCTGGCTGTTCGGTTTTGGGAAAGCGTACGGCATCTGAGCCGCCATACAGGGCGCTTGAGGAGGACGGGGATATCGAGGTCAGGCAATATGGAGAGATGATTGTTGCTGAAACGGTTATTGACGGTGCATACGGGCAGACAGGAGCGCCGGGGTTCAGTCGTCTTGCCGGATATATCTTTGGCAAGAACCGCTCAAAAGAGAAATTGTCGATGACAGCCCCTGTTCTTCAGGAGCCTGTCAGTGAAAAAATCTCCATGACGGCACCGGTGCTTCAGGAAAAGAAGGGCAGCGCTTGGGTGATGGCCTTTGTGATGCCTGAAGGATCACGGCTTGAAACACTGCCCGTTCCGCTCGATCCAGCCGTAACACTGCGTTCCGTGCAAGGAAAAAAGGTTGCCGTTATCCGCTATTCGGGCCTGCATTCCGAAAGCAACTTGCGGAACTATGCGGAGAAGCTGGCCGTGTGGCTTGAAAAGAAAGGGTACCGTGTTTGCTCACAACCGCGTGCAGCAAGTTACGATCCTCCCTGGACCCTTCCGTTTTTACGGCGAAACGAGGTGCATATCGATATTGAGTAAGGATTGAGAGTCAAGGTTGCGGGGTACAGATTTTTTAGTGGAGTTATTATTCTTACATTTTGAAATGAGATGAATCACTCAATCAAATGCTGATGGTATGAAGCCGCACTATTACTTTATTGGAGCAACACTCTCCATACTTCTCTCGATCTATCTCTTTCTTTTCGGTACGGGAGCAAACCATGAGCTGATTGCAATTTTTGTCGGGTTATGGGCCCCGACAATTATCTGCCTTGGTATTTTTAACACCTTGCTCGGTATTCTTGATGAAATGTGTTGTGCACACAAGCGGATTGAGGATGCAACCGGCGGTCATGATCGTTAGGATTATGCCTTCTGTTACAGACGGTTTCGGGAGTACCGTGTTATGAAGCATGCCGGAGCGATCGCACTTGTCGGAGTAGGCGGGTTTCTCGGCTCTGTGGCGCGCTATGTTGTGTCGTTGTTGCTCTCTCCAGTAGCACCCTGGTTTCCGTTTGCCACCTTGACCGTCAACATTCTTGGCTGTTTTCTGATCGGTTTTCTGAGTGAACTGGCAATTTCGACAACTCTTGTTTCTCCGGAAGCAAGGCTTTTTCTGGTCACGGGGTTCTGCGGGGGGTTCACCACTTTTTCCTCCTATATGTTTGAGGATACCGCACTTCTCAGGGATGGTCAGCTTTTTTATGCAACGATCTATCTCGTTGGCAGTATCGCCGGGGGATTTATTGCACTCTCTACAGGAACGCTTCTTGCTAAACTTTGGACATAACGGAGTGAATTATGGAATTACAGAGTTCAGAAATGCTGCGGATTTTTGTTGGTGAACAGGCCCGATATGGTCATCGGCCACTCTATGAAGAGATTGTCCGTGAAGCTCGGACACAGGAGATGGCTGGGGCCACAGTGCTGAAAGGGGTACTCTCATACGGTCACGACATGCACATCAAGACCTCTAAAATCATGGAGTTGGGCACGAACCTGCCAATGGTTATTGAGCTTGTCGATTCTACAGAGAAAATTGACGGGTTTCTGCCGATGGTTGAGCAGATGGTCACGGATTCCGCAGCACGAGTGATGATTACCAGGGAGCTGGTGCGCACAGGAATTATTGAATAAAAGCCCCGTAGGGGCGGCATATTGGTAGCGCAAGGCATAAGGCCTTGGGCATAACGAAAAAAGGGAAGCCCAGAAGCTTCCCTTTTTTCATGGTTCCGTATCCCGGAGGTTATTTACCGGAAGCTACAAGGGCATTGTAGTTTGCCGTGATGGTTTTTTCCAGATCTGCGTCGGTGTGCATCGAACTGATGAACATCGCCTCGAACTGTGATGGTGCAAGGTAAATTCCCTGGTCAAGCATGGAGTGGAAGTATTTGCCGTGTCTTTTGACATCGGCAGTTACGGCGGTCGAATAGTCAACTACCGGAGTGCCGGTAAAGAAAAGGCAGGACATGGACCCGACACGGTTCTGTACGTAGTTCAGACCGAGTTTTTTCAGGTTATCACTGAAGCCCTCTTCAATGATAACGGCTTTTCTCTCGAGTTCCGGATAGGGATTCTCTTCAATCAGGATTTTCAGGGTTTCAAGACCTGCGGTGAGTGCGAGCGGATTGCCTGAAAGGGTGCCTGCCTGGTAGACGTCGCCAAGTGGCGCAACACGCTCCATGATCTCGCGTTTGCCGCCGAATGCTCCGACTGGAAGACCGCCGCCAATAATCTTGCCCATGGTGGTCAAGTCAGGCGTCACACCGTAGAGGCTCTGTGCGCCGCCAAGTGCCACGCGGAATCCGCACATCACTTCGTCAAAAATCAGCACAATGCCTTCCTGGTCACACAGGTCGCGCAGCGCAGCAAGAAATCCTGGTTTTGCCGGGATAACGCCAGTGTTTCCTGCAACAGGTTCAATGATAATCGCCGCAATATTACCCTTGTTCTCATTGACAAGCAGTTTTACTGAGTCAATATCATTGTAGGTTGCGTTGAGTGTATCCATCGCGGTGCCTTTAGTAACGCCGGGGCTGTCGGGAGCGCCAAGTGTCAGGGCGCCTGAACCTGCCTTGATGAGGAAGCTGTCGCCGTGGCCATGGTAACATCCTTCAAATTTGATGATTTTATCGCGGCCCGTATAGCCTCGTGCAAGACGGACAGCCGACATGGTGGCTTCAGTACCGCTGTTGACCATGCGCACCATTTCAAGTGAAGGAACGATTTTACACAGAAGCTCGGCAATTTCAATTTCCATTTCAATAGGGGTGCCGAAACTGGTGCCAATATTTTTCAGGGTATACTCAAGCGCAGCCGTGATTCTGGGGTGCATGCTGCCAAGAATGAATGGTCCCCATGAACCGACATAGTCAAGGTAGCTGTTGCCATCAACGTCGGTCATGTATGCGCCCGACCCTTTGGCCATGTACACTGGAGTTCCGCCAACGGATTTGAATGCTCGTACCGGAGAGTTCACGCCGCCGGGAATAAACTTCTTTGCTTTTTCAAAGAGTTCAATTGATTTGGTGAGTTGAGGCATGTCGGACAATGCTGTTTAGGATTGAACAAGAGGTTACAAAAGTAAATAAAAAGTCAGGTCAAGATAGAAATACTCCAGAAGATATAAAACCCCAAAAAATGCGGGAATGGCTATTGTTGAAGCATTTGTGAGACAATAGCAAGGTTTTTGCGCGACCGGACATGTTCCAGATGCAGTTCACAGTATTCATGCAACAGGTCGCATATCGTGTCAATATCGGCAGCATCGGCGCTGATGGAGTTACCCGCAGGAAGGCGTGTTGCGGCAAGAGTACTCAATTGCATGGCAAGGCGTACCGGAATCAGGCGTTTTGTTACAAAGTTTTCTCCTGCGGCTCCGGGTAATGCCAGACCGCCAGGGTTCATCACAAAATAAAGTTCAGTCAGTTTCAATGCGTTTATTGCTGGCACGAGTTCCTCACCGCTGAAGACGCATCTCTGCAGAGATGGCTGAAAACCAAGCAGAGAGATAAATCGCAAGAGAAACCAGGCATAAAGCTGTTGGAAATTGATCCCGTTACTGTAAAGTTGCTCAAGGGTTCCGGCCAGCAGAGTGAACAGTGGAAGACTTTTTTCACCGTTTTCTGTTGTCTGCCTGACCAGATCGATGATTCGGTAGAGAACGGCAAATCGCTCAATATTCGGTACGGGAACCATTGGGCTTAAAACAAGGTTTCCATCACTGACGAGTTGAATATCACGTCCGCTTTTTTTATAGAGAACAAGGTCGACAACATTGCCCGCGCTGAAAAGTCCTGAGAGTTTGTTTTTAGGGTTTCGCGCCCCTTTAATGATTACCGACATTTTGCCGAACTCACGGGTGTAGATTGAGCAGATCTTTGATTGGTCGCGGTATTTTGTTTCCCGCAAGATCACGGCTCGGGTTTTGACGATCACGACTTGAGCTTTTATATGTTGTGAAATATAATTATATACGAAAACGCCGCCACTCTGCGGCAAATGGAATTTTTTAACAAAAAGAAAGTGATTAATCAAGGAGGAAAATAGATATGCCGACGTACCAGTATCGTTGTACCAATTGCGGAAATGAGCTTGAACTAGTCCAGAAAATGAGCGATAATTCTCTGACGATCTGTCCGAAATGTGAAAAAGAGACGTTTGAGCGGGTCATTACGGCTGAAGGTGGTTTTGTGCTGAAAGGTTCCGGTTTTTATAAAACAGATTACGCCAAGGGAAAACCAGCGGCAGCCCCTGCATCTCCAAGCCCCTGCTCCACAGGTGCCTGTTCGGGTGGTTCCTGCCCTCTGGCCTCATAAACTGATGTTGCGGATATCGGTTCGCTATGGTTTTTGAAAAGCCTTCCCCTTTCCAGGAAGGCTTTTCTGCTGTATGAAAGGATTTTCCTTTTCTCTCCAGGCAAACGATGAAAGGTTGATCTTCTTGTTTCCCCTGAAACTTTCAGGGTACTGTTTGCCCTCGACGTTGCCTGTTACCGTTACCCGGTTCAGGAGCCCATTAGTGAAAAACATGTGGATCATATCCCCGCTCGAATAGTTGATGCCCGATGGTTTCTTGTTCTCATTGTAAAGGTGATAGAGGCTTTCAGCCTGCCTGATAAGAGTTATGCCTGTTATTTTTGACTTGTTGTCGAGCAGGATCACCATATTTTTGCCGCTGAACTGGTCATACACGACCGGTGAAAGGGATAGAGTATCCCGTACAGCAAAAAAAGCATTGTTTTTTACTTGTATTTCATCAACACTTTTGTGTTTCCCGCCCTTTTCAGGTTCTCTGAAATGCAGGCTGATAGTCTCTCCACTGATCTGTTGATGCTTATGCCAGACAAGGACGTCGTCGTAAAGCGAGATCTGGCTGGTTGCTTTATTGACTACAGCCCTGCGCGCCTTGCCGACAATAGAGTTATCCACCATCCGGCCACGGACTTTCCCGCTTAATTCCCCGATCTCCCTGTCAGGGAAGTACACCCCATGTTCGCCGTAGATTTCAACCGAATTGTCTGTCATAAAGACATTGCCATCCAGAACAATTTTATTCTCCTGCTCATAATCGGTGGCACGGTTGCATCGCAGCGTTATTGTGCCGTCGAGGAACACCACATTACCGGTAACCATACGATAGCTCCCCGTATTGCTCTGGCCACCTTCGATGGTATCGGCATGTTGGAGAATAATTTTCTTTTTTTCAGCCCGTAGTGTATAATGATTTACAAGCGGGAGAAGGATTGCCTGAAGCATCACGATACAGGCGGTCAATAACGTTAATGAAAAAAATCTTTGCATGGTTTTTGCATGGAAAAAGATAACGATTAATGGCATCCCGGAAATTGCTTTTCCCCAATGTAACAAAGCTTTGTTTTCACTGTGAAAAAATTACTTTTGACCGCTGGCAGCAGAACCGGCACTCTTTTGCTTGCTCCCCTCTATGACGCCTTGAACAAAAACGCGGCGTACAAGTCGGTAGTGATACTTGCTGCGCAGGAGGGTGCTGAGCCAATAAATGCAGATCTTGCCAGAAGCTTCAATATTAGCGAAGCAGATCATACCATCAGGTTCCCGAAAGGAACATCGGTTGAACAACTGGCTTCGGTCATGACCGGTATGGAAAAAATAATGCTCAACGAACAACCCGACCTTGTTCTCGTCTGTGGCTGCGACAATGCCGCTTTCGGCGCCGCCATTACTGCAGCAAAGCTTGGACTGCCGGTTGCCGCCATTGATGCCGGGCTGCGAAGCTACGAACGTTCAGACGCTGAAGAGGTTAACCGTGTTGTGATTGACGCCATGGCCGACCTTCACTTTGTCAGCGAGCATAGCGGCGAATACAATCTGATCAACGAAGGCGTTTCCGACGAAAAAGTATTCTTTACAGGAAGCCTGATCATCGACAGCCTTGTCGCCCTGATGGAACAGGCAAACAGATCAGAGGCATCAGGGCTTGCGGAAGTCAAACCGAAAAAATATGTACTTGTACTCCTGAACCCGACAGGTCATTTCTCCAATAAGGAGCCGCTTGACATGATGCAACGTCTTCTTAAAGAGATTTCCGACAAAATAACCGTCGTCATGCCGCTCGCAGCGGAGCTTGATGCGCTCATGCAGCAGCACGGTATAGGTGACTCATTCAGCGCAATAGAGGGAGTAACGATAATCGAACCTCCAACGCACACCTCCCTCCTGAAGCTGCTTCGGGATGCAATGTTGCTGCTTACAGACATCGAGGAGATGCAGTCGGAAGCCACCGTCATGAATGTCCCCTGCCTCACCATCATGGAGAGCTCTTCGCGCCCTGCAACCATCGAAATTGGCACCAACGTGCTTGTCGCTCTCGATGAGGATGATATCAAAAGCCGCATCCACGACATCCTGCATCCCGGCTCACATCAACACATAACAAGTCGCTCAAAAATTCCGGAGAAATGGGATGGAGCCGCTGCCGGAAGAATTGTGGCAGTGCTGGATCGGGTGCTTCAGAATTGAGCAGTGCAATGCCGTGCGATTTGATGTTCTTGTTGGGCTTGGGCTTGATGGCGAGTTACATTTCACCGTAACCATTGATCAGATCCAGAATAATTTATACTCATGGCACGATCCAAGTCACAAAAAGAGATAAAAGAAGAGCCCATAGAAAAGCAGCTTTGGAAAGCCGCCGACAAGCTGCGCAAAAATATTGACGCCGCCGAATACAAGCACGTCGTACTTGGACTGATGTTTCTCAAATATATCTCTGACTCTTTTGAAGAGATGTATGTCAAACTTCAGACAGGGGAAGGCGAGTATGCCGGAGCCGACCCGGAAGACAAAGACGAATACAAAGGAGAAAACATTTTCTTTGTACCTCAGCAAGCTCGCTGGTCATTTTTGCTGTCGAGTGCCCGCCAGTCAGATATTGGTATCCTTGTCGATGAAGCGATGGATATTATTGAAAAAGAGAACCCCATGCTCAAGGGTGTCCTGCCCAGGGTCTATGCACGTCAAAACCTCGATCCAGCAAGTCTTGGTGGTCTGATTGATCTCATGGGCAATATCGCCTTGGGCGATGCCAAGTCGCGGAGCCGCGATGTGCTCGGTCACGTCTTCGAATACTTTCTTGGCGAGTTTGCGCTGGCCGAAGGCAAGCAGGGCGGACAGTTCTACACCCCGCGCAGCATTGTTGAACTGCTTGTAGCAATGCTTGAGCCCTACAAAGGCAGAGTCTTGGACCCTTGTTGTGGTTCCGGCGGTATGTTTGTGCAGTCGGAACGATTCATTAAGGAGCATCAAGGCCGTGTGAAGGATATCTCTATTTACGGTCAGGAAAGCAACCAGACCACCTGGCGTCTGGCAAAGATCAACCTTGCCATTCGCGGCATCGACAGCTCTCAGGTCAAATGGAACAACGAAGGCTCCTTTCTCAACGATGCCCATAAAGACCTCAAAGCTGATTATGTTATAGCCAATCCGCCTTTCAACGACAGCGACTGGAGCGGGGAACAACTGCGTGGCGATGGCCGATGGAAATACGGCATTCCATCGGCAGGCAATGCCAACTTTGCATGGTTGCAGCACTTTATCTTTCACCTTGCCCCGAACGGCATTGCCGGGGTCGTGCTTGCCAAAGGCGCACTCACCAGCAAAAGCAGCGGCGAAGGTGATATCCGTAAATCCATGATAGCCGACGGCAACCTGATAGACTGCATTGTCAATCTGCCTGCCAAGCTTTTTCTGAACACACAGATTCCTGCCGCTCTCTGGTTTCTGAACCGGGCACGGAACAACGGCCACCTGCGAAAGAACGAAATTCTCTTTATCGATGCGCGTAACCTGGGCCACCTCCTCAACCGCCGTACCCGTGAGCTCTCGGGTGACGACATTGATCTCATTGCCGAAACCTATCACGACTGGCGAACCGATGAAGGGAAGTATGAAGATATCAAAGGCTTTTGTGCCTCCGTCCAGTTGGAACGAGTGCAGGAACTCGACTACGTGCTCACACCGGGACGTTACGTTGGCCTCGCTGAAGAAGAAGATGACTTTGATTTTCCTGAACGCTTTGAAGCACTGAAGAGTGAGTTTGAAGCACAGTTGCTGGAAGAGGCGGAATTGAACAAGGCGATTCTGGAGGATTTGGCGAGGATAAAAATATGAACGGAAATAACCGGTTGTATAATGAATTGCTGGAGCTGGTTCAGATAAAAATCAGACAGGCACAACAGAAGGCAGTTTTTTCCATTAACCGTGAGTTACTCATTCTTTACTGGGAAACGGGAAAACTTATTGCCCAGCGCCAACAGCAGGAAGGATGGGGAAGCGCCATTATTCCACGGCTGAGTCGTGATATCAATAATTTATTACCTGAAATCAAAGGCTATTCGATCCGCAACATCGGGCGTATGATTGCTTTTTATCGCGAATACCCTGATGCCGATCTGTTTTTGCCACAGCCTGTGGCAAAAAATAAGCAACCCTCAAATTTGCCACAGTCCGAAGCAAAAATTGAGTCTCTGATTTTTTCTCTGCCTTGGGGCCATAACATCCTGCTCCTGGAAAAGGTCAAAGATCGTCAACATCGGTTGTTTTACATGCAGCAGGCGTTGCTGCATGGTTGGAGCCGAAATGTTCTTGCTTTGATGTACGAAAGTCAACTTCATGCAAGAGATGGGTGCAAACTGTCAAATTTCAGTGCTTTGCTGCCTCCTGAGCAATCGGATATGGTTCGGCAGGCATTAAAAGATCCTTATGTATTTGATTTTTTGACGCTCACCGAACCCTATCATGAACGGGAACTGGAAACAACGCTGCTTAACCATATTGAAAAATTTCTGATGGAGCTTGGCGTAGGCTTTGCGTTTGTAGGCAGGCAATACCCTTTGAGCATCGGAAAGGATGATTTTTATATTGACCTCCTGTTTTATCATCTCAAGTTGCGTTGCTTTATAGTCATAGAGCTGAAAAAAGGGAAGTTTAAACCGGAATATGCCGGAAAGCTGAATTTTTATTGTAATGTTGTGGATGGCACGCTCACGCATGTTGATGACCAGCCTACCATTGGTTTGATTTTATGCCAGGACAAAAATGAACTTGTTGCAGAATACGCCTTGAAAGGTATTGACAAGCCAATAGGCATCAGTGAATACCAGTTAATGAAACAGTTACCGGTAGAATTCCAGTCATCCCTGCCGAGTATTGAGCAGATTGAGGCGGAGTTGGGAGTTGGCGATGAGTGAATGGCAAAAAAACAAGCTTGGTAACACCGGAAATGTAATTACGGGCAAAACGCCTTCAAAAGATAATCCTAAAGATTGGGGTAATGAAGTTCTTTTTATAACGCCTTCTGACTATAAGAATTATAGGAAAAAGGCTTACTCGAGCATAAGAATGCTTTCAAGAGTTGGTATTGAAAGACAGAAAAACAGGTTGCTTCCACCAAGTTCTGTATTAGTTACATGTATCGGGTCAGACATGGGAAAAAGTGTTGTGAATTCTTCTCCATGTATCACCAACCAACAGATAAATGCAATCATTCCAGATTTATCGGTAGTAAATGCTGATTATCTATATTATTTGACCATTGATTTATACGACATATTTAGACGTAAAGGCGGTGATGGAACTGCGGTACCAATACTCAATAAATCTGATTTCGAAAAAATTGATATTTTACTTCCACGCATTCCCGAACAAAAAGCCATTGCTGACGTGCTCAGTAGCCTCGACAACAAAATCGACTTGCTGCATCGCCAGAATAAAACCCTTGAATCTATCGCCGAATCCCTCTTCCGGCAGTGGTTCATCGAAGAGGCTCAGGATGAGTGGGCAGATGGGACTATTGCCGATCTGATTGAGTTTAATCCACATAGAAAACTATCAAAAGGAGCGATTGCGCCTTATCTGGAAATGGCATCTCTTAACAATTCAACATTTAACCCGGATGATTGGTACGATCGAGCATTCTCATCGGGTACCAAATTTATCAATAGAGACACATTGCTGGCTCGCATTACCCCCTGTTTGGAAAATGGTAAAACAGCCTATGTGACTTTCTTGGATAAAAACCAAGTTGGCTGGGGTTCAACGGAATACATTGTCATGCGGCCTAAAGGAGAACTGCATCCATTTTTTGCCTATGCGCTTGCCAGAAATACTGATTTCAGGGCGTATGCAGAAGGATGCTTGGCAGGTTCAAGTGGCCGCCAACGAGTAGAAATTCAACACTTGGAGAACTATGTAATTAAGATTCCATCGCCGGATATTGTTTCCGAATTCAATTCTTTAGCAGGATCAATCACGGCAAAGCTACATTCTAATTTTCTTCAACTCCGAACCCTTGAAAAACTCCGTGATACCCTGTTGCCAAAACTGATGAGCGGCGAAGTGAGGGTGGATGCGTAATAATATTATCGGATTGGTATCAGGAATATCAACATGTTGCATATATGTTATGAAACGTGATTCTGTAGAGACAACGCATGCGTTGTCTCTACGGTGCGTCGATCAATGGAGATCTTTGAAAAATGAATTAAAATATTATCAGATTGGCATCAGGAAGGTCAACGCATTGAATGTGTTATATGAAACGTGATTCTGTAGAGACAACGCATGCGTTGTCTCTACGATTCGTTAAACGGCGTTGTCTCTACAATACATTTGGTTGATCAATGGCCTTGAATATTTTATAGGATAAATGTTAACCCGAAAGGATCCGTAACAACCATCGGAATTTATGTGCAAATTTCGAAATACATATCGTATACCATCCGCTCGCCTTCAATCTTGGGATTATGGGTGGAATGGTTCATATTTTGTAACCATTTGTACAAACGGGAGACAATGTTGTTTTGGTGATATACTCTATGGAGAAATGAAATATTCGGCTATTGGTGAAATTGCTCATAATTGCTGGTTAGAAACATTTAACCATTTTCCATTTGTCACATTGGATGTATTTGTGGTAATGCCAAATCATCTGCATGGAATAGTAATATTGACCGGAAATGATAATGATCCCGTAGAGACAACGCATGCGTTGTCTCTACAAAAAACCATTACACAATCAAACCAATCCATCGGAGAAAAACGGTTTCAGAATCAGGGTAAAAACACCATTTCATCTATTATTGGTTCATATAAATCTGCTGTATCAAAACATACGCATCGTTTGGGTTTCGATTTTGCATGGCAACCACGTTTTTATGACCATATTATTCGCAATGATAAATCATATCAAGCCATAGCAGAATATATTATTCATAATCCCCTGAAATGGGAGAATGATACATTCAATCCATCTGTTCAAAACTATTAGCAATGGCCGGAATTACCGAATCCACTATCGAAGAGTTTGCCATTCATCTGTTTAAGCGGCAGGGCTACAGCTATCTCTACGGGCCAGATATTGCTCCAGATGGAATTAATCCTGAACGAAGCCATTACGATGATGTGCTACTCACTGGGCGACTTGAAGCTGCGCTTCGTCTTATTAATCCCCGGCATTCGCCATCGGTGCTTCAGGCGGCACTGAAAGAGGTACGTCGTA
Organism: uncultured Chlorobiaceae bacterium; assembly: GCA_903843305.1. Lineage (GTDB taxonomy): Bacteria > Bacteroidota > Chlorobiia > Chlorobiales > Chlorobiaceae > Chlorobium. The sequence continues at coordinate 46,769 of CAIMPI010000020.1, forward strand.
TCCATTCGCCGGACCTTCTGGCCAATAATGAAGCCTTTCATCGCCTGCTTACCGAAGGTGTGGGTGTTAGCTACCAGCAGAACGGCAACGAGCGTGGCGATCTGGTGAAGCTCATTGATTTTGATACTCCAGAGAACAATGAGTTTGTGGTGGCCAATCAGTTTACGGTCATTGAGAACCACCAGAACAAACGCCCCGACATTGTGCTCTTTGTTAACGGCATTCCGCTGGTGGTGCTCGAACTGAAAAATGCCGCCGATGAAAACGCGACGATCAAGTCAGCGTTCCGGCAGATAGAAACCTACAAGCAGGTCATTCCTGCTCTTTTTACTTCCAATGCCATAGTTGTCATCTCCGATGGGCTTGAGGCCAAGGCGGGCTCCCTTTCTGCAGGTTTCTCCCGTTTCATGGCATGGAAAAGCGCTGATGGCAAAGCTGAAGCGTCACATCTGGTCAGTCAGCTTGAAACGCTGATTACGGGGATGTTGAACAAGGCGACGCTTCTCGACCTTGTCCGTCACTTTATTGTTTTTGAGAAAAGTAAAAAGGAAGATCCTGCTACTGGTATCGTCACCATCATGTCGGTGAAAAAGCTGGCAGCCTATCACCAGTACTATGCCGTCAATGCTGCTGTAGCTTCAACCCTGCGGGCGGTCGACTTGGATGCAGCCCTGCAAACTTGTGAAAATCCGGTGAGTTATGGCCTTCCTGGGATAGCAGACCAGCCAAGGGGCGACATGAAGGCCGGAGTGGTTTGGCATACACAAGGCTCGGGCAAATCGCTTTCGATGGTCTTCTATACGGGCAAGATTGTACTTGTACTCGATAATCCTACCATTCTTGTTATAACCGACCGCAACGATCTCGACGATCAGTTGTTCGATACCTTTGCTGCATCAAAACAGTTGTTGCGGCAGGAGCCGGTGCAGGCAGAGAGCAGGGAGCAGTTGAAAGATCTCTTGAAAGTTGCTTCCGGCGGGGTGATCTTTTCAACCATCCAGAAGTTTCAGCCTTCAGAGGGTAATGTCTATGAGCAGTTATCCCTGCGGCGTAACATTGTGGTTATTGCCGACGAAGCCCACCGTACCCAGTATGGATTCAGCGCCAAAACCATTGATGAGAAAAATGATGATGGTATCGTGATTGGTAAAAAGGTCGTCTACGGTTTTGCCAAGTATCTGCGTGATGCGCTGCCAAATGCTACCTATCTCGGCTTTACCGGTACACCGATTGAGAAAACAGACATAAACACTCCTGCTGTCTTCGGCAACTATGTCGATATCTACGACATTGCCCAGGCTGTTGAAGATGGTGCCACTGTTCGGATTTTCTACGAAAGTCGGTTGGCTAAGGTTGAGCTTGAAGAGGAGGGCAAAAAACTGATTGCTGAGCTTGATGAAGAGCTCGAACAAAACGAACTGACCGAAACGCAAAAAACCAAAGCCAGATGGACCAGAATGGAGGCATTGGTTGGCAGTGCCAAGCGCATTAAGAATGTTGCGAAGGATATTGTCACTCACTTCGAAGCTCGACAGGAGGTTTTTGTAGGCAAGGGCATGATTGTCTGCATGTCCCGTCGCATTGCCGCCGAATTGTATGCAGAAATCATCAATCTTCGCTCTGAATGGCATTCCGACGAGATAAACAACGGTGCCATTAAAGTGGTCATGACCTCCACTTCCAGTGATGGCCCATTATTATCCAAACATTATACCACCAAGGAACAGCGCAAACTGCTGGCCGAGCGCATGAAAGATGATGATGATCCTCTGAAACTGGTGATCGTCTGTGATATGTGGCTTACTGGTTTTGATGCACCTGTCCTGCATACCATCTATATCGACAAGCCGATGAAAGGGCACAACCTGATGCAGGCAATTGCTCGCGTGAATCGGGTGTACAAAGATAAACCCGGTGGTCTGGTGGTGGACTATCTGGGGATTGCTGCTGACCTGAAAGAAGCACTCTCTTTCTATTCCGATTCTGGAGGGAAAGGCGATCCTACACTGTTGCAGGAAAAAGCCGTAAGTTTGCTGCTCGAAAAAATCGAAGTGGTTTCGGCTCTGTACCACGGCTTTCCTTATGAAGAGTACTTTGATGCCGATACAGCAAAAAAACTCTCGCTCATCCTTGCTGCCGAAGAACATATCCTCGGACTTGATGATGGCCGGAAGCGCTATAGCAACGAAGTGACCCTCCTTTCTCAGAGCTTTGCCATTGCAATTCCGCATGAACAGGCAATGGATGTAAAAGATGAGGTTGGCTTTTTCCAGGCAGTAAAGGCTCGTCTTGCCAAATTTGACGCCACAGGTAACGGCTACAGTAACGAAGAGATCGAAACCACCATTCGTCAGGTGATCGACAAGGCGCTTGTCTCCGAAAAGGTGATTGATGTTTTTGATGCGGCCGGAATAAAAAAACCGGATATTTCCATTCTCTCCGAAGAGTTTCTGGCCGAACTGAAAGGGTTTCAACACAAGAACGTTGCCCTTGAGGTGCTGAAAAAACTGCTCAATGATGAACTGAAAGTACGCGCTAAAAAGAACCTTGTTCAGAGCAAAAGCTTGCTGGAGATGCTCGAAAGTGCCATCAAAAAATACCAGAACAAAATCCTCTCAGCCGCCGAAGTCATGGATGAGCTGATCAAAATCAGCAAAGAGATTGTTGCTTCAGATCAGGAGGCCGAACATCTGGGCCTCAGCGATTTTGAATATGCCTTTTACACTGCAGTGGCCAGCAACGACAGTGCCCGAGAACTCATGCAGCAAGACAAACTGCGTGAACTGGCAGTCGTCCTGACCCAGCGAGTCCGCGAAAACGCATCGATAGACTGGACGATCAAGGAGAGCGTCAAAGCCAAATTGAAAGTAATTGTAAAACGCACATTACGCCAATTCGGCTACCCGCCCGACATGCAGCTCCTGGCGACTGAAACGGTTCTCAAACAGGCAGAGATGATTGCGGCTGAGTTTGTAAGCTAATCACAATATCAGCAATGAGTTAAATGATAAATTATATTGAATGGTGTTTGCAAGAGTACCCAAAAAATATTAATCAATACGCTTATCCACAGAATACATCATTGAAGAAAAAATATATTTTCAATTTTGGAGGTTGAGTCTGCATTAAATCTTGGCAAATGCCAATAATACAACATTATTTAGTGTAAATAAAATTACAATCAATAGTGCTGTAAAATTAAGTACAACGAATAACGCTGGTTAGTATATATGGCTGCAAATTATTTTGTACTCTTGGGAGATGTGGTCTTGTCCCGAAATATTGCAAACCGCGAAGAGTATACTGCGCTTGCACTCATTTTTGCTGGCAAGGCAATTGTACGAAGTGAGGACAAGGAGAAACTATCGGTATATCATCTGGCAGGCACTATGATTAATACAGCCTATTCAATTTTACTTGCCTTTATAATCAAGTATATTATTGGGAAAATAACTGCTTTTTCATAGGCATGAGGCAACCAGAGGATATCCTGAACGCAAGGATACAAATAAACACTCTGCAACAATCTTGAAATCATCGACAGCGTCGACAAGGCGCGTATAAGGTGTCCTGAAAAGCTGAAAGATTACACATCAGACCGCGAGTTTATCCGGGAAATCAAAAGCCGGATTCAGTCAGCACAAATCAAAGCTGCGGTTTCGGTCAATCAAACACTTCTTCAGTTGTACTGGAATTTGGCTGAATGCATTATTGCACGACAACGGGCCTCGGCTTGGGGTGAAGACATTCTCGGACAGATAAGCCACGACCTGCCGTCCGAATTTTCTGACATGAAAGGCAATCAAGCCCGAAGCAGCTCAACAACTTGCCTATTTATTGCACTATGGAGAGGAATGAACAACAGGACAAGCAGAATTTACAAAACGAAGCCATTGTCTCCAAAACGGTAAAGCAGGCTCAAGCCGTTCAGTTACAATCAGCAATTGCACTGCATCAACAGGGACGTTTGGCTGAAGCTGAAGCGCAGTATAAGGCGATTTTGCAGGTACAGCCACACCATGTTGATGCACTTCAGCTTTTGGCAACCATTGCGGCACAAAAACAGAGTTATGTCGCAGCAGTTGAATTGTTTGATCACGTAATCGAAATAAATCCTCTCCATGCGGTGGCTTATTCCAATCGCGGCTATGCGTTACGTGAGCTGAAACGGTACGAAGAAGCCTTGGCGAGTTATAATAAAGCGCTTATACTCAAGCCTGACTATGCTGACGCTTACTATAATCGCGGCGTTACCCTGGAGGAGTTGATGCGGTACGAAGAAGCGTGTTTGAGTTACGACAAGGCTATAGCACTGAACTCTGACTCTGCTGAAGCTTACTCCAGCAGAGGGTTTGTATTACATGAGTTGAAACGGTATGAAGAGGCACAGGCAAGTTTTGACAAGGCGTTAACTCTCAAGCCTGACACTGATTTTTTGTTTGGAAACAAGTTGTATAACAAAATGAATATATGTGACTGGAGTAATATCGATAAGCACCTTCAGTACCTTGCCGAAAAAATAGATGCCCGTAAAAAAATCTGTGCACCATTTACAGTGCTTGGACTTCTTGATTCTCCTTTGTTACAAAAAGCGGCAGCGGAGATTTTTGTGCATGAAAGATATCCTGCAAGTCACGTGCTTTCAGCCATTCCCAGGTATGCCCGCCATGATAAAATCAGGATTGGATATTTTTCTGCCGATTTTAAGGATCATGCAACAGCATATTTGATGGCAGAGTTGTTTGAACAGCACGATCGATCGAAGTTTGAGCTCATTGCCTTTTCCTTAGGGCAAGACACACCTGATTCCCTGCGAAAAAGAATTGCCACTGCCTTTGACAAGTTTGTTGATGTACGAACCATGAAAGATGATGAGATTGCACAATTTTCAAGAAAGTTGGAAGTCGATATTGCTCTTGATTTGAACGGGTTAACGACACACTCCCGTCCCGGTATCTTTGCCTTGCGGGCTGCGCCAATTCAGGTCAACTATTTGGGCTATCCTGGCACCACGGGGGCAGAGTATTTTGATTATCTCATTGCTGATGAGACACTTATACCGAAAGAAAGCAGGCAGTATTACACTGAAAAAATTGTCTATTTACCAAACAGCTATCAGGTAAACGATACAAAGCGCGTCATTTCAAAGAAAGTGTTTTTTCGGGAAGAGCTGGGGTTGCCCGCGACCGGGTTTGTTTTTTGCTGTTTCAACAATAACTTCAAAATTACCCCAACGACTTTTGACGGCTGGATGAGAATCCTCAAGCATGTAACGGGCAGTGTGCTCTGGCTCCTTGAGGATAATGCAACAGCCGCATGTAATTTGCGCAGGGAAGCTGTTCAAAGGGGTATTGATGCAGAGAGAGTGATTTTTGCCAGGCGAATACCCGTTGCTGAACATCTCGCACGGCACAGGGTTGCAGATCTCTTTCTGGACACACTTCCTTACAATGCACATACAACGGCAAGCGATGCATTGTGGGCTGGCTTGCCAGTGCTGACCTGCATGGGCGAGTCCTTTGCAAGCAGAGTTGCTGCAAGCTTGCTCAACGCCATACATTTACCGGAACTCATTACCTCATCCCAGGAGGAGTACGAAGTTGTTGCGATTACCCTTGCGACAAATCCAGAGATGTTAGCCAAGTTAAAGCTAAAACTGGAACAGAACCGCCTCACGACGCCACTGTTTGATACGCAATGTTACACCCGACACATTGAGGCGGCATATACCGGGATGTATGAGCGACATCAAGCGGATTTCCCGCCCGAAAATCTAATTATTCATTGCCGTGATGTGGAGTAATCCATCTCAAAAGCTCTTTCCTTCAAACAGCTCTGGATCAACACTGGTACCATAGAGATAGGTCCCCCAATGCAGATGAGGTGCGGTTGAAATGCCGGTGTGGCCAACGTGGCCGATAACCTCTCCGGCGTCTACCATTTGACCTTCATGAACGGTGATAGTCGAGAGATGCAGGTAGACCGAGGTGACACCTTGCCCGTGGTCGATGATGACCGTGTTGCCATGTACCTGAAATCCCTCTTCTACCGTTCCAGTGAGGATCACTATACCTTTTGCGGTGCTTTGTACCGGTGTTCCCAGCGGGGCTGAAATGTCGAGTCCTTTGTGGTAGCTTTCCACTGGTCCACCATTGTAGGAGCGTTTCAGGCCGAAGAGGCTGCTGGTTGGGCCGGGAACGGGGCGGAGAAAGAGCCTGGCAAAGAGCTTTGTTGGGCTTTCGGTATGCAGGGCGGCCTTTACCCTCGATTTTTCAATCTCTGTGGCCTTGAGTTCTGTTTTGGATGAATCAAGCGTAATCTCCTGAATGGCGCGGTTGTTTGGAGTGACGGTTACCGAAATCTGCTCTTCGTGTTTTCCCGCCCGTACCAACAGGGTGTAACTACCCGGCGGGCTGAGGTTTTCCACCGGTACAAGCGCTCTCCATGATTTGTCAGTCTGGTGAAACATACGGTAGCGATGCTCGATGAACCAAAGTGCAGGTTCAGAAGTGGCATTGGTGAGTGTGACGGTGAAAAACTGCCCCTGTTCCCGTTGGTCATGGTCAACTGTCAGTTGTATCGGCTCTTTTCCTGCTCCAGCGGTGACAGTCGTCAGCATTATGAGTATAAGGAATGGCCAGAGGAGATGCAGCAGTTTCATGATCGAACAATTCAGTGAAAAGCGAGATCGTAGCGTGTTTCATTGCGCTGATTTCGGATCACCATCCGCTCTTCATGCAGTTCCACGGTGCCACAGGTAAAGCTCGGATGTTCGTGTCGGTTGACGAATGCTGGCAGCACGATAAAGTGAATATTGCCATAACATGCATAGCCACCGTAATGGTAATGGCCGCTGAGACAAGCCTTGACTGCCGGGGAAGATGCAAGCAGTTCAGCAATCTCGCGGTGATTCCAGAGCAGGCCATGCAGTTGATCAGTGGTCTCGGGCAGCAGTGGAAAGTGACAGACGGCAATAACCTTTTTTCCTTCCAGTTTCGCCTTTTCAAGCTCCAGCTTAAGCCATGCCTTCTGCTGTATTCCAACAGCGCCGCAGTATTCGTGAAGCTCAGGATGTGCAAGAAAGAACGCAAGAGTCTGAACATCTTCCTGCGTTTCAGGTACTCGGAGCGCCGAAACATCCATACCGTCAAGGACGATAAAGCGAAAGCCCTTTATGGTAAAGGCGTAAAAGGGTGTTTGCAGACCAAGAGCCGCCATAAGCGTCTGTCGCGGCAGGGCAAGGCAGTGGTTGCCGAGAATGTGGCGGATAGCGCCGGGAAATGTGTTGAGAATCGAGCTGACTTGCCGGAACTCCTCCTCTTTGTGCGAGCTGCTCCCTTTGATCTGGTCACCAAGCTGCATGAGAAAATCAACATCGTTACGCTGCCAGCAATCCACGCAGGCGCGAAGGTCTGCGGCAGTTTTTGCTGCTGCCGCAGGTTCGTTCTCCGTTGAAAAGTGAATATCGGTGATGATGCCGAACCGGAGGAGTTTGTGGTTGTCAGAACTCACCATCAGTCGCCGAATTCAGAGAGATATTTTTCCATGAACTCGTCAAGGTCTCCGTCAAGCACGGTTTCCACGTCGAAGCGTTCGTAGTTGGTGCGGTGATCCTTGATGCGACGGTCGTCGAGCACGTAGCTGCGGATCTGGCTTCCCCATTCAATTTTTTTCTTTTTGCCCTCGATCTCCCGCTTTTTTGCCTCCTCTTCATCGCGCTGCCGCTGGTAGAGCTGAGCCATCAGCATTTTCATGGCACGCTCCCTGTTCTGGAACTGCGAACGTTCCTCCTGGCAGCCGACCACAATACCTGTTGGAATATGCTTGATGCGTACAGCAGTCTCGACCTTGTTGACGTTCTGGCCCCCCTTCCCGCCGCTGCGGAAGGTTGAAAGTTCGAGATCTTCCTTGCGGACGTCGATTTCAACGTCGGGAGGCGCTTCGGGATAGGTGAAAACACTGGCGAAGGAGGTGTGCCGCCGGGCATTCGAGTCGAATGGAGAGACGCGCACCAGTCGGTGAACGCCGTTTTCAGCCTTCAGATAGCCGTAGGCGTAGGGGCCCTCAATTTCAAGTGTTGCGGTTTTAATGCCTGCTCCGTCGCCCTCCTGATAATCGTCGGTATATATTTTAAAACCTTTACGCTCAGCCCATCGCATGTACATCCGGTAGAGCATTTCTGCCCAGTCCTGCGCCTCGGTTCCACCTGCTCCGGCATGAATGGTGATCATGGCATTGCCGGCATCATCCTTGCCCGACAGCATGTTTTTGAACTCAATTGCTGCGATATCATGCTCAATTGCCGCGATAGTTGTGGTGAGTTCTTCAGCAAATGATTCGTCCTCAAGTTCTATGGCAATATCGAACTCATCCTGACAGACACGAGCCTTTGATGCGATCTTGTCGTACTCTTCTGTCCATGATTTGTGTTCGTTCAACTCCTTCAAGACCTTGTTGGCGGCTTTCTGATCGTTCCAGAAAACCGGGTCGGTGGTCATTTTCTCCAGGTCGTCGATTTTTTCTTTACGTTCATCGACGTCAAAGATACCCCCGTAACTGTTCCAGGCGACGATGAATCTCCTGCAGTCTTTCTTTTTGTGGTTCAAACATGGTTTCTTCTGTTTTTTTAGTAATAAAATTCACTCTAAAGGAACAATTTTTTTCAGGAGAAATCAAAGGTTGTGTTTGTTGTCATGATTTTGATGATGTCTTCGAAATTAGAAGAGTATCTAAGCAAAAAAGTAAAGGAGTTTTCATATTTTCCTTTCTTTAAAAATAACAGGGAGCAGCGACGGAACTGTTAAGCCGGAGTAACTGCTTTATGGCCGGGAGTTCCCCGTACACCAACCAGAGATTTTTAACGATGAATAATACATTTCGACGAGCCGTTTCACAGTATAACTATCAAACGTTTGACGGTCGTCAACGGGTTGTCATTGAAAATGTTTCACCTGAACTTGACGGGGGCAAATACCCGGCCAAAGGGATCGAGGGAGAGAGTATTGTTGTAGAAGCAGATATTTTTGTTGATGGTGCCGATACCATTTATGCAGAGCTTTGTTTCCGATCTTCAGGCAGTGCTGAGTGGCAGCGTTCACCGATGATCTCTCAAGGCAATGACCTGTGGAAAGGGTCATTTAAGGTCGGTCTTCCCGGTCAGTATGAGTATACGATTGAGGCAAGGGTTGACCATTTCGAAACATGGAAAAAGGGATTGGTCAAAAAAATTGATGCAGCTCAGGATGTTTCGCTTGATCTGCAGATTGGTGCGCTTCTTGTCGACAAAGGGGTTGAAAGGGCTGAAGCCCCCGATGCCGGTGAGCTTACTCTTTTTGCTTCTCTAATCCGTTCTGAAAAGAGTGACGAAGCTGTCGCGGCGGCGATTGATGTCCGCCTCACGCTGCTCATGGCGCGTTATCCTGATAAGGCGTATGCCTCTATGTACGATAAAGTGCTCGGCCTGACGGTTGAGCAGAAAAAAGCAGGATGTAGTGCATGGTATGAGCTGTTTCCGCGTTCATGGAGTTCAGAACCTGATACCCATGGAACCTTTAATGACTGTCGCAGGCTGCTGCCGATGATTGCCGGTATGGGATTCGATGTTGTTTATCTACCGCCGATTCATCCGATTGGTCACACCAAGCGGAAAGGAAAGAATAATGCGCTGGTTGCAGCTCCTGATGAACCCGGAAGCTGCTGGGCGATTGGCAACCGTGACGGAGGGCATAAGGCAGTCCACGCTGAGCTGGGCACCGTTGAAGATTTTGCCGCATTTGTTGTAGCAGCAGAGGAGCACGGTATTTCTATTGCTCTCGATATTGCTTTTCAGTGTTCGCCCGATCACCCTTATGTACAGGAGCACCCTCAGTGGTTTACCTGGCGTCCCGATGGAACAGTACAGTTTGCTGAAAATCCTCCCAAGAAATATGAAGATATTCTCCCCATTAATTTTGAATCTGCCGACTGGCAGAATCTCTGGATTGAGCTGAAAAGCATTTTTCTGTTCTGGATTGGCAAGGGTGTGAAAATTTTCCGTGTCGATAATCCGCACACCAAGGCATTTCCTTTCTGGGAGTGGGCTATTGCATCAATAAAAAAGGAGTATCCCGATACTGTTTTTCTGGCTGAAGCATTTACCCGTCCAAAACTGATGGCCCGGCTTGCCAGGATTGGATATAGTCAGTCGTATAGCTATTTTACCTGGCGTAATACCAAGCAGGAGCTCCAGGAATATATGAGTGAACTGACGACATCGCCCCTGAAACATTTCATGCGGGCAAACTTCTGGCCAAACACTCCTGATATCCTCCACGAAGAGTTACAGAAAGGCCAACGTGAAAAGTTTATTATCCGTCTGGTACTGGCGGCAACGCTTTCATCAAACTACGGGATGTACGGTCCTGCCTACGAACTCTGCGAGCATCTACCCGTAGATGGCAAGGAGGAGTATCTTAATTCCGAAAAATATGAGATCAGGCAGTGGGATCTCGACCGTCCCGGCAACATCCGTGCTGAGATTACCCGTATCAACCGAATCAGAAAGGAGAATCCTGCCCTTCAGCAGACCTGCGACCTTACCTTTGTGCATATCGACGCGTCCCCCGACCATGAACACGATATGCTGATGGGTTATGTGAAGCGATCTGAAGATGACAGCAATATTATTCTTACGGTGGTTAATCTTGATCATTTACGCATCCAGCGAGGATGGCTCCGCTTCCCGCTCGAACTTTTTGGCCTTTCTCACCGTCATCAGTTTACGGTTGAGGATCTGTTAAGCGGTAACCGTTACGAATGGAACGGCGAATGGAATTTTGTGGAAGTGAACCCGTACAGTATGCCCGCGCATATTTTTCGGGTAACGCTTTCCTGAGAAACAAGTTGTCTATTAATGCATTTACTCTTTATACCTTTAACGAACTCAACATGTATCAACCCGAACCGCTCTGGTACAAAGACGCAATTATTTACGAAGCGCATGTCAAGACATTCTATGACAGCAACAATGATGGTATAGGCGATTTTCAGGGATTGCGTCAGAAGCTTGGCTATCTTCAAAGTCTCGGCGTTACGGCAATATGGCTGCTGCCCTTCTATCCTTCGCCGCTTCGTGATGACGGTTATGATATTGCCGATTATATGAGCGTCAATCCCGACTACGGTACCATGGAAGATTTCAGGGAGTTTCTTGAAGAGGCACACAGCCTCGGTTTGAAGGTGATTACTGAGCTTGTGGTGAACCACACTTCTGACCAGCACGCATGGTTTCAGAGTGCAAGAAAAGCTCCGGCAGGATCTCCAGAGCGGAACTTTTACGTCTGGAGTGACAACCCCGATAAATATTCCGAAACTCGTATCATTTTTCAGGACTTTGAGGCTTCCAACTGGACGTATGACTCCGTTGCCGGTCAGTATTTCTGGCACCGTTTTTACCATCACCAGCCGGACCTGAATTTTGAAAATCCGGCAGTTCATAAAGCGCTCCGCGATGTGCTTGATTTCTGGCTTGGTATGGGTGTTGATGGGCTCAGGCTTGATGCGGTGCCATATCTTTATGAGGAGGAAGGCACCAATTGCGAGAACCTTCCCCAGACCTACGAATATCTGAGAGGACTTCGCGCCTACGTGGATAAACACTACCCCAACCGCATGCTGCTTGCCGAAGCAAACCAGTGGCCAGAGGATTCCGCCGCCTATTTCGGCACGGGCGACCTCTGCCACATGAACTTCCACTTTCCCCTGATGCCGCGCATGTACATGGCACTTGCCACTGAAGACCGTTTCCCGATTCTTGATATTCTTGAACAGACTCCGGAAATTCCAGAGGGCTGCCAGTGGGCGTCGTTTTTGCGCAACCATGATGAACTGACGCTCGAAATGGTCACTGATGAGGAGCGCGACTATATGCGCCGTGTCTACGCCAACGATCCCAAAGCCCGCATCAACCTCGGCATCCGCCGACGCCTTGCACCGCTCATGTCGAACGATCGACGCAAAATTGAGCTGATGAACATCATGCTGCTTTCCCTGCCTGGCACACCAGTACTCTACTATGGCGACGAGATCGGTATGGGTGACAACTTCTTCCTTGGAGACCGCGACGGTGTCCGCACACCCATGCAATGGAGCGCCGACCGTAATGCAGGCTTTTCGCGGGCTAACCCCCAGAGGCTTCTGTTGCCGCTCATTATTGACCCGGAATACCATTATGAAGCCGTGAACGTTGAAGTACAAGAGAGCAATGTCAACTCGTTGCTCTGGTGGATGAGGCACACCATTTCAACCGCTCACCGCTACAAATCTCTCAGCCGTGGCACCATTGAGTTCTTGCAGGTAAGCAACCCCAAAGTATTGATTTTTATCCGCCAGTTTGAGGATGAAACCATGCTCACCATCATCAACCTCTCAAAAAATGCCCAGGCAGTAACGATTGATCTTTCTCGCTTTGACGGCTATATCCCCGAAGAGGTCTTTAGCCTGAACCGCTTCCCGAAAATCAGGAAAAATCCCTATATGGTTGCCCTTGGCTCCTACGGCTATTTCTGGCTGAAGCTGAACAAGGATACGGAAGAGGTAGATACTCGCGCTTTGCTGGAAAAACCGTTTGCCTCTGTCTCGCGCTGGCCGAGTCTCTTTACCGGCAAAAGCAAAGAGTTGCTCGAAACAGAGATTCTGCCACAGTACTACAATGCGAGCCGCTGGTTTGGAGGCAAAGCACGCACCATCATGCGCATCTCAATCAACGACACCATACCTGTCACAGAGATGCCAAAAGCAAAGCTCATGGTAACCGAAGTGCGCTACTCAAGTGGTGAAAACGATTTCTACCAACTGCCAATCTCATTTGCACCACTATCAGCAATAAGCCCAACCGATGACAATTTTTGCAAAAGAGTCATAGCAAGAGTGGTTGTTGGCGATGAAGATGGATATCTGTGCGACGCTACCTTCGACAGTCAGTTCCTGATGCATCTCTATCACATCGTCACCGGAAAAGAGACGTGGCAGGGAAAAGCAGGTCTTGTCTCTGGCCTCAAATCCATAAAGCTCAACCCCGTTGATGGGGTCGAACCTGAACCCTCCCTGATGGGTCTCGAACAGAGCAACACATCAATCAGGTTCCACAACGATCTCTGCCTGAAGCTCTATCGCCGTATTGAGACAGGTGTCTCGCCAGAGGTGGAAATGTGTGGCGCATTGAGCGACCATACTTCGTTCAAAAACCTGCCAATGTTCCTTGGCTCACTGAACTACGACCAGAGTCGTACCAGCCGCTACTCGCTTGGTATCTTGCAGAATTATGTCAAGAACGAAGGTGACGCATGGCAGCTTTCGCTTGATCATGCCAAGCATTATTTCGAGAATATCCTTGCAAAAATGCACACAGGCCTCACCTTGCCACCACTGCCAGCGTTAAGCGGTAACCCTGTGCAGCTTCCTGAAATCATGCAAGAACTTATTGGCGGATTTTATCTAAGCATGATGGAAAAGCTTGCAGAGCGTACCGCTGAAATGCACCTTGCACTGGCCTCACTTGACGCTGACCCTGCATTTGCGCCAGAGGCCTTTACCTCTCTCTATCAGCGTTCTATCTATCAGGCAATGTGCGAGCAGGTCAAACGTGCAGTGATTCTGATCCGGGAAATCATGCCAAAAATGTCTGCAGAACAACAACATCTCGCATCGCTTGTTGTACAGAAAAAGAAACAGGTGTTGCAACAATTCGATCCAATCAGGATTGATAAAATTGATACCCTGAAAATCCGGATTCACGGCGACTATCACCTCGGTCAGGTACTCTTTACCGGCAAGGACTTTGTGGTCATTGATTTTGAAGGTGAACCTGCCCGACCTATCTCCGAGCGCAAGATCAAGCGATCGGTCTTCCGCGATATTACAGGTATGCTCCGCTCGTTCGACTATGCCGCATTCAATGCGCTGCGCCAGATAGAGGCCGCTCTCCGTCCTGAAGATCGGGTTGCTCTTGAACTGTGGGCCGATCGCTGGAGTTTCTATGTTGGGCAGCACTTTATCGATAGCTACTTTGAAAAAACCAAAGACAGCCAGATTGTGCCATCAGAGGCAAGCCAGCGCGAGCACTTGATGCGTGGCTACCTGATGGACAAAGCTATCTACGAGCTGAATTACGAGCTCAACAACCGCCCAGACTGGGCAACCATCCCACTACGCGGTATCCTGAAGATTCTGGAGTCGTAACCGTATCGCTGAACCTCACCTTTGCCATTCACTGGCAGAGGTGAGAAAAGCTTCTCTCTTATTCCTTCGCCACACGCCACAATTCGTCAAGCTCTGCGGCGCTGTACTCCTGCCACAGACGGCCTGAGACTTCGACCTGCTCTTCAACTTTGCGAAAGCGGCTGATGAATTTGTTGGTGGATTTACGGAGCGCATCTTCAGGATTGGCGCCGAGAAAACGGCTGTAGTTGACAAGAGTAAAGAGCAGATCACCGAATTCTTCTTCTTGTTCTTCCCTGGTGGCGGCGTTTTTCAGCTCTTTGATCTCTTCGACAAGCTTGTCGAGCACCCCCTCGTCGCTTGTCCAGTCGAAGCCGACACCTGCAACCTTCTTCTGGACACGGTAGGCGCGCAAAAGTTCTGACATTGCATTAGGCACCCCATCAAGCAGACTTTTCCGCCCTTCGCGGAGCTTTAGAGTTTCCCAGTTTTTCAGCACTTCACCTTCCGTTTCGGCCAATGTGTCACCAAAAACATGCGGATGACGATGAATAAGCTTTTGGCAGAGAGCATCGAACACATCGACAAAAGAGAAGGAGCCACGTTCTTCGCCCAGAAGCACTTGAAAACAGAGATGCAGAAAGAGATCACCGCACTCTTTTTTCAGTTCTGTTTCATCCCGTTGGTCAATGGCGTGAACCAGTTCAAAGCTCTCCTCAAGCAGCAGGTGAGCCAGCGACTCCGGTGTCTGTTTCCGATCCCAGGGACATTCCTGCCGCAGTACTTTGACAAGGCTCAGCACCCGCTCAAACTGTTCCACCTGGGTTCTCTCTTTCTGTGCAACAATATCAGCCTTCAACCCTTCAATCACTGTTTTTTCAAGCATGCTCAATAGTATTTTGTATTCTCTTCTCAAGTGCGGTTGAAGTTACTCTTTCTTGAGGGTATTTCTTATACTTGCAGAGAGGAATCACCTTGTCACTATTATACAAGGATATTATGGTCATGTCCATCAACCTGCCGCAACAGGGGTACCCAATTGCAGCGATTGCTACGCCCGTTGGTGTCGGTGCTCTTGCGGTCGTTCGTATCAGTGGTCAGGGGGTTTTCGATATTGCCCAGAAAGTGTTTCGTAAAAAAAACAATCCGAAGTTTCAGTTTGCACAATCAAAAGGGTTCAGAGCTCATTTTGGGACAGTGCATGACCGTGAAGGGCTGATTGACGAAGTGGTTGCGCTGGTGTTCCGTTCGCCAAATTCCTTTACGATGGAGGATATGGTGGAGTTGAGTTGCCATGGTGGTCCTGTTGTGGTAAAACATATCCTGAAAGTGTTGCTTGACGAGGGGTGCCGACTAGCTGAGCCTGGCGAGTTTACCCGGCGTGCGTTTCTCAACGGGCGCATCGATCTTTTGCAGGCGGAGGCGATTGGCGAGATGATCCACGCTCGATCTGAATCAGCGTTCCGTTCAGCAGTGATCCAGATGCAGGGTAAACTCTCTGATCGGCTGGACGCCATGCGGGAAGAGCTTCTCCGTTCATGCGCCCTCCTTGAACTTGAGCTGGATTTCAGTGAAGAGGATGTTGAGTTCCAGAGCCGTCCCCAGCTTCTGGCAGAATTGCGTCTTCTGCAGGATGAGCTTTCGAGTCTTATCGATTCTTACCAGCATGGCAGGCTTCTGAAAGAGGGCGTCGCAACAGTTATCGCGGGAAAGCCAAACGCAGGGAAATCCACATTGCTGAATGCGCTGCTTGGCGAAGAGCGATCAATTGTAAGCCATCAACCGGGCACAACACGTGACTACATCGAAGAGTGCTTTGTGCATGAAAAAACCATGTTCCGTCTCACCGATACCGCCGGACTTCGCGAGGGAGGCGAGGAGATTGAGCATGAAGGTATCCAGCGCAGTTACAAAAAAATCTCTGAAGCCGATCTGATACTCTATATTCTCGACATAAGCTGCGAAAATTATCTTGATGACGTTCCCCAAATTCGAGAATTTTTGAACAATTATCCGGCAGCACACCTGATAGTGGTAGCCAATAAAACCGATCTCATTCCGGAAAGCGCCGAGCGACTCCAGCAACTTTGTGGAGCAATCCGTTGTGACATCTGTGGAATAGCCGCTGCGAGAAGAGAAGGACTTGACAGCCTCAAGCGCTTGATGAGCAGTATAGCCGAAAAGCTCAACAAACAGCAGGACGCGAGTGTGCTGGTTACCAGCCTGCGCCACTATGAAGCGCTGCGCAACGCATCAGACGCTCTTGAAAACGCACATGAACTGATTAGCCGTCAGGCTGAAACCGAACTCATCGCTTTCGAACTCCGCTCTGCCCTCGACTATGTCGGAGAAATTACCGGAAAAGTGGTCAACGAGGAGATCGTAAACCTCATCTTTGAGCGTTTCTGCATCGGAAAGTGAAGGTAATTTTAACCCTGCATAGCCACTAATCTGGGGTTATGCAGGGAAAATGCGTCAGCTTTGTGTGTAGGTGTGGACGCTGTTTTGTGCTGAAGGCAGATAGTTGACTCCGAACCAACAGACGAGCAGCACTATAAAAGAGAGTGCCAGATACCACTGTAGCTTGCTGCGGTCAATCTTGTAACGGTAGGCATGAAGATAACCGAGATAGGCCAGCCAGGAGAGAAATGCCCAGGTTTCTTTGGGATCCCAGGTCCAGTAATGCCCCCAGGCCTCCTTTGCCCACAGTGCGCCGAATATTAGACCAAAAGAGAGAAGCACAAAACCAAGCAAGGCCAGATAGTGTGAGACCGATTCGCCGGTCTCATTCTTTTTGGAGCGCAATTGGAGATAGACGTTGTGCAATGCCGTAATAGAAGAAGCGGCAAGCAGGACATAGCCAACAAGATAGACGACGACATGGGGAATAAACCAGGGGCTCTGCAGGGCAGGCATGAGGGTTTTGTCGAAGACTTCAGGATGAAGCATATTGATGCCAAGAAAAAATCCGGCTAACGCCATGCAATAATATTTCAGCCACCCGATCTTCCAGCGGTACTCTACCAGAAATCCCACAAGCGGAATAAGTGCTGCATACCAGAGCCTTGTTTCGCCCAGTGTTCTGAGTGGAGGACGGTCGAGAAGTGCCCAGTAGAAAGCAATAAACCCTGCCATAACCATTGATCCTGCAAGGGAGAGAACCATGCCCGGCAGCTTCAGTGCGGGAGCACGGCGTGCGAAAAGACCAAGGAGTGAACCAGTCGCCCAGCAGGCAATAGCCAGCGTTGCGGCCGTGTTAAAATCAATGTTCATGATGCAACCTCTTGTCGTTTAATGCCATTCCAGAAAAACAGGATGTTTCCTGCCATAATCATGAAAAATCCAAGATAAACGGCCGGTAGCCAGGGATCACGGATAACTTCTATAAGACTGAGCTTCGACCAACGTCCTGCTTTTTCATCGTAACCCATCTGGTAAAGCTTCCAGTCCATAAAATTCACAGGTTTGTTTACCTCAAGATTTGCGATGACCGCGTGTCCCTGATTATCCTGAACCGTTACGGCCGAACGGAATGATTTTGGAGCGCCCGGTACCATGATAAGATAGAGGTTGCCCAGTTGTGCCGCATCCGGTCTTAACGTGGGGCTTCCTGTGCTGATCCACGCCTCGCGCTGTGTTGAGCCTGTGCTGATTCTGACTTTCGCAAAAGGAATGCCTTTCGAATGATCCGCAAGGTACGGTATGCCGTCTTTTCCGGGAAGAGCTGAGGGCATATACTCGATCACAAGAACCTCGACTCCTTTCCATGATGCTGTTGTGCCCTTTCGAACGTCAATAGTCGCCTGTGACTTGTCCATCAGGAGCTTGTCGCTATGGGGATCATAGAGAAACAGTTGGGGAGAATACTCCTCAAGAGAGAAATCATGCAGAAAAACAGAAAAAGGAAGTTGTTGCGGAGTTTCGCTATCCATTGTATAGCCAACGTTGTTGGCTTTACCCTCTTCAACCGGCACAACAAACCGCTGAAGATCCGAACTGCCAAAAATGCCGCATGAAAGTGCTATCCAGAATCCAGCATGAAAAAGGATAAACTGAAGATTCTGCACTTTGAACGGAATGAGCTTCCAAGAAAGCGACAAGCCAAGATTTGCAAGAAAAAGCAGGATGATAAGTGCAAAAGGCCAGCTTGAAAAGATCTTGTGTATTCCAAGACGAGCAGGTAATGAGCCCGATATAACGGCTTCCTGCGGCAAAATACCGCCGATCAGTGACAGGACGGCAATAGCAACAATAAGAGAGAGCCCAAGCGGAATTCCTCCGAACCATTTAACTGCAGGAGTGTTCCTGAAACCCAGGCCAATGCTCAGCACCAGAACCGCAAAAAGAGAAAGAGCTATAGCATTGCCGGGCAGGCGGAGCAGTGCTATATCGCTTCCTGATGTTGCATATTCAATGACAAAGCCAATACACAGTGCAACTGCCGTAAAAAGAGCAGATTCCCTGAACTCCCAGGGAGTCTCAAACCAGCGACGCCGGACAACTACCATAATGACTACCTGAAAAATTAATAATAATTAAAAATCACGCTCTTGCTGCCTCTTTCTTATTTTTCAAGAAAATGGCAAAAAAAGACATTTTACAAAGCAGAAAGCATCAAATATACAGGAGCGGGGTTAGTTTAACAAACAATCGTTAATTTACCGTTCATGACATTCGGATTCTTTTCTGCGGGGCAGGTACGGATTATTTATTCTCAACTATAAACACCGGGGGGTAACGGATACCGATAGATGAAAAAATTTAACTCCTTTTTAATAATATTTTGGGGGTTAAAAATATTTTCTTAAATTTTCTTAAGAATTAATAATGACACTTCATAATTCTGCTGATAATTGATTTTTTTACTTGGTGCTTCTCTATTTGCGATAAAAGCGCAACTGTGCAGGTTTGTATTGTCTTCTAAAAAGAGTTAGCAATTGTTATCATATAGCACAAGATTTATACCGAAACTCTTGTAAGCGAAAAAGTTTTACTGTAGAAAAAGCATTGTAGTCAGCTTTTTTCCTTTTTGCCTGAATTATACGCTACGCGTAATGTTTTCTTTATAAAAGTTTTTTTAGGGAAAACGATTTCTGTTGTTTGAGCATACTTTTACTTGACTTATAAGTCTTAAGAGATAATCTCTTGTAGGCTTTTTGCATCATTGTCTTTGTGACATTCAAGACGTTGACGCTATGAGGCTGTTTGCCTTGTGACAAGTTGCCTTAAGGCCTTTTTCTCGGTTTTATGTCTTGGATAATTGCCATTATTCTCATTCATCAATCAAATAAATGGAGTAGCTTATGAGAAAGTTGACCTATGCCTCGATTGCATCAATCTGTATGCTTCCGGCTCTGTTCTGGAGTCAGGACAGCTCCGCCGTACCAGCCTTTGCTCGAAAGTATGGGACTTCCTGTTTTACCTGCCATTCCGGGTTCCCGAACAGGAATGCTTTTGGTGAAGCGTTCAAAAATAATGGCTATCGCTGGCCGGGCGGAGAGGAAGAGGATCACACGAAGCAGGAGCAAGTCAAAATGGGAGCTGATGGCTGGAAAAAAACCTTCCCTGAATCCCCTTGGCCTTCAGATATCCCAGGATTTGCTCCATTTGCGCTCTACCTTACTGGTCCTCTATTAAGTTATTCTGATCAGGTTAAAAACAACGCCCATACAACTACAACGCCGCAAACGCTGAACTGGGGAAGTTCTATTGATGCCCGCATTCTGTTTGGTGGTACTGTTGGTGAACATCTTGGAGTGGTAGGTGCTATTGAGGGTATCTCGGCTGGCACGACAACGACCAACTTGCGGGCAGTATGGGCTTTTGCTCCTGGTTACAATTTTAGCTTTGGCAATAGTGGATTCAGTGCCTTTAGAGGATTGTCAACTCCGATCTCAGCTTATACAAACGTACTCCCGAGTATGGGTGTAGGTCCCGAGTTTAATTATGTTGTAGGCAAGGAAGGCGGGTTGAATGTTATTGTCGGAGCTACTAGTGCTTCAGATGCTCCGAATGGAAGTTCCTTGAGTTATAGTATTAATGGTGCTGAGCCCAATGAAAGAGTAACAGCTACATCTACCAAAAACCTGACAAATGCCAACAAGATTGGTGATATCGGGTACGTTCGTTTGAAATACAAGTTTTTTGGTGCTGGTTTGCTGAGCGGTGCTGGTGGTACCTATGGCAATGAGTATGTTGGCCTCGATAACAGTCTGGCGATTGGTGCAAGCGCGATACGTGCAAGAAGCGCTAAGCCGTTTTCATACGGGGGGGGGGCTGAAACAGTGGTCTATGGTGCTGATATCGCAGGAAACTATGGCAGTTTTACTGGAGGCTTTGCTTATAGTAAAGACGGCGATTTAGCGCTCAATAACTACGCCGTTGATGCAGGGTACTATGTTTATCCCTGGTTATTGCCAAGGGTAATCTTCATCTCTCGTGGAGTAACCGGCGGTAAAGCGAATCCAACCATTGCGACTTCAGTTACGGCATACCCTGGTGCGAATATATTTGTTAAAGCCACATACACTGCATTTGTTAAGAATCTTTCTCCGACGTCGACAACAGGTGAGAACAATGCAAACACCTTTTCATTGTCCACTGGATTCGCGTTTTAATTGCAGTTGATCACTAAATGATCCCTCATCCGTGTTCGGAAAGGCGTGTTCGGTGGGCACGCCTTTCTCTTGCTCTCTCTTGATGCAGTGTGTGTTGAACTTGACCTTTGTTGTGTAAGAAAGGAGCTCGGAATATGCGCCTGCTATGTCGGTGTGTTACAGAGGGAACAGGTTACTTTTATGAAATAAGGTCTTATTGAAAGCAAAAAAATGCTGCTATGCAGGATGAAAAAGAGCTCGTAACAGAGCAAAATAAAGAGATCATGGATCACTCAGGAACTGATGCTGGCCAGGCGTCTGGTGACCGGAGGAAGTTTCTGATGCGTGTGGGTTGGGGAAGTCTTGCTGGATTCCTTGCGATAAACTCGGCGGCATTTTTGCGGTTCTTTTACCCAAGAGTACTGTTTGAACCGCCATCGCAGTTCAAGGTAGGGTTCCCGGCAGACTATCCGCTTGGGACGGTTAGTTCCCAGTATCAACGGGAGTACCGGACCTGGATTATACGACTTCAGGACGGGGCCTTTTTTGCAATGGAGACTAAATGTACCCACCTTGGCTGTACGCCGAGCTGGATGGAGTCCCAGAAAAAATTTAAATGTCCCTGCCATGGCAGCGGCTATTATATAACAGGCCTTAATTTTGAGGGGCCTGCGCCGCGCCCGATGGACCGTTATAAAATAAGTCTTGCCGAAGATGGTCAGCTCCAGGTTGACAAGACGATCAAGTTTCCCGGAATTCCGGGTAAGGAATCAAACGAGGTTTATCCTCAAAGTTTATTGAAAGTATAGTGGATATCCGATAACTGAAACCATTAATGAATATGGGTAACGATGAAAATATAGTGGCGACTGTTGCTCCATCTCCCTTGAAGAAAGTTACCGGAGCGAGCAAAAGGGCTGCAGCGAGAATCATCAACGAACTCTGTACGGGTTGCGGAATTTGTGTTAAGACCTGCCCCTTGAACTGCATAAGGATTGTTGAGTCTGAATTGAACTTTACGGGCATTGCCGAAGTGGATGAGAGGTGTACGGGCTGTAATATCTGTGCTATTGATTGTCCGTGGACTGGTGTCGAGATGATCAACCCGGATGGTTCGCGTAAAGATGAGGCTGAATATGAGAGGCAGTTAAAGAAGCTGCGCGGATATCACTAAACGGTTTAGAAAACAAAACGTGACTGGACTATGAAAAGGCTACCAGAGATAACTGACAAGGTTAAAAGAAATCTGATATGGAAATCCATATTCAGAAGGGATTACCGCAATAATGTAAGAGACCGGGCGCAGGCTATTTTTGGCAACGTGTTTCTTCATCTGCACCCTGTGCAGGTTCGTGAAAGCGCCGTAAAGCTTCGTTTTACCTGGGGAATGGGAGGCATAACTTTTTTTGCTTTTATTACCCTGGTTATCACCGGTGTCGTACTGATGTTTTATTACCATCCAACTATTGATCAGGCTTATACCGACATTAAGGATCTTGAGTTTCAGGTACCCTTTGGCGTTATTCTCCGCAACCTCCATCGTTGGGGAGCACACTTCATGGTTATTGTGGTGATGATTCACATGTTCCGTGTATTCATGACCGGTTCCTATAAAGCTCCGCGTCAGTTCAACTGGGGAATTGGTGTATTTCTGCTTGTGCTCACCTTTCTGTTGAGTTTTACGGGCTATCTTACTCCATGGGATCAACTTGGTTTCTGGGCCATCACGGTCGGAACCAATATGGGTGCAGCCACTCCGTTACTTGGCTATCAGGGGCCTTTCAGTGAATATCTTCACATAACCCCTTATAATGACGTACGTTTTGCACTTCTTGGCGGCGCTCAGGTTGGCGGAAATGCACTGCTCAGATCGTACATCTGGCATTGTGTCGCAATTCCTCTTATTTCGATCATCTTGATGTTTGTTCATTTCTGGCGAGTCAGAAAAGACGGCGGAATTTCAAAACCTCAAAAATAACAGACCGGGCGAGTCGAATATGAATCCATTTATTGAAATCATTACCCAGCCTGATAATATTGCCATTGTGATTATGATCATCATGGTAACCTTTTTCATGGTATGGGCTTTTCAGCAAGCCTTTCAGAATGACAGGCTTCTGGCAGCCGGGCTTCCTGTTGACGGCGAAAAAGACAAGTTTGTTGACACGTTCAAACCTCTCGTGCGTATTGAGCTTATCATTGCGATTGTTGTTATGGTCGGGCTTACCGTATGGTCAATAGCTGTTGATGCTCCCCTTGAGGAGATCGCTAATCCGACCATAACGCCAAATCCGGCCAAGGCTCCCTGGTATTTTCTGGGTCTGCAGGAATTGTTGGTTTACTTTGATCCCTGGCTTGCCGGAGTTGTGCTGCCCTCACTGATTGTTGTCGGTCTGCTGGCTATCCCCTATATCGATATTAATCCTAAAGGGAACGGTTACTATACTTTTTCAGAGAGAAAGTATGCCATCATGATCTTCTCATTCGGTTTTTTTGTGCTTTGGCTGCTTCTCATTGTCATCGGCGTTTTCTTCAGGGGACCGGGATGGTTGTGGTACTGGCCTTGGCAGGAGTGGGATCACGCTCGGGTTGTTTTTGAGCCGACAAAAGATTTGACCAGTCTTATAGGGGTTGATTCACGCTCTCTGCCCGGATTTATTATTGGAGCGCTTGTTGTTGGCTCTTACCTTGTTGGAGGAATGATTGCTCCTTACCGTTACTGGAAAAAGAACAATCCTGAGCTCTTGGCAAAACTCGGAATTGTTCGGTACGTAACCATCATATTTTTGTTTATCACCATGATGTCCATACCAATCAAGATGGTACTCAGGTTGGTTTTTCTTATTAAATATATATGGATAACTCCCTGGTTTAACGTTTGATCGCTGGTCATTGCATTCAGGTACACGGTAACAGGTCATTCTAAAAGTCCAAAAAAAACTGTTGAAAATGGCGAATGAGAATAAAAATAATTCATCCTACAAAGTCTATGTCTTTGTGTTTTTCAGTGCAGTCCTGCTTGCTCTCTCTCTTTGGGTGGTATGGGATGACGAGTTTGGCCTGAGACCATGGAAAAAGTACCAGGAAGAGTTTAAGACAATGAAGCACGATCAGCTTGAAAAGGATTACCGTAAAGCTGTGGTTGAATTCCAGAGATCGGGAGGCCATAAAAGGCTTGCCGAGCTGGAAGCTCAACTTGCGAAAGCTGAAACGTCTTTTCAAAGTGGAGGAACTCAGGAAAAGTACAAACAGTTGACTAAGCAGTTCGATGACCTCCATGCACAATCGGCGATTAACCAGAAAGAGCTGCAAAATGCACGAGGACTGTTTCTTGAAACAGAGTACTACTTCACCAAGACCCAGAAGCCGGAATACAAGGTTAAAATGGATGAGCTTCAACGTCAGATCGATGCAATAACACTGCGTGGAAATGCGTTACAGAAGAAAGAAGAGGTGCTCAAGAACTCTATTTCGGCAATCACGTCAGGGAAGGCGCACCTTGAGGCTGAGATTGAACGGATGAAAAGCGGCCTCGAAGATCTGAAAGAGAAGATTGCAAACAATAATAAAGTTGCTGTCGAGATCAAGCAGATCCACATCAAGGATATAGACAAAGCCGACCGTTGCCAGACTTGCCACATTGGTATCGATGGTAAAAGACAGGTATCACTACTCCAGCCTTTTGCTCGGCATCCCGCGAGTTTTGTTTATCTTGATCATCATGATCCGACCAAGTTTGGCTGTACGTTCTGTCATCGTGGACAGGGCCGTGCCACCACTTCTACTGAAAAAGCACATGGTAACGTGAAGCATTGGGATGAGCCTTTGCTTGCCGGAGACATGACCCAGACATCCTGCCTTAACTGTCATGGTGATATCAAGGGGCTTCGTGGTGCCGAAGAAATTGTAAACAGTACAGAGCTTCTTAAAAAGTACGGTTGCTACAGTTGCCATAAGATTCCTGGCTATGAGACCATGGGAGATGTCGGTCCGGTTTTGACTGAGGTCGGAACCAAAGTTAACTATTCATGGGCTGTCAAATGGTTGCTTGATCCCAAGCTATATTTTTCGACCGCCCGTATGCCCAAGTTTTTCTTTACACAGGATCAGGCTGAATCTATTGCCGATTACCTGTTCAGCATGTCCGGCACAACACGTCACGATGTGGATTACTCCAAGGAAACGCCTAATGCTAAGCTTGTCGAGCAGGGCAAGGCCCTCTGGAGTCAGGCGCGTTGCAATCTTTGCCATACTACAGGCGGCAGAGGCGGGAACCATGTCAAGGTCTACGCTCCTGACTTAAGCAAGGTGGGCAGCAAGGTTAACAAGGAGTGGCTCTTTAGATGGCTCAAAAATCCAAATGCCTATTTCCCTGGCACTAAAATGCCGAGGTTCCGCTTTACGGATGAAGACATCAAGTCTCTGGTTGAATACATCACCAGTGAGTACAAGGATGATGAGGCCGAGCCGAAATATGTTCAGCCGGTTGAAATCCAGGTTGCCTCTATCAAGAAAGGTAAAGATCTTGTGCAGAAATATGGCTGTTATGGGTGCCATAAGCTCCAGGGAATGGAGGAGATGGTCCAGATTGCTCCATCATTGAAAAGCCAGGGTGTCAGCTTCTTGAGAGGTGACGAAATGCGTGAAAAAATCGGTACAGAGCTCTCTTCTATCGGCAGCAAGCCGCTTGAGATGCTTGATTTCGGAAAGCTTAAAAAATCAATTCCGAACGATCGACTGAGTTATATCAAGCAGAAACTGAGAGACCCCAGAGGTTATAGACTTGGACTGAGGATGCCTGACTTCCGTTTGGCAGAATCCGAGATCAATGAGTTGGCGGCAGTACTTTACGGATTTACCGACTCGAATGTCCCGGTCCGCTTCATGGTACCATCCCGTCAGGAGTTGGACAGGATGGCGGGTGTCCAGAGCTATAAATTTACTGGTGACTTTGCGAAGGTAATCGCTGATGTCAAGTGCACAAACTGTCACTCCATCCGTGGTATCGGAGCAGATTATGCGCCTGACCTCTCTTATGCTGGCAGCAAGCTTCAGGAAGGATGGATCCGCAATTTCCTTGCGAACCCTGATGTTATCCGTCCGTTGCTGCAGCAGATGCCGAAGCTTGGTCTGACATCTGGCAAACCGGCGGCAAAGATTACCATGCCAAGGTTTAACCTTGGTCAACAGAAGGTTGAGGATACGAACAGAACGGATGTTGATGTCGTGATCAACTTTTTCCAGCAGGAGTTGGTGTCGAACGACATTCCGAAAAAAATACCGGTAATCACCACCATGACTATGCCTGAACAGATCAGTAAGGGCAAGAACCTTTATGATGAGAAAGGATGCAAGTCTTGTCACCAGATAGGCACGGAGGGAGGCGCTCTTGGTCCCAATTTGTCGAATGTCGGTAACCGGTTGAATCCAGGGTTTATTTTCAAGCATCTTGAAAATGCCCGTAAATTCAAACCCGATATTGTTGAGCCTGATTACGGCTTTACGGAACGGGAAAGAATTTACTTAACCAACTTTTTGATGACCCTGAAACTGAATACGAAGTGATGCAAAAATCCATAAAAATCAGGAAGTTCGCCGTTGTAGCAGCTCTTTCACTCCTTGTGATTGCTGGGTGCGGCAAAAAGCCGGCTCCATCAGGAAAAAACGACCTTAAAAAAACGGTGACTGCTGATTCGGCAGCAGTCACCGGCAAAAAGGTTCCGTTTGCCCTGAAAGAAGGCAAGCGGCTTTTCTCTCACTATTGTGCGGTCTGTCATGGTGAAACCGGTGATGGAAGCGGTCAGTACTATGGCTTGACTCCTGCGCCTGCCAATTTCACCGATAAGGCTTTTATGAAGACCTTGTCGAATGAGAAGCTTTTTAAAGCGATAATGGAGGGCTCAGCCTCGGTTGGCAAGTCGAACATGTGTCCGCCTTGGGGGAAGTCGTTTCATAGCGAGGAATTGGAGTTCATCGTTACTTATATTCGGACTCTCGCTGTAAACTGAGATTTCTCTTGAGTGTGTTTCGTTGTATATTTTTACTGGAATTCTTTTTTTACTAACACCCAAAACTATGGAGTTGAAAATGTTGAAATGTAAAAGCAAGTTCATCAAAACCGCACTGTTAATGGCAAGTTTCGGGTTTATCAGCTCGAATGCTTTTTGTGCTGGTACTGTTACCGGCAAGGTTGACGCAAGCATTCCTAAGTATGCTGGTGACGCCGTTGTCTATCTGTTAGGCGTCAAGGGGCCGGTTGTACCGGCGCATGCGGTTGTTGATCAAAAGAGTCTTGTGTTTGTCCCTCATGTCACCACTGTGCCTGTTGGTTCTACCGTTGACTTTAAAAATAACGACAAGGTCAATCACAATATTTTTTCAGCAAGTGCCGCTAAAAAATTCAATCTTGGCACATACAACCCAGGCATGTCCAAGCCTGTGACATTCGATAAACCGGGCGCTGTAAATTTACTGTGTAATGTTCACTCTGAAATGTCAGGCTGGGTTGTTATAACTGAAAACCAATATGCTGCAGTGACTGAGCATGATGGTAAGTTCACCATCAAGAATGTTCCTGCCGGGACTTATGAGATCTCCGCCTGGAGCGAAAAGCTCAAGCCACAAGGAAAGACGACCGTTACGGTTGTTGATGGGCAGGTGGCTACAATTACTCTCAAATTAGCAAAATAATATTCATCATTTTCCAGGAAATGAAGAATAAGTTAACGAGGTGTCTGGAAACAGCTACCTCGTTTTTTTTGTCTTTTAAGCGATTTTTAAGCTTGCATTAATGGCGGTTTAAGGATTGAATGATTATCGTAATAAAGATATCTGCCGCTGTTGCTTGCTTGCTGTTTAAAGCCGGATTTCGTGATTATCAATTCTCATAATAAAACATCTATTTCCATGAAAACTATTCGTTGGAAAAAATTGAGACTGCTTCTGCTTGCGTCTCTTTTTTGTTTTAGTGTAACCGGTACTTCTTATGCACTTGAGACTGGGAGTCAGGCACCTGATTTTCAATTACCGGGAGCGCAAGGTACGGTTATGCTTTCAAAAACGGCTGGTTCGGTCGTCTATGTTGATTTCTGGGCTTCATGGTGCGGTCCGTGCAAGCAGTCACTTCCGTGGATGAACGCCATGCAGGACAAATATCGCTCACAGGGGTTGCAGATTATCGGGGTGAATGTCGATGCCAAAAGTGAGGACGCCCGAAAGTTTCTTGCTCAGACCCCGGCTCATTTTGCTGTTGCATTTGATCCAAATGGTGCCACTCCTCGCCAGTACGGGGTGAAAGGTATGCCGACAAGCTTTCTTATTGGCAGAAATGGTAAAATTATTTTCCAGCATTTAGGTTTTAACGCTGCCGCAGGCGAAACACTCGAGAAAGAGATCAAAGCGGCTCTGGAGGGGAAAAAATGAAAGAGCATATTCTGCTAAAACCGGTTCATGCTTTTCTGTTGATGGTAATACTTGCCCTTTCAGGCTGCTCGATTGGCCAGGCTGTTCAGCCTTGGGAAAAAGAGACGCTTGCCCGGCATGAGATGACCTTTGAGGGTGATCCGCTGGAGACCAAGTATGATGAGCACATTTACAGCAGCAAAGAGGGGGCGTCGGGCGGCGCCGGAGTTGGAGGTGGCGGTTGTGGCTGCAATTAACGTAATTGTAATATTCCAGATACTTTTATGAAATCTGTCCCGACAAAAAATCATGTTATAGGCGCAGCGCTTTTCGCCGCAGCCATGGCTTTGCCATCATACCATTCGGTTTTTGCTGAAGCAGCTCCAGAGAAAGGTATTGTTGCTTTCAAATATCTTAACTATCAAGACAGCCAGCCAGACCAGGATCGAATTAAGGTTAATGCCTACTCAACATCAGTTATGATGCCATTTGCCGGAAATTGGTCAGTAAGTACCTCTTACACATACGATTCGCTTTCAGGCGCATCACCCAGACGCCATGATACATTTGACACAATTGCAGGTGCCTCAAAAATGTCAGAAGAACGAAATGCCGGAGATCTTAACTTCACAAGATATCTTGATAAAGGAAGTATAACCTTCGGCACAAGTTATTCTGAAGAATCGGACTACATATCACGCGGCTATTCTCTACAGAGAAGCTTTTTGACAATAGACAATAATACTACAGTAACGATTGGTGGAAGCTATAACACCGATACTATCAACGCATGGAAAAAAGAGGTTTATGGAAGGTCGAAAAAGGTTTATGCTGGATTAATTGGTGTCTCAAAGGTATTAACCAAGAAAGATATCGTTCAATTGAATATTGGATTTTCCAGAGGTAAGGGTTATTTCTCCGATCCTTACAAAGAAGGCGAAGATGGCACCCTTGACCCAAGGCCGAAAGAACGCAACATAACAACACTCCTGACTCGATGGAACCATCACTTCGATAGTTCAGATGGCACTGCAAGAGTATCTTACCGATACTACACTGATTCCTATGATATTTCAGCTCATACCCTTGGTGTTGAGTATGTCCAGCCACTTCCATATCGATTAACCATTACGCCTGCAGTGCGGTATTCATCGCAGACCGCTGCATACTTTTATGTACCAAAAGCATCATTTAATCCTTTGGCTGATCCGTCCAAGCCCTACTCCTATGACGAACGGCTATCGGCTTTTGGTGCTCTGACACTCGGAGTAAAGGTTGAAAAAAAAATCGCTGCGGACTGGACTGTTGATGTCAAATATGAACAATACGAGCAACGTGGTGCTTGGTGCATGACGGGTAATGGCGATTCAGGACTTCAGCCCTTCCGTTTCAGAAATATTCAGCTTGGCATTTCTCGACAGTTGTAGAGTTACACCTTGGCGCTTTTTGTCATTTCAGATTTGACCGAATCTTTACTTCTTGACAAGCTTGTCTTGTTGGCGGCTGTTTTTCTTGCTTGTAACAATTGCAGTACGCCTTGGCTCTGTACCTTAACACAATAACTCCTTTTATAAATACGGAGAAATTAATATGGCAAATATTTCTTACACACTGACTGGCACCGGAAATCCTGATTCGGCGAATATTGCCAGTATGAGCGGACAGCCAAGTTCAAAGAATGCCTATACCTATACATTTCATGGATTAGCGGGAGCCGATACGTTTTATGTTGCTGGTTCGAATGCTCAAAACGGTCAATATGCCAGTAACTTTTCCGCGGCAAAATTCTCCATTGGAACCACAACACTGAACAACCCGCTGCCAAGTGGCATGGTTCCGAATGGCACTGGAGTAAATGCAGGGATGTATGTGGTATCAGGCGCAAGCAATGGCGGAATTTCGTTTACATTTGTGCTTGACAGCGTTGAAACATTGGTGTTCAGTGACAAAATAGTCACTTTATCTTATGCCGACACCACTCCACCGACAGAAATAGCATCCAGCCCAACGGATACTGCCACTGGTGTTGCGTTAAATAGTAACATATTTATAACTTTCAGTGAAGCTGTCTCCTTGGGAACAGGTCCAATTGAAATCCATAATGGATCAGGAACCTTGGTGGCAAGCACTGCAAATTCAACAATCATTGCTTCAATATCTGGCAATACACTCACAATTGATCCGGCAGTAACATTTACGACTTCGACGTCCTATTATGTTTCATTGACGGCAAATTCCATCAAAGATTTGGCAGGAAACTTCTTGACGACTGTAATAAATCCTCATTTTACCACAGGGAGTACGACTGATACCACAATACCAACGTTGTCTTTGACTACAGCAGCAGTACCTATAGCCCCATACAGCAATATTGATATCGGCTTTAGCGAAGCAATTGCACTCGGTACGGGCGCGATTGAAATCCATAATGGATCAGCAACAGGCGCTTTGGTAGCGAGCTCTGCAACGACAACGATTGCTGCATCAGTATCTGGCAATATGCTTCATCTTGATCCTGTAAATGATCTGGCCTACAATGCCCACTACTTTGTAACTTTTAAAGGAGGTTCGCTCAATGATCTTGGGGGAAACTCCCTTGCGAGTAGTGCCGTCTATGATTTTACCACAGTGGCGGATCCCTATGCAGGAGCCACTCACAATATCGGTGTTGATGCGGGCCCTGTTGTTGTAGGGGTTGGAGGACTTGGGGTACTTGCATGGGTTCTTTTCTTTTAGCAGGCAAATGAATACGTTTCATTTTGGTTTCGAAGCCATGGCAAGTGGATGCGAGATTGTACTTGCAACCGACAGCAAAGATGAGGCGCAGGAAGTCGCCAAGTTTGCCATTGAGGAGATTTCAAGAATAGAGCGCAAGTACTCTCGTTATCGTGCGGAAAGCATCATTTCATTGATCAACGCGGCCGCAGGTGTTGGCTTTGTTGAGTGTGATGACGAGACTCTCTCTCTTGTCCAATATGCTGATACTCTCTATGAAAGCAGCGGTGGGCTCTTTGATATTACTGCTGGGGTTTTGCGCAAGGCATGGAATTTCAATAACAAGGTTGTGCCTGATCATGCACTACTCTCTCCGCTGCTTGAGCTGATCGACTGGAAAAGTGTTGAACGAAAGGATAAAGCTATTCGCCTCCCTTCAGTGGGTATGGAGCTTGATTTTGGAGGATTTGGGAAGGAGTATGCTGCTGATCGTGCAACTAAAATTGTTTACGAGCAGGGAGTGAAACATGGCTATGTGAATATGGCGGGTGATATTCGTGTTGTGGGGCCAAAGCCTGATGGGAGCCCGTGGATGATTGGCATTCAGCATCCCAGGCACAAAGAGCTCGCTATTGCATCAATTCCTCTCCATGCCGGGGCGCTGGCGACAAGTGGCGACTATGAACGCTATTTTGAGGCTAATGGCAAGCGGTATTGCCATATTATAAACCCTCAGTCCGGGTATCCCGTTATCTGGTGGCAATCAGTAACCGTTGTAACCCCTTTGGCGATTACCGCAGGAAGCTACTCCACAATAGCAATGTTGAAAGAGGCCGACGCGCTCTCTTTTCTTGATGATTCAGGGATGGGATATCTGGCGGTAGACCACCTTGGAAAGATTTATCATAAGAATGCGTAATGTGGGGTTATAGTATTCAATAATTTTTTTGATGCAAACAGAATGAACGCTTCTTTTCTTAGGCGTATCGCAGCTTTTTTTTGCCTTGTTCTGTTACTCTGTTTCAGGGTGAGCACTCTTTTCGCCGCTGATTTTCTTGATCCTGATGAGGCGTTCAAGCTCAAGGCCGAACTGAACGGTGGTCGTACTGTAGTGCTGCATTGGGAGATTGCCAAGCGATACAAATTATATCGTGATAAGGTTACGGTCAGTGTCGAGGGTGGCAAGGCCCAGTTACAAACTCCGGCATTACCAAAAGGGATTACGTTTACCGATCCGACAACCAGTGAAAAGCTTCAGATTTATCATGACAAGCTTGATGTAGAGGTTCCTCTTGTCAAGACTGATGGAGTGTTTACGCTGAACGTAGGGTATCAGGGTTGTTCTGAGGATGGTCTCTGTTATCCACCGATAACAAAGCTTTTCAGGGTTGATCCCAGTAAACCGGGTGTTCTCTTGATTGCTGGTGACCAGGCAGTGGCTTTTACAGGCACGGGTGCTGTTGTAGCTGGAGCACCACCTTCTCCGACACCGACTACGGGCGTCTCATCAAAAGGGAGCGCTCCTGACAATGATCTCTCCCTGGCCACAGCCACCCTTGCGGGAGGAAGCTTATGGAAAATTTCTCTTGCATTCCTTGCTTTCGGGTTGCTTCTGTCGTTTACTCCCTGCGTTCTGCCGATGGTACCTATTCTCTCGTCAATCATTGTGGGCGAGGGAGATGTTACCCGCCGTCGAAGTTTCTTGATGGCTGTCGCATATTGTCTCGGGATGGCGCTGGTTTATACTTTGCTTGGTGTGGCTGCTGGGCTTGCTGGAGAAGGGCTTGCCGGAGCTTTGCAGAAGCCATGGGTTTTGATAATGTTTGCTTTGCTTCTCGTACTTCTTTCTCTCTCAATGTTTGATGTTTATCAATTGCAGTTGCCAATCTCCCTGCAAAGCAAGCTTGGTAAAGCATCAGGTGGCTTAAAGCGTGGCCGTTTTGTCGGGGTGTTTTTCATGGGTTCTTTATCAGCGCTTATTGTTGGCCCTTGTGTTGCCGCACCCCTTGCAGGAACACTGGTGTATATCAGCCAGACTCGCGACGTGCTTATCGGTGGTCTGGCACTCTTTTCGATGGCTACGGGGATGAGTGTTCCTCTTTTACTTGTCGGCTTGTCTGCAGGAAGTCTGTTGCCCAAGGCTGGTGCATGGATGATTGGGGTGAAATATGTGTTCGGGCTTTTGTTGATTGCCGTTGCGGCCTGGATGGTATCGCCAATTTTGCCAGCTTCGGCTGTTATGCTTGTTTGGGGGTCCTATGCCATTCTTTGTTCGGTATTTATCGGTGTTTTTGATGCGTCACCAGGAAAACCCTCGATAGCTCTCCGCTTCGGCAAAACCCTTGGTCTGGTACTCTTTGTTATAGGGGTTGTGGAACTTGTTGGAGCTGCTTCTGGTGGTATCAATGCTTTTCAGCCACTTTCGCAGATTCATGGTGCCTCAACAGGTGATGCCGGAGAGAATGAAGGAGCACCAAACTTCACACGTATCCGGACTGCAGAGGAATTGGATCAAGCATTGCGTTCAGCAAAAAAACCGATCATGCTTGATTTTTATGCTGACTGGTGCGTCGCTTGCAAAGAGATGGATCATTTTACTTTTCGTGATCAGAAGGTTGTTGAACAGTTTAAAAATATGACGCTGCTGCGAGTTGACGTGACCGCCAATAGTGATGATGATCGCGCGTTAATGAAGCGCTTTGGTCTGTTCGGACCTCCTGGAATCATTTTTTTTGATACCACAGGCAAAGAGATACCTGAAAGCAGAATTGTAGGTGTTCTTGATCCTCAGGCTTTTTTTAATCATGTCAGCAAGTATGTAACGGGGATGTGATTGGCTTCGTAGGTTAAAAAAGCCTGCCGTATCAAGCAGGCTTTTTTGTTGTTCAGATCAAATTACCCTGCGATTAATGTCGAGTGCTTCGAGTTTTACCTGAACGGTTCCAGATTTGATGATCCCGATTTCTTTGGCTGCACTGATTGATAAATCGATGATCCTTCCCTTGATAAACGGCCCCCTGTCGTTGATGCGTACTACGACGTCTTTTCCGTTTCGTAGATTGGTTACTTTCACCCATGTGCCGAATGGCAGAGAAGGGTGGGCCGCAGTCAATTTATCCATATTGAAGGTTTCTCCGTTCGCGGTCTTGCAGCCGTGAAACTGATCGGAGTAAAAAGAGGCATTGCCTTCGGTAATGGCAGCAGAACTATTGCTTGCCCGTTTGGCAGCCCCGGCGGAATTACTGGTACTGATCTGTGTTGCCAGAGCAACTGCTATCAGTATTGAGAAAAACGATAAGTTGAAAAAGTGTTTTCCATGGGTCATATTCTCAGGGTTTAAGCCCGCTATTCCTTTTACACACTACTTTTGAAAAGGATAGGTAAAAATGAATAAAAATCAATTTGCCATTCATGATCGTCTTGAAAGTTAATATAAGGAAAATATTTTAATCAGGCAATATTGGCAGGTTTTCTTGCGTTTCGGAAGGATGCGTGTAATATAAGAGCAATATTAACAGAATAAAAAGCGAACCAATCGGTATTTCAGGCTCTCTTTATTCTGCGCATCAATACTGGATGAAGAGGTTTTGATTCTTTGATATGAATAATATTCAGTTTGTTAGCCTGAATTACCTGTTCCCCGTATCAGTACTCTGGCACTTGGAATATCTCTCCTTGTGTTTCTCCCTTGGCAATTCCTACTTGGGGATGAGCATACCTATAGCAGCAAATCCCATAACCGCAACCGCTACCCAGCCAAGAATAATTATCGGCCGACTTGCAGTAAATTTCCCCATGACAGATTTTTTGGAAACCAGTAAGATAACCACAACCATAAGGGGTACCGCGATGATCCCATTGATAACAGCACTCCAGAATAATGCCTTCATTGGACTAATCGGTGTATACTGGATAGCCAGCCCAAGAAAAACACTGACAGCAATAATACTGTAAAACCCTTGAGCATCAGCAACCTTGCGTTCCAGTCCTGTATTCCAGTTCAGAACCTCGGAAAGTGCATAGGCGCCAGCACCTGCAAGAACAGGAACACCGATAAACCCAACCCCAAGAATACCCATAGCAAAAAGTAAGAAAGCAAAGTCCCCTGCAAGAGGTCTTAGAGCACTCGCAGCCTGTGCAGCAGTATTGATATCTGTAATTCCAGATACATTAAGTGTCACGGCAGTAGCCAGAATAATGAAATAGGCAGTGATATTCGAATAGAACATACCACTCCAGGTATCCCAACGTATACGGCGAAGTTCTTTCCCCGCAACACGTTTATTATTCAAAAGTGGCAGGGCTTCTTTTTTTATATGCATATCCTCAACTTCTTCGGAGGCTTGCCAGAAAAAAAGATATGGACTTATTGTAGTTCCAAAAACACCGACGATGACTGCTGCTGAATCAGCATTAAAAATAAACGTTGGTTGAAGAGTCTGTTTCATAACTTCTCCCCAGGGCACATGAACAGTAAATAGCACCGCTGCATAGGCGAGCAAGGAAATGGTAAGCCACTTCAAGAAATTGACGTAGCGATGATACGGGATGAACACTTGCAGGAGAACTGTTCCGAAGACAAAAAAAGCTGTCATCCAATGACGATTGACACCCGTAATAAGCTCTGCAACTTCTCCCATAGCAGCAACATCAGCAGCTATGTTCAGGGTATTGGCAATCAGCAACAGCGCCACCACACTATAGAGAACAATAGGCGGAAACGTAATTTTGATATTCGCAGCGAGTCCTTTACCTGTAACTCTACCGATACGGGCACACATGGATTGAATTGCAGCCATCAACGGGAATGCCAGAGGCATCGTCCAGAGCATATTCAGACCGAATTGAGCGCCAGCCTGAGAATAGGTTGCTATCCCGCTTGGATCATCGTCAGCTACTCCCGTTATAAGTCCAGGCCCAACCCGGGCCAGCGGGTGCTCTTTCAAACGACTCCAAAAAAATTGAAAAAGATTCATATGCAGAAAAATTATTTCATTTAGTGACAAAAAGCCAAGAATAACAGCAGGCCAATTTCGAGCATTAAACCCATATCAAAGGAGCAGTTACACGCAGAATAAAAAACTGATTTCAATGAGTATGGAGGATTGTTTTATTTAGGAGGATTTTCTGCTCCAGACAGTTACACTGTTCAATTCACTCGTTTCATGTCATGCGATATTTCTTTATATATTCACCCGTCAGGCCGGAAAGAAACATCGTATTGGGTACTACTTGCTTAAGAGCTTATTCCAGACGTTCAAAATATCACCTACTTTAAAAAACAGAGTTCTTGGACAGAAAGTTCAGGTTAAGCGGTTCAGCGATCCCCTGCAAGCCCAGGTATGCTCTATTTATTTGATTTAGAACTTATTGTCTATATTGTCCGGTTAATTGTTTTGTCGCCAAGAACAACCCATATCGCTACTATTTTTATTTTCTTACATTTGTTATGTCAAAAATATCGGAAGAACCCGATGTAAACAGCCATGCAGGTCAATCTGGTATGAAGCGGCTTGCAGGGCTCTCTCTTGCCGCACTCGGTGTTGTTTTCGGTGATATCGGCACCAGTCCTCTTTATGCAGTCAGGGAGTGTTTTCATGGGGAGTATGGTATTTCTATAACACAAGCCAATGTTCTCGGTGTTCTTTCCCTTCTTGTTTGGGCCCTTCTTTTGATTGTCAGCCTTAAATACCTCACCTTTATCATGAAAGCCGATAACGATGGCGAGGGTGGTATTCTGGCTCTTACTGCGCTGATCATTACGCAAAGCAAGAAAAATGGGTATGAACGATGGCTTTTGGTTGTAATTGGATTGTTTGGAGCCGCATTGCTTTATGGAGATGGTATGATTACTCCTGCAATATCAGTGCTCAGTGCGATTGAAGGGGTTCAGATTATCGCGCCAGCATTCAAGGATCTTATAATACCGGCAACAGTTATTGTACTCATTTGTCTTTTTCTGTTTCAGCATAATGGGACAGCAAGGGTTGGCGCCCTTTTCGGTCCGATTATTTTTGTGTGGTTTGTCGTTATCGGTCTCCTTGGTCTGGCTGAAATTATCCGTTATCCGCAGATTTTGCTGGCGTTCCTGCCATGGTACGGCATTTCCTTTCTTTTGAATAATCATCTTCAGGGATTTATGGTTTTGGGAGCGGTTTTCCTTTCAGTTACGGGTGCTGAAGCGCTTTATGCTGATATGGGACATTTCGGAAAACATCCTATTCGCCTGACTTGGGTATTGCTTGTGCTTCCTGCATTGCTTTTGAACTATTTCGGGCAGGGCTCACTGCTTCTTGCCTTTCCCCAGGAATCTTATCATCCGTTTTACGGACTGGTGCCCTCGTGGGCAATGATACCCATGGTGCTGCTTTCAACCTCCGCTACCATTATCGCCTCGCAGGCGCTTATTACCGGTGTTTTTTCGCTGACACAGCAGGCAATCCAGCTTGGATATCTTCCGCGCTTGACAGTGACGCATACTTCAGCCGGTCATATCGGACAGATTTATGTCCCGGCGGCAAACTGGACATTAATGATTGCAACCATTGGTCTGGTAGTTGGTTTCGGTTCCTCAAGCAAGCTTGCCGCGGCTTACGGCGTTGCGGTCACAGCAACCATGCTTATTTCTACTATTCTCTTTTATTATGTAGCACGTGATCTCTGGAACTGGAACAGGATCGCTCTCAATGTTTTGATCAGCTTTTTTGGAGTTATTGATTTTGCCTTTTTTGGCGCAAGCATGAGCAAGCTTTTTCATGGTGCATGGTTTCCTTTGGTGATCGGTCTGGGAGTGTTTACTCTTATGCTTACCTGGAAGCAGGGACGCAGTCTCCTTTTACAGAAGCTCAAGGATCATACTCTGACGATTGAAGAGTTTATACAGAGTATCTCGTTGCAGCAGCCTCATCGAGTAAATGGCCAGGCGGTTTATCTTACAGCCAATCCAGATTTGGTACCTATTGCAATGCTTCATAATCTCCGTCACAACAAGGTTATGCATTCGGAAGTAGCACTGTTTCATTTCAGTACGGAACGGGTGCCGAGGGTGCCAAATAGTCGTAAGGTCGAGGTGACCAGACTGGGCGAGGGTTTTTTCAAGGTTGTTGCGCGGTACGGATTTCTGGAACATCCAAATATTCGTCAGGTCATTGCCCTCGCCAATTATCAAGGGTTGCAATTTAGGCCAGAGGCTATCAGCTTTTTCCTGAGTCGGGAAAAAATTGTCACCGGGCTTAAGTCGAAAATGATTTTATGGCGCAAAAAACTTTTTGCTTTGATGGCTCTCAATGCTCTTAGCGCAGCGGCATACTACGATCTTCCCTCTGGTCAAGTAATTGAGGTAGGTGTTCTGGTACAAATTTAAAACATGGTTGATCTTTTACAGCAAATCGCTGACAATCCACTGGCGTCGTTGCTTGTTATTGGTAACTTGATCGTTATAGAAAGCCTTCTTTCTGTCGATAATGCAGCAGTGCTTGCTACCATGGTGATGGATTTGCCTGTTAAGCAACGAGCTGCTGCGTTGAAATACGGTATTATTGGTGCCTATCTATTCCGTGGGCTCTGTCTTTTTTTTGCCTCTTTTTTATTCCAGATCTGGTGGCTTAAACCAATTGGAGGCCTGTACCTGCTTTATCTTGTATGGGGATGGATTAAGGGAGAAAAGACACGCAAGAAAAATGATGATTATTTCGACAAGCAGAGTAACACTATTTACAGATTAACTTCAGGTTCACTGGGTGTATTCTGGTCGACAGTACTTCTCATTGAGATAATGGATCTGGCATTTTCGATAGACAACATTTTCGCGGCTGTAGCATTTACTAATAACTTGCTCCTGGTTTGTATCGGGGTATTTATTGGTATTCTTGCCATGCGTTTTGTTGCCCAGGGGTTTGTGGGTTTGATGCAGAAATATCCGTTTCTTGAAAGTTGTGCGTTTCTGGTTATCGGGTTACTTGGCTGCAAACTATCCCTCTCGGCAATAGAGCATTTTTATCCAAAAACGGCGTTCCTTCAGTTTCTGGAGGGGCATGAGGCGGATATCATTACCTCTGGTGTTACTGTTGCCATCTTTCTTCTTCCTGTGCTTACCTGCAAACTATTTAATATTCCCCCAAAAAAACACAAATAATGCGGTAAGAAAAATCCTTTATCACAAGTTTATGTGCGATAAAATCAGTTTGTTTTTCCTGTTTTTATTTGTATAACAATTAGATGGCATATCTATAATCAAGAGGTCCGATCATATCAGCGGAAAGGAGGGCGACATGAAATTCAGTGTTGGCGATAACATTATTTACCATAAGCCTAAGCGCTCATTTTGCCCAGGTCCGAGGGCAAGACAGGTTTATCCTCTTGAACATGGAGAAGACTATCACTATGTTGTGGACAAGTTCTGGAAAGTTCACAAGGTTAATGATGATGGAACTCTTGACGTGGTTACCAGAACTGGCAAAAAAAACAAGCTTCAGGCGAGTGATCCAAATATCAGCAAAGTTCATCTGCTCCAGTATTTTTTTTACCGCAAGCGTTTTCCCGATCTGAACTAAGGCTTCACAAATATCGCTTGTTTCATTATTGCCCAGTTTGCTGTTGCATGTTCTCCTGATGGTAAAATGGTGAGCGGTGAGATGGTTGCATTGTTGAGGTTCGCATCCATGATGTTAGCTCCTTTTAAGTTTGCACCTTCAAGATTTGCGCCTTCAAGATTGGCATTAAACAGAGAGGCTCCCTCAAGATTTGCGCCGCTCAGGTTTACCCCGGTGAGTACGGCTGCGTAAAGCATTGCTTTTGAGAGGTTGGTGTTGCTCAGATCGGCGTCTTTGAGAAATGCCCGGTCAAGGTTGGCACACTGCAGATTGGCGCCATGCATTTTTGCCGACCGGAGCTCTGCTTTTTGGAAATTGGCGTTGGCAAAATTGGCTCCTGCCATGTCAGCATGATCAAGAGAAGCATTTTCAAAATTTAAATCGGAAAATGCAGCCTGCGACGTCCTGGTGCCGGTTTCTGTTGTTGCTGTGATGCGGGGTTCAGCAGGAAACGGTTTATAAAAGGGTGCTGAAAGCTCAGTGAATGGAGATGTATCGTGGACGAACATACGTTCCGGTTCACTGACAAATTGTGCATTGTGCAGTGTACTCCAGCGCGAACCAGCTCTTTCACCTGAAGGAAGTATGGTATTGTTTGACAAGGTGGCGCCAGAGAGATTGGCTTGTTCGATGCCTGTCGTTCCTTTAAGGTTAGTGCCCTTCAAGTTTGCACCTTCAAGATTGGCTTCGAAAAGATTCGTATTAACCATGTTGGCGCCGCTCAAATCTGCTTTTTCCAGCATACTCCATCTGAGGTTGGCACCCTCAATGTTTGCATTTTTGAGGTTGGCGCCTTTCATGAATGCTCCCTTGAGATTAGCCTTTACAAGGCAGGCTTCGGAAAGGTCGGCATTTTCAAGTGGGGCCCTGGAGAGATCAATGATATGTCCCGGAGTTGCAAGACGCTTCGTATTCCAGCCGCTAATATTTTTTTTAAGCAAGTTCAGAGTTTCCTGATCGTATGCTGATGCGGTCTGGTACATTGCAAGCATCATCCCAACAGTGAGTATTTTGACTGTAAACCGCTTCTTTTTCATAAGTGCGTAATTTGATTATATCAGAAGTATAAGCGCTGTTCCGCCATGGCAACGGGTGAATGACTGTTATTCAATAGTAAAGTAGGCATTTTACTACCGTTATAATAGAAACTA
The DNA here is from genome assembly GCA_903843305.1 of uncultured Chlorobiaceae bacterium. Classification (GTDB taxonomy): domain Bacteria; phylum Bacteroidota; class Chlorobiia; order Chlorobiales; family Chlorobiaceae; genus Chlorobium. Next base: position 87,419 of record CAIMPI010000020.1, read on the forward strand.
TATTGCGCTCATCGGTGTTCTATGGTAATGTGTTATAAAATAATAATTGATCTTCGAATCAGTATAAATGATGAATGATGAATAATGTGTACCAAGGCAAAGTTCTTGTGGCAGGGGCGACGGGCAAGACCGGGCAATGGGTTGTAAAGCGGCTTCTGCATTACCGAATATCTGTCAGAGTGTTTTCGAGGGATAAAGATAAGGCTTTGGCGATGTTTGGTGATAGTGTTGAAATTGTGACTGGCAAGATTCAGAATGCTGTCGATATTGGACAAGCAGTTAAGGGATGTGATGCGGTTATTTCAACGCTTGGTTCAAGCTCTTATTCTGGAGAATCATCACCTGCAGATGTTGATCGGGATGGAGTGAAGAGACTGGCTGATGAGGCAGCAAAAGCGGGAGTAAAACATTTTGCTCTAATCAGCTCTCTGGCTGTTACCAAGTGGTATCATCCGCTTAATCTTTTTGCCGGTGTGTTGCTGAAAAAATGGGAAGCTGAAGAGCATGTGAGGAAGGTGTTTGGACAGGAGGGGCGGTCATATACTATTGTACGGCCTGGTGGTTTGAAAGATGGCGAGCCTTTGCTCCATAAACTTCACGTTGATACTGGTGACCGGTTGTGGAACGGCTTTATCAACCGTGCGGATGTGGCAGAGCTCCTTGTTCTCTCGTTGTTGCTTGAGAAGGCCAAAAATAAAACTTTTGAAGTGGTTAATGACATTCAAGAGCCTCAGACAAACCTTGAGCAATACTATGATGTACTTCCTGAATAAATGATTAGGTATTCGGTGTCAAGATTTCCTATGAAAGTTATCAACGTTTGCTCGCTGAATTTTTTTTCGGAATGTTGGTTTTTATAGATTTGATGAGGGTGTCGGTGATGAAGACAATGACAATGTTGATCATGACGGACACCAGAATATACCATGTCCAGGCAAGTCCGAAATGTTTCAGCACGAAGACAATGGCCATGCTTGCGACAAGACCAGTGGCCAGACTTGCCGGATGAAAGTGGCGTTTGCTTTTTGAAAGGAGAAAAAGTCCAAGAAGGCCGCCATAAGTGAAAGAGGCAATTTCAAGGCCTACCATGACAATAGCTTTGTTGCCAGCGTCAAACATGAGCGCAATGATAATCAGCAGGATAGCCCATAAGAAACTGATAATCCTTGAAAAGCCGAGAGAGGCAGTCCCCCCAATAATGTCGTTGACCGTTGAAGAGGCGAGTGCGTTTATTGCTGAGCTGTGGGTGGACATCGCAGCAGAGAGTACTCCTGCAATCAGTAATCCTTTCAGTCCTGCGGGGAGATAATGAACAATAAAAAAGGCAAATTCCCGATCTTTCTCCATGGGAACTCCATGCATGAACACTGAAATCAGTGAACCTGCAAGAAGAAAGACTGAAAACTGAACAAAGACAAAAAACCCGCTTCCAATCATTGCTTTTCTTGCTGAACGGAGATCTTTGCAGCCGAGTACGCGCTGTACCATCATGTAGTCTACCCCATGGGATGAGAGCGAGAGCAGGATTCCTCCGATAAATGCACTGAAAAAAGTGAGCGGGTTGGTTAAGAAATGAGGATCGGTAGTGATGATCTTCAGTTTGCCGGAGCTTGCCAGCGATGTTAGTATCTCAGGCAGGCCCTTATCTATGCTGTGAAGAAGAAAAACGATGGAGAGAACTCCCCCCAAAAGATACAGGCTGAATTGAAAACTTTCGAGCCAGACCACCGCCTTTATGCCGCCTGACAGGGTATAGACAAGGGTGACAACACCGATAATCATGACCGAGAGTGGAAGCGACCATCCAGTGACCACCTGAACAACCACGCCTGCTGCAAGAAACCTGATGGCATCACCAAGTGTTCTGGTAACAAGAAAAACCAGAGCTGCCACTTTTTGCATGCCTGTACCAAAACGGATACCGATTATTTCATAAATAGAGCTCACGCCATGTTTGAAATACATTGGAAGAAGAATAGCACTGACAAGAATTCGTCCAATTATGTAGCCCATAGCCAGTTGCAGGAAACTCCAGTCACCCCGATAGGCAAGACCTGGAACACTGACAAAGGTCAGTACTGAAGTTTCTGAGGCGACAATGGAGAGCATTGAGACAATCCATGGAAGGTTGTGATTTCCGAGGAAATAGTCGTTGCTGCTTTTGTTGCTTTTTCCATGCCACAACCCGAAAAGCGTATTTCCGACCAGAAAGAGAATAATGATGGCAAGATCAATGGGCTGCATGGAGAACAATGGTTTACTTGCTGTTTGAAGGTTGCTTCAGTGCTTTTTCTCGTGAAGGAGCACAAGCATTATGGTTCGTACAGGTGAAAGCCCGATTTGATGCTACTGAATTCAGTTTCTTCATGCCGCCATGAAGCAAGAATGTCGCAGGTATTGCAACCATTTTTGATAGCGGCGCGGATGCGGCTGCTTCCTGTCAGAAGATCGAAGGCAGGAATGGTATCGTTGAATTCATACACGCCGCATAAAAACTGCAGACGTTCAGGGTAGAGCTCATACAGGGCTGAAGTCATGGCAACACCGGTCGCAAATGATCTGAATCGGGAGTGATCGGTAACCTGCAGCCAGATGCCACCAATAACCTCTCCAACAAACTTATGAAATGTTGGTTTGAACCATACCGGACGAAAAAGAACACCTTCGAGGCTGTATGCGGCACATCGTTCGGCAAGGTCGTACGGTTTTATGAACGGCGCTCCGGAAAGCTGGAACGGTGTGGTCGTACCTCTTCCTTCAGAGACGTTGAGCCCTTCAAACAGGCACATACCAGGATAAACCTCCGCAGTAGCAAAGGTTGGCATGTTGGGTGAGGGAGGAATCCAGGGCTGGCCTGTTTCATGGAACAGCATGGAGCGCCGCCAGCCTTCCATAGCGATGACGTTGAGGTTGACATCAAGTTTTTTGAAGTCACGATAGAGAAGAGCTAACTCTCCTGCAGTCATACCGTGGCGCACCGGTACAGGGAAAACGCCGACAAACGAGCAGAACGTTAGGTCGAGAAGCGGTCCCTCTACTATGATGCCTCCTAATGGATTCGGACGGTCGAGTACCATGATTTCTATGTCCATACCCGAAACTGCCTCCATAAAAAGTGCAAGCGTGTTGATGTAGGTGTAATATCTGGAGCCGACATCCTGAATATCGAAAATGATAAGGTCAAGATTATTGAGTACCGCTTTGTCAGGAATAAGTGTCTTTGCAGAATCGCCGTAGAGACTGACTACTTCACAGCGCACTTCCGGCTGATATCTGACGCCTATCTGATCTTGCTCAGTGGCAAAAAGTCCATGTTCGGGAGAAAAAATTTTTTGGATATGAAGGTCTTTCTTTCTCAGTATGTCCCATGAATATTTCAGGTCAGGGGTTATAGATGTCTGATTGACGATCAGTCCGATATTTTTGTTTTGAATACGGTTAGTGTTCCTGATCAGGATGTCGAGACCTGTTGCTACCATCAGTTTTTCCTTTTATGTTCCGGTTCTTCCATGACTATTGTACTGTAGTGATCGACAACAGCATTGATAATGGTACTTCCTGATTTGACCTCGGCTCCTGAAAGCAGCACTGAGTTCCTGATGATACTTTTTGGGCCGATATAGCAACCTTTTCCAATAACGGAGCAGAAAATCTCCGCATCCGGGCTGATGACAGCTTCTGGAGAGATCGCATGGGGCCGCGTGCCAATCGCCAAGTTCATCTGGTCACCGAGATCGGTAATAACAGATGCACTATTGATATTAGCCTGCCAGAAGCTTTGCATGGTGCCGATGTCCATCCATAATCCTTTATGCTGGTAATAGCTGAGGCCGCCGTTATCGATAAGTCCTGTAAATCCAGTGTCGACAATTCCCGAAAACTCTGCTTTCATAAAGCGGAAGATTTCCGGACTGAGAACAGCCGTACCTGTATAAATGAAAGAGGATACGAGACCGGTATACCGCTGGTTTCTGAAATCCTTGACCAGACCTTCCTCAATACCAACAGAACCTATGGCGGCAGCTTTCGGTGTTTCATAAAGGGTGAGGGTTCCTCCACGACCAGATTCTTGGTGATGTCGTATAAGTGCACCAAAGTCAATATCGGTAATAATATCGCTGTTGACCAGTAGAAACTCATCCGCTCCGAGGAGTTTTTCGCATTTTTTAAGGCCTCCTCCTGTTCCGAGAATTACAGGTTCTTCCGAAAAAGAGATATCCATATCTGGGAGATTGCTCGCTTTGACAAAGTTTTGTATTGCTTCGGCATGATGATGGATGTTGCAGATAATTTCTCTGATTCCTGCTTGCTTTAACAAAAATAAAGTGTAGAAAAGAGAGGGGATATTGAGAACGGGAATCAGTGGTTTCGGGAGATGATCGGTCAAGGGACGCAGACGGGTGCCGAGGCCAGCGGCAAGGACAAATGCTTTCATGATTCCACTCGGTCAAAAAGAGGCTTAAGAATTTTTCCTGCCGCTTTCAGTTCGGCTCTTGCTTCAATATAATCAGGAATGTAGGCCAGTGTGGGTGAAATTGAGTGTTCGAAGGTGCTGTTTTTTTTGACTCTGGTCTGGTAACAGAAGGTTCCAATGGCCTTGATATTGCGCTGAAAGGCCATTATGTCAAAATAAAAAAGATATTCGTCGAAACTCATGGTACAAAGTCCGTAACTGCGGAGCGCATTGTAGTGATATGCTTTCAGAGATTCGGCTAGCACAGGGGGAAGTTTGACATAAGAATCCTTGATAAGGGAGACGGCATCATATTGCGGCAGGCCCATACGGGCATCCTGAAAGTCGATAATTACCGGTTTTGTGTGGTGAATCAGAATATTGCGACTGTGAAAGTCCCTGTGATTCAGCACAAAGTGGCGAGGTTTGACGAGAAGCTTCGAAATAGTTTCAAATTCATGTCGTAATACGTTGATTGACTGCTGGTCAAAGGCTGGAGCAAAATAGTTGAGCAAACCGTATTCTATAAAAAAATCAAATTCGAAAATGAGTTTGTCAACATCAAAACTGATGCTGAACGGAATGTTGTTGTTACCACCAATTGCTTGAAGTTGTATCAGGATGTCAATAATCTCTTTATAGAGTCCAGGCAGTGCATGCTCTGATGGCGAATCAAAAACATTTTGCAGCATCAAATTCCCGCAGTCTTCAAGAAGCAGTAGCCCTTTTTCTGTATCTATTGCCATGATTTTTGGAACAGGAATGTCATACAGGGATAAAAGTTCATGTATGACCAGAAATGGGTAGGCTTCCATCGTTGATGTTTCAAGCACCGGATCATAACAGGCAACGGCGGTGTTGTTTGTCCCGATCACCCGGAAATACTGGCGGCTTGAGGCATCGCCCTGTATTTTGGTAATAGAAAGGGTGCGGCTGCAACAAGAGTTAAAAAGAGCAGTGATATTTTCGCGGATGGCCATACAGCAATGTTCTGTCGGTATCGTTTCAATGGAGTCAATGGAGGCAAAAAAAAAGCACCCTATAAGGTGCTTTTTTTAAAAAACTCAACACTTATCTTTTAGGTGCGATAGCAGAAGAGATGCTCTGCAAAACCTGGTTCAGAGTGTAGATAATGTTGCTAAACAGATCGGTGGTAGTCTTGCCGAGAGGCTCAGCAAGCTGTGATGCTGTCTTGATTCCGCTGTTCAGAAATTCAACCTGCTGTTGGGCAAGTTTCCCCAGGGTATCAATAAGGTTATTGATGGCACCTGATACGTCGCTGCTTCCGTTTGACATGGCTTTTATTGTTTTGAGGTTATAAGAGAGATGTTGTTCAATATTGTGTTTTCGGTTATATCGCTCAGTACTTGGATTAAGTTAAAACATTTTCAACTCCAGAGCAAATAGAAAAATAAGTGTAGAACACTTTCATTCCGTCTGAAATTATCCGGGGTGACATTCCTGACGTTTTGGTATCAGACTTTCGCCCTTTTTCATTGAAATTCTTGGCAAAAGATAAAATTAATTCTCTTATTTTAGTATACGATAAAGTGTTATCCAAAAGTTCACTGTTGAAAAAGTATGATAGATTTTACGTATTGCATGGAATTGGCTTTTCGGGAAGCGGTCAAGGCGTTTGAGCGAAAGGAGGTTCCTGTCGGTGCGGTTGTGTTCGATAGCAATGGTCATGTTATCGGCAGAGGGTATAACCAGGTGGAAGCACTTTGTGATGCAACAGCACATGCTGAGATGATAGCACTGACCTCGGCCATGGCAACGATCGGCAGCAAGTATCTCAACGATTGTACTCTTGCTGTTACCCTTGAACCCTGTCCGATGTGTGCTGGTGCCATCGTCAATGCGAAGGTTGGGAGAGTTGTTTTCGGTGCTTACGATCCAAAAATGGGAGCGTCAGGCACGATCATGAATGTGACCGGGTGTAAGCAACTCAACCATCAGCCAGAGGTCTTCGGTGGGATCATGGAAAACAAATGTCGCAGCATGCTCCAGGATTTTTTCCGTGAAATTCGTAATAACAATTGATAATGAACCGTTGACAATTTTTCTATTGTCTTATTATCCATTGTCCTTGAGAATATTTTTCAGTGAGCTTGCCAGATGTGAAACAATATCTTGGGCAACACCGCTCCCTGTCGAAGGAGGCTGGATGGTGTCAAGGCTTTCGATGCCTGCTTTTTTTACGGCTTTGCTGATGGTGACTGACAAAATAGGGTTGCACTCACGGATGATTTCTTTCAACATGAAGGACGCCTCAAACATACTTTGTTGAATGATTTCTTTTTTCTCCTCTTCAGTCATAGCCTGGCAGTGGCGAGTTGCAATAATACCCGCAAGACAGGTGAGATAGGTATTTGTAGATCCTGCCAGAAAGAGGTTTAGAAAAAATGGAGTCAGCAGATTTCCGCCGGGTAGCAGGGATGAGAGTGTATTACTGAACGAAGACTGTATAATTGGCTTGATATGTTCAGGAATGTCCTCTTTCTTAAAATCTGAAAGAGGCAGGCTCTCATAGACAGCGCACACGAGGTGGATGAACTCCCTGAGATGTTGCTTACGGTTGTGTATGGTATAAACATTCCATAACACTTTGAGGTTATTGAGGAGTGAAGTTGTTGTTCCATAGGATGTGTTCTGAGCAAAAGCTCCCACAAAAAAGTTTTTTGTAGCAATCTGTCTGGTCAGATTAAGTGAGTCGGTATCGAGAAGCTTCAGGTTGGTACGCAGCCAGCGCTGATCCTTTTGAGCTTTTGATGGATCCGGATGCTTCGGGTGAACCGGTAATCGTCCGATCAGAAAGGCGGCATAGGTCGCCATTGATTTCGAATTTTCATCCTCAGGCAGTACTGGCTTTTTCGGAACTGAAAACAGATGAAATCCTGTGTAAAAAACGGTGGAGATGATTGCTACACTGAAAAGAAGAAAAAAATTCCCGGCATAAGGGTGCAGAGAGCCAAGAAGTGTTGCTGCCATTTCTAACTGGTTAACGACAAAAACAAGAACCACCAGTATGACGGCTGCAAGTGCAGTATAAAAAAATAAGGTTGCCTGGCGTTTCATGTAACTTCTGGCTCCGGGAGCCTGATGGTGTGGTCAGTGCTGAATTGATAGTCACAAAAAATATCCGCAGCTTTTGGAAGCTGCCATTTTCCGTTTGCTAACCGATTTGTTGTATCTTTAAGGCGATAGGTGGTTTGACCACACGTCCAGCAGTCATAGTTTGCCATTCCGGTACAAAGGCATGTTTTTACCTTGATTGCCAGAGGCTCACCCTGTTTTCTTGCTGCAACGGCGTTGTAATATGCGTCGATATAGGTGCATTTCCCACCATTTTCAAGCAGGTAACCAAGTCCCTCGCAGTTCGGTTTTATGGCATAGCGAAGGGTTGGGGATTGAATAAGCATTCGCATGGGATATCCAGAGGTTGAAGCCATATTGACTACAATATCCTCTTTTATAGCATTTATATAGTGCTGCTTGACCTCAGATGGGAGGCCAGCCTCCTTGCTGATAGTAAAACGAGTTGCTACCTGTACAGCGCTTGCACCCATTTTAAAATACTCAACAGCATCACTGCCAGTAAAAATCCCGCCTGCCGGGATTACTGGAATGTTCAGCTTTTCCTTTTTCAGGAAATCGAGTACTTCAGTGAAAATTGTTTTGAGATCGAAGGTGTGCCAGTCGTCTGGTCCGAAACCGAGGTGCCCTCCGGCAAGCGGGCCTTCAACAATTATATAGTCTGGTAATCTATTAAGTCTAACTGCACGTTTCAAAAAAATGGAAAGGGCCCTGACGGATGAGATGATAATACCAATCTGTACCTCGCGGAACCGTGGATGAGTCTGGATAAGTTCAAGCGTCCGGAGATTGAGACCTGCGGCCAAGGTCAATCCGTCAATGCCAGCATCCATTGCTGCGCAAAGTCTGACCTTAAGCGTTTCCGAGGAGTTGTTCATGGTCAGTTTTTCCATACAGTTCAGAAAAATGGCGCCTTTACCGGTTTTCTGGGAGATGGTGTGCCCAATATACATTTTTTGTGCTTCAGCAATTTCTTCAAGGTCAAATAGTACTGCCGCCTTGTCGGGGCTATTGGTGTATTGAACGTATTTTTTTCTTTTCCGATTTACAAACGTTGTATTGAATTTTCGGTCGCAGACATAGGTAACCAAGGCATCTGAAATGTGGCCTATTCCGCCAAGTTTTTCAGCCGCAAGAGCAAGTTCGGTTGTTGAAATATTGACACCCATACCTCCAATAATGATGGGGACATACTCTTTTCCTCCCAATTGTAATCTGAAATTGTCTACGTTCATTGTTGTTATTTATCAGTATAAGAGCATTTACAGATCTTTGTTACCACGCGAACAAGGAGAGAAGAGTACTTCTGACTGCTCGCATCCTGCGCCAAAAATTACTTAAGATATCATATTTCAATTTATAAATCTACAGACAATTCTTGGAAAAGTCCCTGCATTTCAACTATTCGGTCTATTCCGAAGTAAACTTTAGCGCTCTTGAGCGATGAAGTTTGAGAAAAGGTAAAGAGAATATTAAATTGCGTGCCAAAACAACGGAGCGGGGAAAATTCCCGGAATAAAAAAACATCCTGACAGGGGATTGACTTATGATAAAACTTGTTTTATTGCGGCATGGAGAGAGTCAGTGGAACCGTGAAAACCGTTTTACTGGATGGTACGATATTGATCTTACAGATCAGGGCAGAAAAGAAGCCGCAAACGCGGGCAAATTGCTCAGGGAAGAAGGATTTGTCTTTGATATTGCTTATACCTCAGTGCTGAAACGCGCGATAAGAACACTTTGGAGTGTTCTTGATGAAATGGATTTGATGTGGATTCCAGTATTCAAGAGCTGGAGGCTTAACGAACGGCATTATGGTGCCTTGCAGGGACTTAATAAATCGGAGACTTCTCAGAAGTATGGTGAGGAGCAAGTGCTTGTCTGGCGGAGAAGTTACGATACCCCCCCGCCTGCGCTTGAAAAAACTGATGAACGTTATCCTGGCTCCGAACCCCGTTATGCTTCGCTTACAGAAAAAGAGGTACCTTTGAGTGAATGTCTTAAGGATACTGTGGATCGTTTTTTGCCGATATGGCATGAAACGATAGCCCCTGAAATCCGTAAAGGGAAAAAGGTTATTATTGCGGCTCATGGAAACTCCCTGCGCGCGCTGGTAAAATACCTTGATAACATTTCGGAGGATGATATTGTTGGCGTTAATATTCCTACCGGTATTCCGCTGGTTTATGAGCTTGATGATGATCTTAATGCCTTGAAAAGTTATTACCTTGGTGATCAGGATGCCTTGAAAAAGGCTGTTGACGCTGTTGCCAGTCAGGCAAAAGCATAGTTCGGCGGGTATTACAGATTTAGGTATATTGCCGAACAGCATTGTATACTCTGCGCCAGAATCTTCCTGTTGCTTTTTTTTGAAACTGTTTGAAAAGTTGTGCCTGAAAATATGAACGTTACGTTAAATGCAGGGCTCTATGATCCTCAGTTTGAGCATGACGCTTGCGGTGTAGGGTTTGTTGCCCATATCAAAGGTGTCAAATCTCATGATATTGTTGAGCAAGGTTTGCGCATCAATGAAAACCTGAAGCATCGCGGAGCATGCGGATGTGAAAAAAATACCGGTGACGGGGCAGGAATTCTTCTTCAAGTGCCGGACAAGTTTCTGCGCAGGGTTTGTGCTGAAGTAAACATCGATCTACCCCTTGACAAGCGATATGGTGTAGGTATGCTCTTTCTTCCGCCGGATATATCGCAGAGGCGTGCTATTGAGGATATTTGCCGACAAATGATTCAGGCTGAGGGTCAGAAGTATCTCGGTTTCAGAAAAGTTGAGACTTGCAACGATTCCCTCGGCTATACAGCCCGATCACAGGAGCCCGTTGTTAAGCAGCTCTATGTTGGTTGGGGCAAGGATACTGTTTCAGAACTTGAATTTGAAAGAAAACTCTATATCATTCGCCGTCGCATTACCAAAAGGGTAAAATATACGGCAGGCCTTCTTGGGAGCAGCTTTTTCTATATTTCAAGTCTTTCTGGACGAACTATTGTGTATAAGGGTATGCTCCTTCCGGAGCAGGTAGGATTGTTTTATCCCGAACTGCACGATCCTGACATGGAGAGTGCCATTGCTATGGTGCACTCCCGTTTCAGCACAAATACTTTTCCGAGCTGGGACAGGGCGCATCCTTATCGTTTTTTGAGCCATAACGGAGAGATCAATACGCTCAAGGGCAATGTCAACTGGATGAAGGCGAGAGAAAAAAACATCGAATCGAAGGTCTTTGGCAATGCGCTTGAAAATATCAAACCGGTGATTCTGGAAGATGGCAGCGATTCAGCTATTCTCGACAATGCTTTTGAGTTTCTCGTGCTTTCAGGTCGCTCGCTGGCTCATGCCGCCATGATGATTATCCCAGAACCATGGTCAGGCAATCATTCGATTTCCCCGGAGAAGAAAGCGTTCTATGAGTATCACAGTTGTCTTATGGAGCCATGGGACGGCCCTGCATCAGTAACGTTTACGGATGGAGTGCAGATTGGTGCTGTTCTTGATCGCAATGGACTCCGCCCCTCACGCTATTACATTACAAAAGATGATCTTGTCATCATGGCTTCCGAGGTTGGGGTGCTTGATATTGCGCCGGAGCGGATTCTCAGAAAAGATCGCTTGCAACCGGGCCGTATGTTTCTGGTCGATACTGCTCAGGGACGCATTATCTCTGATGAAGAGATCAAGAAAACTATTGCCAGTGAACAACCTTATGGCGAATGGATTGAGCGGAACATTATCGATCTGGATGCGTTGGCCGATCATCCGCAGATGAAGAATCCTGATGAGGACAAGTACAGTCTCACTGCTCGTCAGAAAGTCTTTGGCTATACCCAGGAAGATATTGCCCTTCAAATCAAGATTATGAGTGAAAAAGGGGTCGAGCTGGTCGGATCGATGGGCAATGATACTCCTCTTGCGGCACTGTCAAACAAGCCGAAGATGCTTTATGACTATTTCAAGCAACTTTTTGCGCAGGTGACGAATCCGCCGATCGATTCACTCCGAGAGGAACTGATAACTTCCACAACGGTCATGCTAGGTACTGAAGGTGAGTTGTTGGAGCCCTCAGAGGTGAATTGTCGCCGAATCAGGTTGCCACATCCTGTTTTGACCAATCAGGCTCTTGAAAAGATTCGTGGTATTGATAAACTTGGTTTCAGGGCAGTTACCCTGCCGATATTTTATGCAGTAGCGCAAGGTGGCAAAGGTATTGAAATTGCCATGCAGGATCTTTATCGTCACTCTGAGCAGGCAGCAAGTAAAGGGGTTAATATCATTATTCTTTCTGATAAAGGAGAACTCGAACGTGACCGAGCTCCGATTCCTGCTCTGCTTGCTGTTTCCGGTTTGCACAATTTTCTTATTAATGCAGGCATCAGAACCAAGGTTGGTTTGGTGCTTGAATCAGCGGAACCAAGAACAGTGCACCATTTTGCCATGCTTATCAGTTATGGCGTTGGTGCAGTGAATCCCTATATGGCATTTGAAACCATTCGCTCACTGGTTTCGTCAGGCCGCATTACACTGGATGAAAAGATTGCAGTCAAGAACTATGTTAAAGCTGCCGTCAAGGGTGTTGTGAAAACCATGGCAAAGATGGGTATTTCAACCATCCAAAGCTATCGTGGAGCCCAGATTTTTGAGGCAGTTGGTCTCAATACCCAGCTTGTTGATGCCTATTTTACCCGTACGCCCACCCGTATTGAAGGTATTGGTCTTGATGTTGTGGCCGAAGAGGTGCGCAGACGTCACGAAACGGTCTTTCCACCAACGGGCAACAAAGTTGATAGAGGTCTTGATGCTGGTGGTGAGCGTAAATGGCGACACAGCGGCGAATACCATCTTTTCAGTCCAGAAGCGATCCATTTTCTGCAGCATTCCTGCAGAACCGGCAATTACGACCTTTTCAAGAAGTACGAAAACCTTATTGATGATCAGAGTCAGCATTTTTGTACTATCCGGGGCTTGATGGATATCAAGTTCAGTAAGCATCCAGTGCCGATTGCGGAAGTTGAACCGGTTGAGGCAATCCTGAAACGCTTCAAGACAGGAGCAATGTCTTATGGTTCTATCAGCCAGGAGGCTCATGAAACCCTTGCCATTGCCATGAACAGGCTTGGGGGCAGGAGTAATACCGGTGAAGGTGGCGAAGATCCAGAGCGTTTTCAGAAAGATGCTAATGGTGATTCAAGAAAGTCTGCCATCAAACAGGTTGCATCAGGAAGGTTTGGTGTTACCAGTGAATATCTTGCCAGTGCCAATGAGATTCAGATCAAGATGGCTCAAGGCGCAAAACCAGGGGAAGGCGGGCAGCTTCCAGGGTCAAAAGTCTACCCGTGGGTTGCAAAAGTACGCCATTCAACGCCTGGAGTTGGTCTTATTTCTCCTCCTCCTCATCATGACATTTATTCAATTGAGGATTTGGCGCAGCTTATTCATGATCTGAAAAATGCCAATCCTGATGCACGTATCAACGTAAAGCTGGTTTCTACTGTTGGCGTTGGTACCATTGCCGCTGGTGTTTCCAAGGCTCATGCAGACGTTGTTCTCATCAGCGGCCATGATGGAGGAACCGGAGCATCGCCTGTTTCAAGCATTATGCATGCTGGTATGCCATGGGAACTTGGTTTGGCAGAAGCGCACCAGACTCTTGTTTTGAACAATCTGCGCAGTCGTATTGTTGTGGAGGCAGATGGCCAGTTGAAAACCGCACGGGATATAGTTGTTGCTGCCCTGCTTGGCGCTGAGGAGTTCGGTTTTGCCACAACAACTCTTGTTGTTATGGGGTGCATTATGATGCGTTGCTGTCAGGATGACTCCTGTCCAGTTGGTGTAGCCACACAGAATCCTGAACTGCGCAAGCATTTCAAAGGCAAGCCTGAACATGTGGAAAACTTCATGCGCTTTCTTGCGGAAGGAGTGCGGGAGTATATGTCGCGTCTCGGTGTGCGTACCCTGAATGAGCTTGTCGGACGTCCCGAACTGCTTAGCATGAAAAAATCTGTCAATCACTGGAAAGCGCAGGGAATTGATCTCTCCAAAATTCTCTATCAGGCTGAGGTGGGTGAGAATGAAACACGTTATTGCACCATCAAGCAGGAGCACGGTCTGGAAGAGAGTCTGGATTGCACAACACTGCTCTCTCTTTGCAAACCAGCGATCCAAAACAAGGAAAAAGTTGTTACCACTCTTCCCATCAGAAATACCAACAGGGTGGTAGGCACTATTGTTGGTTATGAAGTCACAAAAGCGCATGGTTCAAAAGGGTTGCCGGACGACACCATCCATATGAAATTTATCGGTTCTGCCGGTCAGAGTTTTGGAGCATTTATTCCGAATGGCATGACTCTTGAGCTTGAAGGCGACGCCAATGACTATATCGGTAAAGGACTTTCCGGAGGACGAATTATTGTCTATCAGTCCAAAGCCTCTTCTTTTGTAGCCGAAGAAAATATTATTATTGGCAATGTCGGCTTTTACGGTGCAACTTCCGGAGAAGCTTTTATCAGGGGAATGGCCGGAGAGCGTTTCTGTGTGCGCAACAGCGGTCTGCATGCAGTTGTTGAGGCGATCGGCGATCATGGTTGTGAATATATGACCGGAGGAATTGTCATAATTCTTGGTAAAACAGGCAGGAACTTTGCAGCAGGTATGTCGGGCGGTGTGGCTTATGTGTATGATGTTGATGGTTTGCTTGCTGGTAACTGCAATCATGACATGGTCGGTCTTTCTTCAATTGATGATCCGATGGAATTGGCAGAACTTCAGTCCATGATTGAACGGCATGTCGACTATACCGGAAGCGACCTTGGGCAATCTATTCTTGATGACAGGGATGCTTTCCTCAAGCGATTTGTCAAAGTCATGCCGCACGATTACCGTCGTGCTCTTGAGGCCATGAAGGAGGTTGAGGCCGCAGGACTCAGTGGTGATGAAGCGGTTATGGCAGCATTTCACAAAAATATTCACGACCCGTCCCGAGTTTCAGGGAATTGATGCCGGAAAAGATTAAATCATTGATATGGGAAAAGTTAAGGGTTTCATGGAGTACCAGAGAGTATTGCCAACTGACAGGGAGCCTCTGGAGAGAATAAACGACTGGCAGGAATTTCATCTGGAGATGGCTGCCGGGGAACTGCAAAAGCAGGGTGCCCGTTGTATGGATTGCGGGACACCGTACTGCCATACCGGGTTTATGTTGAGTGGTATGACGAGTGGATGCCCGATCCACAATCTTATTCCAGAGTGGAACGATTATGTTTACAACGGGTTTTGGCACGAGGCATACGATCGCCTGATAAAAACCAACAATTTTCCGGAATTTACTGGCAGGGTTTGTCCTGCTCCATGCGAAGGCTCCTGTGTGCTCGGTATCATTGAACCTCCCGTTACCATCAAGAACATTGAATGCTCGATTATTGAGCATGCGTTTGCAGAAGGATGGGTCGAACCGAAAAAAATTCTCAACAGAACAGGAAAGCGAATTGCTGTTGTGGGATCGGGCCCTGCGGGACTTGCCTGTGCCGACCAGCTCAATAAGGCTGGCCATAGTGTGACGGTTTTTGAGCGTGACAAACGTTTCGGTGGCCTTATGATGTACGGTATTCCGAACATGAAGCTCGACAAAAAGTTTGTGGTAGAACGCCGTATTGACTTGATGAAGCAGGAGGGAATTACCTTTATTGAGAGTACCGAGGTTGGTGTCGACTATCCAGCAGACAAGCTCCTTGAAGAGTTTGATGCCGTTGTGCTATGTACAGGCGCTTCAAAACCCCGCAACCTAACCGAAGAGGGTCGTGAACTTCCGGGTATTTATTTTGCCATGGACTTTCTGCGTTCCAGCACAAAAGCCCTGCTTGACGAAAGTACATTACTCCTGTCGGCCGTTGGTAAAAATGTTGTTGTTATTGGTGGCGGTGATACCGGTACAGACTGTGTCGCGACGTCACTGCGCCAAGGTTGCAAAAGTGTTATACAGCTTGAGATTATGCCTAAGCCCCCTCTCGATCGCCAGCCAGATAATCCGTGGCCGGAGTGGCCAAAAACCTTCAAAGTAGACTATGGGCAAGAAGAAGCAGCTCTTGTGCAGGGAGATGACCCGAGAAAATACTCCATGATGACCAAGAAGTTTATTGCTGATGAAAAAGGCTTACTGAAAGCGGTTGAGGTCTCCAGGGTGGAATGGGTAAGAGACAATGGTCGGTTTGTTCCAGAACCAGTTGCAGGTACTGAACAGATTATCCCGGCAGAGCTTGTACTGCTTGCCATGGGATTCATCGGGCCTGAGGAGCATTTGTTGCAGCAACTTCAGGTTGTTCAGGACGAACGCTCAAATATCAAGGCTACCGAAAAAACATATCATACCAATCGGGATAGAATTTTTGCTGCTGGTGATGCTCGCCGAGGCCAGAGCCTTGTAGTTTGGGCAATTCATGAAGGCAGATCAGCAGCGCGTGAGTGTGATCGGTTTCTGATGGGTGGCACCTGTCTGCCGTAAAATTTACTTAACCAGAGGGAGGATTATGGAACAGCAAAAACTCAGGGAACTCCTTGGCACACTTCATCGAGAGCTTGAACAGGTAGAATCTATTGATGAAACCACAGAAGTTGTTCTGTCAAACCTCAGGGCTGATATGCAGCGTCTTCTCGATGAAAAAGTTGGCACTATTCATGAGGACGAATCTCTTATGGAACGGATGAATGAGGCCCTTGACCACTTTGAGACTGATCATCCCAAATTGAGTTTGACCATTCAGCATATTCTGGACAGTCTGGCAAAAATGGGCTTTTAAATTATAATTTTATTAATTGGACAGAAAGCAGGTTTGTTTCATGACGAGAGAACGAGAACCGATAAAGGGAAAAACAAGAAGCGGCAACGGTACTACTGATCAAGTTTACTGTTCATTTTGTGGTCGAAGCGCCCAGGAGGTCAACAGCATGATTGCTGGTCCGAAAGCCTTTATATGCGACCGTTGTATCAAAACATCTTATGAGATCCTGCGGAAAGAGGTCAGTTCGATACAGCAAGCCGAACGGATTCCGGAACAGCCGTTTCAGCCTCGACTTGCAAGTCCCAAAGCTATCATGAATTCTCTTGACCAGTATGTCGTCGGGCAGGAGACGGCAAAAAAATCACTTGCTGTTGCCGTTTACAACCATTACAAGAGGATTGATTCGCAGGAGATCAAACATGAGCATGATGAAGTTGTTATTGAAAAAAGCAATATCCTGCTTATCGGCCCAACCGGTACAGGCAAAACCCTTCTTGCCCAGACGCTGGCCAATCTGCTTGAAGTTCCTTTTTCAATTGTCGATGCGACCTCACTGACCGAAGCGGGATATGTCGGCGATGATGTTGAAACTATTCTTGCCAGACTTCTTCATGCTGCCGATTTTAACCTTGAACGAGCAGAGCGCGGCATTATCTATGTTGACGAGATCGATAAAATTGCACGTAAATCGGCGAATGTCTCCATTACCCGTGATGTTTCTGGAGAGGGTGTTCAGCAGGCTTTGCTGAAGATTCTTGAAGGGGCGGTTGTTGGTGTTCCGCCGAAAGGAGGCCGCAAACATCCTGAACAGCAACTAATCAATATAAACACGAAGAATATCCTCTTTATTTGCGGCGGCGCATTTGAGGGTCTCGACAAGCTCATTGCCAAAAGAGTCTCAAAATCTTCAATGGGTTTTGGCGCAAAGGTTAAAACAACGCAGATTGGCTACGACCCTGAAATACTCAAGCTTGTCACTCAGGACGATCTCCACGAGTACGGGCTTATTCCCGAATTCATCGGTCGCCTTCCAGTGATTTCAACGCTTGATATGCTTGACGAAAAGGCTTTGCGCAATATTCTTGTTGAACCGAAAAACGCCATTACCAAACAGTACAAAAAGCTGTTTGAGATGGACGGCGTGGAGCTTGAGTTTGCTGAAGAGGCGCTTGACAAGGTAGTGAAAATTGCGATTGATCGTGGAACAGGGGCTCGCGCATTGCGTTCAGTGCTCGAAAACGTGATGATCGACATTATGTTTGAGATTCCCTCGATGAAAAACACTCATAAATGCCGTATTACGGCCGATACTATAGAACAAAAAGCTCTTCCGGAATATTTTTCGGGTGAGGGAAAAAAGAAAAAATCGGCATAAAGCACTGAATAAGGGTTTCTGTGTTTTGTGTTTAATTATTGAAAGTCTATATTAAAGGCCTTTTCAGGAAGGGCGATTAGCTCAGTTGGTTAGAGCGCTACATTGACACTGTAGAGGTCAGTGGTTCGAATCCACTATCGCCCACCAAGATCAAAAGCACGGTTTGCCGTGCTTTTTTTGGTAAAAAGCCACATGATATTTATAGCCGGTATGGGATTTAATCACTATTGGTCAATTCTCCGTAGCATTGCTATGGGGCTCATGTATTCGATGAACTAAAAACAATTAAAACATGGAGAAAAGTATGCAGACTATCTATACTGACGGGATTGCAAATATTACACTGATTGATGGTATTATCCGCATGGATCTTGTTAATATTACACAGGTCGAACAAGACAAAGCCAATATTCGTCAGGTTGCGGCTTTGGCAATGTCATTACCAGCTCTGCTTCGTACCCAGGAGCAACTTTCACTTGCGATCAACAAGATGGTTGAGGATGGTATACTGAAGAAGAATGACACACCACAAGCTGCTAACAATAGTACGTTTTCCTGAATAAGGTTTGAGTATCGTTTTTAGGCAGCATCTTCTGAATGATGCTGCCGAGTAAGGATGTGATTTATGTCGGCAGTTTTATTTAGGCAGTCGGCACTGCGGCCTTCAGTGTAAAGAGATGATAGTTCATGCTGTCCTCAAGCGCGTGAAGACTAGCTTCGATGATGTTTGTCGAGACGCCAACGGTGCCCCATGTATAGTGGCCGTTGCTTGACTCTATCAGTACCCGCACTTTTGCACTGGTTCCCCGTTTCTCTTCTAGTACCCGGACTTTGTAATCCACAAGTTTGATGCTCTTGATCTCCGGATAAAAATGGAGGAGTGCTTTGCGGAGAGCCTTATCGAGAGCATTGACCGGGCCGTCACCGTCAGCGGCAATATGCTCAATCTCCTCTCCAACCCTTACCTTGAGCACGGCCTGGTCAACATTTTTGGCATCCTTACTCGATTCGATATGGACTTTAGTTTCAAGTACTTCAAAGAAGGGTTTGAAGTTGCCAAGCTCCTTGTGCAGCAGGAGTTCAAAAGAGGCTTCGGCTCCGTCAAACTGGTAGCCTTCGTGTTCAAGTTCCTTGATATGGTGGACAATATTTTTATAAAGCTCGCTTTTTTCAGGAAGACCTATGCCAAGTTCCTTAGCCTTGTAGCGAATGTTACTCTGGCCAGCAAGTTCTGAAACCAGAACTCGTTGATGATTACCAACAAGTTTCGGGTCGATATGTTCGTAGAGGGAACTCTCTTTCATGACAGCGCTGACATGGATACCGCCTTTGTGGGCAAATGCTGACTTGCCGACAAAAGGCGCTCGGGTATTCGATGGCATATTCAAAATCTCATAGACAAACTTTGAGAGTGAAGTCAATTGATTTAGATGATGCACCGAAGTGAATGAGCGCTGCAGTTTCAGCATGATATTGGGAATAATGCTGATAAGGTTGGCGTTGCCACATCGTTCGCCGATACCGTTGATGGTTCCCTGGATATGGGTTGCACCAGCTATGATTGCCGCAATCGAATTTGCTACGGCAAGATCGCCATCATTGTGGGCATGAATGCCCACAGGTATACCGGTAACAGCCAGTACATGTGCTACAATATCCGCAACTTCATGAGGCAATGATCCGCCGTTGGTGTCGCACAGCACAATTCTTGATGCTCCACCCTCCACTGCTGCACGCAGCATCGTCAGGGAAAATTCGCGGTCATCTTTATACCCGTCGAAAAAATGTTCTGCATCAAAAAAGACCTCTCGTCCCTCTTGCTTGAGGAAGGCAACGGAGCGGTAAATTAAATCGGCATTCTCGTCATCTGAAATGCCAAGACTTTTCATGGAGTGGGCTTTCCATGTTTTTCCGAAGATGGTGATGACCGGAGTTTCGGAATGAAGCAGCCCAAGCAGGTTTGGATCGCTTTCAACGGAAGCTACTGTACGGGCAGTCGAGCCGAAGGAGCAGAGTTTTGCATGTTTGAGGTCAAGCTGCCGGGCCTTGATGAAAAACTCCTCATCTTTTGGGTTGCTGCTTGGCCATCCCCCTTCGATATAGTCCATGCCGAACTCATCAAGCTTTTGCGCGATAAGCAGCTTGTCCTGTACCGAAAGGTTAATATGTTCACCCTGAGTGCCATCACGGAGGGTGGTGTCGTAAAGTTCTATTAACTTTGTTGTTCCAGTCATAAATCAGCGTTGAGCCATTAAATTTTCCTGTCGGGCATAGGCAAAAATACCTCCCGCCTCGACGATGTTGAACACACTGCCCAGAGGATTGAGTTGATAGGTGATCTTGCTTGTAAGATTTTCAATGGTGTTTGCCTTAACATCGATTTTCAGCTCATCACCTGTTTTAATAACTTGATTAAGCTGTTCGACTGTTTCATAAGGAATCGCAAATCCACCATCAACACAGTTGCGGTAAAAGATTCTTGCGTAAGATTCTGCAATAATGGCTTTTACACCAGCGACTTTTAATGCGAAAGGTGCATGTTCCCTTGACGATCCGCATCCAAAGTTCGGGCCTGCAATGATGATGGTGAAT
Source organism: uncultured Chlorobiaceae bacterium (assembly GCA_903843305.1). Classification (GTDB taxonomy): domain Bacteria; phylum Bacteroidota; class Chlorobiia; order Chlorobiales; family Chlorobiaceae; genus Chlorobium. Next base: position 107,716 of record CAIMPI010000020.1, read on the forward strand.
GCTGAGTGAACATTACCTTCATCAATAAAGAGGATATTGCCTTCAGGAAGTCCTCCCTGTTCGGGTGGTACTCCTGAAAGGGCATATTTACCGTACAAAACAACCTCTTCAGGATCCGAAAGGCTATACACAAGATGTTCAGCCGGAATGATCTGGTCAGTATCGATATTTTTGCCTAAAACGTATGCTTTGCCCTGAATAATAGTTTCCATGTTGTTAATTCTCCTTACAAGTGCGATCAGAGAAAATCTCTCGGATCAGTGAGTTTGCCAGTAATTGCTGATGCGGCTGCTGTCAGCGGTGAAGCAAGATAGACCCCTGCATGCTTACTGCCCATTCGTCCGGGGAAATTGCGGTTAGTTGTAGAGACTACGATGTCGTTATCAATCGAGCGTCCGACGGTATCAGCAGGGCCGCCAAGACATGCCGCGCATGAAGGGAGTGCAATGCTGCACCCTGCATCCTCAAAAATCTGTTTAAGTGTTTGGCCTTCGTAAAGTTCACACTCAAGGTCACGGGCAACTTTAACCGTAGCCGGCACAATGTTTGTTGTAACCGAAACTTTCTGTCCCTTCAGGATTTTAGCCGCCATCACAAAATCGGTAAGTTTACCGCCAGTGCAGGAGCCGATATAGGATTTTGTGATTTTTGTGCCAGCAACACTTCTCACTGTAGCACGATTATCAGGACTGTGAGGCTGGGCCACAACTGGTTCGAGTTCACGCACGTTGTAACAGTACTTACTGTGATATTGAGCATCCTGATCGCTCTGGAAGAGCTCGTAAGGCTTGTTGCTTCTTGCCTTCACATACTCCTCAGCGATCTTGTCAGCAGCAATAATACCGTTCATGCCTCCGGCTTCGATAGCCATGTTGGTCA
>CAIMPI010000021.1 GCA_903843305.1 uncultured Chlorobiaceae bacterium
AAAATTACTTCGCAGAATCTTGCACTTGAAAAGTTTTTAAAACGATAGATTGTATTCACTGTTACCAGTAAACATTAACTAAAATATTTTAGCCTTGGTAAAGATCAGACTTAAAAGAGCAGGAAGAAAAAAATTGCCGGTATACCAGATTGTCGTGGCTGATGCGCGCTCACCAAGGGACGGCAAATTTCTTGAAGTTGTCGGCCATTATCAGCCTACGGCCAAACCGCATGCTGTGACCATTAAAAAAGACCGTATTGTTTACTGGATGCAGACCGGAGCACAGCCAACAGCAACAGTGAACAGTCTTATCCGTACAACTGGATTGTTGTACGAACTACGACTCAAGAGAATGGGGCGCAGTGAGGCAGAAATTTCAGCAGAGATGGAAAAGTGGCAGGAGCACCAGAATGTAAGACGTCAGAAAAGACTTGCACTGAAGTCCCATCGCCGCAGTGCTAAAAAAGAGGCGGAAGCGAAAGCAGCTACAGGTGGAGAGGCTTAATCATCTTTTAGGGTGAGGTCAAAGGTGGAGCTCTATTTGACAGGCATCATTCTCAAACCGAAAGGGTTGAAAGGTGAGGTGAAAGTAGAAGTTATTACAGATTTCCCTGAAAGTTTTCTTTCGCGCCGTGAATATTATGCAGGGAAGTCTGTCGATTCGGTTGAGCGCTTAAAGGTAAAAAAAGCTGCTCTTGCCGGAGGGTTTGCATGGCTGTTCTTTGAGGGGATTGATAACATGGAAAAAGCTGAAGCACTTACAGGCTGGCAATTGTTTGTTGAAGAAGATCAGCTTTTGCCGCAGCCGGATAACCGAGCCTATCTTCATGAGATTATTGGAATGAAGGTTTTGGATCGTCATCGAAAGGAGGTTGGCATAGTTACCAATGTGATCAGGATGCCTGCACATGAAGTATACGAGGTTCAGGTCGACGGTAAAAAGATTCTGCTTCCAGCCATAGATGAGTTTGTTGAAGAGTTTAGTCTTGGTGAAAAGTATATTATTATACCAAGATTTGATGAATTTTTGTAAATGGTTGTGCCTCAGCCCATGGATGCAATAAGGATTGATGTTATTTCCGTCATTCCCGGTTTTTTTGATTCCCCGCTTAACAATGGACTGTTAAGCATTGCACGAAAAAAAAACCATGCGGAAATTCACATTCACAACCTGCATGATTACGGTTTTGGCCGGTATAAACAGGTCGATGATTCGCCTTTTGGTGGTGGTGCAGGTATGGTGCTCCGTCCAGAGCCAGTCTTCACCTGTGTTGAAGCGTTACAGGCAGAAAGAGAGTACGATGCTCTGATTTTTCTTTCTCCGGATGGATTGTTGTTTGAGCAGTCTATGGCAAACAAGCTTTCGATGATGCATAACCTGATTATTCTCTGTGGGCATTACAAGGCCATTGATGAACGTATCAGGCAGAATCTGGTTACTATGGAGATCTCTATTGGCGATGTTGTTGTTTCAGGTGGAGAGATACCAGCACTCCTTCTTATGGATGCTCTTGTCAGGGTTATACCCGGTGTTCTTGGTGATAGTGAATCGGCTTTGACTGATTCTTTTCAGGCCGGGCTTCTTGACTCTGTCTATTACACGCGGCCGGCAGAATTTAGGGGGATGAAGGTTCCCGAAGTACTGTTGACCGGTAATCATGGAAAGATTGAGCAGTGGCGTCATCAAAATGCTCTTGAGCGAACAAGACAACGGAGGCCGGATCTGCTTGATTGAGTTTGAATTAGATGGATATAAGAAAAAATAACGTAAATAAGTTGTTGTCATGGATCAGTTAATTAAGTTAGTTGAAGCCACTCAGGCTGTTACCGATTTTCCGGAAATTCGGCCAGGGGATACTGTTAAAATTCAGTTGAAGGTTATTGAGGGTGAAAAGGAGAGGCTTCAGGCTTTTGAGGGTGTTGTTATCAGTGACAGGGGAGCCGGTGGGAACAAAACCATCACTGTTCGCAAAATTTCTCATGGAGTAGGTGTTGAAAGGATCATTCCTGTCAACTCACCCAACATTGAAAGTGTTACAGTTGTGAAACACGGTAAGGCAAGAAGGGCAAAACTCTTCTACTTGCGCAAACGTACCGGCAAGGCAGCGTTGAAAGTCAAGGAGCGCAAGATTGTAGAAAAAGTCTGATTTTTTTTAACCCGGTGTGCATATAAATGCTGCCGGGTTTCCATCTTCGTGATCTGTTGGGTGCATCGAACTCTTCGTTACACAAAGTAGTGTTCGATTAACTTTATTTTATCCTTACCACTTTTAGTCTTGACAGGTCGTGAACAGCCAGGAGATTGAACGTTTCCGTAAAAAGATTTTTGACTTTTACTATCAAAACAGAAGGGTATATCCTTGGCGCGAAACTACTGACCGTTATGCTGTAATGATCAGCGAGATCATGCTGCAGCAGACACAGGCTGAGAGAGTGGTCTTAAAATATGAAGCATGGCTTAGCAAATTTCCAGATCCGGCAAGTCTCGCTTTGGCATCACTTCGGGATGTGCTTGCACTTTGGAGTGGGCTTGGCTACAATTCAAGGGCAGTAAGGCTTCAGCGATGTGCCATTACTATCATGGAACGTTTCGGCGGGATGGTTCCGTCTGGACCTGAAGAACTTAAAACACTGCCAGGTATAGGAGCCTATACCTCTCGTTCCATTCCCGTGTTTGCCGATAATCTTGATGTTGCAGCAGTGGATACCAATATCCGCCGAATTCTGATCCATGAATTTGGGCTCCCTGAGAGTATTGGTGCCAAAACACTTCAGCAAGTTGCAGAAGAGGTGCTTCCTGACGGGCAAAGTCGTAACTGGCATAACGCACTGATGGATTATGGCGCTCTTGTTCTAACCAGCAGAAAAACAGGAATCCATCCACTGACGAAGCAATCGAAGTTTCAGGGATCAAGACGATGGTATCGGGGCAGGCTTATCAAAGAGCTTGTTCATTCGGATGTTGTGTGCCTGGAAGAAATCAATGAGAAATATGCCGACTGTCCATGGGATCTTGATGAAATCATCAATGAGCTTATCCATGAGGGGATTGTAGAAAACCAGGAGAGTACAACTCCTGGTGCCTTTCCCTTGCTGAAGATAAAAGGAAGCTAATCTCCAAAAAAAGTTTTAACTTTTTACTGATATATTACAGGAATTATATTAGTTTATTCAATGTTATAGACCATGTTAAGGGCTTTATAAACATTCTCTATTTTTTCGGCATAACTTGATATAATTACTTCGCGTTTGAGTTTCATTGTTGGGGTCATTTGACCGTTTTCAATCGTGAATGGCGTATCAACAAGCAGAAACTTGCGTACTTTCTCGTGCGTTGCCAGTTGTCGTGAAACGGTGCGCAGAAGTTTTTCAAAAATCTGCAGAACATTTTGATTTTCAATCAACTCTTTGTTGGTTTCAGCTTTTATACCTTCTGATGCAGCAAATTCTCTCAATTTGCTAAATTCCGGTACAATAAGGGCAATCAGAAATGGCCGTTTTTCACCGATTACAATGACTTGTTCAATAAATGGACTATCAGCAATCAAGTTCTCAATAGGCATAGGTGCAATATTTTTCCCGCCCGAAGTGACGATAATATGTTTTTTTCGACCGGTTATCTTCAGATAACCCTCCTTATCTATCTCTCCAATATCCCCGGAGAAGAACCATCCGTCCTTGATAACTTTACGGGTAGATTCTTCATCCATCCAGTATCCCTTCATGATATTAGGTCCCTTGAGCAGGATTTCTCCATCATCGGCAATTCTGACCTCGACGTTATTAACCGCCTGTCCAACGGTACCGTACTTGATCTTTTCTGGCCTGTTGACATGGGTGACGGGTGATGTTTCAGTTAGGCCAAATCCCTCAAGAATGTTTATGTCAAGCGCATGAAAAAATTCGCCGATCTTTTGCGGTAAAGCAGCCCCGCCCGAAACAAAATAGCGCAGTCGTCCGCCAAGCTTGTTCTTTATTTTTTTATAGACAAGCTTTTCTGCTAAAGCGTACTGTATGGAGAGTATTTTTGGTACGCTTCCTTTATTATCGATTTTTCTGTGATACTGTTCTCCCGTTTTTAACGCCCAGTAAAATATTTTCTGCTTTATGACGCTTTGGGTTGAAATCTGCTTGAGTATACTCATTTTGATACGATCAAACAGCCTTGGAACAGTAAAGATGATGGTCGGTCTGGCTTCTGTCATATTCAGTGAAATCGTCTCAATGCTCTCTGCCAGATAGATGCTGGCTCCGCAGGCAAAAAGCAGGTAATAGCCGCCTGTGCGTTCATAAGCATGAGAGAGAGGCAGAAATGAGAGCCCACAGTCAGAATCATCAAGGTGTATAACTGAAGAGCAGGATTTGACATTTTCACAGAGGTTGCGGTGTGTAAGCATCACTCCTTTTGGAAGCCCTGTCGTTCCAGAAGTGTAGATAATGGTGGCAACATCTTCAGATTCCACAGGGGCTCGGTCAAGAAACCATGGTTTTTCTTCAAGACATTTTTTCCCGATTGCCTTTGCCTGGTCAAGGTCAAGAACATCTTCAATGGCTTCTTCAAGGCGGTTCATGACCACAACAAGAGTTAACTCTGGCAGATTTTGCCAGATTGAGAGGATTTTACCTAGTTGAAGCATGTTTGAGACAATGACAGCCTTTGCGCTGCAGTTGTTGAGAACATATTCAATCTGGCTGGAAGGCAAAGAAGGATAGAGAGGCACATTGATTGCGCCAAGATTCATAATAGCCATATCGGCAAGGTACCATCCCGGTCTGTTTTCCGAAAGTATGGCAATCCGATCTTTTGACTTTACACCATTGTGTTTTAGAAACGCTCCAAAATAACGCACATCCTCCTCAAACACACGATAAGAGATGGGTGCATATACTCCATTAATCTTTCTTGCAAATGGAAACTTAATCTCATTTTCCCTGTAATGGTTAAAAACAGATGCAAAAAGTTCCGGCAGTGTCTGAAAGTCAGGATTGATAAGCCCCATCAGCGCAAGGTGTTTACTTAATTATAAGAGCCGTTAAAATGGAAATAACAACCTTGGCTCCTTAGAGGGTTTCACGTTACTTACAATGATTCAATAAATATTTAACGATACATTCTTATCTTTGCAAATTGTGATATTGAGTTTCGAGAATTTTTTAAGGCTTCTTTCCTGTTTATTCATGCAGATGACGAAAAAATCAGGTCTTTCATGGACAGGCTATCTTGGTCTTGGTCTTGGTATTGTCCTGATAGTCTATCTTTTCAGTCAACTAGACCTTAAGCGATCGGCTGATCTTATTTCATCAATTGGTTTTTTATCGGCATTTATTGTTTTGCCTTTTCTTGCGCTGCATCTTTTAGAAACCTTAGCATGGTCAAGAGTCTTTCCGCGGAGCATAATCACAATACCGTTTTTCAAACTTCTGAAAATACAGGTTATCGCCGAAACTGTGTCCATGACGCTTCCTGCCGGAGTGGCTATCGGTGAACCTCTTCGTCCTTTTCTTTGTAGCCGCTTTATAGGGGTTCCACTTCCCTCTGGGGTTGCAAGCGTTGCTGTGCGAAAGCTCATGCTCGGCGTAGCTCAGGGGCTTTATACTATTATTGGTTCTATAGCAGGTTTTTCACTTCTTCAGGTTGTTTCTGTCCGAATTCTTGGTTTTGAGGGGCTTGGCTATCTTATGGTTGGTGCAGGCATAGTGGTTTTTCTGCTTTTTCTCTTTTTTCTCCTTTTGCTGCTCAACGGAAAAGCAGCTCAAAATGTTCACAAATTTTTGATGCTTGTTCCCATCAAGAGAGTAAAGAGATGGTTACTTGTAAAAGAGTCAGGTTTTCTTGATACGGATGAGGAGCTGAAGAGTTACCGCGGTTCTTATACCAATAGGTTGCTTCCGGTATTGGTTATTTATCTTCTTGCTTGGTCAACACTTGCTATTGAGAGTTATGTTATATTGAGGCTTTTGGGTATTGATATCTCTTTTTTACAGGTGTTTACCATTGATATCGCTCTTACAATGCTTCGTTCTCTCTTTTTTTTCATTCCTTCTGGACTTGGTGTACAGGATCTTGGTTACCTGGCGTTTTTTCAGGCTGTCGGGATGCATGATGTTCTTGCTTATGGCGGTGCATTTGTGTTGTTGAGGCGTTTAAAGGAGGTCCTCTGGTATTCTTTCGGTTACTCCATAATGTTTTTTTCTGGAGTTCACCTGCGAGATGTAGAAGGAGTAAGCAAAGGAGGATCGTGAAGAAAAAAATTTTATTTATATGTGGTTCGATGAATCAGACTACCCAGATGCATCAGATTGCAGGGTGGCTGACCGATTATGAGCAATATTTTTCTCCTTTTTTCAGCGATGGTCTGCTCGGAGTTGCCAGTGATGCAGGGTTGCTTGAATTTACCATTATGGGTCGCAAGCGATCGGAACGTACCCTTGACTATCTCTCTTCTCATCATCTGAGGCTTGATATTGGTGGTTTTGCACACGCCTATGATCTTGTGGTGACCTGTACGGATCTCATTGTGCCAAAACATATTCGAAGCAATAAAATTGTGCTGGTACAAGAGGGAATGACAGAGCCCGAAACCATTCTCTACCATCTTGCAAGGAACTTCCAGTGGATTCCTCGCTGGATTGCCGGTACTGCTGCTACTGGGTTATCCGATGCTTATGAGAAGTTTTGTGTTGCCAGCGAAGGATATCGCGAACTCTTTATCCGGAAAGGGGTGACTCCCGCCAAAATCGAAGTGACCAGTATTCCGAACTTTGACAATTGCGAGCAGTACCTTCAGAATAATTTTAAACATCATAATTACGTTCTTGTCTGTACGTCAGATAATCGAGAAACCTTTATTTATGAAAATCGCCGGAAAAATATTGAAAAATATCTTGAAATGGCAGGTGATCACCAGCTTCTTTTCAAGCTTCATCCCAATGAAAATGCTGAAAGGGCAATCAGAGAAATTGAACGCTATGCTCCAGACAGCCTTGTGTTCAGTGAAGGTAGAACTGAAGAAATGATTGCCAACTCACGGATGTTGATTGCGCAGTTTTCATCGACAATTTTTGTTGGTTCTGCCCTGAACAAGGAAGTACATTGTGGGTTGGATCCTGAGGTGTTAAAGTTACTGACACCGCTCCAGAATAAATCTGCAGCAAAAAATATTGCGAATGTCTGCCAGCAGTTGATTGATGGCTGAACTAAAACGTAACTGATTTTTAATGTACACGGTAGCAATTATTCCTGCCAGAGGCGGGTCAAAGGGACTGAAAAAGAAAAATATCTATCCTGTAGCAGGAAAACCCCTGATCGCCTGGACGATTCAACAGGCGTTAGCCTCAGCTTCCATCGATAAAGTGTTTGTTTCAACGGATAATACGATCATTTCCGGCGTTTCAAAGGAATATGGTGCGGAGGTGATTGAGCGTCCATTGAAACTTTCCGGTGACAAGGTGAGCTCCGAATCGGCTATCCTTCACGCTATTGGAGTTATCGAATTGGAGTATGAAATGCCCGTAAGCACGATCGTATTCTTGCAGGCGACCTCACCTTTACGAAAATCTGGTGATATTGATGCAGCGATAGATGTTTTTCGTCGTGAAGGAGCTGATTCGCTAATTTCGGTGACTAAAGCCGACGACCTTACCTTGTGGGAATCCCGAGAAGGGAAGTGGATGAGTGTCAACTTTGATTACCGTAATCGGGGAATGCGTCAGGATCGGCCAACACAATTCATCGAAAATGGCTCAATCTATATTTTTTCACCAGAAACTCTTTTCTCCTTTGACAACAGGATTGGCGAAAAACTTTCGGTCTATGAGATGGAGTTTTGGCAAACGTGGGAGATTGATACTCTCGAAGAAATAGATTTAATTGAGTACTACCTTTATAAAAAAAACCTGGCCGTCCAGGATGCAAACCAACAGAACCTTTAGATTACTGTTTTTATGAATTTCTTTTTATCCACCGATCTTGTTATCGGGGTTAATGAAGCGCTGAACCTGAATGGGCATCTGGCACAGTTGTCAGTTAAGAAGCCCGGTATCATTTACGATGCCAATGTAGCAGGCAGTCTCTATTTTCAAGACGTTCTGAGGAACCTTACCTCAGAATACAAAGATGCAGTATTGTATTGCAATGAATTCGGGGGCGAACCGACTTATTCTCATCTCGAAAGTGTGGCGGAATTTTTCCGGGGGAATTCGCCGGAAATTATTGTTGCCATAGGTGGAGGCAGTACACTTGACCTTGGAAAGGGAGTTGCTCTTTTAATGACCAACGCAGTTCCAGCACTTTCACTCAAGGGCTTTCCTTCAGGAGTGAACGATCCATTACCACTTATTACCGTACCGTCTCTGCTGGGCAGCGGTGCCGAGGTAAGTTTTAATGCGGTATTTATTGATGAGGCCGAGGGCCGTAAACTTGGCATTAACAGCCGAAAAAATTTTCCCAAAAAAGCAGTAATCGACCCGCAGCTTTCCATGACAGCCCCTTTTGAAAGCGTTATTGCTTCAGCCATGGATAGCCTTGTCCATTGCGTTGATAGTTTCGGTTCAGTAAAGCATACGGCGTTGAGCCGGATTTTTGCCATTGAAGGATTCCAGCGCACTTTTTATGCTTTACAGCAGAATCAGCTCGATCGGGCTGAGTCGCGGCTTGATCTTGCGATAGGCAGTGTCTGTGGTACTGTGGCCCTTATGAACTCCGGTGATGGTCCAACGAATGGTTTTGCCTACTATCTTGGCGTGAAACATCGTGTGCCTCACGGTCTTGCTGGAGCAATTTTTCTCAAGGAGGTTATGCGTTACAACCATCTTCATGGCTATGAAAAGTATGCCCTTCTCAATCCTATGCGCTCGACCCCCTCACCAAAAGAGGCAACGGCTGAACTGCTTGAGGAGATGGATGAACTTTACAGGCAGCTTCAGATTCCAACACTTGTTCCTTATGGATATGGCAAGGGTAATGCTACAGAGTTTGCACATAATGCCTCAGAAGCCCTGAAAGGCTCATTTTCGGGCAATCCCGTTGAATTTACCGAAGAATCTGCACGGGAAGTTGTTTTTCAATTAACATAAAAGAACAGGATACTTATTATGGCTGGAGCAGAACTCATCGGTCGTGAAGAACTAGCTGAAATACAGGAACTTTTCAGCAGGGAAAAAGTCAATTTATACCGTTACGGCGGTGGTAATTATAAAGCAAGAGAGTTTGAGGAGAAATTTGCGTCATGGATGGGCGTCAAGTATGCTCATGCTGTTTCTTCAGGTACAGCAGCAATTCATTGTGCACTTGCTGGTGCCGGGATTGGAGTTGGTGATGAGGTCATTACAACTGCATGGACGTTCATAGCTCCTGTGGAAGTGATTAGTGCCCTTGGTGCAATACCTGTGCCGGTTGAGCTTGATGAAACCTATCATCTTGATCCGGTAGAAGTTGAAAAGGCTATTACTCCAGCGACGAAAGCTGTTGTGGCTATTCCGATGTGGGCTTCACCGAAAATGGATGAGCTGTCGGCACTCTGCATAAAGCATCGCCTGACGCTGATCGAGGATGCTGCACAGGCGCTTGGAGCTTCATATAAGGGACGGAAACTCGGCACCTTTGGCAGTGTTGCTTCCTTCTCGTTTGATGCTGGCAAAACGCTCCACACTGGTGAAGGCGGCATTATTGTGACCAACGACAAGGAAATCTACGATCGTGCGGCCGAGTTCTCCGACCATGGTCACATGCACCTGCCCGGTCTTCCGAGGGGTAAAGATCCCAGAAGATCAAAAGGGTTGAATTTACGTCTCAGCGAAGTGACTGCGGCAATCGGTCTGGCCCAGCTTGCCAAAATTGATACCATTCTTTCGGCATCAAGGGAGAACAAGAAAAAAATCAAGGATGCAATCCGTCATCTCGATAACATTATTCTCAGGCCTTTCAGTGACGAAGCTGGGTCTCAGGGAGACACCCTTATTTTCAGGGTCAGAAATCGTGAAGCGGCACTGCAGTTTGAAGCACATTTGACGGAGCATGGCTTTGGCACCAAGATTTTGCCAGAAGCACTTGACTGGCATTTTGCAGGAGTTTGGGGCCATCTTCTTGGTGAGTATGACCAGTACCGTGACGCTGATCTTGAAGCGCTCTGGCCAAAAACCGGTATCATGCTGCGTAGCAGTATCTGCCTTAATATTCCTGTGCTGATGGATGATGTTACAATTGAAAAACTTGTTACAGCGATTGTTACTGGTGCGGAAAAGATAGGATAGTTTTGTGGTGTATGAATGAAAAAAGCCTGCATTTTGCAGGCTTTTTTCATTAGAGGCGAAGAGCGGACTCGAACCGCTGTAGAAGGTTTTGCAGACCTCTGCCTGACCACTCGGCCACTTCGCCAGAACAACGGACGATAAGATAAGAAAAAAAATGAATACCCGATTATTTTTTCTTCAACTACGTTGATGCTTAACCTGAAGTGCGTATCATGCAGATATTGATGGTGAATGATCTCCGTAATGCTGAGTGCTTATTGCTGAAAAAGCAGGTAATCTTGTCATCAGGCTTTGGGCAAGCAAGCAGACACGTCCGAGCTTTACTTTTGAAACAGTAAGCGATGCGTCCAACAGTGCTAATGATGGTTATGATCTTGACTCATCATAGGCCTTTACATCTTTTTCGATGTTGGCTCCTTGATTATTCAATGCCATTTTAAGGTCGTAATCCATTTGCAGCCCGAACCAGAACTGTGGGGGTGTACCGAAATAGCGGCCAAGACGCAGAGCGGTTTCTGCGGTAATACATCTTTTCCCTGCAATTATTTCGTTGATGCGCCAGACAGGAATATGGATATCCTCAGCAACTCTCTTCTCGCTCAGCTTCATTGGGCTAAGGTACTCTTCAAACAAAACAGTTCCTGGATGAAGGGGTGACATTTTCCTGGCAGACATGAATAAATTTCCTCGTGTTAAACTGAGTTTACAAGCATCGAACGGCTTTTGTAAACAGATTACCACTTTTTTCTTTATTTTTAGCCCTTTATTTTTGCCAGAATTTATTGATAAAAATTGAGTTATTGTTAACAAATATTGACTTTTCTTCCTTCCCCAATCCTATGGGTTAAAAAAAGAATTTTGTTCTTGGTATAACTGATACTATATTTATATCAATTAGGACAAGCTATGAAAGTACTGACAAAAAAAACTGATTACGCTATACGGGCACTCTTGATGCTGGGAGCAAAACGAGGCAGTTATGTTTCAGCCAAGGCGATTGCGGTTGAGCAGGATATGCCCTATCAATTTCTTCGTGGTGTGTTGCAGGAGATGATTCGTCACGATTTAATTGTGTCGAAGGAGGGGGTTCAGGGTGGGTTTATGCTGGAAAAAGATCCTGATGAAATTGGTGTCAAGCAGTTGATTGAGATTTTTCAGGGGACGGTGCAAGTGTCGGAGTGCATGTTTCGCAAGCAGATTTGTACCAATCGTTCGCGATGTGTACTTCGTCACGAAATCATGCGGATTGAGCATGTGGTTAATAACGAATTTGAACAGGTAACTATAGGGAAGCTTCTTCGGAAGCTCCAAGCAACAAATACCCTGATGCCAGCGTTAAATACTGTAGAAGGGCTGGCATCCATAACGCAATAAACTGGTGCCATGTATATGATAAAACGAGAGATTATTACAATTGATGAGAATCGATGCTCTGGTTGTGGGGATTGTATTCCGGGATGTCTGGAGGGTGCTTTGCAGGTTATTGATGGAAAGGCCCGGTTGATCAGTGATCTGTTTTGCGATGGACTTGGGGCATGTCTTGGTCATTGTCCGACCGGGGCGATGAAAATAGAGACTCGTGAGGCTGAACCCTATAATGAAAAACGGGTGATGCATGAGAGTATTGTTCATGGAGGCTCGAATGTTATTGCCGCACATCTGCGTCATCTCGCCGATCATGGCCAGAGCGTTTTTTTGCAGCAGGCATTTGAATATCTCGAAGAATACTCTATTGCCAATCCTCTGAAAAATGAGACAAGTGCAACAACTGTCGATCAGAATGCTCATACCGCGCACCATCATCATGAGGGAGGATGTCCGGGAAGTCGGATGATGGATTTCGGTGAAAAGGGAAGCAGTAGTGTTGCGCCTTCTGTGGGTGCTGGGAGTGCCCTGCGTCAATGGCCGATTCAGCTTCATCTGGTTTCACCACAAGCCCCCTATTTCCATGGTTCAGATTTGTTGCTTGCTGCTGATTGTACCGCCTTTGCAGTCGGGGAATTCCATGGGTTGTTCATGCGTGGAAAAAGTCTCGCTATTGCCTGCCCTAAACTTGATTCCGATATGGGGATTTATGTTGAAAAGCTTACTGCAATGATTGATATGGGTTGTCTTAATACCATTACAGTTGCAATTATGGAGGTTCCCTGTTGTGGTGGGTTGATGTCGATTGTGGCAGAGGCGCTTCGCAATGCGCAGCGCAAGGTGCCGGTGAAAAAGATGGTTGTCAGCCTGCAGGGTCAGATACTGTCGGAGGAGTGGGTGTAGGACAATAGACAATGGACAATTGGAAGAGATATGCTGAATGATGCGATGGGTGGTTATCGGGGTACGGCATGTGAGATAAGGAGGATTATTCTGGAGCATCTGGAGAATTCGGAGGCTTGGTATAACAGGGGCAATGATCGTGCAAGTTGCTGAGAGTTTGATACGGCGGTCAGTGATTATACGATGGCGATTCAACTTGGTCTTCGGTTCCGTGAAGCTGTTAATGCCTATGGCAATCGTGGTATGGCAAGAGTTGAAACGGGTGACCTTGATGGCTCAATTGAGGATTTCAGCGAGATCATTGAACGAAAACCAAAAAACATCTGGATGTTACGTACAGCATATCATAACAGTGCATTACTGAGGCAGAAACAAAGCGACAATCATGGCGCAATGGACGATCGGAATGCTGCACTGCGATTGTCTGGTAGTTCAACCATTGCTTGTTGAGTGGGTGCTGGTCGCATCGATATATACGTCGGACGCCGAGTAGCGCGAAGCGCATATCGAGGCGCTACTCGGCATCCAAAACAAGATATTAAAAAACTGTGTCTCTTTCATTGAGAGAACAGGAATGAGATACATTTGTTCAATTAACAAACAAGAGGAGAAAACGATGGGAATGTCTTGTAACCAATGTCAGGAAAGCATTCATGGTACCGGATGCAGAGCGAGAGGGGTGTGCGGAAAGGATGAATTGACAGCAAAACTTCAGGATGTACTTGTTTATGCAACTGAAGGGCTTGCACTTTCGGCTGAACAACTGCCTGAGGGCATATCAAGAAAAGTTGGCCAGCTTATCAGTGAGTCGCTTTTTGTCACTGTTACCAATACCAACTTTGATGAAGAAGCGATTGTCGTGCAGATACTGAAAACCTTGGGATTGCGTGATGAACTGAATGCAAGGCTGGCTTGCAAGCCCAGCCATGATGCCGCCCTGTGGAGTTGCACTTCAAAGGAGGAATTTCTTTCGAAAGCCCTCTCTGTCGGTCTCGACAGCCTCAGTGAAAACGAAGACCTTCGATCCCTGAAAAGCCTTGTGCTCTTTGGAATCAAGGGGCTCGCAGCCTATACCGATCATGCAGCCGTGCTCGGCTATCACGATGATGATATCTATGCTTTTTACGTCAAAGGCCTTGCTGCATTGACTAAAGATCTTTCGGCTGACGAGCTGACCGCCCTCGTACTTGAAACCGGAGGCGTTGCCGTCAAGGCAATGGCGCTGCTCGACAAAGCAAACACTGAAACGTATGGTCATCCCGAGATTACCATGGTGAAAACCGGTGTTGGCAAGAATCCGGGTATTCTGATTTCAGGTCATGACCTGCGTGATCTGGAGGATCTGCTCAAACAGACAGAGGGTACAGGTGTTGATGTCTATACCCACTGCGAAATGCTTCCGGCTCACTACTATCCCGCTTTCAAGAAATATTCTCATTTTGTCGGCAATTATGGTGGTTCCTGGTGGTCTCAGGACAAGGAATTTGAATCCTTCAATGGTCCGATTCTCATGACAACAAACTGTATTGTTCCGGTGCGTGAAGCGTATCGCAACAGGATGTTTACTTCTGGCATAGCGGGTTATCCAGGGCTGAAACATATTCCCGCGAGACCACAGGGTGGTCAGAAAGATTTTTCCGTGCTTGTTGCCCTTGCCAAAACCTGTAAATCGCCAGTAGAGCTTGAAAATGGCCAGATTTTAGGGGGCTTTGCGCATAATCAGGTACTTGCGCTTGCCGACAAGGTCGTTGATGCTGTCAAGTCCGGAGCGGTAAAGCGTTTTGTCGTGATGGCTGGTTGTGATGGTCGACATGCTTCACGCCGTTATTATACCGATGTTGCAGCGGCATTGCCGAACGATACCATCATCCTGACTGCAGGGTGTGCAAAGTACCGTTACAACAAGCTTGAGCTTGGCGATATCGGTGGAATTCCCCGTGTACTTGATGCCGGTCAGTGCAACGACTCCTACTCGCTTGCCGTGATTGCCCTGAAACTCAAGGAGGTCTTTGCACTTGAGGATATTAACGACCTACCGATCTCTTTTGACATTGCCTGGTATGAGCAGAAGGCAGTGACGGTATTGCTTGCTTTGCTCTATCTTGGAGTTAAAGGTATTCGCCTCGGACCAACACTTCCTGAATTTCTGACACCAAACGTAACTGCCATACTTGTTGAAAAGTTTGATATCAAGCCGATAGGAACTGTAGAGACCGACATTGAAGCAATAATGGCTGGTGCATAATTCTTTACTATGATATAAGGAAATGTGGTGGTTGGTACTAATTTTTTTGTAAATCTCTTCTTTATCAGTAGTGCACTGCGGCATAAAAGAGGTTTTTTTTGATCTCGCTGATGACGAACTGATAACTTTTCTTATTACTCCACCACAAAATCCTGTTCCACCAAGCAGGGTTTGTTGACACCAAGATGAATTTTTTTGAAGATCCCTCAAATGCCTTGCTCCATGTCTGATGAAGACGGAGCAGGTGCGGAGGGTCGCTGACAATAATTGCACTTCTCCATCCTTTTTCCTCCATAGTGTTTGATGTGTTTAAGGCCTCCTCCCAAGATGTTTTTGATGTAGCATCTACCTTAATCGCCTTTTTCGGAACTCCGAAATCCATCAAGCGGCGTTCACGCCAGTTGGGGTGATTTGGATGGTAAAACCGTTCATCTATGCCCGTAAGAATAATATGGGCAGCATATCCTGCATTGTAAAGTTCAGCACCTTTTCGTACCCGCAGTCCATTATCACCTCCCAACACAATAATGACATCAGCTTTTTCCGGAGTACCGGCAAATTGTGAAAGTAAAACGCCAAGGCTTGAAAAAATGAGTACGGCTACGGCACATACCGAAAAAAGTAAAATCAAAGTTCTTTTTAAAAAAAGTATCATAGAGTGTTGAATCCTTTAATACAAAACGCAATGATCTGCAAGGAATAATAATCAATTCGCATAAAAATTGAAGATCAAGAAAAATGCAGATGACAAAGAAAATGTTTTCGCCTCGTGATCAGGACTCGATTTTCAATTTCTCTTTTTAACGGGAATCTCATCGAAATAATAATACTGATCAAATACCAGAATGCGATAGTTTTTTGGTAAAGTTTATACTGAACAAGGATTTAATGCTGAATATGTGTAATTTCAGCAAATTTTCAGCATTTCCTTTTTGCTATGGATAATAATTTGAAGCGATAGTCTCTGGAAATGTCCCGCATGTTTTTTGAAGCTTAATAAATTTTCTGCTAGTAAAATGGACGATAATATAACGGCTGCATTTATCAAAAAGGCAACGAGGATTGAGGAGTATAAACAGGTTTTTAGCAAAGTGATAGTGGAAAGCATCCCCGGCTCTTTTTCTATTAATGATGCTAACGGGCGACTTGTTTGGTGGAACGCTTATCACCGCGATGAAATTTTAGGGAAACCGGAAGATGAGATGCTTTTTATCAATGCTATAGAGGTCTTTCATCCAGATGATAAAGTTTACGCATTAGAAGCAATGCTGAACATTTTGAATTTAGGTATTGAAGTAACTTCCGAAGGAAGAGTATTGCTTCGTGGTGGACCGAAATTCCAGTGGAAGATGATAACGGGCCGCAGGATAATTATTGATGGCAACCCCTTTGTTATAGCCATCGGCATGGACATCACTGAGCGTAAACGATTTGAAGCCATTTCGGCATTTCGTTTACGCATGCTTAATATGGTGGAGTCACATTCTGTTGAAGAGTTGCTGAGAGCTACACTCGACGAGGCAGAACTGCAGACAGAAAGCACAATTGGCTTATGCCACTTTGTTGCCGACGATCAGACAGCACCATCATTGAGTGTCTTGTCCACAAGCATGCAAGTCAAGATGCAAAAGAGCGAAAGCAACTTATCATGTCTCAGATTATATGAAGATGAGATGTGTGGAGTGCTAAGGGATCATGGTAGTATAGTTTACAATAATTGTTCTTCATCAACAAATCGAAAGGATATGTCTGAATCCAATTCCGACATGAAGCGAAGTATTTGTATTCCATTACTGGGAGGGGCAAGGATTACCGCAATTCTTTGTGTTGGAGATAAACAGTACGATTATGATGAGGGTGATTTGAAGATAGTTAGCGACCTTGCGAATCTTGCTTGGGATATGATTGCGCGTAAGCATGTAAAGCAGTCAGAGCAAAAAATGCAGGAAGTCTTTTTGCAGGCACAGAAGATGGAACTGGTAGGTCAGCTTGCTGGAGGTATAGCCCACGATTTCAATAATCTGTTAGGGATAATCCTTGGCAATGTTAAAATGGCTATTTCCGTGCAGGGGATTAACGAATCAGTGCAAAAAAATCTTAAGGTCATTCTCAAAGCAGCAGAACATTCTGCCGGTCTGACCCGTCAACTCCTTGCATTTTCTCAAACACAGTCTGTAATGCCCATCATTCTTGAGTTGAACACTATGGTTGAAAAAATGCTTCCTGTTTTGAGGCGAATGATGGGCAAGAATATTTCTTTAGAATGGATACCAGAACCTTATCGAACATCGATAAAGATTGATCCAGCTCAAATAGACCTGATTCTTGGCAACCTTTGTGTCAACTCATGCGATGCAATAACAGGATTTGGCAATATTATCATTAAAACCGATCGAGTTCATGTTGATAAAGCAGAATGCATTGATGGTCATCCTTGCAAAAAACCAGGCGATTATGTTACGCTTGCCGTAACCGATAACGGTTGTGGTATTGAAAAAAAGGATTTTCCGCATATTTTCGAACCATTTTTTACCACCAAGGGAGTAGGGAATGGCACAGGCATGGGACTTTCCACAATCTATGGTATTGTCAAACAGAACAATGCCAGCATTGAATGCCGAAGTGAACGTGGTAAGGGTACCGCAATGAAAATATATTTTCCTCGGCACACAGCTTATGAAGGAACTGAAAAGTCCAATAAAACTTATCCCTCAACCATTCATCGTAATAAAACGATATTACTTGTTGGGGATGAACCTGATATCCTGAATATCAGCAAGTTTATGCTTGAAAATAATGGCTATACAGTACTAAATGCTACTAAGCCCAGTGATGCTCTTCATATTGCTGGTGAACACAAGGGTCTAATTAATTTACTCCTGACTGATGTTGTTTTGCCAGAGATGAATGGTTGTGATTTGTCAAAAAAAATTCAGTCAATGAATCCGAATCTTTATACCTTGTTTATGTCAAGTTACACCGCAGACTTTATTCCTGGCCATGGATTACTTAATCAGAGCATAAATTTTATTCAGAAACCATTCACCATCAGTACCCTCCTTTTGTCTCTGCAGAAGATCTTTGAGTCTCAATAATTTTACAGTAGAGGAACCAATTCTTTGCGTACAAATCAGGACGGCTTGGTTATGTCGTTGGTCGTTTGCTGTTCTGGTAAGAGATCAGGCAATTTGTCTGTCGAAAAGTCAAGTAAGCGCACTGCTCCGGCAAATCGTTTTTCGTAATAATTGAGTTTAAGTTTGTCTTCGGTAATTCCTTTTGAGAGGGAGGAATGAACAAATGTATCGTTACCAATAAAGATACCGACATGGTTAATACGCCGTCCCCTTGTCTGAAAAAATACAAGATCACCAGGTTGGAGGTCATTCTTGCTAACTTTATTGCCTATGGCCGACATCTCTCTTGAAGATCGGGGAAGGTGCATATTGAATACCTTATCATACATGAAACGCACAAAACCGGAGCAGTCAAAACCCGCAGGACTCTCACCGCCAAACCGATATCGTGTTCCAAAATATTGACTAACATTAACAAAAAAGCTTTGCATGGAGAAGGTCGAGTAGGGAGACACAGCAACCGGATTTTCCTGTTTCTTTACAGTGTTTTCGGATGATAAATCACAAAGCGCGACGGTTGGTTGAACCAGTTGAAAAAAAACTACCGACAAACATAGGATACTAGTACTATGAAAACGGAAGATTTTTTTTTGCATAAGGCTCATGCAGGCAGATGAAACAAATGTTTTCTGACAGGGCATAGGCATGTTTTTTTAAGGGGGTTCAAGACTTCACCACTTTTTAATTTAATAAGATAACAGGAAATATCCCAATATTGTCTTTTAAAAAAAACAGATATATCGTGTCGTACTCATTCTTTTACTGATCAGATTCAGCCATTACATCATCATTATTTCATTACAACTTATTATAAAAAAAGAACATGTTGAAAAAGAAGAAGATTGCGCTTTCTCTTGGAGTTGTTATTACAGGGGGAAGCAAAGGATTGGGCTATGCTCTTGCTTCAGCGTTTCTTTCAAACGGTGACCGTGTGGTCATTTGTAGCAGAAATTTGCAACGTCTGGAAGATGCATTATATACTCTTCGCTTGGCTGTGCCAGAGGGAAAGATTTATGGTATCGTGTGCGATGTGGGCGATCTTTCAAGTGCAAGGATACTTGCCGATTTTGCTGTATCCCGGCTTGGGAGAGTGGATCGTTGGATTAACAATGCTGGTACTGCTGGACAATTGAAAAGACCATTATGGGAACTTTATCCTGAAGATATTCTTGAAACTTGCACGACAAATCTTTCTGGTACCATAATGATGTGTGCCGAAGCCATCAGAGTGATGGAACGCCAGCCATCCTCTATAAAGCCGCGTTATCATATTTTCAACATGGGGTTTTCATTCATAGGCGCTGCATTATCTCGTTCAGCGGTGCCGCACAAGGCATCAAAAAGAGGGGTGGCGGAATTGACAAATTTTTTATATCGAGAATTGAAAGTATCTGGAATAACCAGCATCGGTGTTCATGAACTGAGTCCCGGTCTTGTGCATACAGGACTGCTGCTTCAGGATGCTTCGGAAGAAGCAAAAAGACTTTTCGAATTAATAGCAGAAAACCCTGAAACGGTCTCATCTGTTTTGGTGCCAAAAATTCGATCGATTACCGGTAGCAACACTCGCATAAGGTATCAACCGCTGGTCGTGATGTTTTTCAGAATAGCGAAAAGGTATTTCCCATTTTTTTGTGAAAAAAAAGCACTATAAGAAGCAGAGTGGCTTTTTTCTTACTATTACTGATGAGTAATGGTTCAAGAGCTTGATTTATAAAATACCGTTATATTTCGCTTTTATTGTTAATGATGTTTTTAATTAGAAATATTTTTTCCTAAATTGCGACCTAAAAATAAAGTTGTGTTGATCAATAAAGTTCGTAAAGGTTTCAAATAACCTGTTGTGTAATAAATCTATGAAGCACGGCCTCCCGGTGTTTTTGTTTTTTTTGTTTATTCTTGTCGGCTGTTCCAGTCAAAACGAAAATAAATCAGGGAGAGGACCATTGCGGGATGGTAAATTACAAATTGGTCTGGTTTTTGACGTTGGTGGTAGAGGTGATAAATCATTCAATGATTCTGCCTATAACGGCCTTGAAATTGCAAAAAAGAAGTATGGCACCAATTTTCTCTTTGTTGAGCCACAAGGGGAAGGAGCTGATCGTGAGGCGGCTTTGCGCCAGATGGCAACAGATCCTGATATAGGTCTTGTTATTGGCGTTGGCCTGCTTTTCAGTGAAGATATTACAAAGATTGCTGCTGAATTTCCTGATAAAAAATTTGTTTGCATCGATTATATCAGCCAGCCAAACGTTCTTATACCTCAAAATCTTCAGGGAATTGTTTTTGAAGAGCAGAAAGGCTCTTACCTTGCGGGAGCTTTGGCAGGAATGATGACTAAAACAAAAACGGTTGGTTTTATCGGAGGGATGGAATCAAGCGTAATTAAAAAATTTGAGACCGGTTTTAACAAAGGAGTTCGCTCAGTAAATCCCGATATCAGAGTGATTTCAGGTTATATTGGAATGACCGGTTCTGCATTTGCCAATCCAGCTAAAGGCAAGGAGCTGGCGCTTGGTCAGTATGCCAAGGGAGCTGATATTATCTACCAAGCTGCTGGAGCAAGTGGTCTTGGTGTTATTGAAGCTGCAAGGGAGAGTAAAGCGTTTGTTATCTGTACTGATCGGGATCAGGAATCTGAAGCGCCGGGATTCGTTCTCTCCAGTATGACCAAGGCTGTCGATCGGGCAGTTCTGAAAACCGTTGAAAATTTGCTTAATGGAAGTTTCAAGGGAGGCGGAGTTTCGGTCTTTGGTCTTGCTGATCGCTATACGGACTATGTTTACAATGCAAAAAACGCATCATTGATCAGCAAGAAAAACCATGATCAGCTTGAAGATATCCGTAATAAAATAGTATCAGGGGAAATTGTTGTCGATGAGACCGCCGTCGTACAATGATGGTTACAGTACCTGGAAGTAACCACTGGTGGTCTTTTTGGTGAGCGGAAATAGAAGAATTGTTAAAATTGATTGAAAGAAACAATACTGGTGAATAAAAAAATACTTGTAACAGGAGCGACTGGTTTTATTGGTTCAAGTCTTGTAAAAAAACTTGCTTCAACTGATGATGAAATATTTATTCTTGTCCGTAAAAGTTCTGATTTAACCTCTCTTACAAATGTTCTTCCCAAGGTTCATCTTGTTTATGGGGATATTACTGACCGGGCTTCGCTTGATGCAGCACTCCAAGGGATTGATCTGGTTTATCACTCTGCAGGACTTACCTATATGGGAGATAAAAAAAATGCACTTCTCTATAAAATCAATGTTGATGGCACTCGTAATATTTTACAGGCGTCTGCCGCTGCAGGAGTTAAAAGGGTTGTGCACGTCAGTTCCATAACGGCGGTCGGCATTGCCTTCGATAAAAAACCTGTGGATGAATCCGTTATCTGGAATTTCAATGCGATCAGCCTTGAATATGCGAGAACGAAACATTTATCTGAAATTGAGGTTGCCGCAGCTATAAAAAAAGGGCTGGACTGTGTTATCGTAAATCCCGCTTTTGTTTTTGGGGCAGGAGACATTAATTTCAATGCCGGCAGGATTATCAAGGATATCTACAATAAAAGGCTTCCATTTTATCCACTTGGAGGTATTTGTGTGGTCGATGTCGAAATTGTTGCTGATACCATCATGACTGCAATGGAAAAAGGAAAAACAGGGGAGCGCTACATTATCGGTGGTGAAAATGTCTCTTACAAGCAACTTGCCGATACTATCTCACGGATTACAGGAGCTCCGAAAGTGTACCTACCCCTTCCTTTCTGGATGGCAAAAATTCTGAAATTAGTTCTTGATCTTTACAAGAACAAGAACCGTATATCGAAACTTTTCAACATGTCAATGTTCAGGGTTGCGTCACATTTTCTCTATTTTGATTCTTCGAAGGCAATCCGTGAACTGAACATGCGGTATGAACCACATGAACACAGTATCAGGAATGCCTATGAGTGGTATCGCGACCGTAAAATGCTTAACTAATGCGCCGTATTTCATCCTTTTCGGCTAAAAATTATCATTCGTGGCGAATCGTTTTCCCTGAAAGATTCACCTTGATAACTTCCGACAATATCTACTACGATAAATCCCTCTTTCTTAAGCATGGCTCGAATCTCCTCCTCCTTGTAAAGCCGAACTGATTCGCTGAAGATGACAGTTTCGCCAAAAGGTGGGGTGATGCTTATTTTTTTGGTAATCCTGTCACCATTAAATGCACGTTCCTCCACAACACAAAGCTCTCCTACGCTTCGTCGGGATTGAGGAACCAGATGTTGGGCAAGATATAGAGGATTAAGCAGATCAAGCACATACCAGCCATTATCTTGTAGCAACCCGTAAGCATTTTTGATTACTAGTTGGTCGTCTTTTTTCAAGTCAAAATAGCCAAAACTGGTAAAAAGCTGAATCACAAGATCATAAAGAGCATTTGCAGGTATAAGCCTCATGTCACAGCAGGAAAGTTTGAGCGGCAAATGACTATTAAGCGCAGCTTTCATAGCCTCTTCAAGCAGATATGGTGAAAGGTCGTTGCCTGTGACAACATAACCGAGTCGGGCGAGTTCGAGGGCATGTCGGCCAGCTCCACAGGCCATATCAAGTACCGACAGGGACGCTGGCTCTTTCAGGTCAAAGCCTGTTTTTGACAGGATGGTATGAATACAGCTTGCAGCTTCATTATTGTCCCTGTGGCTGTATACTTCAAGGTAAAGCGGATGGTTAAACCACTCTTCAAACCAATGAAGTGATGGTTTCTGTTTTGAAGAATGGGGAGTTTCTGGCATTTCTGCTTGAAGAAAAAGGCGGTGAGAAAACGGGGAAGCTTCAGGGCAGACTGTGATGCCCTGAGGCAATATCCTGTATAATTATTTTGCGTAATCAGTGATTGCTTTTGCAAGAATTACTTGATCATTTTCCCCGTTCGGAATCCGGACATTTTTTTCTACGAACTTCCAAGCATTAGTTTTTTCCGATTTCACGGAAAAAATGAGTTTGGCACACTTGAAATCACTGGTACCAGTTTTTTTGCCTTTATCTGCAAATGATTGTTTCTTTGCCATGACTCGTAAAGTAGTTCTTTAAGTTAAGACGCTATGCTATTGTTTTTTTACTCAAAATGAATGCAAAGCTAATAAAAATATTACCGATAACCAAGTATTCTCCAGAATGAATTTCTTCTTTACAGGTTTCCTGATTCAACAAATTTTCCTTTATGGAAAATTCCTCGTGCTTTGCCTTTTAGTGAGCGGTTAAGAAACGGAGTGTTTGATGATTTAGATTTCAGAGATTCTGATGTTATATCCCATACCTTATCAGGGTCAATGATAGAAAAATTTGCATGTTCTCCGGGGATAAAGAGAATTGGTTTGAGCTTCATGATTTTTCTGGGATTAATCGAAAGTAGTTCGATGGCTCGATACATGGTAATCACTTTTTTCTCAACCAATTCGGTAATAGTTAAACCCAAGGCTGTTTCAAGGCCAATAATACCAAAAGCAGTCTGGTCGGGCGGGCACTCTTTTTCATGCGAGGCATGGGGTGCATGGTCTGTAGCTATGACATCAATTGTTCCGTCTGCAAGGCCTTCAAGTAAAGCTTCACGGTTTTCCCTTGATGAAAGTGGCGGCTTCATGATATAGTTTCCCTTTTTTTTGGCAAGGAAAAGGTCCTCATCACATAGTGTGAAATGGTGCGGGGTGACTTCGCAGGTAACCTGAAGTCCCTCGTTTTTTGCCTTGCGTACAAGATCAAGTGCTGCTTTTGTACTTATATGGGCGACGTGGTAACGCGGTCGAATGAGCGGATCATGCAGCTTGTGCTTTTCAAGATAATGCATCAAAAGCAGATCCCTGCTTAGCGTAATTGCTTCGGATACATCAGGGATTCCTTTCAGGCCAAGTTTGGTCGAAAAAAGTCCTTCATTCATGACTCCACCCATAGTAAGCGATTGCTCTTCACAATGTTGAATAATGAGGAGATCAAAGTTTGACGCGTATTCAAAGGCAAGCCGCATAATCTGGCTGTTTTGAATGGCTGAACCATCATCCGACACGGCGGTGACTCCATAAGAACTGAACTTTCCATAAGGCGCAAGATGTTCGCCCTTGCTGTCAACAGTCATTGCCCCAATTACTTCAAGGTCGACAGGAAGCGTTGTTGAATGATGGCGGATATAGGCAACACCAAGTGGACTATCTATAACCGGTTTGGTGTTAGGCATGAGAGCAACACCCGTAAAACCACCGGCTGCGGCTGCTTTTGCACCGCTTTCAAGTGTCTCCTTGTACTCTTGGCCTGGTTCTCTGAAGTGGCAATGCATATCGAAAAGCCCCGGTGCGAGTATCTGTCCCTGAAGGTCAATTACCAAGTCTTCCGGTGATACTACAAGCGTCTGACTGTTGTAACTCACAGCTTCGATGATTCCGGTAAAGCTCACTTTTATTGTCCCATTGAGATCAAGATCTTCAAGCGGATTGAGAAGGCGAGCGTGCTGAAAAATATAGCTCATTAATGATGTATAATTGTAGATTGTTAAACAATTCGAGCATGTTGACTATGGGTTGCTCGGCAACATAATTTCTGAAGATACGACAAAAAATACATAAGCTGGACTGGAGGATGATCTCTGAAGCAGCAGTTCTTCTATCGGCATTTTTTTTAACCTATTATGTTACACAAATCATTCTACGGTGATGTGATTTGCTCCCCCAAGAAGAAGCTTTTATAGGGGAAAAAAGCTCTAGTTTATTATTTTAATTAATGTGCCAAAGCAATTTCATTAATATCAGACAGGGCAATCAAGACTATTGCAATATTTTCGATGCTTCGAAACGCAAATACTGGTATTGAAAAAAGCTCTCTGAGAGAAATAATGCTTGCTCGAAGGCGATCGCTTACTGAAAATTCTCGGAGCGCTATGAGTTTAGCTATTGCAGGGTATGTTATCGGAATGCCTGAAGTTGTACATGCCTGCCATATTCATATTTACCTTTCAATTTCCACATTGGCAGAGGTATCTACAGCTCCAATTATTGACGAGCTTGCTTCAATGGGTAAACTGCTCTCAGTTCCGGTTATTAGAAAAGGTGATCTCGTTTCTGCGGCTTTCAAAATAAATGATTCTGTCAAATCAGTTCAATTCGGTCAGTTTGAACCTGAGGAAGTTTCAATTGTAGATGAATCGTATCTTGATGTTATTCTGCTTCCCCTTTTGGCCTTTGACGAAAGAGGCTACCGTCTTGGTTACGGAAAAGGGTTTTATGACCGTTTGCTTAAGCGATTCTCAGAACAGGGAATTAACCCTGCTCGTATAGGCCTTGCATTCCTCCAGCAAAGAGTTGACGAGCTTCCGGTTGATCCTTGGGATGAACCTCTTGATGCCGTTGTTCATGAAGAAGGAATCATTCGTTACTCCTAATTTTTGATTTTGTTTTATGCAGACAGGTTCACTTCCGGATTTTTTTGATACTTCTCTTTATGTCAATAGGGAGCTGAGCTGGATTTACTTTAATCAGCGTGTGCTTGAAGAGGCTCTTAATCCTGAATTGCACCCGCTTCTTGAACGGGTAAAATTCATATCGATTTTCAGTTCAAACTTAGATGAATATTTCATGATCCGTGTTGCTGGCATTGAGGAACAGGATCATGCCGGAATTCAGGATCGAACAATCGATGGCTATACTCCCGCCGAGCAGCTCGATAAGATCCGTTCGATGGTTCTGCAGCAGCTCAGCGAAAGAAATGAATGCTTTTACCACGATCTTGTGCCTGCGTTGCAAAGGGAAGGCATAGAATTTCTTCGGGTTTCAGAACTATCAATAACACAGCAGCGTGCATTGAGTCACTATTTTCGCAAGGAGATTTTTCCAATATTGACTCCGCTTGCTTTTGACACAGGCCATCCGTTTCCATTTATGTCAAATCTTTCACTGAACCTTGCCATTGAGCTGGAAGATGAGGAGAACGGGGTATTGAAATTTGCCCGTGTGAAAGTTCCTGATATTCTTCCTCGGCTTCTCCGGCTTAATAATATCAAAGGCTTTCATGATGATGACGGTATTATAAGGTTTATATGGATAGAAGATCTTGTTGAAAGCAACCTGTCGCACCTGTTTCCTAAAATGAAGATTATACAATCACATCTTTTTAGATTGATTCGGGATGCTGATATTGAAATCGAGGAAGATGAAGCGGGCGATTTGTTGAAGACTATTGAACAGGGACTCCGATCCAGTCGTTATGGGAAAGTTGTTCGTCTCGATATCATGCCAGCAATGCCTCTTTCTGTGAGAAAACTGCTTATAAAAAATCTTGAGGTTGCTGAAAGAAACGTATATGAAATAGATGGCGCGCTTGGACTCGGCTGTCTTATTGATCTCTTGAAGATAGAGCGTTCTGATTTGAAAGATGAGCCCTTTATCCCATATAACCGGATTGAGGAGGAGTTCAGTATAAATATCTTCAGTCTGATAAGGGATAAAGATATTCTGCTTTACCATCCTTATGACTCGTTTCAGCCTGTAGTCGATTTTCTCAACCAGGCAGCTCTTGATCCTGATGTGCTCTCGATAAAGCAGACTTTGTACAGGGTAGGGAGTAATTCGCCAATTGTTGAAGCATTGATGAAAGCGGCTGAAGAGGGTAAACAAGTTGCAGTTCTCGTGGAACTCAAGGCAAGATTTGATGAAGAGAACAACATTGTCTGGGCACGGGCTCTTGAGGACGTTGGGGTGCATGTCGTTTATGGTTTGCCCCGGCTGAAAACGCATGCGAAACTTACCCTGATTGTACGCCGTGAGCAACAAAAACTGAAAAGGTATCTCCATCTTGGTACCGGAAACTACAATCCGGCAACTGGCAAGATTTATACCGATTACAGCCTTTTTACAACCAATGAACAGCTTGCCAACGATGTGGCAGAACTTTTCAACGCATTGACCGGGTATTCCAAACATACTGGGTATAGAAAACTGCTTGTTTCACCTATCAACACCCGGAAAAAAATCATAGAGATGATTGAACGGGAAATGGAGTGGAACAGCAAAGAGAGCAAAGCAAGAATAATCATGAAAATGAATGCTCTTGTGGATGCTCAAACCATCCGGGCACTTTACAGGGCATCCTGTGAAGGGGTAAAAATCGATCTTATTGTTCGAGGAATTTGCTGTCTGAAGCCTGGTATTCCAGATATCAGTGAAAATATCAGAGTTATCAGCGTCATCGGACGTTTTCTTGAGCATAGCAGGGCATACTACTTTCATAACGGAGGAAAAGAGGAGCTGTATCTTGGAAGCGCTGATATCATGCCAAGAAACCTCGATGATAGGGTTGAAGCGATTTTTCCTGTGTTTGATAAAGCATTAATTCAGGCTGTCAAATCTGATCTTGACATGATTTTAAGTGACAATGTCAAAGCATGGCAGATGAACACCGATGGCACCTACTCGCTGATTATCAATGATGCCCAAAAAGTAAACAGCCAGGCACTCTTTATAAGTAGGTCAGCCCAGAAAAAAACTTCATCAAAATTTAACGTCAACGAATTATGAAAATTGCAGTTGGAAGCGATCATGCCGGGTTTGAATTTAAAAAAACCGTGCTAAGCTGGCTTGAACGTAACGGCTATGAGATTAATGACCTGGGGCCATATAATGAAGAATCGGTGGACTACCCTGATTACGCTCGCAAAGTTGCTGTCGCTGTTGCACAAGGGCAGTGTGATTCAGGTGTGCTGCTCTGTGGGACAGGAATTGGTGTTTCAATTGCAGCTAACAAGGTCAAGGGTATTCGAGCGGCTCTTGCCTGTAACCCTGAATTTGCATCACTTGCCCGACAGCACAATAATGCCAATATTATATGTCTTCCGGCGCGATTTACTGATGTGGCTATCATCGAAAAAACCCTTCACAACTGGTTCGCTACCGATTTTGAAGGAGGCAGGCATGAAAAAAGGGTGAATAAAATCGAACCATGCTGTTAACTGAATGCGTCGGGCATAATCTTGATACAACCTGTCCGGTTTTTACGGATGATGATCTCGTTGTTGAGGTTCTTGCTCTCATGCAAGAGGAGGGGCTTGATTGTGCTCCTGTTTTGCATGAGGGGAGTATCTGGGCTATGGTCACTATCCTTGATCTTTTGCCCGTACAGCACTCCAAAAAACGGTTGAAAGAGTTGAAGCTTGGACATGCGGAAAGCATTGGATTGCATGAGCATCTCTTTGAGATAATTGCTCGAATGGATTCATTTTCCTGTGCTCTTATTCCCGTATCGGAAGGGGATGGGCACTACGTGGGAGTGGTAGAAAAGGCTATGCTTTTTGAACACTTTACCGATATTTTCCATTTGGGTGAAGAGGGCGTGACCCTTGAACTGGATGTCCCTTCTTCTGATCTTAAGCTTTCCCAGGTTATTGCAACCCTCGAAAAAAATGATGCTACCGTATTGAGCTGTGGAATGTACCCTGCAGTTCCTGAGGGTATGGGAATGGTTGTCACCTTTAGGCTTCAGACACATGATCTTTTTCGTCTGGTAGCAAATCTTGAAAAATACGGCTATCTGATCCGTTACACGTCGCCCTTTTTCAGAATAAAAGATGATGAGATGAGAGAAAAAGCACTTGAGGTTATGCGATTTATGGATATGTAATGGCTGAATGAAAACTATGATGTCAGTATGAACAAAGAACGCACCACTGGTCTTGCCGGACAGATTCAGGAACGTGCTAAGGAAATTTTTTCTGAAGTTGTCGCATTGCGGAGGGAGATTCATGTTCACCCCGAGCTCTCCTATGAAGAGGTAAGGACCACTTCACTGATCATCGACAATCTTCTTGCTCTTGGTATCACGCCAGAAAAACCACTGCTGGATACTGGTGTTGTTGCACTTGTTAAGGGAACCCACAAGTCATCTACAGGCAAAGTTGTGGCGTTACGGGCGGATATTGATGCTTTGCCCCTTAACGAAGAGAACCAGCACGGATTCTGTTCTCTTGAGTCTGGAAAAATGCATGCCTGTGGTCATGATATGCATACTGCCATGCTTCTAGGAGCTGCAAAAATTCTTTCAGGAATGAATGATAAACTTGCGGGCGATGTGCTTCTTGTCTTTCAGCCAGCCGAGGAGAAAGCTCCGGGAGGAGCCAAACCTTTTCTTGATGCTGGTCTGTTTAAAACGTATAACCCGTCGATAATTATTGGTCAGCATTGCTTTCCTAATGTTGAGAGTGGTAAAGTGGCTCTCTGTAGAGGGAGTTTCATGGCTGCGGCAGATGAACTGTACTTTACGGTAACAGGTCAGGGCGGTCATGCTTCAGCACCGCATAAAGCGGCAGATCCGGTGCTTGCCTCAGCACATATCATTACCGCAGTTCAGCATCTTGTAAGTCGTGTTGTCTCACCGTTTGAGCCGGCTGTAGTTTCGATAGCCTCCATTCATGGCGGTAATGCTACAAATGTTATTCCCAGGCAGGTGACCATGTCTGGAACAATGAGAACCATGAATGAGGAGTTACGATCACAGCTTCAGGAGCGGTTGAACCAGACGGTCACCCACGTAGCCATAGCGCTGGGTGTTGATGCAGAGCTTGAGATCAGACAAGGTTATCCCGTGCTTTACAACAATCCTGTGGTGACCGAAACGGCTGAAACAGTCTGTAAAGAATATCTTGGTACTGAAAATGTGCTCAATTGTGAGCCAATCATGACAGCGGAGGATTTCGCCTACTATCTTCAGGAGTGTCCGGGAACATTCTGGCAGATCGGGACGGGAATGGGGGATAACGATAAGAGCAATACACTCCATTCACCGACCTTCAATCCGGAAGAACGCGCCCTCGAAACCGGAAGCGGATTACTTGCCTATGCAGCACTCCGGTTTCTTGAGCTGTTGCAGTAAAATTATGCCTTCCCGTTAGAGCCGAGAACGTTTATGTTTTTGTGAACATAAAGTTTCTTGAGAGCATCCCGTGCTGGTCCAAGATATTTTCTGGGATCAAACTCTTCTGGTTTTTCATCAAACACCTTTCGTATAGCGGCTGTCATGGCAAGACGTCCATCAGAATCGATATTTATTTTACAGACAGCAGACTTGGCAGCCAGACGAAGCTGGTCTTCACTGATACCAATCGCATCCTTCAGTTTTCCACCGTGCTCATTAATGATCTTTACAAGATCCTGCGGAACAGAAGAGGAACCGTGCAGGACGATAGGAAATCCAGGAATACGACGTTCAATTTCAGTAAGAATATCAAGACGAATTTTCGGATCTTCGCCAGGTTTGAACTTAAAGGCGCCATGTGAGGTGCCTATAGAAATAGCAAGACTGTCAACACCGGTTTTTGCAACGAAATCCTCAACCTCTTCAGGTTGTGTATAGGTATGATGTGCAGCAGAGACCTCATCTTCAATTCCGGCAAGTACACCGAGTTCACCTTCAACAGTCACATCAAATTGATGGGCATGTTCAACAACTTTTTTAGTGAGTGCAATGTTATCGTCGTAAGAGAGGTGAGAACCATCAATCATGACGGAGGAAAACCCTGATTCAATGCAGTCTACGCAAAGTTCAAAGCTGTCGCCGTGATCAAGATGCAGCACAATCGGAATTGGAGAGCCAAGTTCAGCGGCATAAGCAACTGCTCCTTGAGCAAGATAGCGAAGCAGGGTTTCGTTAGCATAGCTTCTTGCACCTTTGGAAACCTGTAAAATAACCGGAGATTGGGTTTCAGCACAAGCGAGGATGATGGCCTGCATCTGTTCAAGATTATTGAAATTGTATGCAGGAATGGCATAACCTCCTGATACAGCTTTACTGAAAAGTTCACGGCTGTTAACAAGGCCGAGTTCTTTATAACTTATTTTTTTCTTTTGCATTGAAAGCTCTCCTTTTATTTATTATTATATGCCGTAATTTTTTTGAGCGATATCCAGTGATATGCATTTACCCAATGGATTATCAAGCGTCACGTAATATATGTATATTTGCCTTCTCATTCAAAAAATAGCTTTAGCACAGTCTAAGAACCTTTGATCATTTCACCTTAACATGCGTAGAAAAAGTCTGCTTCTCATTATTGTTGTCTTGGGAAGCACTATGCCGGTTTTTGCCGTAAATAATGATAAATCTGCTCCTGCATTAACGGTTGTTACTCTCCAGCCAACTGCTGCGCAGGAGGAGGTCGGAAAATATATCAGTCAAGCTCTTTTACAGAAACACTATAGAAAGATATCGGTTAATGACTCTCTTTCTCAGCAGATATTTAATCGCTATATCGACAATCTTGATGGTAACAAAAGTTATTTTGTAGCAAGTGAGGTTGAAAGTCTCCGTAAAATTTATGGGAGGCGTATTGATGACGAATTTCTTGCTGGCAAATCAAATGCTGGATTTGCTATTTATAATTTTTTTCTTAAACGGGCTAAAGAAAAAATGCGGTACATGAAGGCAACTGCCGATACCGTGCATTTCAATTTTTCAATACCAGAAACCATTGACCTTGATCACAAAGCTGATCCTTGGCCAGCCGACAGGCGTCAGCTTACCGATCTATGGAAAAAAGAGCTTAAATACCAGTGGATCAACCTGAAATATTCTGGCGAAAGTAGTAAGACTATTCGGGGAGCCCTTGAAAAAACCTTTACCAGTCGCCTGAATATTCTGAACCGTCAGAAGCCGGAAGATGCTTTTCAAGCGTATACTTATGCTCTGACGACCTCATTCGATCCGCATACAAGTTATCTCTCGCCTGACGAGTATGAAAACTTTCAAATTGATATGAGTCGTTCACTTGAAGGAATTGGTGCCAAACTTCAGACAGAAAGCGAATATACTGTTGTTAATGAAGTTATTCCTGGGGGACCTGCATTCAAAAGTAGTTTACTGAAAAAAGGAGATAAAATTATCGGTGTTGGTCAGGGAAAAGTTTCTGAGATTGTTGATGTAACCGGTTGGAGAATAAATGATGTTGTAAAACTGATCCGTGGAAGAAAAAACACCTTTGTTCGCCTTAAAATCCTGCCCGCAAGCCAGGGAGGCAGGGGGCCAGAAAAAATCGTTCAACTCTTGAGGGAAAAGATCAATCTGGAGGAGCAGGCGGCGAAAAAAAGCATTATTCTGCAAAATGGTCAAAAAATAGGTGTTATAACCATACCATCATTTTACCTTGATTTTGAAGGTCAACAGCAGAATACCGGCAATTATAATAGTACAAGTCGAGATGTAACACGGATTCTTAACGAACTGAATGCGGAGCATGTAAGCGGTATCGTTATTGATCTTCGCGATAATGGAGGAGGTTCGCTTGAAGAGTCTGTCAATGTCACCGGATTATTTATTCCAACTGGTCCAGTGGTGCAGATAAGCAATTCAACAGGCGAAAAAATGGTACTCAGGGACGAAGATCGACGGATACTCTATAATGGCCCCCTTGCTGTGCTTGTCAACCGATACAGCGCTTCGGCATCAGAAATTTTTGCCGCTGCAATTCAAGATTATAGCCGAGGTGTTATCATCGGCGAGAGAACGTTCGGGAAAGGAAGTGTACAAAGTATCATCAAACTTTCAAGGCCATTTACCTTTTTTGGCAAGAAACCTGAACTTGGTCAACTCAAGCTGACTATGGCAAAGTTTTTCCGAATTTCTGGAGGCAGTACGCAACATAGAGGGGTTGTACCAGATATCTCCATGCCATCCATGATTGATACATCAATTGTTGGCGAGGATACCTATACCAGCAGTCTTCCCTGGAGTACCATTTCCCCATCATTTTATCGGCCAACCGCAGAGATAAGTAAGGAAGAGATTGGAGTACTTCGGCAGAAACAGCAGGAACGGTCATTGAAAAGCCACCAGTACCAAGCTTATCTGCATGATCTTAATATCCTTAACAGGATCAGAAAAAAAAGGACGATATCGCTCCAGGATTCATCCTTTAAATCAGAAACTGAAACCATAAAACATATTGAAGGTCTATGGGTTCAAGAGCAGGATTCAACGAAAAACCTGAGTAAAGATGTACTGCTCAACCAGTCGGCCGCAGTTGTTTCGGATATAGCGGAGCTTAAAACTGTGCAACGGCAAACGGTTATCCGAACGTTGCCCTCGTTGAACTAACATAAAAACAATACAAGTTATGTACAAAAAGATACTGTTTCTTAAAAAATATTTAAAAAATCCCCAAAGTATTGGTTCTGTCATACCATCTTCAAAGTATTTGGGAAATGCTATATTTAAATCTATAAAAGAGTTAGACAAGACTGATATTATTGAGATTGGCGCAGGAACGGGAGCAATCACAAAACATATATCGAGCTTGAACCCGTTATTAGTTGAAATAGACCAGGAATTTTGTGATTTGCTTCGTCAAAACTATCCTTATCTGAAGACGGTCAATTCATGCGCACTGGAAGAGTTAAAAAAAGTGGATGAGCGATTTGGACTTGTGCTTTCTATTCCTCTCATTAATAATCCGTTTAAAACATCATTTATTCCCATTATAAACACTCTTTACAGTCAAGGTCTGCTTATGTGGTGTGTCATGTATACCTATGGACTCAATGATCCTCTTGGGGAAGTTAACTTCCAGAGCAAAGTAAGAAGACGGTTTATCATGAAAAATATTCCACCAGCATCGGTCTGGGTTTATTCATAAAATCATCATGCACTGCAATGGTTGCAAAAAAAGTAGTTCTCTTTATGGTTGCATTGGTAAGTGCATCCCCGGTTCTTGCCATAAAATCTACTCTGACTCAGTCGGCGGTTACCCTCAGACCGACAGCGTCAGAGACCGAGGCTGGTAAATATATCAGTCAATACCTGTTGCAGAACCATTATCGAAAGGTGGCGGTTAACGATTCTCTTTCGCAGCAGATCTTCAATCGCTATATAGACAATCTTGATGGTAGTAAAAGCTATTTTTTTGCAAGTGATATTGAATACCTCCGGCGGATGTACGGAAACAAGATTGATGACGAATTTCTGGCAGGTAAGGCAACTGCCGGGTTTGAAATCTATAACCTTTTTTTAAAACGGGCCAAAGAAAAAATGCGGTATATGAAAGCGGCTGCTGATACCGTTCATTTTAACTTTTCAACACCAGAAACTCTTGATCTTGACCGCAAGTCCAACCCCTGGTCTGTCGACAAGCAACTGCTCACTGATCTTTGGAGAAAAGAGCTAAAATACCAGTGGCTCAACCTTAAGTATTCAGGGAAATCTAACCTGGCCATTCGAAAAGAGCTTGCAAAAAGCTTTACAAGCAGACTGAACCTTCTGAACCGTCAGAAGCCTGATGATGCTTTTCAGGCTTATACTTATGCGCTGACAACATCGTTTGATCCTCATACAAGCTATTTTTCCCCAGATGAATATAAAAACTTCCAGATCGACATGAGTCGTTCTCTTGAAGGAATTGGCGCCAAACTGCAGACCGAAGGAGAGTTTACAGTTATAAATGAGCTTATTCCTGGAGGGCCAGCATTCAATAGTAATCTTCTGAAAAAAGGGGATAAAATTATTGGTGTCGGTCAGGGGAGAAAAACAGAGATTGTTGATGTATCCGGTTGGAGAATCAATGATGTGGTTAAGCTTATCCGTGGCAAAAAAGGCACCATTGTTCGCCTGAAAATTCTTCCAGCAAGTCAGGGGGGACGTGGATCAGCAAAAGTAGTTCAACTCTTTCGGGACAAGGTCAATCTTCAGGAACAGGCTGCAAAGAAAAGCATTGTCATGTTGAATGAACATAAAATCGGCGTTATCATTATTCCATCATTTTACCTTGATTTTGAAGGTGAGCAGCAGAATATCGGCAGTTACAACAGCACAAGTCGTGATGTGGCCCGTATTCTGGAAGAACTGAACGCTGAGCACGTTGAAGGTATTGTTATTGATCTTCGCGATAATGGTGGTGGGTCACTTGAAGAAGCGGTGAATGTTACTGGACTGTTTATTCCAAGCGGACCCGTCGTCCAGATCAGCAATTCAATCGGAGGAAAAACGGTACTCAATGATGAGGATAGTCGCGAACAATATGATGGACCACTTGCCGTTCTGGTTAACCGTTACAGCGCATCGGCATCTGAAATTTTCGCTGCAGCTATCCAGGATTATAGCCGTGGGGTTATCATCGGTGAGAGAACGTTCGGGAAAGGAACAGTTCAAAGTCTTATTCCACTAACACGGCCTGCTTCTGTTGAAAGAAAACAGCCAGAACTTGGAGAGATAAAACTAACCATTGCAAAGTTTTACCGGGTTTCCGGAGGCAGCACGCAGCACAAAGGGGTTGAACCTGATATTAAGATGCCGTCCATGATCGATACCGCAAGGATTGGTGAAGATACCTATACCAGTAGTCTGCCCTGGAGCACTATTTCTCCATCACTTTATAAACCCACAGCCGAAATAAGTCCTGAAAGGATTGAACTGCTCCGTCAAAAATTTCAGGAACAATCATCAAAGAACCTGCTCTACCAGAGCTATCTTGATGATCTGAATACACTCGACAAGATCCGTAAAAAGAAGGCGGTATCCCTTCAGGATTCAGAGGTGAAATCGGAAACAGAGACGATAAAACAGATTGAAAAACGATGGGCTCTTGAGCAGGATTCGACCAAAGATCTGAGTAAAGATGTGCTACTGAACCTTTCGGTAGCAGTTGTTGCAGATCTTGCAGACATTAAAGCTGGAGAAGCGCAACCGGATTCCCAGAAGCATCCATTGTCGCATTAAAGCTCTTTTCGGGCATTTTCAATCTGAAGAGCGACAGAGTCGAATGAACAACTGCCATGTGTTTTCTTTGAGTTTACACTTGCGTCAGCCTTGAGGCAGTTGTAAATATCAGCATCAATGACCTCGGAGAACTCCCTGAACTTTTCTACAGGAATGTTTGGCAGAGTAGTGTCCGAAGCGATACTCCATGTTACGATTTTTCCGGTAATGCGGTGGGCATCGCGGAAGGGGATCTGCTTGCGGACAAGATATTCGGCTATTTCTGTAGCAAGGCTTAGATCTTCTGCCGTCAGTTTTGCCAGCCGTTCCTCTTTGAGTTTTGTATGTTCAAGCAGTTTGGCAAAGATGGTGACGCAGCCGATTGTTGTCTCTGCGCTGTCAAACAGCGGCTGTTTGTCCTCCTGCATGTCACGGTTGTAGGAGAGCGGGAGTCCTTTCATGATAGTCAGCATCGCCATCAGGTTGCCGTACACCCTTCCCGTTTTTCCCCTTACCAGTTCAGCAATATCAGCATTTTTCTTTTGCGGCATGAGTGATGAGCCCGTTGCAAAAGCGTCGCTTATCTCAAGATAGCCGAACTCGTAGGAGCTCCAGAGAATCAGATCTTCGGCAAAGCGCGAGAGGTGCATCATGATCACCGAACAGTCCGAGATGAACTCAATGACGATGTCGCGATCGCTGACAGCATCAATGCTGTTGGCAAACATGTCATCAAAACCAAGAAGCACCGCCGATCGTTCGGGGTTGAGTGGGAGTGTACTACCCGCAAAGGCGGCGGCACCAAGAGGGGAAATATTTACCCGTTTCATGAGGTCGTTAAGACGCTGACGGTCGCGGTTGAACATATTGAAATAGGCCATGTAGTAGTGGCCAGCAGAAATAGGTTGGGCTCGTTGCAGGTGAGTGTAACCGAAAATTATTGTTTTCTGATAGCACTCCGCTTTTTCAACGAGAACCTTTAACATTCCCCCAAGCGTCTCCTGAAGTTCCGTAATCTGACGGCGCAAATAGAGTCGGGTATCGGTTGCAACCTGATCGTTGCGGCTTCTGCCGGAATGCAGTTTGCCAGCCGTCGCGCCAATTTTTTCCTTGAGCCGGTTCTCAATGACGGTGTGAATATCCTCATCCTCCCAGTGGGGAAGCAGGGCGCCGCTCGACAGCTCCTGCTCTATCTCTTTGAGCCCGGTAATAATATCTCCGGCCTCCTCAACACTGACAATACCCTCTTCGGCAAGCATGGTCACATGGGCAATCGAGCCCTGAATATCTTCACGATAGAGCTTCTTGTCGACATGCACCGACGATGAGAAGAGAAGCGCATCCCGGTCAAAGGGCAGTGAAAATCGGCTCTGCCAGAGTAACTCCTTTTTATTGCTGCTCATAAGAATATCAGTTGTTGTAAAAGAGAATCTGCCTCCAAAATAGTAAATTTTGGTTTATTGCCTTGGGGTGATGTGGACGGCGTAACTATGAATGCTAACAATATTGTATAGTGCTGAGAAAAATGAGCCCCCTTTCCATAATTGACATATCGGACTTTATTGAAGCGAGCATCGGCACCTTGAACCAGAAAAGAATAACTGCTCTTGAAGCATTGAGCCTTTCAGAGCTGCTCAAACAGCAAAATCCTTATCTTTTGAGTTTAAAACCTGCTCAGACTATCACAGATATAGTCAGAGGGCTGGTTGATGCCCATATTTCATCAAACGAGGAGACCGTTTTTGGTGACTCGCTTGAAGGGCTTGCCATATTTATCAACGGCAAGGTATATGGCGGATGGAAATCCGGTATTCCTGGAGTTGATCTTGAGTTTGACAAGGATGGAAAACGCTTCATCGTTACTATCAAGTCAGGCCCGAATTGGGATAACAGCAGCCAGATTGCCAAAATGAAGTCTGACTTCAAAACAGCGGCAAAAACTCTGCGCACCAGTAATTCAGGGATTCATGTTGTTGCTGTAAATGGATGCTGTTATGGAAAGAGCAATACTCCCGATCAAGGGGACTATTTCAAATACTGTGGTCAGACCTTTTGGGAGTTTATCTCATCAGATCCAAATCTTTACACCGATCTTATCGATCCATTGGGGCACACAGCAAAGGAGAAAAACGACGAATTTTGTCACTCCTATGCCCAGATGATCAACAAATTTACTCAGCAATTTGGTGCGGAGTATTGTGAGGCCAACGGAGCAATCAATTGGAAAAAGCTGGTGGAGTTCAACTCTTCAGCGGGGAGGTAGTTTCTTCTGCCAGACGAGGTGCGTAGTGAGACGTTGACGTTGTCCGGTGCACGCAGGCGAGTGAAGTAGCCTGCGCGACGATGGACGGATGTTACTTCGCAGAGTGTACCTGGCTGAATGTCTTCAATCCAAGTCCATAAAGGTGGATAAAGCCCGCCGCAGCCTTGTGGTTGAAGGTGTCAGCTTCGGTGTAGGTGGCAAGCTCCTCGTTGTAGAGTGAGTATGGTGAATTTCTTCCAAGCAGGGAGACTCCACCCTTGTAGAGTTTCAGGCGGACAAGGCCGGTTACCGGATTCTGCGTCTCATTCACGAAGGCATCAAGCGCTGTTCTCATCGGCGAGAACCAGGTGCCGTTGTAGATGATGTTGGCATAATCCTGACTGATGTTCTTCTTGTACTGGAAAACCGATTTCTCCAGGGTGAGGCGTTCCAGTTCGCGATGGGCAAAATGGAGGATGGTTGCTGCTGGCGCTTCATAGATTTCACGTGACTTGATGCCGACGACACGGTTCTCGATCATGTCGAGCCTTCCGACGCCATTGGCAGCACCGATCTCGTTCAGGCGGATGATCATGTCGAGTCCGCTCATCTTTTTGCCGTCAAGAGCAACAGGTACACCTTTTTCAAACTCGATATCCACTACTGAAGGAGTGTCAGGCGCCTTTTCCGGTGAGGTGGTTATCTGGTAGGCATCTTCGGGTGGCGCAACCATCGGATCTTCAAGGACACCACATTCAATACTGATTCCCCAGATATTTTCATCAATGGAGTAGGGGCTTTTCTTGGTGGCTGAGACCGGAATGTTGTGTTCAAGAGCGTAGGCAATTTCAGCCTCTCTTGAGGTGAACTCCCACTCACGCAACGGTGCGAGCACTTTCAGGTGTGGTGCCAGTGAGGCAAAGGTGACTTCAAAGCGAACCTGGTCATTGCCTTTGCCTGTGCAGCCGTGCGCAAGCATGGTGCAATTTTCAGCGAGAGCTACATCAACAAGAGCCTTGGCAAGCAGAGGACGTCCAAGTGCTGTTGCAAGAGGATAAACATCTTCATAAAGCGCTCCAGCTTTGAGTGCGCGCCAGATATACTGTTCGACAAACTCCTTGCGAAGGTCAACAAACTGGAACTTTGATGCACCGGTAAAGAGTGCTTTTGATTCGAGGTTTTCAATTTCCTTCTGCTGGCCAAGATTGCCAGTAACTGCAACGATTTCAGCGTCATACTTGTCTTTCAGCCACTTGATCATGATGGATGTATCGAGTCCACCAGAATAGGCTATTGCAATTTTTTCCTTGCTCATGCGTCTTAAATGAATTATCAGTTTGTGGAAAGATTCTTGTGAATATATGATATCAAAGTGGAAATGTTCAGCACTGAAGAGGGAATTACCAATACAGTATCATCCCCGGCGATTGTGCCAAGAACAAGAGGACTTTTCAAGTGATCGATATAGGAGCCGACACCGTGAGCCCTTCCAGGAAGTGTTTTGATAATAATGGTGGTTTCATTGGCGTTGACGGCAAGAACCTCAACACCGACAAGACCTTTGATAATTCTGTCGGTGTTCTCATCAGGAACCACCATCCGGTAGCTTCCGTTTATTCGCGAACGGATAATGCTGAGTTCAGCGCAGTCACGCGACAGGGTCGCCTGGGCAACAGCCATACCAGAATCCCTGAGTAGTTGCAGAAGGTCATGCTGATTTTCCACACTATGAAGTTGAAGAATTTCCCGGATTTTCAGTTGTCGTGCATGCTTGTTCATTGCAAATTCATCCTTCAGGCCTTGATTTTTCTGGCAGCATTCAGCAAGCGGTGAGTCAGGTGAAATTTCCTGTACTCTTCATGGTTGAGAAGTTTTACCAGAAGCGCTTTCTGTACATGGAGGCGGTTTTCGGCCTCGTCAATAATAATCGATTGGGGCCCATCCATAACCTCCGCACTTATCTCCTGACCTCGGTGTGCTGGCATGCAGTGCATAACAACGGCTGCAGGTTTAGCCTCAGCAAGCAGAGCATTGTTAATCTGAAAGGGTTTAAAAATCTGGAGGCGTTCAGCACCCTCCTCTTCCTGCCCCATACTAGTCCAGACATCTGTATAGAGAACATCCGCATTGGCAGCCGCTTCCTTTGGATCATGCATAATCTCAATCTTGCTGATCCCTTTTTCCCTTGCAGCATTGAGGAGCTCCTGATTTGGTGTATACCCTTCCGGGCAGGCGAGCACGAAATGAAAGGGGAGAAGGCTTGCCAGTTCGATCCATGAATTGGCGACATTATTGCCATCACCGACAAAAACAACCTTGATCCCTTCGTTCCATAGTGACTTTTCGTAGAGAGTAAAGGCATCGGCCAGAACCTGGCAAGGGTGCGACAGGTCGGTCAGTGCATTGATGACAGGAATTGATGCGTGTTCCGCAAGCCCTTCGATTACAGCATGGTCATGGAGACGGGCAACTATGGCATCATTGTACCGGGAAAGGAGCCTGGCGATATCTTCCACAGATTCGCGTGAACCGAGTCCGATTGATTGACCATCAAGATTAATAGCATATCCTCCAAGTTCATGAATACCGATTTCAAAAGAAACTCTTGTTCTGAGTGAAGGTTTGCTGAAAATCATAGCAACAGTTTTGTCGCGCAGGGGCAGAAAGGCTGTTGCCGAAAGGTGCTCTTTTCTCTTTTTCTTTATAAAAAGAGAGTAATCAAATAACTCAATAATCTTGTTGGCATCAAGCGAAGAAAAACCGAGAAAATCACGTTTTGCTATTGCTTGTTTTGTTTGGACGTCTTCCATTCCGTTACCTGTTTAGGGATTGATCACTCTCCTGTTCAGCAATAAACTGGGTGCCGACCCCTTCATGCGTAAATACTTCAAGCAAGAGAGAGTGTGTTGATTTTCCGTCTATAAGATGAATCTTCCTGACTCCGCCGTCAAGTGTATTGAATGCGGAAAGAACTTTTGGAATCATTCCTCCAGAAATAATTCCCTGTTCGATAAAGTCAGCGGCCTCTGCCTTGCATATCGTTTTCAGGATTCTTTTACCGACGTGAATACCTTCGACATCACTGACGTAGATAAGCTTTTCGGCTTTTAAAGCAATAGCGATACTACTTGCAGCATCATCAGCATTAATATTGTAGATGTTGCCTTTATCATCAAAGCCTATCGGAGCAATGACTGGAATAAGTCCTGCACGACACAGGAGATCTATATAATCTGTGTTGATCTGCTCAACTTCTCCTACAAGACCAAGTATCTCCGCATTAGGGTGGGGAAGAGCTTTGACAGTATCGGCATCAAGCCCACTTACACCTACAGCTTTGCCACCATGCTGGCTGATGAGTTGAACAATATCCTGGTTTACCTTTCCGGCAAGGGTCATCTGAATAACGGAGACCATCTCTTTGTCGGTTACCCTACGTCCTTGAAGAAACCGTGAGGTCAATCCTAGCTTTTCTGCCGTTTTCGTTATAGCATCTCCTCCTCCATGCACAAGAACGATCCTGATGCCGACCTTCCGCAGAAGGGTGACGTTCTGGGCAAACATGTTTTTGAGACAGGCATCCTTCATGGCGGATCCGCCATATTTAATGACAAAGGTTTTGCCTTCAAACTGGCGGATATAGGGCAATGCCTCAATAAGCACCTGTCCGATAGCTGCCTGAGGGGCTTTTCTTGCTGACTTTAGTTCACTGCACTCTGCATGATCCATTGCGGGGAAATTGCTCTTTAAAATGTTAATGGAAGTATCAGCTTCTATAGCTTCCGTTGATATCGACATACTCTTTGCTCAAATCGCAACTCCAAATCGTAGCTGTTCCTGGACCATTACCAAGTCGAAGGGTGATGGTGTAGGAATCTTTTGCCAGGATTTCACTTGCCATCTCTTCGGAGAAGTCGGCAAGCAAGCCTGGTTTAAGAATAGGAAGATCATTGAAATGAAGTTCAAGATCCTCCTGATTGAAGATTGCGCCTGAGCGGCCCGTTGCCGCGATGATTCTGCCCCAGTTTGCATCCTCTCCATGAATGGCAGTTTTAACAAGGCTTGACTGGGCGATGGTTCTGGCCGCAAGCTCTGCATCACGGTCATCGGCGGCTCCCATGACGGTTATTTCGACAAGTTTTGTAGCCCCCTCACCATCAATGACAATAAGTTTGGCCAGAAAGGTCATCAGTGCTTCGAGTGCGTTACAAAATAGAGCATAATCGCTGCTTTCAGCTTTAATTTCCGGGCCGGAGCCGCTGGCAAGAATAGATACCATGTCGTTAGTACTCGTATCGCCATCAACGGTAATTGCGTTGAAACTGTGGCGGTTTGCCTTTTCAAGCGCTTCATGAAGAAGGGGTGGCTCTATTGAGGCGTCAGTGGCAAGAAAGGCAAGCATGGTGGCCATATTCGGGCAAATCATGCCGGATCCCTTGGCTATGCCGCTCAGACGGATGGATCCGCCCGAAAGCTGGAGCTCAAGGGTAAAAAATTTTGGAAAGGTGTCGGTGGTCATGATGGCGCTGGCAACGTCAAGTACTGAGTCGTGCTGCATGGTGGCGGCAAGTGAAGAAATTCCTTCGAGAACTTTCTCCATCGGAAGAAGCTGACCGATAACTCCTGTAGAGGCGACAAGTACCTCTTCGGTGTTGATTGAAAGCTCTTTCGCCACAGCTTCGGCCATAGCGCGAGCGTCTTCCATTCCTTTGTTACCAGTAGCAGCATTTGCATTTCCGCTGTTGCAGACGATAGCGCGCACTGACGATGGTGACTGTTGCAAATGTTTACGAGAAAGCAT
Source organism: uncultured Chlorobiaceae bacterium (assembly GCA_903843305.1). Taxonomy (GTDB): domain Bacteria; phylum Bacteroidota; class Chlorobiia; order Chlorobiales; family Chlorobiaceae; genus Chlorobium. Next base: position 42,647 of record CAIMPI010000021.1, read on the forward strand.
TACAGGAGCAGCACAGCAGCGGTTCAGGGTGAAAAGAGCAGCAGCACTTGATGGTTTGTCTGAAACAAGAATCATCAAATCTTTTCTTTTACTATACTTAATATTAGCCGAGACAGCACCCGCTAAAAAACCGATTGGCCAGAATCCTTGCGTACCGTCTGATTCTGGTGCCATAGGTGTCACCGATGATGGCCAGGGAGTTATGGCAGAAAGTTGATGGATGACTTTCAGCCCTTTGCAGAGTTTTTCCAATGCAGTGTAAAACGTTAATGGTTATAAGTTTATATGAGTCCTGTTTTCTCGTCAAGCCCGAGTATAATATTCATGTTCTGGACTGCCTGTCCGGCAGCACCCTTCAGAAGATTATCGAGGGCCGACACAATAAGCAGTGAACCGCTTTCGGTTACTCTGGCGATATGAATATCGCAGAAATTGGTATAAACCACATGTTTAATCTCTGTCATTGTGTCGCGCACCCTTATAAAAGGAGCGTGCTTATAAAAGTTGTGGTAAAGTTTCATGATCTGTTCTTCCTCAGCAGGACTGTCGAGTTGGATATTAAGAATGCTGTAAATGCCTCTGACCAGTGAGCCAATCATTGGTGTAAAGGTGAAATCAAAAGAGGGTGTCTTGGTAGAAGTTCCGAGAGCCTGCATGATTTCAGGGGTATGCTGATGGACACCAACTTTGTATGCTCTTATATTTTCACTCATTTCTGAAAATGAAAGCTCGGTTTTGTTGCTTCGTCCTGCACCGGATATACCGGATGTGGAGGTACAATTGATGGCCCGAACTTTGATTGAACTCTCTGTGCCGAGAAAAAGTGGAGCAACCCCAAGAATGATACTGCTCGCATAACAACCGGGATTACTGATCGCTTTTTCTCTCATGATTTCCTCGCGGAACAACTCAGGCATGCCGTAGGTCATAAAGGCTTCAGGAGATTTTGCTTGTTTATAAAACTCTTTATGCTCTTCTGGATTTTTCAGTCTGAAATCACCGGAAAGGTCAATTACGATTTTTCCTGCCTGTACAAGGGAGGGGACAAGTTGAAGGGCCTCGCCATGGGGCAGGGCGAGAAAATAGATATCGCTCTCTGTTTCCCCGCTGTATAGCTGGTAGGCCTTGTCGCAGCCAAGAGCAGGATACAGGTCGGATACACAGTTTCCGACCTGCGAAAAAGCGTAAAGCTTTTTGAGTTCAACATTAGAATGACGAAGCAACAGACGCGTTAGCTCAGCTCCGGAATAACCTGAAGCGCCGATAATCGATACTGAATATTTTTTCAAACAATCTGATACAAATGACGTCATCTTGGGAATATGTTACATGCAGAAATTTTAAGAAAAAAGGATATAATTGAATCGGATTAAATGAGATGCAAAAAATTGCAATATCTTTCCTCGTTATTTATTTATCCTGATCGATGGATAAATATTCAGAATGCGGAAATATTAAGCTTTTTTGATTGATTTTCAAGGATTGAAAAGGTTTTTTTTCGAGTTTGTAACATTACAATGCGTTTTATGCCAACATATTTTTTCTCCGTATGTTAGCCCTTAACCTGCCAGATAGCTTCTTTATCCTAAATCATAAAATTTATGTCCTTCAGATATAGATTCTGTCACAGAACAAGATTCAAGGTTATCAACCCCTTGTTACTTTTTTTTTCGATCTTTTTTTTGCTGAACTGCACCAAGCAGCCAGATGAGGAAACCGCCCGTAGCGGCCAGATGACGCTTTCAGTCGATAGGCAGCTTGTGGATATTGCCAGAATTCAGACCGATATGTTCAGCTGTTATTATCCTGAAGCACATATAAAATGTATGCCAGTCAGTTCTACAAATTCTCTCAAGCTTCTTCTTGAACATAGTGTAAGGGCCGCATTGATAGAGGGGCAACCTGATTCCGCTGAGGATTCGCTTTTTGCAAAACAGAAACTTTCACTACGCCGCGAGCCCATTGCTCGCGATGCCATTGTGTGCATTGTTAACTCCCGAAACTCTGCCAAAACGATCTCACTCGAAGAGCTTGATTCACTGTTTTTTGCAAGAAAGAAAAAGGGGATGACCCCAATTATTGAGGATGATTACCGACTTCACTCACTTTTTGCTGCTTCAATTGGAAAAAAAAGAACAAATTTGAGCGCTTGGAGATGCAGCAGCAACACGGAATTGATTATGCGGGTTTCTGTCGACAGCAATGCTGTCGGTCTGCTTTTCAGCTCATCGCTCGATAGGGGGCTTAATGATATCGAACCTAATTCAGCAAAAAAGCCGCATAACACACGGGTTCTTCCACTTTCAAGAAAATCCGGCAGAGCTCCGGCATATTTGCCGACTCAGCAACATATATTTGAAGGCAACTATCCTCTTGTTACGACTCTTTACTATGTATATTATCCCGGAGATGCGCTTGCCGCAGGTTTTGGCGCATGGCTTGGCCGCGAGGGACAGAAGGCATTCGAAAGAAGTTTTTTCGCTCCATGCAAGCTTGTTGAAAGGACTATAATTCTAAAATAAATATATGGGTAGTACTCGTTATACTATAAAGAAAATCTCTCCATTACAGGCCATTGTCTTTACCGGAACAATCAGTCTTCTCATTATTATCGCCGGGACTGTAGGTTTTTTTTTGACGCAGCACACTGTGCTTGAAAAGGTAAAAAAAAAACAGGCATGTTACCTTGACCTTGTTGATTTCAGGGGTAAACTCATTGAGTTCGGTCTTTCAAGGAACCTTGAACAATCCCCGCATGTTGCCCATAACTCCGAAGTCCTGTTTTTGGTATACGAAAAACTTCTTCTTCAGATGCAAAACGCAGGGCTTCAGCCTTTTGCTTCAATCCAAACAGCAAGAGAGAGTTGGCCAGCACAGCTTACAGGAGAAAACCTCGAGCGCTTCAAACTTAAACTGGATCAAAGTATTGAAAAAGCTAAAATTGAATCAAATGAAGCCGCAGTGAAACTGGTTGTTATCAACGAGTTTTTTCTTTTTTTCATTTTGGCAGTATTGCTTACTCTTAGTATTACTGCTGGATGGCTTCTCCACAACAATTACCGGCAGACACTTATTCCTCTTGCCCAGCTTGTCGGACAACTGAAACTTCTCAACAGAAACATACCTGAGAGTATTCACGATACCGCTGAGGAGATGAAAAAGGAGCTGACTGAAACAGAACACTCCAGTGATATTACCCAAATTACCAAGTCAATCATGAGTTTTTGCGGAGATATTGAGGCAAAAAACAAAAAGCTTGATGAAATATATATTCGGGATGAAAAGACAAACCTTTACAACTACCGCCATTTCAAGGAACATCTTATTATTGATGTCGAACGGGCAAAGCGCCTTAGTGACACTGTCTCTCTCGCCATGATTGATATTGATCACTTCAAGCGTTACAATGATACAAATGGACATGTTGCCGGAGATAAAGCACTTAAAATTCTGGCGAATATCATCAGCAGTCAATGCAGGGCTTATGATGTACCAGCAAGGTTTGGCGGAGATGAGTTTGCCCTTCTTTTTCCAAAAACAGGAACTGGAACTGCTCGGGACATCGCTGAGCGTCTGCGCAAGATTATCAGCGACGAACCTTTCCTGCATGAGGCGGGGAAATCTGTCGGAGAGTTTACTGTCAGTATCGGTATAGCAACATTCCCTGGCGATGCTCTTGACTGGACCACCCTTATCAGCAATGCCGACAGGGCCCTCTACAAGGCAAAAGCTGAAGGCAGAAATAACGTTGTGGTTTTTCAGTCAATGGAAATCCCGAGTACGCCTGGATGAAGCCCGAGTTTTACATTGCAAGGCGCTTTGCATTCAAACAGCGTTCTACATCAAAACCTACCTTTATTGTTATGGTTGCGATAGCTGGTATTGCCGTAGGAACTGCTGCCCTGATTCTGACACTCTCTATTGTTAACGGATTTGCTCACAGTGTTGAAAACAAGCTTATCAGTTTCAGCGCTCACCTGCAGATTCGTCATCCTGACGAACAACTTTTTCAGGAACGCCGCACTGATCGTGCAATAATAGCAGGTCAGATAAATATTGCAGAGGTCTCACCCTTTCTTGAAAAAAGTTTTATACTCCGGAGCCGCAACACAGATGGAATTGGAACCTGGCTTAGTAAACCGGTTCGTCTCAAGGGAATCAAAAATGAGCAGCGAGAATTTTTCCTGAAAAAATTCTTGAGACAGGGGAGCCCTGTCTTACCTGATCATGGTGAAGGAATCTCACTCTATGCTGGACAGACGCTGGCCGAAAATCTCAATCTCAAGGTCGGCAAAAAGGTTATGCTTGTAGGGCTTGGAGGTGACTCTTCTGGTAAAAAACTTATTGCCGGTAATAAAAACATTGTTGACTTGTTCTCCACTCTTGACCTTGAGATCGGTGTTATCCGGGGGATCTACGATACGGGGCTTCAGGAGGGGTTTGATGATTTTATTGTGGTCGCAGATTTAAAAGAGCTTCAACAACGATTTAATCCCATGATGATCAGTGGTTATGATGTAAACGTGTATAACCTTGATCAACTGCCAAAAACTTTGAAGGTGGTCAACGATGCTCTTGGATTTCCATTTTATGGATTTACCATCTTTGACCGGTATGCAAATCTTTTTGAATGGCTTAAGCTCCAGAAAAATATTACACCGTTGCTGATTGTAACCATTACCATCGTAGCAGTCTTCAACATCATCTCAACTCTGCTGGTGCTGATTATCGAAAAGACCCGAGAAATAGGGATGCTTAGTGCTCTCGGACTTGAACCAGGCAAAATCAGCAAAGTTTTTATGGCACAGGCTTTTCTTATCTCTCTCTCAGGAATTGCTGCTGGCAATATCATGGCTATCTCCCTCTCGCTTTTTGAAATGCGTCATCATTTCATCACCCTGCCTGAAAAAAGCTATTTCATCAAATATGTTCCACTATTGATCGATCCGGTTGATTATGTCCTGGTTTCTTTGGCCGTGATGGCTCTAACTTTGCTGTTTGCCTTTATTCCGGCTCGCATTGCCGTTTCTCTGAAACCAGGAACTGCATTGGGGACTTAAAATCAATGTTATTACTACTTGTATGAAACCCGGTTTTTGGATTGCTCAACGATTCAGTTTTGCCCGCAAACGTTTCAGAATTATCAATATTATTTCGGCCATAAGTCTTGCAGGAATTATTATTGGGGTAAGCACCCTCCTTGTCGTCATGAGTGTTTTGAACGGCTTTCAAAAACTCGCACGTGATCTTTTTATTACTATCGACAGTCCGGTACAGCTTGTTCCTCTTGACGGTCGGACAATCAAAGTATCCGATAATCTTCTGCTGGAAATAAGAGCATTGGAAGGAGTTGAATCTGCTGAACCGTTTGCTGAAGGAGAGGCTGTTATGGCAAGCCAGGATAAAAGTGAACTGGTTATTGTTAAAGGCCTCAGTGAACCAGCACATTTCAGGTTAATGCGCCAGATCCATGTAACCCGTCCATTTTTTACTACAGAAACCATTTCCGTTGGAGAACTTTTAGCTTACCGAACAAACCTTTACACCTTCAAGGGAGTAAAGATTTTCAGTCCGGAACTGATCTCTTTAGGGCTGGAGTCGTTATCACAACCTTATTTTATTCCTGCACTTAGTATTCCTGAAACAACAATTTCATCACTCTTTTCCTTGCAGAAGGTATTTGATGACCGATATGTGCTGACCTCAGACCAGTTTGCCCAGCACATTCTGCTGTTTGGCAAGAAAGAGTATTCGGGTATTGATATCAGGGGAAAGGACGGCGAATCCCGCTACATCGTCACAAACCACCTCAAAGAGTGGCTTGCACGAAGTCCCTTTAAAACAGCCTTAAAGGTAAGGACTCTCGAAGAAAAATACAGCAATATTTTTGCCGTGATGCAGCTTGAAAAATGGATGAGTTTCAGTATTCTGATGCTTATAATTCTTGTTGCTGCCCTAAGCCTGACCGGTGCTCTTGCCATGACAGCTATCGACAAACAGCGAGAACTTTTCTACCTTCGCTGTCTGGGTTTGGAAAAACCACAGTTCATGTCAATCTTCATTATTCAGGGAGGAATTACGGGATTTGCAGGCACTACCGCAGGCATAGTTATTGCATGGAGTGTATGCAAGTTTCAGGAACTTTATAGCTTTGCACACCTCCCATCAAAAAGCGCCTTTATCATTGATTCCTACCCCATCAACATGCAGGTCGGTGATTTCATCACTGTAGGAATCACATCAATCCTGCTTTGTTTTGCTGTCAGTCTCTATCCTGCACGAAAGGCGGCATTGATTGCTACAAGCCGCTCTCTTGATCTGAAGACGAACTGAAGAAAAGCTTTCTGAACACAACCATCTCGGATTTAGTAAAACCTTTGGACAAGTAGAATTGCTGTGCCGAGTCATTATCCTTATCGGTCAGGAGTGTTATGCGCCCGAATCCTTCTCGGCGAGCAAAATTAACAGCATAATCAATCAATAGGGAACCAAGACCTTTACGTTGCAAAGCAGGTGCCACAACCATGTCCTCCAAGAGAGCGGCTTTTCTTCCAAGAAAAGTACTAACTGTAAATAACAGCAGAACCATTCCCTGAATGATCCCATCAACTTCACCGACAAATATCTGACCAAGCTCAGGATTATTGATTATCATCAAGAGTCCCCTCGACTGTACTTCAGCATCAGGGGTAAACTCATGCTCCTGGCTGAACAGGATTCCAAGAAGCTCGACGCACCTCGGCACATCTCTGTCAACCGCTATTCTTATAGCAACCATTTTTTTAATCAATTATCGAAATATAATCTCTCTATTTTCGGCTACACAGGGAAGTAAGTTCATGATAATTAACCGTACTTTCAAATCCGGTCGGCATAAAATCATCTTATGGAAAGCAACCGCTTAATTTCAAATTTCTGGTAAGCACAATTTTTCTGCTTGTACATCCCCCTGTATTGCTCTATACTTGTGCTCTGTTTTTTTCGGAATAACCTACACTATCAATGTTTACCATAACCAATCCATCCCAAACATGGACGCATTCTGGCTTTCACTTGTCATGATTTTTCTGGCTGAACTTGGCGACAAAACCCAGCTTGTAGCGCTTACTCTTGCAACCTGTTACAACACCGGTGTTGTCTTATGGGGAATTTTTTGGGCCACCCTTGCCGTGCATGTGTTTTCAGCCGGGATTGGCTGGTTTATTGGCGATAAGCTGCCGACCGAATGGATCAAATTTGTCGCGGGCATTGCCTTTATTGTTTTCGGTTTCTGGACTCTGCGCGGTGACACGCTTGATGATGACGAGGAGAGCTGCAAAACCGGTATTCACCCCTTCTGGCTAGTTTTTTCAACATTCTTCATGGCCGAGCTTGGAGACAAAACCATGCTCTCAACCATAACTCTTGCATCAACTCATCCCTTTCTTCCTGTCTGGCTTGGTTCAACCATCGGGATGGTTATTTCTGATGGTCTTGCCATTGTTGCCGGAAAAATGCTGGGAGCTAGGCTGCCCGAAAACATCATAAAAATCGGGGCCGCCGCGATCTTTTTCCTTTTTGGAATCTTCAGCATGTATGAAGGTGGCTTTCATTTTGCCCTTTACCAATGGGGAATTGCAATTGCATTTATTTTCCTTATGGGTTATATTTTCCTTCGGAAACCAAAATCATGTCCGAGTTGAGGATCTGGTGGCAAAAAAGATGCAGATTCCTGCGATCATCATGAGAAAACAAAGCACCTGACCCATCGAAAAGTTCAACAGCACAAAACCGAGCTGGGCATCAGGTTCACGAAAATATTCGATAAAAAAGCGAACAAATCCGTAACCGAAAAGGTAGATCGCTGAAAGAAATCCAGTAAACACGGATTTTTTGCGAAGAAGCCATAGGACAACAAAAAGTACAATTCCTTCGAAAAATGCTTCATAGAGCTGCGAAGGGTGTCGGAGTTCGTTTGTTGGGGCGAGCGGAAAGTACATGCCGATGGAAGCATCTGTTACCCTTCCATACAGTTCACCATTGATGAAATTACCAAGACGACCAAAAGTATAGCCAAGAGGAATCGATGGAATAAACAGGTCAAATGTTTCAAAAAAGCCTCTTTTCTGAGAACGGGTAAAAACCAGCAGAGCAATAACAACACCGATCACCCCGCCATGATAGGACATGCCGGAAATACCGGAAAAATGGCATCCCCCTGGAGATGATGACCAGGGAGTGATACTGCCGAGAGGATCAGTCAGAAATGAGTTCATTCCGTAAAACATTATATAGCCAAGACGTCCACCAACTACAACGCCAACCATAGACCATGTCAGAGCATCACCGACAAAAGAGTGTTCAAAAGAAAGCTTTTCGGTGTTGACGCGATAACTGGTCAACATATAGACGATACTAAAAGCGATAATGTACATCATGCCGTACCAGCGAAGGGCAAATGAACCGACCGAAAAGATTACAGGATTCATTTGTGACGGCAAATAGTGCCACCAAAGCAAAAAATCATTCATGAACGTATTTTTTTTGATGGTTAGATTGGATTATATATAAATATAGTTAACTTAAAATCTTGCACTTTTCTGTGTAGTTATTATACCCATTAACATACAAACACCGATAGTATGGCTAAGATACTTGAAGGGCCAGCCATGAAACTATTCAACAAATGGGGCATTCCCGTGCCAAATTATGTTGTTATCATGGACCCAGACCGCCTTGCGCAGCTTGGGGAAGCTAATAAATGGTTGAGAGAATCAAAACTCGTTGTGAAAGCTCATGAAGCGATCGGGGGGCGGTTTAAGCTCGGACTGGTCAAACTTGGACTTAATCTCGATGGGGCGCTTGAGGCAGCAAAAGAGATGATCGGGCGTGAGATTGGCACATCGGTCGTCCGTCAGGTTATTGTTGCTGAAATGCTTGACCATGATGAGGAATATTATTTATCCATTGCCGGGAACCGTGATGGTAGCGAGCTTCTCCTTTCCAATAAAGGTGGGGTAGACATTGAAGAAAACTGGGATACCGTAAAACGGCTTTTTATCCCTCTTGATGAAACGCCTAGTATTGAGCGTATTACAGAATCGGCTATTGAGGCTGGATTTATCGGTGAAATTGCTGAACGCGTAGCTAAAATTGCTTCACGCCTCATTCTTTGTTTTGACAACGAAGATGCTCAGTCTATTGAGATTAATCCGCTTGTCATACGCAAGAGTGATATGCGATTTGCTGCCCTTGATGCAGTCATGAACGTCGATTGGGATGCGCGTTTTCGACATGCCGACTGGGATTTCAAACCGGTATCAGAAATCGGACGTCCTTTCACTGAAGCAGAACAGCAGATTATGGATATCGATGCCCGCATCAAGGGATCGGTAAAGTTGGTTGAGGTTCCTGGCGGAGACATTGCCCTGCTTACTGCAGGCGGCGGTGCCTCAGTCTTTTATTCAGATGCTGTAGTAGCAAGAGGCGGTTCTATTGCTAATTATGCTGAGTATTCGGGGGATCCCCCTGACTGGGCAGTCGAGGCCCTGACAGAGACCATCTGCAAACTGCCACACATCAGACATATTATTGTTGGCGGTGCCATTGCCAATTTTACGGACGTCAAGGCAACTTTCAGTGGGATTATCAATGGATTCCGGGCGAGTAAATCCAAGGGATACCTTGAAAATGTAAAAATCTGGGTAAGACGCGGCGGACCAAATGAAAATCAGGGACTTGCCGCAATGAAAAAGCTGCAGGAAGAGGGATTCGATATCCATGTTTACGATCGCAGCATGCCTATGACCGATATTGTCGACCTTGCCTTGAATTCATAAGGTTGAGCGTTATCGCAGTTGAACCCCAAAGAGAAACTTTTAACATATTAAACCGTAAAGAATCGTGAGTATATTAGCAAATAAGGATACACGAGCGGTCATCATTGGCGGTATTGCTGGGTTGAATGCTGCAAAGCGGATGGCCCAGTTTGACTTTCTTGTCAACCGGCCGCTGACAGTACAGGCATTTGTTTACCCTCCTGAAGAAGGCCAGCATAAGGAGATTTACCGTGGTGGTGAGCTAAACAACGTTACCGTCTACGGTTCTCTCGAAAATGCCCTTGCAGAAAACCCTCAAATCAATACCGCACTTATCTATATCGGTGCCTCAAGGGCATACCAGTCAGCCAAGGAGGCTCTTGATGTAAAAGGAATCAAGCTGGTGACCATGATTACCGAAGGGGTTCCGGAAAAAGATGCTAAAGCACTCCGCAAATATGCACTTGAACAGGGTAAAATATTTAACGGACCCTCTTCAATCGGTATCATGACAGCAGGCGAGTGTCGACTCGGCGTTATTGGCGGAGAATTCAAAAACCTTAAACTTTGTAATCTTTATCGTCCAGGTTCTTTTGGTGTCATTACCAAATCAGGAGGCCTCTCCAACGAAGCAATGTGGCTTTGCGCCCAGAACGGAGATGGCATTACTTCTGCAGTTGCTATCGGTGGAGATGCTTATCCCGGTACAGACTTTGTTACCTACCTCCAGATGTTCGAAAACGACCCCGAAACCAAGGCAGTTGTTATTATCGGTGAAGTCGGTGGAACACTTGAAGAAGAAGCTGCGGAATGGTATGGCCGCGAAAAACGCCGGATCAAACTGATTGCTTCAATTGGCGGTACCTGTCAGGATGTGCTGCCCCAAGGAATGAAATTTGGCCATGCCGGGGCAAAAGAAGGCAAGAAAGGCCTTGGATCTGCACGCTCGAAAATAAATGCACTTCGTGAAGCAGGAGCCCTCGTTCCTGACACATTCGGTGGTTTGAGCAAAGCAATCAAACAGGTCTACCTGGAACTGCAGGCAACTGGTATCATAAAACAGGAACCGGAACTTGACGAAAAATTGCTGCCAGTACTTCCACCTAGTGTTCAGGAAGTTATGAAACAGGGAGAAGTTATCGTTGAGCCACTGATTCGTACCACCATTTCTGATGACCGCGGCGAAGAACCTCGTTACGTTGGCTATGCTGCCTCTGAACTTTGTGAGAAGGGATACGGTATTGAGGACGTCATCGGGCTTTTGTGGAACAAGAAACTTCCATCAAAAGAAGAGTCTGAGATTATCAAGCGCATTATCATGATTTCAGCAGATCACGGTCCTGCAGTTTCTGGAGCATTTGGTTCCATTATAGCTGCATGTGCAGGAATCGATTTGCCACAGGCCGTCTCAGCAGGTATGACCATGATTGGCCCGAGATTTGGTGGCGCCGTGACTAATGCAGGAAAGTATTTTAAATACGGTGTCAAAGAATATCCCAACGACATTCCTGGATTTCTGAACTGGATGAAGCAGAATGTTGGTCCGGTACCTGGTATTGGGCACAGAGTGAAGAGCGTTAAAAATCCTGATAAACGGGTAAAATATCTGGTTGAGTATGTTACAAACCAGACCACGCTGCATACCCCTTGTCTCAACTATGCTCTTGAGGTTGAAAAGGTCACAACCGCCAAAAAAGACAACCTTATTCTGAACGTTGATGGCACAATCGGCTGTATTCTTGTGGATCTTGATTTCCCGGAATACTCACTGAACGGTTTCTTCGTTCTGGCAAGAACAATTGGTATGATTGGTCACTGGATCGATCAGAACAACCAGAATGCTCGTCTCATCAGGCTTTACGACTACCTGATCAACTATGCGGTGAAGGAAGAACGAGAAGTGCCGGAAAAAAAGTAATCTACATCCAAAACAAAAGGCGGAAACTTAAATTTCCGCCTTTTGTCATTTGTGTAGTTATAAAGCTGGATCTTGAAAAAATAGTGAGGAATCTATAACACCATTTTTTTTAAATAGTTACAGTAATTTTTTGCGTAAAAGCCACTATAGCGTAAAGGATTCATTTTCAGAATTACCGGCTTTATGCATTTTTTGTTTGACAAGTATAATTAATTACGTTAAACTTGGAACAGAAGTTGGTCAATGGTTGACTGATCGCTATTCAAGTAATTTGTGCCTTGGTTACTTGCCGGTATCTCTACCTATCAATGCACATGTACACTGAGACTAAACAATGAATATTTACATCGGTAATCTGGCTTATACTGTTTCTGAAGATGATCTTCGTGATGCGTTCTCCGAGTTCGGAGAGGTTGCAAGCGCAAGTATCATTAACGACAAATTTTCAGGCCGTTCCAAAGGTTTTGGATTTGTTGAAATGCCCAAAGACAGTGAAGCTCGTGAAGCTATTGAATCAATGAATGGCAAAGATTTGAATGGCAGAACTGTAACAGTCAACGAAGCAAAGCCTCGCGAAGAAAGAGCACCAAGAAGAGATCGCTATTAAGCTTTCTGGTTATTATTACCAAACCCCGGACAGAACGAAAGTTTTGTCCGGGGTTTTTGTTTTAGTGTCAATTGCTTTACATAATATATATTATAAAACAAATAAGGGGGACTAAAAACAACCAGCTCCACCTAACCGGAGAGCCTTTCAGCAGGTGGCACACCGTAAACCTTTTTTGATCTGACGAAAAGCTATTCGCCATCAGCTTTAAGGCTTTCACTCACCGCCTGCTTGAACTCGCGCGAAATTTTGAAGGCTGGAACGTTTTTGGGGTCAACGGTGACCTTTTCTCCAGTTCTCGGGTTTCTTGCCTGACGCAGATTTTTGTGTCGAATATTAAATGAGCCAAACCCTCTGATCTCAATTCGTTTACCAGCTTTCAGAGAATCTATAATGCTTTCAAACAAACAGTTAACAACCGATTCTGTTTCATTTTTTGTTAAGCCGGTTTTGTGAGCAATTGCATTGACCAGATCAACTTTTGTGGTTGTAGTTCCCATGGCGATGTAAATCGTTAAAAGTTATGGTGAGTGGTGAGAACTATTCAAGTTACAATTCTTTAGCAGGATTCTTACGCATAAAAAGAATGATAGTTCACTATTTCAACAATGCTTTCCCTTTTGCTGTCAGACGGTATTTTTGTGAACGGCTGTTAGGCTTTTCCGGAATGGTGTAGGCAAGTAACCCGGAATCCCTCAAGCGCGGGAGTGCTTTGCGTAGATTACCACTTAATTGCTTGTGCCCGAGCGCAGCAGCAATTCCTGCTGATGAGAGGGGTTTATTTGCGCACAAAGAAAGAATATCCAGATCAACCTGCACTCTTACTTGTGCCTCAATTCTCGCTTTACTACATTCTCTAACTTGTGCTTTATTTTGCGACTCTACTTGTGCTTCACCGCATAATGCTTGTGCCTTATCTTGTGCTTTAGTCGCAAAGACGGGAACTGGAGCTGCCAGATATACTGTCAACCGTATACGCATACCGACCTCCATAATCTGCGGTTCGGGCAATCCAAGCGTTAACGCTTCTCGGAAGATGGAGTGTATACCACTACCCCACCGCTCAACAAAATTCAGCTCACGGAAGACTCGGGCAATGACATGGTTACGGATTCTCGATGTACCTTCTCTTATGGTCTCAATGGTCATGCATGGAAGGAGTATGCCAGGATTTTCTATTTCAACCCGGTCATCAAAAAAAGCAATACGGATCGGAGCACCTCGTCTGGAGTAGTCGGCATGAAGCAGTGCATTGATAACGCCCTCCCTCAATAGAGAGAGCGTTATTGATGCCTCTTGCAAAGCGTATTTTTTAAGAAATATCATACTGCTCTCAACAGCCAGAGGCAGGTGGTCATGAATATCGATCGAATCAAATAAGACCGCCCTGTCGGTCCCTGTATATCGACTGCATTGTATCCATGCATCGGAAAAGTGGAGTGAACGCTCTTTTCCAAAGAGTAAAATCGCGCCTCTGGTTGGAACCAGTCTTCTCTGGTATGAGGTGAGGAGCTTTATAGTAACCAGTGCTTGTTCGTCCAGTTTCCAGTCTCCAGCAAAACATTTCTGGACTGCGATCAGGTCAAGATCATCTTTGCTAAGGTCGGGCATGGGCATTTCATCATAGGATATACCCTCTGCCGACCGACCCAGTTCAGCGATCAATGAGGTGTCGGCAGGGATATTTGATGTGCCAATGCGGATATAGACACCCTGTTCGTGCCCTTCAGCTTTCAGCCAGTGGGGACGCAAAGCGCTCACAAAAACCTCTAACACCAGCAGAGTTGTATCGTGGATGGTAACAAGTTCTATATTGCAAACCAAGTGAGGGGTAATGAAGTCTGCAATGAGGCTCCGAAGCCTCTCCTCTTCATCGAGAGGAGCTTTCACACCAACAATCTGTCTGTCATCGCCAATGCCGATAACCAAGCGCCCACCCGCAGTATTGGCAAACGCCACCAGGGTTTTCATCAACAGTGTCGGTGAAACACTATCCCTTTTGAATTCAAGTGTTTTACCTTCAGGCTTGGTGAGGAGACGTTCCAACATAAGAAACAGTTAACCGCATAATAAGACCTTGCACTCTTGCATCCTTATGTTGCAAGAGAAAGGCAGACAATCATAACAACACAAAGTAAACAATGAAGATAAGCACACAATAAGATCTTCCCTACATTCCCAGAAAAGCCTTCTTGACCTCCTGGTTATTGAGAAGCTCTTCTCCGGTTCCTGTCAGAACAATCCTGCCAATTTCGATAACATAACCCCTCTGACTGATACTCAATGACTGATAGACATTCTGCTCGACAAGAAGCACCGTTACTCCACTGCTATTAATCGTGCGAATGGCGCCGAAAACGATCTCGGTGAAGAGGGGTGACAGTCCCAGACTTGGTTCATCAAGAAGAAGAAGCTTGGGATTGCCCATGAGACCACGTCCTATTGCCAGCATTTGCTGTTCGCCGCCCGACATGGTGCCACCCAACTGGTTGCGACGCTGGGCAAGTTTCGGGAAAAGCGTAAAGACTCTGTCGAGGTTTTGCTGGCAATCTTTCTGACAGAGGTAGCCCCCCATCATCAAATTTTCAACAACGGTCATATCAGGAAAAATCTTGCGCCCCTCTGGAACATGCACAATCCCCCGCTGGACAATCGTGTGGGCCTTGAGCGTATGAAGTAATTCATTGTTCCAGGTGATAATGCCTGTTGACTTGATTATCCCTGAAATTGCCTTGAGCAGGGTCGATTTTCCTGCTCCATTACTGCCGACAACAGAAACAATCTCGCCATCAGCAATAGTGATGTTTAATTTTCGTAAAACTGGCATTTCGCCATATCCCGCATTGAGATTCTGAATATCAAGCATGGTGGCCCCCTCCAAGGTATGCGGATATGACGTCAGAATTATTAGTAATCTCTTCGGGCGTCCCCTCTGCAAGTTTTTCTCCGGAGTTGAGGACAACAATCCGATCGCAGATTGATGTAACAGCTTTCATGTCATGCTCGATAAAAACAATGGTTGCCCCTTTAATTCGGATGTTCCGAATGATATCAAGAATAATGTCCGTTTCAGTGTGATTCAAGCCTCCGCAAATTTCGTCGAGAAGCAGCATTTTAGGGCGGGTGGCAAGCACTCTTGCAAGCTCAAGCTTCTTTTTCAGGCCTATAGAGAGTGAACCGGCAGATTTGGTGGTATAATCAGTCAGCTCGACCATCTGTAACTGTTCCCTTGCAATAATTTCGGCCTCTCTGGTAGTATTGGTTATGGAAAAGGCGCCAACCATAACATTTTCAAGTACGGTCAGACTTCCCAGTGGCTTGACTCTTTGCCACGTACGTGCCATTCCCAGCTTACAAACCTCGTCGGGACGCAGAGTATTGATCTTTTTATTGTCAAAAATCACATCACCGGAAGTTGTCGGGAAAAAGCCGGTAATACAGTTGAACAAGGTCGTCTTTCCTGCACCATTTGGCCCGATAAGCCCGAATATTTGCTTTTCTTCGACGGCAAATGAGACATCAGAAACAGCAACATTACCACCAAAATGCTTGCTGACATGGCTGATAAGAAGCAGATGCTGTATCATTTTACTCTCCGAAAGAGCCCAAGTATTCCTTTGGGCAGATAAAGAATGCAGAGGACTGTAATGATTCCATAAACCAGCACATGGGCATGTGCAAGGTTTTCTTTCAGAAAAACTCCAATACCTGACGTTTCAGAGACCAGACCTGCCTTGACCAGCACATCTCCAAGAAGGTTTGAACGCAGCATTTCGGCCAGCGGTACCAGGAGAAGTGCGCCGACAACCGGGCCCCACATTGTTCCGACCCCGCCGATAATTGCGGTCAGAATGATTTCAATGGAGAGGCGAAGATCGAGGACTGCGGAGGTATCTATAAAACGAATATAAAGACCGTAGAGGGAGCCGAGAATGGAGGTAAGGGCTGCTGATATGAGCAACGCTTTGTTCTTGTAGAAGGCCAGGTTTATGCCTAACGATGCGGCGGCATCCTGATCTTCGCGGATTGCCTGCAAGTAGTACCCCGTTTTTGATGTTCTGAGATATTGCGATATGGAGAGAGTCACAACAAGCACCAGCAGCATTCCATAATAAAATGGATTCTTGCTGTTCAAGTCAATTCCCCAGAGGGAAACATCAGAGAGCAGAATACCCTGTGCACCACCCGTAAACTCAAGATTGAGTACGGAAAGACGCACAATTTCCGCTACAGCAATTGAGGCGAGTCCAAAGTAGTGACCACGTAAGCGGAAAACAATGCTGCCAGTGATCAGAGCAATAATAGAGGCTACTATAATCCCCATAGCCATACAAAACAAAGGATTAAGGCTGTTGTTAAGTGTGAGTAAAATCAATGTTGAGTAGGCCCCCGTGCCGAAGTAAGCTGCATGACCAAAGCTGTACTGTCCGGCATAACCACCAAGAATATTCCAGGCTGAAGAGAGTGCAGCCATCATCAGCACGGAAATCATGATGCCAATAAGGTAAGGGTTCTCACCAATGAAAATCGGCAACGCAACAGCCGTTGCTGCAATAACGCTCAGTGCGATCTTTTTCATTACTCTCCCCCTTTTTTACCAAACAGCCCTTGTGGGCGAAAGAGCAGAACCGCAAGAAAAAGCACAAAGACGATAACATCTTTCCAGTCGGTTGACCAGTAGGTAGATGACATTGCCTCAACAACACCGATAATGATTCCTCCAACCCCAGCTCCGACAACCGATCCGAGGCCGCCAAGAACACAGATCGTAAAGGCTTTCAGAAGAAAACTGTGACCAGCCAGAGGGTGAATATAATAGGTTGGAGCAATGAGCGCTCCGGCAGTTGCCGCCAGTGCAGTGCCAATACCAAAAGCGATTGCGCTCATTTTAGCGACGTTAATACCCATTAACTGTGCCGCCTCGCGGTTCTGGCTTGTTGCCCGAAGCGCCATACCAGTTCTCGATTTTGCAAGAAAAAGGTAGAGAATCGCAATAGTTACACCGGTAATCAGAAACGATATCAACAGAGGAACAGAAAGTGAAATTCCTCCAGGTAAATTGAAGGCGCTGCTTGAATAGGTTGTGGTCAGTATTTTGGGATCACTCGTAAAAGCGAGAAGAGCTGTATTGCTCATAATCAGGCCAAGGCCGATGGTGAGCAAAATCTGGTTTTGGTGGGGGTGATGGATGACCCTGTTGATAAAGAGCTTTTCGACCATGAAGCCGAATAAAAAAGCTGTGGGAATAATCAGTACCAACGACACATAAGGATCGATATGAAGCAGGGTAAAGGCAAAGAAGGCCATATACATCCCGAGCATCATCAAATCACCATGTGCAAAGTTACTAATGTTCATGACGCCAAAAACAAGCGACATACCCATTCCTGCGAGAGCGTACACTCCGCCGGTCAGTATTCCTGATAGCAGTGGTTGAAGAAATGACATGATGATTCTCCGTCTGAAAATAGGCTTGCAAGTACATAAAGCGCCTCAGGAACATTGCTGGAGGCGCTTAAATGAGATGTTCTGAACACAGAAAACCCTCAGCTCTTATCGAGTAAAAGGAAAAATAAGTCTCTTTTTGCTGAACGTTGAAGGATAGACCGTTTCATACTTGCCGTTCTGGATTTGCTGCACCAGCATCGGGTGGTTGTTCTGGTTGGTAAAACCGCCATAGTCAGCAAACTTTACAGGGCCCAGTATGCCATTCCAGCTTCCTGATTTGAGAGCAGCACGAAGTTTTGCCGCACTTCTGGTTTTTGAAGCAGTTTCAACCATAATTCTCATCGCTTCATAAGCGCAGGCTGCATGGTAGGATGGCTCTTTGGAATACTTTGCCTTGTAGCGACGTCCAAAGTCTGAAGCTCCTGCCCAGTTAACGTCATCCGTCCACTGTGTAGCAGAAACAACCAGATTTGAAATTTCAGTTTGCTGGGCAAACTGGGCTGTTGTATAGCCTGCACCAGCTCCGAGGAAAGCCTTCGGCGTAAGTCCAATCTCCTTTGCTTGACGCATCAGCAAGATAGCATCTGCATCATAAGAGACAAGAAAAACAAGATCAGGATTTGCAGCTTTGACTTTGTAGAGGGAGGGGCGATAATCCGGCTGTCCCTGCTGGTACTTTTCATTAGCAACCTCCTTCAACCCCATTTTGAGAGCATTATCCTGGGCTGTCTTCACTGTTGATACTCCGAAATCAGTTGCAGCGTAAACATAAGCGATGGTTTTAGGATGGAATGCTTTTACAGCATCCATAAGCACCATCGAATAGACATTGGCAGGAGCATTAAGGCGGAAAACGTTTTTATACCCCTTCATGGTAATCTCTTCCTTGGCTGCTGCAGGAACAAGCAGCGGCACCTGATATTGGTCAGCCCTTGAAGCAACAACATTGGCGCACCCGGAGGTATAAGGACCGACAACACCGATGACACCATCACGTGTCGCAAGCTTTTCGTAGGCCGCAAGTGCATTTTTTGGATCTCCTCCGTCATCTTCCTTGACAAGCTCAACCTGAATACCTTTTGCTTTCAAGTCCTCAATGGCCATCGTTACGCCATTAGTAAGATTCTCCCCGATTTGGGCCTCTTTGCCGGTAATTGAGTTTATAAAACCAATCTTGACTGGAGCCGCCTTTGCCAGCAACGGAAAAGCCAACAGAACGGCCGTAACTATTGATACAAACTTTTTCTTCATGTAACGGTTCCTCCTTTCGTTTGAGTTGACCATGCAATGAATAGTTCAAGGAAAATTCTGTCTCAAAATCTCCCATAGATTTAACAAATGGAAGTTACAATACTTGCGACATAAAAAATAAAATATGTGATTCAGTAAAAGTCCGTTCCGCCAATTTAAGGAAAAACGGTACATTCTTTTGTTACAGTCATTACTGAAAAAACGATGGAGATACCAATGGACGCAAAAAATATTGTACTTGAGGTACTGAAAAAAGAGAGCGAACCACTGAACGCTGGCAAAATTACCGAACTCAGCGGGTTGGATCGTAAAGAGGTTGACAAGGCTATGAAAGCTCTAAAAGATGAGGAGCTGATTGTCTCTCCCAGACGTTGTTACTGGGAACCCAAAAAATAGACTTTTAGTAAAAACCTCAAGGGGGAGATATTAATATCTCCCCCTTGAGGTTAACGATGAAAGAATCAATCAGTTTTTCTTGCCGTCTTCATTTTGACGATTATCAGGGGAAGGATTGTTTGGATTGCGATTGTCGGTGTTACGCTGATCCCGATTATTGTCGTTAATACGTTGATCGTTGCTATTGCGCTGATCCCGATATTTATCGTCAAAACGTTGGTTCCTGTCATTGCGATAGTCTCGGTTTCTGTCGTCAAAGCGTTGATCATGGTTATCCCTGTTGTGGTCAAACCTTTCGTTATTCCTGCGATATTCGATATCTCTTGATCTTCTTATATCCTCCCAACGTCTGCTTTTGATTCTGTAGGGAAGTCTGTTCTCCCGCACAATAGTCCATGGCCCACGATAATTGGGAGAACAGTACCATCTACCGTTTTGATTAATGTAGTAGAGGTCTCTGTATAAGATTATATCATAAGGGCTCCCTACGGATATAGAGAAACCATAATCCGAAAGGTTGATAAAGTCCGGACGGGTACTGATATAAAATGAAGGCCTTTCCCTTCCGCCGATATGAATACTCACTTCTGCCCGAACATCGGCTGCGGGATTACCGAGTAACATTCCAGCAATTCCAGCAGCCAGCCAAATGCTTCTTTTCATGTTTATTCTCCTGTAGTTAAAAGTTGTTCAGTAGAAAAGCTTCTGAATGTATGACGATCTTTTCTTTTATTTCCAGCGGAGCAAATCTTTCAAGCCGGAATTTCGTTCCGTTTTTTTCCTTACAGCAGAACAAAATACCTCTTCATTTGCCCAGATTTCAATTGTTTTTTTTGCTCTTGTCATACCGGTATAGATAAGCTCACGCGTCAGAAGTTCGCCGTCAACCGGTGGAAGAAGCATCAGCACACGGTCAAACTCTGAACCCTGGCTTTTATGGATGGTCATGGCATAAGCGGTTTCATGGGCAGGGAGCCGCTCCGGCGGAATGCTGAGAACTCCGCCGTCGGGAGCAGGAAAAAATGCTCTCAGTTCACCACTATTATCGGCATCGGGAAAAAGAATTCCTGTATCACCGTTAAAGAGGCGCATGGAGTAGTCGTTTACGGTGACGAGGAGGGGACGACCCCGATAGAAGAGTGTGTCCGGTGTAATCAGCCTCTTACGGGAGAGAAGGTTTTCAACCACTGAGTTGAGACCGCTTACGCCGTAAGGCCCCTCTCGCAGGGGAGAGAGTATCCTGAAACAGTCAAACCGTTCCAGTGCTTCTTCAGGAGAGGACGCCTCCAGATAGCCCTGATAGCCTTCAACCACGATTGTTGACAGAGCGTTCCGCAACTCTTCACGGGCGGGCAAGGGCTGCCAGAGAATAGTGCCCGCCGGGTTGTTTTTCAGGAGCACCAGTGCCTCACCCTCAAGACCGTCATTCACCGCTCGGCTGATTTCAGCAATACCGCTTCCCGGCTGAAAGCGATAGTTTTTTTCAAGCACAACAAGCGACGCAAAGAGCGGCGAAACGTGGTTCTCCTCCCCTGCACTGCAAATATCGCCAAGTACCGCACCAGCCTCAACAGAGGCGAGCTGATCCTTGTCTCCCAGAAGAATAAGACGGGCGTCTGGCTTGAGCGCAGACGCAAGGGCGCTCATCAGTGGCAGGGCAACCATCGATGCTTCATCGATAATAACAGTATCGAAAGGGAGGGGATTACTGACTGAATGGCGGAAACGGGTCGAAGCTGAGATGCTGCCAAGCAGCCGCTGGATGGTGACGACATCGTTCGGAATTGACGATTTAACCTCATCGGAACAGTCGAGGCTCTGGCAGACAGAGTTGACCGAAGTTTTCAGGCGTGCCGCAGCCTTTCCGGTCGGGGCGGCCATAGCAATCCGCAGCTTTCTGCCCCCATCCTGCTCAAGCAGCAGCGCCAGGATACGGATAACTGTCGAGGTTTTTCCGCTCCCAGGACCACCGGAAATAACACAGAACTGTCGGTGCAGAGCAACCGTAGCAGCCTCTTTCTGCCGTTCATCGGCGCTTTCAGGAAAGAGTCGTGCGAGAGATTTTTGCAGCATTGCCGCATCAACATTTTCACCAACCGCACAAGCTTTTTGCAGAATGATCTCAGCAAGATCGTGCTCGTATCGCCAGTAGCGGTAGAGATAGAGGCGCCCCGAGCCATCAAGAACAAGAGGGCGTTGATGCTGACCATTCAGACTGACGACAGTACTTTCCTCAAGCAACTCCATCAGCGCCTCCAACCCGGGCAACAGAATCGTTTTCCCATTTACCCGGACCTCCTGCCCTGCAATATCGTCAAGGTTCATGCAGATGCTTCCCTGCCCTACAGCGTTGCTGGCCAGAGAGACAACAAGCCGGAAAAGTTCATTGGCTTCTCCTGCGACTTGCTTGCATATAAAGTCGGCAAAATGGTAATCAATGGCCCGCTCCTGAAACTCGATGGTCATAGGCTTATCCTCCCTCCTCAATAAGAATATCGGTCAATGCCTCAATCAATCCTTCGGGTGGAAGGTCACGGAAAAATCCTCTCTTCTCTCCATGCTCCCGGCTTACACCGCGCAGAAAAACGTAGATAACAGCTCCAAAATGGGTGGTGTAACGGTAGTTATTATCTCGCAGCGAAAGATAGCGATTCAGCGCCACGGTATAGAGCAGGTATTGAAGGGGATAGAGATTGCTCTGCATCGCCTGCGTCATGGCAGCTTGACCGTAGTTATCAAGGGAGTTGCCAAGATGGTTGGATTTCCAGTCGAGCAGGTAGTAGCGACCTCCCTCCTCGAAAACCATATCCATGAATCCCATAAGCATACCCTTGACTGGTTTGAAGTGAAGCGACTGTGCAAGGAGGGCAAGGTCAACGCCTCCAGAGAGAACACCATGGCTGATCAGAAGCTCTCCAAGAAGAGTCGAGTTGATAAAATGGAGGGGGAAAAAGAACTCCAGCTCGGTTGCCCAGCTTCCCTTCTTGAGATTGCCAATGGTAAAGCCCGTGGGCGAAAGAGGGGTAGCAAGAACGTTGTGCACCATAGCGGTAATGTATGGCTGCCACTCCGGTTTGTAATTATAGCGAGCAAGGCCCTGTGCTACAAGCTCACTGATCGCCTCGTCGGATGGAGAGACAAAATTGAGCTTTTCAAAAATCCCGTGCATGAAGATGCCCGCCTGGGCACCCTTCGGAAAAGTAAAGATGCTCTGCTCAACAGAGGCTGTTATCGGCAACTCGCCTGCCTTTCGGGGCTCATCGCGATCAGGCAGCTCAACACTTTGCTGCTCTTGCCCGGATTCGTGGCGAGTGAAAGAGGTAAAGCTTGAGACACGCCAGCCAGTGTCCACCCTGCCGCTGAAGCTGCGCAGGTGAGGAGTATCGCTACTTGCTGCTACCTTGAGCGGAAGAAATGGGGCAAGATCGATAGCTGTACGGTTGATCCGGCTGAAACCGATGGTATCGGCTGAACTCTCGGCAAGAGTCTGCAACTGCCCGGACATAGTGTTTGCGGTCATTGCTTTCATTTCGGTAATCAGCGCCGTCGCAGGGTTTTCCTTTTCCCGTGTCTCACTGGAAGCATGAAGCAGATAGTTGATCGGTGAGCTCTCAGCACGGGTCTTGCCGGTAAAAAGATAGCAGCGGTACTTCGCTCTCGTCAGTGCCACATAGAGCAACCGGAGACTTTCCGCCAAAGACTCCTTTCCGGCAAGAGAGCGGTGGAGGTCAATATCGGAAGATCCGAAATCCTTCACGAGCTGCCAGTGCTCATTGTGGAACATCACCACTTCGCCCTTGTGGTTTGCAGCACCCCAGAGAAAGGGGCAAAAGACCACCGGATATTCAAGCCCCTTGCTGACATGGACGGTGACAATTTTGACCGCCGCTTCATCAGTTTCAAGGCGAATCTGGTACTCTTCCTGCTCATCTTCAGCTCCGAGCCGTTCGCTGAACCAGGCAATCAGCCCCTCCATGCCGACTCCCCGCTCATGCTCTTCCCGATGGAGAAGCTCAAAACAATGCAGAACATTGGTGAGACGCCGATCCCCATCAGGATAGCCGAGCAGACGCCCGCGAACCCCCTCTCTGGCCATCAGCTCACGGCTCATCACCATATAGCCCCGCTCAAGCCAAAGCTCATGGTAGTTGCGGAACTCCCTCAGGCACTCCGTCCACAACACCTCATCATCCAGCAACGTTGCAATATCGTTGCCTGACCTGCCGAGGATATCGGTCACCAGCGCCGCCCGCACCTTCGGTTCATTGCCTGGATCACCAAGAGCGGAGAGTAGAATGCGTACCTCTTCGGCCTCCTTCGTTGCAAAGATGCTTCTGTCGCTCCGCATTACGCCAGCAATGCCTCGTGCGCTCAGGGCGTTGAGTACCATTGCCGCCTGCCGATGTGTGCGCACAATGACGGCAATATCGCCAGCACTGAGAGGTTTGCCTCCGACAAGGGTCTGGCCATCCTGCAGGAGACGGAGAATTTCACCAGCCACCGCTTTGGAGGCAAAAGCGCAAGCATCCTCAACGGTCAACATGCCGCTCTTTTCATCACAGGAGTCCATGAACCAGAGCTGCATCGGCTCACTTTCGCTCACCACCCCACTATCGTTTAACTCACGGTTGCCCACAGCAAGAGGATGATAAAGAATATCATCGTAGAGAAAGGGTCTCCTTGCGTTGTCGAACAAGGTATTGAAGGCCTGAAGCAGTGGCGGAGAGGAGCGCCAGTTATCCGTGAGGGTAAAACGACGTTCCTCACTCACCTCTCGGGCCGCACGCATGTAAGCGAAAATATCCGCGCCACGGAAGCTGTAGATTGCCTGTTTCGGGTCACCGATCAGAAAAAGCGGCAAATCAGAGCCACCGTAGATGGTCCTGAAAATCTCATACTGCACCGGATCGGTATCCTGAAACTCATCAATCAGCGCAGCCCGGTACTTGGCTCGAAGCTGTCGGGCAAGTATCGCTCCCCCGCCATCGGAGAGAAGCGCACTATAGAGATCTTCGAGCAGGTCGTCGAAAAAGCGGACATTGCTGGCCCGCTTGCGCTGAGGCAGGCTCTTCTGATAAAAGCGAACCAGCTCAGCCTTGAGTGCAAGAAAGCGGCTCTGCACTACATCGAGCAGCCGTTGGCAGCTCCCGAAGAAAGGGTGCTCTGGTGGAGTGTTTTTTAACTTCGTCCCTTCACTGATGGCGCTTGCGGTAAACTTTTTAAAGTCACCAAAAAGTTCATAAGGGTTGCCAGCAGCAACAAAAGCATCCATTTCGGCAAAGAGCGGTTCGAGCAGGTCAGCCCGGTAGGTCTCCTGCGACCGCTTCAGCCCCTTGTTACTGCCCAGAAGCTGCGTTATCGTTTCCCGCTGATCCCGCCACAAGGCGGTTGTCTCCGCATAGGCGGCACTGCACTCCTTGTCGAGCATGGCAATCCGCTCATCACTGAATGCAGGGATAACCTCCACCCCTGTACCGGCATGAAGATTTTTCAGCAGCGAGATGAAAGTTTCAGGCGACTGCCGATTCCGCAGAGTATAGGCAAGAAGCGGAGCGGGATCCTTGAAAAAGTGCATTCTCCAGAAATCCTCCACAATATCGCGAAGCAGCTCCGTCTGATCGGTTACCAACTCGGTATCGTAAAGCGAACCACTCTCAAAGGCATTATCCTGCAACGCCCGCAGGCAGAAACCGTGAATGGTAAAAATAGAAGCAGTATCAAATGCTCCAAGCGCCCGCTCAAGAAGATCGCGCACCCTTTTCAAGCCACTTTGAGAGACCTTTTCGTACAGGTCGAGAAGGAATGCATCCGTTGTCTCACTGCCCTCCATCACGTCGAGCGCCTCGCGGATCCGTGTGCGGATTCTGGAACGAAGCTCCTGCGTTGCCGCCTCTGTGTAGGTCACCACAAGAATCTGTTCAGGCAACAGCTCCTGCTCAATCAGCAGACGCAGATAGAGCGACGCGATAGCGTAGGTCTTCCCTGTCCCGGCGCTTGCCTCGATAAGATTGATGCCGGAGAGTGCGACGGTAATGTGGTTGAGCTGGTTCATTGAGGGTATTCCACGGCAGCTTTGATGATGGGTTGAAGTCGGAAATGCTATGATCAATCATAGCTATCTTTTGAAATGGAAGCAAGAACGAAATCTCCATTGACAATGTTCCGGGGTAATCGTCTCAAAAATTGAACGGTGTATTTGTTAACATATCCGTCAAAAACTTACCAATCTTACCCCTATAAAAAAAAGGATAACCTTATAGCGCAAGATATGGGGGCTTTTTCTGGAAATTCGATCGTGATATAATCTGGATAAATTTTGTCTTGTATTTAATAACCTGATCTGGCAGCGCCAGCAGGCAGAAGCTGTGAATGGGGGAAGAGTGTTGGAGAAAGAATCTGATCGCAGGAGTTATTGTATCACTTGCAATGACCGGTATTTTGGTGGTGTTTCATTCGCGGCTGATAAGGCTCCAGACGCAAAGCTATCTCTTCAGCCTCTAAACGGATTCGGAACATGATCTGCAGGTTTTATGCTGATCTTGTCAGGCAGATTGGCCTCTTTCAGTGAAAGTAATGTAATAAAAAATTACTCATGGAGCACTAATGCGCCAAAGCCCTGTACAATACACCTGATAAGGTTTACCGAGCTGCAACCGGAGGAGGAGCAAGAATAGTTGACAAGTGTAGGAAACTGAACAAGCAGACAGAAGAGTTAAAGGTAAAAGAGTGGCAGCGCCTTTCCGTTGCATGAACAGGTCAGGTTACCAACTTAAACTCAGCCACTTTTTGTCTACCGGCTGGGGTCCACTTCAGTCATAGCTGATCAACCGAATCGTAAATTTCCGGCATACAATCTTGCACTAATCTGAACTTTGTCCCGTGATTGTGTCCAGTTCTTGCATCAAAATCGATTAAAAGCTTGCCGGCCTCTATTGCGGCTATAAATTTTTTTTGTGAAAACCCTTTTAACATAAAAATTTCTCGGTAAGAGTAATATTCTTGTCCATCAATCTTTTGAACATCGGCTCGTATATAAAAACAGTTGTTAAGTTTAGTCCCTGCCTTATGGAATAAATCATCAAATCCCCAGTAAGGTTGGGGATTTAACTCTTGCAAACCGATTCTTTCATTGATCGTATCTACCCATTCTTTGTGACGTGAGTGAATGGCCCCGGAATCAAAAGATACTTCAATACGTCGCTCTACATGGTTGACCTTAATCCCAAAACCTCTGTCAGTTCGCCCCAACGCATTAATCGTTGCCCTGAAGCTCATTTCACCTTGGGGATGTTTAAGACCGGATTGCTGATGTGACCACCCATATTTTGGCAACAACAAAGACGAAACCAAAGACAAGGTGCGAGGAGATGGCTCCATATGCATCAGTGTCGTAAGCGATGAGGTATTAGACCGCTGACACTTCAACTCCCATTCGGAGGCATTCGGAATCGGCAAATTGTTTTCTTCGATACCAAGCAAGTCCTCTAAAGTATTACCAACGCCGCCTGCATTGCCGTGGCGACGGCTTTCAATCCAGCCCATCTCCCTAATGTCATGTAAAGCAGAAATCAATGAAGCTTTTGTATAGATTTTTTTCATCAAAATAATGGGAGTATGTTAAGAGCTCTCTCTAAACGCTTTTTTGAAAGGTCAACGTATTCAGACGACAACTCAACACCAATAAAATGACGATTGAGTTTTTTTGCTGCAATAGCCGTTGTACCACTCCCCATAAATGGGTCTAAAATAATCTGTGCATCTGTGCTTGAAATAATACGTTCAATGAGAGCAACGGGAAAAGGTGCCGGATGTTCGTTTTTCATTTCTTGAGTAAATTCCCAAATGTCTCCATGAGAATTAGCACCCTTTGCCAAGACGAAGTTTTTTTTACATATCATATAAATCACTTCGTATGTCGGCAAGAAATAGCCCTTATTGAAGTTAAAGCCCCCTTTCCTTCGCCAAATGATGATTTGCCGCACCGGAAACCCTGCAACTATGTCTTGTCGGTCTTGAAGCAACCCCGCCTGAACTCGCCACTTATGATTGTAAAAAATTGCTCCATCATCCTTAATCAGCCGAAACATTTCAGTTAAACAATCGCGCTGCCATTGGGCATATTCATCATGCGGCATGTTATCGTTATGGTCAGAGTAGCCATTGACAAGAGCGGCGTTAGCCCACTTGCCACCTCGCCCGTCCTTCATTCCATTGCCTGTGGAATTTTTCAGATTATAAGGCGGAGATGTAACGACAAGATCCAAACAAGAATCTGGCATCTGGCGCATAACATCCAGCGCATCACCACAAATAAATTTGTCTCGATAAGGTGAAAGAACATCGACGATGTTCATCACGGACAAAACGTCTTGCTTCGTTTTTACTTCTGGCACAACGAGTATCGTTTGTTTCTCTGATAATAAATTTTGCATAGTTTCTTTTGCTACATTCGTTACTATCGCCATAATTTTTCAAACCTTGCCGGATTTGCCGCGGTGTAAATCACGGTGTGCTGAATGTTCCGATGTCCAAGATAGTCCTATGAAAGATACGACTTTCAATATCGACTTGGGAAAATTATAACAAGCGTATCGTTTTCGTCCCGCATATAGCGAAGAACAAAAGCCCCTGGCCCAAAAGATACGACCCATTCGCGTCTGCCAGTGTCATCGTCCATTGGACGCCCAATGTCTGGTATTGATTTTTGAAAACCCGCTCCCTTCAGAATGGTCTTTGCTGCTCGTGCTGCTGCATCAGGGCTTTTTTCGTGCAAGAACGCATGAAGCCGCTCAATATCGGCTAATGCCTCTGGAAGCCATTTTATTTGGGGCACGGAGTCCCTGTATCTCCTCAGGCAGCTTGTCGCTGCCTTTGTCACGATAAAATCCTAAAACGGAATTTCCACGCCATTTTTTCATTAACTCATTACAAGAAGTACTTTTAAGATGAAAATGAGTGAAAAATGCACACTTAATTGTGTGTATTTAAAAATCTTTTATTATTTTAATTATATTAAAGCACTTTACGATCTAATTAAATCTCTAAACGTGTTCTGTGATCCATTTTATGGAGCGCCCCCCTATGGGACCGCTTATTATGGAATTCTAAAGTTTGCCAGGGATAAATTTCTCTTCCGGTAGTCTAAAAAAATAACCATAAGGAGGTCTGAAATGAATCATCGTTTCGTTCTGGTTTCGCTTGATCAACCGACTCTTCAGTTACGTCGCCTGAAGCAGCGTGAGGTAAAAAAGGCCGTCAAAAAGATACACGCTACCTATCCGCATGCTCTTCTTGCTGAAGTTACAGAGGAGCAAATCGCCGCATTGAAAGAGAAAGGTTATTCGCTTGATCTTCAAGAGGGAGCGCAGAGCATTTGCCTGCGTGCAGTAGAAATCGACACCACCACACCAGCACCTGAGATTCCGCATGCTTTCAGCTTGGCTCAGGGGGAGCAGGAAAAACGCGAGAGTAACTTCTGGATCATCCAGTTTATCGGTCCTGTAACAGGAGAATGGAGCGAACAATTAAAAGAGTTGGGCGTAGAACTTAACGATTACATGCAGAACAATGCGTTTCTGGTAAAAGTACCTGGGAAATCTCTGACGCAAATCAAAGATCTTTCCTTTATCAGATGGATCGGACCTTACGAGCCTCTCTACAAAGTCAGTCCGCTTCTTTTTGGAAGAAAAAATGCTGCGTCAAAAGACGAGCTCAACGCTTTATCGATTCAGGCGGATAAATTCACTCCCACACCTCAAGGTAACCTGACGATACTTCTGCATCAAGCATCAGAACAGGAAAAGGTAAAAAAAGTCATCATTGAGCATAACGGTACGATTGTGAAGGCCGAGGGCAATACGCTTATTGTTTCGCTGGCTCCAAATCAAATAGCTGATCTCGCCAGGAATGCGGCAGTCAAATGGATCGAGCCTTTCGAAGAGGCAGTCTTGCATAATAACATCTCCGCTCAATTGATCAATGTACAACCTGTCTGGAATGATCACGGACTTGATGGAGATGGTCAAATTGTTTCAGTTGCAGACACTGGTCTGGATACCGGTGTCAATGATGCCACCATGAATGCTGATTTCAGAAACAGAATTGTCAACATTTATGACCGGGTGGGTGACGGAGCAAATGATGTGAGAATCGGACATGGGACGCACGTTGCCGGTTCGGTACTGGGCAACGGCACAAATTCGGGCGGAACAATCCGTGGAATGGCGCCTGCTGCGCGCCTGGTTTTCCAGTCAATCGAAAATAACAGCAGTGGGTCGCTATCGGGCATTCCTGCGGACTATAACACGTTGTTCCAGCAGGCCTATGGTGACGGCGCAAGGATTCATACCAACAGTTGGGGGAACCATTCACACGGACAGTACGCAGCAGATAGTCAGGATATCGACGAGTTTATGTGGAACCACAAAGATTCCATTATTCTTTTTTCAGCATCAAACGATGGTATTGATACAAATAGTAACGGAGTGATTGACACTGATTCTATCAGTTCACAAGGTTGTTCCAAGAACTGCATCACCGTGGGAGCCACTGAAGGCAACCGGCCAAACGGTTCTGTCCCGACTCCAGGATATGATTTTAACTGGCATACAGGCAGTTGGGCTGCAAAATACCCGGTTCCACCCATCAGTATGGATCATGTTTCTAACAATGCACAGGGTATGGCCGCTTTCAGCGGTCGGGGTCCGACTGATGACGGAAGAGTGAAGCCGGATGTGGTCGCACCCGGCACCAACATTCTTTCGGTCCGTTCTTCAGCATGGGTAGCTTCTGCATCTGTAACAGAGATTCTCTGGGGCGATCTTGCAGCCGCAGATCCCTTGCACGACCTCTATTGCTGGAGCGGAGGAACCAGTATGTCCACCCCCCTTACCGCTGGAACAGTGGCCCTGATCCGTCAGTATCTGCAGATGGTTTGTCTGCACAGCAATCCCTCAGGCGCCTTGCTGAAGGCCCTGTTGATTCACGGCGCAACAGCCATTACCGGTCAGTACGCTCCATCGGAGGTCGGTCCGATTCCGGATAACAGCCAGGGCTGGGGTCTTGTCAATCTGCAATCCTCATTATTCCCTGCATACCCGACCTTTTGGCAGTTCCAGGATAATGTAGCTGATGCGGTTGGAACCGGTGAACAAAGGGATTACACATACCAGGTGAGTGATGGAAGCGTCCCATTCAGAGCTTCTCTTGTCTGGACAGATGCCCCCAGCGATCCGGCCAGTGCAATCGGCCTGGTGAACCAGTTGCGCCTCACCGTCATCGCTCCTGGTGGTGCGACGACGATTGGCAATCCGGCCAATAATAACATCCAGCAGGTAGTAATAAATGCACCTGCGGTGGGTACCTACACCATACGGGTCAGCGGAATCAATGTCCCGACGATGGCTACTCTGGGTCAACGACAGGATTTTGCCGTTGTGGTGAGTGGCGGTCTCTCATTTGTTGAGCTTTACATCAAAGACAATGCGGCCGATACCGGTGTTGCTCCCAGCGTCGGGATCGAATACCTTTCTCCCGATATATGGCTAAGCCTCACCGATGACCCTGCTGCCGCCCCGATACCTAACCCCGAATACGGTCAGACAAATTATGTTTTTGTTCGGGTGCACAATCGCGGATCCCGGGCAGCGTCCAATGCCTCGGTAAAGTTGTACTGGGCCAATCCCGGAACAAACCTCAGCCGTCCGTTCTGGAACACCACCGGTATCAGCATCGATGGCGCTCCCGGCAATACACGGCTGATCGATGTTCCAGCTCATGGCGTCGGCGGCGATGGCGAGGCTATTACTCTGGCATTTGAATGGACCCCTCCTGACCCCAATCTGGATGTAGTGGATGTTGGTCACTTTTGCCTTTTCGCATCGGTTGATCATCCTGATGATCCTCTTTTGCAGGAAGACGTCAGCGCAGTCCGATGGGAGGATAATCTGGCATGGAAAAATGTGGTTGTGCATGATGTTATTCCCAATGCCATTACAACTCTGGACTTTTATGTTGCCGGAAGGATTGGTGAGAGTGTTTCAGCAGATCTTCACATCGATCGCAGCGCGTTGCCGCCGGGAGGAAAGGTCAATTTGAAAATTCCCAGCCGGTATTTAAAGGGTACCATTGCTACGAATCTGGAGGAAATCTGGCAATCGGAGGGCGGCAATCTTTGCAAAGTCGAAGTGACCTCAACAGGAACTGCGGATCTTAAGCAAATTCATCTGTCGTCTCGAGAAAATACTCTGGTTCATCTGGAAGTAACACCGCCATCGAAATTCAATTCCGGCGATGTTTATCCTGTTTTTGTTGAGCAATATACGAACGGCCAGATCACAGGTCGTGTAACCCTTGTCGTCCGTATGGTTGGAACGCCAGCCTACCTGGGGAACCGTCACACCGGTGAACTCCATTATCCAACCTGTGAGTGGGCAAAGAAAATCTCACCAAGGAATGTGGTTCCTTTCGAGAATGTGGAGCTTGCAATCAGACGGGGATACAACGGATGCCGATTCTGCTTGAATGAGTATAATACCGATTGAGATTGAGCAATCCGTACTTGTTATAATTGGGGATCGATGTTCATCATTGATCCCCAATTCCCTCCGCACTCAGTACCCGGCACGGAACACTCCTCCCTTCAGCACTAAAAAACTCCGAAAACCGTTATATAAGCCTTATTTTAAGGGTATCAAATCAGGCGGCAGCTCACAACTGGGGGTGCTCACGATACGGACTAAATAGGGGGCGCTTCAGAATTCGGAAAAAATCGCACCCTGCTTTTATTCGTATCGGAGAGAGGGAATTATGCCAGAAGGAGGGTTAAAGATTAAAACCAGTAACCCTCCCATGGAACATTGTTACCACATTACTACAAGTTGTTGACAATTTTGACGCCAACCTGATGGTAAACGTAATGAGACGTACTGTTATCATTAACAGCCGTTGAGTCAGTACCGAACAACTGCAGATTATAGGTACATGCTACACCTCGATATATCTTCGGATCCGGTGGTGGGGCGTAAGGAGATGGCGGTGCTCCTGCATCCAGCAGCGTCAAATCCCACACTGCCAGTTCTTCGGCATCGGCATAAGTGGGGGTGCTTACCGGAGGCATTGGCGGTAAGGCTGGCACTCGCACAAAGGTATTTCCAAGTAATTCGTGTGCAGGACCAAATTGCTTCCAAAAATCAAGGCGATAGTGACTGAAGTTATCATTTGGAGCAACTGGTGGCCACCATGCCTCATCGATAATTGGATCCCATGCAAGCCCTACAATACGAATTTTACCAAAACTGATCTGTAAATCCATACACGGGGGAATATCGCTCCATACTCCTCCAATCAAACGCTGGAATTTAACAATCCTGACGGTATAGAGGGTTTCCGAGCCAACAGTATAATACATTTGCTTGTTATCAAGCCAGATATGCTGAATATCATAGAAAAGATGGCTGGAAGGGGTAGCACTATCCTCAGCAACCTGCAGCAGGCTGTACCGACCACTGTCTGCACTACCCCATTTTCCAGCACTGAGAGCGTAATATGTTGTTCCCCCGACAGTAAACGTTTTCCATGTATTGATCAGATCCCTTGGAGCAGGGCCAATTCGGTTCCACGGTTGATATTGAGATGGCAGCGTGTATTCCAGAGGCAACGGTGAAATAACGCTCCATCCCGCAGGAATCGAATCATCTGTTGCAGGTTGGGCTGGTTCAGAACCTGGCGTTGTAACCCGTTTGGTTCGAATATCGTATTTTTTGATCTTGCGGTCAATACAGCCGTAAATGTATGCTGCACCTTCTATACTGAGAGTACCACCAACTGCTTTTGGTACACCCGCCAGCCTCAATTCTGATGCAGGGTCGAGGGGTTGAGGATCAGTCGGAATACTCCCGACCTTGTTCATATAAACAAAGACCTTAAGTAAGGTGAAATCCAATATTTTTGAACAAAGTATGGTTGAACCAGGTCCGGCTGAATACAAAGTAAGGCGAACGGAATAGGCCCCATCCGATTGTGCGGTCGTATCGATTTGACCAAGCTCTCCGGCAATAACCGGTATGGTACCGCTGGTTCCGCCTCCTGGATAGGTGACACTCACACCTGAAACTGGTGAACCGCTTTGCAGCAACTCTAAAATGTAGCTGCCAAATCCTCCCCCACTGGCGGTGCCAAACACTCGCACAAAATTTATGCCCGCCGTTTGATCCGCCTCTTCAGGAGTACAACCAGAAGGTGCTGTCAGTTCGCACTTTACAGGGTCCTTGACACACAATTCCACGCAGAAACAGTTCGAGGCATTCTCACGGTCTGGTTTACGCCCCCGCGATCGGGGTTCGGCCAGTAAAGCATTACCAATAGCATCTTCTATTCGGAAGTAGAGATCGGGCCCACCGATCAACTCCACATTAATCCATGTTCCTTTTTTGAAATCGGCCGAAGAGTATGTAATGACAAATTTACCAGAAGAATCCGTTAAAGCGGAACCAAGCGAGTCGTCTGCCACCCAGTCAGTATCGAAAGCAAGTACCTTCAATCCTGCAATGGGTCGTCTTGTCTGGCAATCCAATATTTTTCCACAGATTGTCCATACATCAAACTTAGCCAATATCGCACACCAGTAACGATAGGGCAGACAGTACTCCCAGACAGCAACAAAACCATTCTCGCTCTCCTCATAACTTGGCTGTAATGTCGTAATCGTAAATTGAAGCGGCTTGGGTGGCGTTTTCCCGATCTTCTGTCGTGGAACAGACGCACAATAGACATCCACCTCAAAAGCTTCGCCTCTGTAGTTTTCTCCTAACCTGAAAATAAAGTTGCCTTCGTTGTCTGTTACAGTTTCAGCAAACAAACGGGAGGCTTTATCCTGCACAAGCTGATCATCCAGGATCGTAAATGAATCCTTCGGATTCAATGCTGTGGCTATTTCAATATTTTGCTCCCGATCTACCCGATAAAGTCTTACGTTTACATTGGCAAGTGGCTCAGAACATTGTGAACACAGGTAGCCACACAGTTTTCCTTTGAACTGATAAATCATAGCAATGTCTCCTTCATAAAAGGGTTGGCAAGTTGAATGCTTATCGAATGAAAACGAATTATTTTTATTCCGGCGGAAGGTTAATAACTGTATACGTATTGATATCGGACACGCAATAGATAAACGTGTGTTACGTAATCGTTACAATAGATAGTAACTATTGTTAATAAAAAAACAAACCAAGAAATCGATTCAGAGTAACAAGCCCCTTCGAAAGAGAGTAAAAAGGCAGGTGACAGCAACTGTATTGACGGGCTCATAAAACCAACCACAGCATACTTTCAGCAGAAGAGGCCGAGATTTTCTTTGCTGTGCCAGACCACGAATAATAACAAGCGTATCGTTTTTCTCCCGCATATAGCGAAGAACAAAAGCCCCTGCACAAAAAGATACGACCAATTCGCGTCTGCCAGTGTCATCGTTCATTGGACACCCAATGTCTGGTATTGATTTTAGAAAACCCGCTCAGTCCAGAATGGCCTTTGCTGCTCGTGCTGCCGCATCGGGGCTTTTTTCGTGCAAGAACGCATGAAGCCGCTCAATATCGGCTAATGCCTCTGGAAGCCATTTTATTTGGGGCACGGCCTCACGTTCCCCCGTGCCAGATTTTCAATCCATACAGCGGCTTTTTCATGTGGGATAGCCTCACCGGTTAATTGATAACGTTCCCAACGTTCCATATCCTCGCGTTTTTCTCGCTTATGTTGAGCGCACTCCCCTTTCAGCGAGTTTTTTGCAACGTTCATGAGCGTTTACGTCCCAACAGCAGCAATCTGGGCTATAGCACGATCGACCATATCGGGGAACAGATCAGATGGCACAAGTGTGCCGCCAACTTTTTCACACACCATATACCGTGCGCATTCATCATAATTACCCTGACAAAAATCTTTCTTCATCATATCAGAAGTTGCTGGTTTGTTGAGCATCTGATCGTTAAAGAAAATGCATTTCGGCGTTTTTGGGCAATCGGCCATAAGATACTCCTGCCAGTGTAGAGTTTGAATAAATGATGAAGTTGCTGACAGTGGAATAACCTGCCAGCCGAGATACTTTCCTTTTTAAAAACGCATTTTATTCCCGTCAGGTTTATTGACTACTGGTTAGCGACCATATTTGGCCGTAAAGCTCGCTTTTTCAAGGGTGTTCGCATTAATCATGAAGCCGATCGATGCAGCGGACGCTTCTGCTGGAGCATCAATTTTTTCGATTTTCAATGCATAGACTGTAAAAATATAACGATGGGGTTTGTCGCCTTTTGGCGGACATGCACCGCCATAGGCATGGGTGCCATAATCTGTAAGACCTTGCAGAGCTTCTGGAGGCAGCAGCTTCCCTGTTGCATCTCCTGCACCATAAGCCAATTCGGTCACATTCACAGGGATATTATAAACAACCCAATGCCACCAGCCTGAACCTGTAGGCGCATCGGGGTCAAACACAGTTATTGCATAGCTTTTTGTGCCTTTCGGACCTGGGGTCCATTTCAACGCTGGTGATTGATTTTTCCCCGTACAACCAAAGCCATCAAATACTTGTTCATCAGTGAGAGTCGCACCAGATTTAATAGTCGGGCTTGTGAGTTTAAAGTTGCCAGCATGCGCTACCGTTGCTGTAAAACAAAGACCGACAACTACAAAAAACAATTTTCTAAACATAACAATCCTCCTGTTTTATGTGATGTTGAAGCGCTAACAATGAATTGGGGTAGCTGCAAATATACCGTTACAGATTTCTCCATGTTTAAAAGAAAGAAAATAGTGGTCAGGGTTATGGTTATTTCTACCACTATGCCAT
>CAIMPI010000022.1 GCA_903843305.1 uncultured Chlorobiaceae bacterium
AATGTGCATGGAATTAATATATTGATTAATTCCTTATAAAACAAATGCTTTGACGT
Source organism: uncultured Chlorobiaceae bacterium (assembly GCA_903843305.1). Taxonomy (GTDB): domain Bacteria; phylum Bacteroidota; class Chlorobiia; order Chlorobiales; family Chlorobiaceae; genus Chlorobium. The sequence goes on from CAIMPI010000022.1 coordinate 57, forward strand.
AATTTACATGGGTACAAAACACACAAAATCGCTGTATTTTATCACAAATCAATAGATTATGTGGTTTTTGGCTGGGGAACTTCGGACTAAATGGTATCTTTGCCACATGCGTGGAGACTTGACAATCCGGAAGGTTAAGACCGCCTCAGGGGCAACCGCAGTTCAGGTGGTCCGCAATGAGGGAAAGAAGCGTGCCATCATCAAGCACGTAGGTAGTGCTCATAGCAAGAGCGAGTGCGATCTGTTGATGGCAGAGGCAGTGAAGTATGCCGAAGCCCATCGCAGACAGCCGTATCTGTTCCCGGAGACACCCACCTCAACAAACTCTCCACAACACCTGGATCTCTCTCACGCCGAACTTGTCGATGTAACGCATCAGTTTGCCCGCACTGCGCTGCTTGCTTGCGCCAGGATGTGTGGATTGGGAGCCATGCCTGAGCTGTATCTTGATTTTGCCATCATGCGATCATTGAGCCCGTCTCCAAGCTGCGCACTCTCGAGCTTCTGCAGCGGTATTTCAATGTGCGTTATGCTGAACGGACCGTTTATCGGTTGTTGCCAAAGCTCCTTGAGTATCAGAAGGAGATCGAGACTGCCGCCATTCAGACGGCTCGCGATGTACTGCAGGAGACCTTCAGCCTTGTGTTGTACGATGTCACCACGCTGTATTTCGAGTCTTTCAAAGAATACGACTTTCAGAAACCGGGCTTCTCCAAGGACAACAAACCCCAGCAGCCGCAAATCGTTATTGGCCTGATCACCACCCGATTGGGTTTTCCGGTAATGCACGAAGTGTTTGAGGGCAACACCTTCGAAGGAAAAACAATGCTCGATATCGTACATCGTCTCCAGGAGCGGGTCGGGAACTCCAAGCCGGTTATTGTGGCGGATGCGGGTATGCTCTCGAAAGCCAACATGCAGCAGTTAGAGGCTGACGGGTATAGCTACATCGTGGGAGCGCGATTGGCGAGCACCGCAAGCTCCTTCATTGATACGATTCACAAAGAGCTACCCCGCACTGACCAGGCATCAAGGCGCTTCAGCTATTCGAACGCTGTCAAGAACGCCTCGATCATCTGTGAGTTCTCCGAAGCACGCTACAAAAAAGACAAACGCGAGTTTGACAAGCAGATAAAGCGGGCCCTTCAACTGCTTGAACGGAATGAATCAGGGCGGCGGGCCAAGTTTGTCAAGAAGTCTGGAGAGAAAGACAAGCCGTTCATCTTTGATAATGCCCTTCAGGCAAAGGCAGAGAAGCTTCTGGGCATTAAGGGCTATGTCACCAACATTCCGGAGTTAGAGTTGTCCAGTGCTGACGTAGTCGCCTACTATCGAGATCTCTGGCATGTAGAGCAGGCGTTTCGGATGAGCAAGTCAGACCTGAAAGCCAGACCCATCTTCCATTATACGCAGGAAGCCATCAGAGCCCATATCCTCGTTTGCTTCATGGCCTTGATGATGGGCAAATACCTTGAGATCAAAACGGGCCGGTCGTTACGGCAGATTCGGGACGAACTGTGGCAAGTGCAGGAGGCAAATATCCATGATGAGCGAACCGGAGAAGTACACGCCGTGCGCATGAACACCAGCAAATTGGCGAACAGCACACTTATTCAACTCTTGAACCCTGAGTTTCCGCACTAATTGGCAGAAGTCGGGAGTGTTGTTATGCGGACTATAATTCAATAATCCGCAGTTTAGGCGGATCAATCTAATTATTGTTACCGAAAAGGGGAACCACAATGCTCGTCGATTGGCTGGTTTATGGACTA
>CAIMPI010000023.1 GCA_903843305.1 uncultured Chlorobiaceae bacterium
ATGGTGGGCCATATTTCAAGGAGAATTATCGCAGTCCTGCGAAACCACCAATTTTTCAGTGTATATGACCCGGATTCCACGTGAAAAGAATTTTTGCGCAAAACTGGTCTATTTCAGGAAATATTTGGATGTTCACAGTAACATTTTACCATTGTGCTCACCTCGCTTCCAGCAAGATTCGTAAATTCAAACGATTGGCATCCTATTTCGTTATCGTTGCCGGTAAAATCGGACACGAAATAACCCTTTCGCCACAACAAGCGCAAATCCGTGACGATTTTAGTTCTTGCTACAGTGCGCATCGCTGGAACACTTCTTTGTAGGGATAGTCAAACGCCAGCTTCATAATCGTACTTCTTGCCGTCCTGATGATTCTCCCGGCAACGAACAGGTATTTGAGTCTGAACGTTTTAATCTGTTGCCGATATTCTTGCTCCACCAGCCTGTCGAACTTAAACAGCAGGAACAGGTTATATGCCAGCATCATCAGTTGAAACACGGCTTCGTTAGCCCAAAATGATTTCAATAACAGACTGCCGACGTTCATATCGTATTTGGACTCTTTGATGTAGTTTTCGCAGTTGCCGCGTTTTTCATAAGCCCTGGCGGTTTCCTCATTCGAAAAAGCGGTATTGGTCACATAGAAGGCGTATTCATAATCATCGCCGCCTATCAGGCTCAGTTGTTTGCGTTCTTCTTCAGGCTTGAGTCGCCTTACCACAACAAACCTTCTGGGACGTTCCCATTTGTCCGGACGCATACTGATTTCGGCAATCTCTTTGTAGTTGTCATATTCTGCCCATTGTAGCGAATCTCCTCTATAAAGCTTATCAACCATGTTCCCGTATTGCTTGGCTTTGATGATATAACAGTACCCGGCTCCTTCGATGGTCTTGATAATGTTTTCGTCGAAATAGCCGCTGTCCATGCGAAAAGTGATCGTATCCACAGAATCTCTCAAATTCTCAATGATCTCTGCAATCATTTCAGCAGCACCGTTCGCGGTATAGGTATTGCCGGATCGGGTAAATCCGGTAATGAACGCCTTGAATTCATCACAGAAAGCCATTAGCGTATTGTAACAACGGTTGCCAGGCTTTTCGGGATTATATCCTTTAGCGGTGCCTTCTTGATGTCCTTCCACATTGATGACCGTGCTGTCGATGTCGATGATTATGCTTTTCAACCGGCTTTTCTCCAGCAGCTTTTTGAACAGTTTGAAATTTACGTTTCGGATCATTTGTGTGGTCATGAAACTAAACTTCCCAAGAAACCGTGAAACCGTTTCCGGCTCTTTGATATCGATGCCAAATTCCTTGACAAGCGGGTCGCTTTGCAACAGTTTTATCCTCTCCAGCTTGTCTATGCCAATAAAATTGCCACAAAGAAGAGTTTTGATATGGTTCATTTTGATTTTATCAATGCCTTTATCGGCAAAAGTAATTTCGTTTTCCAGCAGCTCGAACAATCCTTCGCTTTTGGCATGGCTAAACAGCAGCAACAGTCCGGCATTGGATGTGAGATTTTTTGCTTTGAAATCAATTTTGTTAATCATTCAAAACTTGCTCCCTACCTAAGATTCCTTGCCTCAATTTTACCATTTCCCTGATCCTCTATGGGGTAAACGGCAAAAGTTGGCATTCACCCAATGGGTGAAATTGCGCATTCTCTGGAGGGATTGATATACCTGAACTCGCAGGCGTTTCTCATTAGTTGCGCGTAGATTTAGGGATATAAGTTGGGGCGGCGTCGCTGCGGGCACCGATGGCACGACGCTGTGGGCAACGGGCCGCGGAACGCAAGGGCCGCAGGAGCTAGACTTTTGGCTTCTGGCTGATGGCAG
>CAIMPI010000024.1 GCA_903843305.1 uncultured Chlorobiaceae bacterium
CGTGCAATTTAATGTTGATGGTGGAGGCGGATACTCTTCAAACTGGCCGGAATGGGCTTACAGTATTGCCAAAGATGCCCTGCTGAACCGTAAAAAACTATGGGTACTCTCAAATGGAGATCCGTTTGGCTCCAATCTCCTTTGTGCCTATATATATTATCTGAATATCTAACATGAGTTAGCGATGTGGTTGACGTTTTTTTTAAGCAAAATTGAAACCGAGCAGGGTTATTATCAATGTGCTGACCAATTCCGTTGATGGGACCCTGCGCTTATTTTTGATTACTCATAGTATCGGTGAACCGCTCACAATCAGCGGGAATTTCAATAACACGCACTGATTCAGCCAAACCTCGAACACAAGCGACTAACATTGATTTCTCTTATTACAGAAAAAGGGAAATAGTTGCTGACAGGTGATAGTGTGTAATGAGCTCTCTTTATTTTAACCGGACACTACTGAAAAGCTTTACAGTTTAACGCAAACCATAAGTCTGACATTATTCCCTTAAACAAAATAAAGGAGTCCACTATGTCTTGTACTTGTTTTATAATACCTCAGGACGTTCTTGAGAAACTGTCCAAAGATCCGGAATTATCGGCGGAACTTCGCAAAGCATCAAAAAATACCGCACTGGTCAATACCGAATTACGCAAATTGCGCGATCAAGCCTTGGCATTGACAAGCGTAACAAGTGCGGTTGGTGCTCATCCAATCCCCCTTGCCCCGTTTCCTGCAGTGACGGTCTACGATTGCAAACATCATCAGACACTGCCTGGTTCTTATGTTTCAAATCCCGAGAGTTCCTCTGATATCACTGCATCACGCACATCCAAGGAAACGACTGCTGTTGCGAACTTCTATAAGCAGATATTTAGTCGGAATTCCATAGATGGAGCAGGTATGACAATGGTGTCATCCATACACTACGGAAATAACTACAACAACGCAATGTGGAATGGTTCGCAAATGATTTATGGTGATGGCGACAACCAGATCTTCATCGACTTCACCGCCGGAAATGATGTCATCGGGCATGAATTGACGCACGGAGTCACTCAACATACCCTTCAACTTAACTACTCGAATGATGCTGGCGGTTTGAATGAAAGCCTTTCCGATTGCTTTGGCACAATGTTTCGCCAATGGCAGGCAAATCAAGATGTAAATCATGCGGATTGGCTTATCGGCCATGACATTCTTGGTCCGGTGGCTAAGGCAAAAGGCTATACTTGTCTGCGTAATATGGCGAATCCTGCCGATCCACATTGCATTGCACCGCAACCAACTAAGTACTCCCAGATCACTCCCGGTATGGATCCACACTATAGCAGTGGACCTCCAAACCTTGCATTTTATCTTGCAAGCAAGTCGGTGGGCGGAAAAAGTTGGGAAAAGGTAGGACAAATATGGTATCGCGCTTTAACTGGCTTCGGACCAAGCCCTAACATGAAAATGAAGGAGTTTGCAAATCGTACACGTAAACTGGCTACTCAAATGTATGCTACCGTTCCTGCTGTTGCCACTGCTGTTGGTCAGGCATGGAAACAGGTTGGACTCTAATCTTTTACTGGCTGAGACATCACAAAAAATAATGGAGAACAAAGACCAACTGAAAGTCGAACGTATAGGAGGATTTGGGGGGTTTGGCCTGCCAGGCTCTCATCTCAAAAGCATGGGAAATATTTCAATAGCAGATCTTCCTCCTGACGATTTGCACCAGATCAATCGGTTGTTTCAGGGTAATATTCACTTGAACGCACCAAAGACTGACGGGTTTCGCTATCGAATAACAATGTGGATAGGCGATACCCTGAAGACAATCGAAGTTCCGGAGGAAAATGTTCCCGTTTCCATCAGGAACTCTGTCAAGGATACCCTTGAATAATTACAATGTCAGCTCGGGCAACACTGCTGTCGTTGCCCGACCGACTTTCTCATGTCCCCGATCATGATTTCAGTTTCTCCTACCCTGCAAATGAAGTGCCAAAAGTTTTTTTGAAAAAGCCCGCGATATCTTCAGTTAACGCGGGCTGGTAAAAAGTGAATGCAAAAGAAAAGGCCGGTTATTACTGGCCTTTTCTATAAGCTTCGTTCAGCTCATCGACATATTTTGCTATGACGGCAGGATCTGAAGTCTGATCCGGGGCAAAGATTTTTTCGGCAATTATGTTACTGCCGATAAGGTTAAGCTTCAACTGTGGAAGATAGAGCAGGTTGGCCATCAATTCCGGACTTCCGCAGGTAAGAAACAGTGCAATTTTTTTCCCGCTCAGGCAGCTCTTCAGATTGCTTTGTATGAGGGCACCAAGAAGTTCAGACGATACAACCAGATAGTAAATCGGGGCTCCCATAATGACAACATCAAACTCCTTGACAAAACTGTAATCTCCTGTACTCTTGCATTTTGCTTTCTCGACATAAGCCCCGGTTTCAGCAAGTTTCTGGCCGATAGAATCAATGAGTCTGTCTGTTGATCCGCCTGAAGTCTTGCTGTCGAACAGGATAATGGCTCTCATGGGTGTAGCGGCAGTGTGTGTCATAGGGAAAAAGAATAGTTGCGTTGAAACACTGGACTGAAATAGTAGAAAAGAAAAGTATAAAAAAAGGCGCCCTCTCAGAACGCCTTTTTTAAGAATTACCTCTCTGAAGAGTGGTTTTTATACAAACTTCGAGTATATGTCAAGAAGATCGGTTACTCTTGTTGAGTAGCCAAGCTCATTGTCATACCAGCCAACAACCTTAACCATATTGCCTGAGCTCATGGTCAGGAGTGAATCAAAGATACAGGAGTGGGGGTTACCGACGATATCCTGTGAAACGATAGGATCTTCACAATATTCGAGGAATCCCTTCATTGCGCCTTCTGATGCAGCTTTCATTGCGGCATTGATCTCTGCCTTGGTTGCTGGTTTGGTGAGAATGGCGGTCACGTCAGTAACGGAGCCATCTGATACCGGAACTCTCATGGCAAAACCATCAAGCTTGCCGACAAGTTCAGGAATAACCTCGCCGATAGCTTTTGCAGCACCGGTGCTGGTCGGGATAATTGACATTGCGGCTGAACGGGCACGGCGAAGATCGGAGTGCGGAAGATCGAGAATATTCTGGTCATTGGTGTAGGCATGAACGGTGGTCATGAACCCTTTTTCGATGCCAAAATTATCCTGCAACACCTTCATCATCGGAGCAAGACAGTTGGTCGTGCAGCTTGCGTTTGATATGATCTCCTCTTTACCGGTAATGGAGTCTCCATTGACGCCAAGAACGATGGTTGCATCAATTTTATCTTTTGCCGGTGCAGAGATGATAACTTTTTTTGCGCCTGCGGCGAGATGCTTGGATGCGCCTTCACGTGAAGTAAAGATACCGGTTGATTCAACAACCAGATCACATCCGAGCTCTTTCCAGGGAAGAGAGGCTGGGTCACGCTGTGCTGTAATGGTAATAACCTTGCCATTGACGACAAGATTGCTGCCGTCGACACTCACATCACCTTTGAATTTTTTGTGGGTAGAATCGTACTTGAGGAGATGAGCAAGGGTCTTGGGGTCACACAAATCGTTGATTGCAACAATTTCGTAGTTCGGGTTGTTCAATGCCTGGCGAAAAACCAGACGCCCGATGCGGCCAAATCCGTTAATGCCGACTTTCACTTTTGCCATAATGTCGTTCCGGTATGGTAATGAGTTAGTGTTGATTGCGTAAAAAACTTTCGCGAGGTGCTTGGTTTAGTATTTAAAATACCACTTAAAAAGATAATTTGAAACCTGAATTCTTTTGCAAAGCTCTAATAGTAGTTCCGTAATTCGATCTTCTTTTTATTGCGTAATAATCTTGTTCAATCAGGTATTCCGTGTTAAAATTGTCGTACGTCTCTTTCAGGCGCAACACCGAGAAAAAATATTTTACGGCGCTCTTGTCTTGCAAGACACTCCTTCTCTCCTTATATTCTTATTTGTAAGGAGTACCATGTAAATTCGACAGTAATGCATATAGCAAAAATAACATCCAAAGGCCAGACAACCATACCTGTGTCAATCCGAAAGGCTGCTCAGCTTGAAAACGGGGATTCTGTTCTTTTTGAGCTGAAAGAAGATTACGTGATTCTAAAAAAAATCAGGTTGCCTGAAGATGATTATCTGCAGAGTATCTCTGCTACTCTGCAAGAGTGGGATTCACCTGAAGATGAGGAGGCGTGGAGTGAACTTTGAGCCCTATGATATTGTCGTAATTCCCTTTCCCTTCACTGAAAAAAAGGCAGTGAAACATCGTCCAGCAGTTGTGGTCTCAACGACACTGTTCAATGAAAGGCACAATCACCTCACTCTTGCCATGATAACATCCGCTAAAAACAGTTCATGGGATAGTGATGTGACGATTCAGGAGTGGAAAACAGCGGCGTTGATGGTGCCATGCAAAATTCGCTTCAAGCTTTTCACGTTGCCAAAAGAACTCATTCTACGCAGATTGGGGCGTTTGTCTTCGAATGACAGGGAAGTACTCAACAATACCGCAGGAAAGTATCTGATAGCTGGTAAATAAACGCTTCGATACGGCCTTCGGCCTACTCAGCGTCCAGTAGCATCCTACCACACCCCGGTCGCCGAGTAGCGCGAAGCGCGTATCGAGGCGCCCACTCAGCCGTCCAGTAGCATTCTGCCACAACCCGGTCGCCGAGTAGCGCGAAGCGCGTATCGAGGCGCCCACTCAGCCGTCCAGTAGCGTCCTGCCACACTCGGTCGCCGAGTAGCGCGAAGCGCGTATCGAGGCGCCCTCATTTACCCCAAACTCTCCATCAACAAATTCTTCAACCCTCCGAAACTTCCGTTACTGAGCAGAACAACCACATCTCCTTCTCTCAGGTGCGGCTGCAGAAACTCGACAATATCGGCAGGATAACTTGTTGCGCCCTGGCCAGAAAGAAAGACGATTTTGCCCTGTTTTTCAAGCGCTTCCCTGAGTAGCACAGTGTTGAGCGACTTGTCGGGCGCATAACGCTCAGGCCGATAAACTTTGCCCATAACCACAACAGAGGCTGGCCCGAAACATTCTGAAAGCTCCTGCTGAAAGATGTTCCGTGTTGTGGTGTTTGAACGAGGTTCAAAACAGGTAATAAGGCGCCGTCCGGGATAAAGCTGCCCGAGAGCTTCAAGCGTTACCCTGATTGCTGTAGGGTGATGAGCAAAATCTTCAATAAGAGTGATGTCCCTGGAATAGGTTCCGACAATTTCCATACGGCGTTTAGGACGCTTGAAACGGGGCATGGAACGTGCTATGGCATCAAGGGGAAGACCACTGCGAGTTGCTGCAGCAATAGCCGCAAGGGTATTCATGATATTGTAATTGCCGAAAAGCGGAACGCGGATGGTGTTGAGGCTGGTGCCTTGATAATAAAGGTCGAAGGTTGAGGCTTGGCTGTCTACCCTTATGTTGCAAGCGCTCCACTCCGACTCCGACTCCGACTCCGGACTCAGCCCAAATCGTTCAACTTTGCAGAATGCTCGGGAAGCAATGTCAACAGCCACCGGATCATCACCGTTCACGAGAAGCAAGCCACTTCGGGGAATGAGGTTGACAAAAAGCCTGAAACTGCGCTTGATATCCTCAAGGGAGTCGAAAATATCAGCATGATCAAATTCGATATTATTAATAATGGCGATATCAGGACGATAGAGCAGAAATTTGCTTCGTTTGTCGAAAAAGGCGGTATCGTACTCATCGCCTTCGGTAACGAAAAAGCCCTCTTCGCTGCGTCCCGAAGCCCGGCAGCCAATTGAAAAGTTTTCAGGAATGCCGCCAACCAGAAATCCCGGTTTAAGACCACCGTCTTCAAGCAGCCAGGCAACCAGAGAGGTAGTGGTTGTTTTGCCATGCGTGCCAGCAACCACAATTGAGGTATTCTGTCCGATCAGGTGATGTCGAACAAGATCCGGCATGGAGATGAGCTCAATATGGTGGTCAAGAGCATATTCAAGTTCAGGATTTCCCCTGCTTATCGCATTGCCGACAATGACAACATCGGGTGAAACACTCTGCAGGTTTTTCTCGGAAAAACCGTTGAAGTACCGGATATTATGATCGTCAAGATAGCTGCTCATGGGAGGATAGAGCTGTGTATCAGAACCTGTAACGGCATGACCTGCGTGGGAAAGTGCAACGGCAACCGAAGCCATAGCTGTTCCGCCGATACCAAGAAAGTAGAATGAGCTCATCGTTGGCTTATTATCTTCTATGATTACTGTGGCTTGTTTGGCTTATATACATAAAAAAACGGGAGAGATCAAAAAGCCAAACCCGCAGGATAAGCAGAATCGTACCCTATAACTATCTCGAAAGAATCTGTATTTTAAAAATCAGTTTCAAAAGATTTCAACTATTAAAAATTATGCAATTTATCGACCTGCTTTCTCAAAAAGAGCGTATACGCACTGCATTGCTTCAACGCATTGAAGGTATTCTCGACAGTGGTCAATTTATCATGGGCCCGGAAGTAACCGAACTTGAATCACATCTGGCCAGTTATGTAGGCTCTCGGCACTGTGTCTCCTGCTCGTCAGGAACTGACGCTCTGCTTATGCCTCTGCTTGCCAAAGGCATCGGCCCGGGAGACGCCGTGATTACCACACCATTTACCTTTGTCGCAACGGCTGAAGTGATCAGCCTCACAGGAGCCACCCCTGTATTTGTTGATGTTTGTCCCGATACGTTCAATATCGATCCGGAACTTGTCGGCAATGCTGTTGATGATGCCGTACAACGTGGATTAAAACCAAAAGCGCTTATTCCCGTTGATCTGTTTGGTCTGCCTGCAGATTACGAGCGTCTCTCGGCTGTCGCTGACGATTACAGACTCTGGATTCTTGAGGATGCCGCCCAGAGCTTCGGCAGCAGTTTCCGTGGTCACAAGGCAGGAAGTTTCGGGCTTGTCGGCGCCACCTCGTTTTTTCCGGCAAAACCACTTGGCTGTTATGGGGATGGCGGAGCAATTTTCACTGATGATGATGATCTGGATAGCCTGCTGAGGTCAATACGGGTTCATGGCAGTGGTGCCGACAAATACAACAATGTCCGTATCGGCATCAACGGACGGCTGGATTCCATCCAGGCTGCAGTTCTTCTTGAAAAGCTCACTATTTTTGATGATGAACTTGACGCGCGCCAGCGCATTGCCGACTCCTACAGCATACGATTGCAGGAAAAGTTTGTGGTTCCCCGCATTCCGAAACATTACCGCTCGGCCTGGGCACAATACTCGCTCCTTGCCGACTCAACATCGGAACGTGAACAGCTCATACAGGCTCTGCAGGAAGAAGGCATTCCTTCGATGATCTACTACAAAATTCCGCTCCATCTTCAGAAAGCCTATACGTTCCTCGGTTACAGCGCTGGTGATTTCCCCGTATCTGAAGATCTGAGCAGCCGAATCTTTTCACTTCCGATGCACCCATACCTGAAAGATGAGGAGATCGAGCAAATCTGTTCCATGCTGCTCACGTAACAATTCCGGAACTGAACGCCGATCACATAATGTGTACTATTCTGAAAAAAGGCGGTCACTGATTTCAATCAATGACCGCCTTTTTTCAGAACTTCATGCAGCAGATGCCAGAATGCATTATTTATGAATAGACTTTTTTGTAGTTATCAATCGCATGCACTATGCTCTGTCGAGCAGTTTCAGCACTCTGGAACTCTTCGACAAGAACGGTTTTCTGCTCAAGCGACTTGTACTCTTCGAAAAAGTGCTGCAACTCTGAAGCGAAGTATGGAGGCAACTGATCGATATTGTGGATATTACTCATACTGACATCATCTTCAGCAACCGCAATAATCTTGTCATCGCCCTCTCCGTGGTCAATCATGCGCATCACACCGATTACCCTTGCCCTTACCATGCACATAGGAACAATATCGCACTGTGAAATAACGAGAATATCAAGCGGATCATGGTCATCTCCGAGAGTCTTCGGAATAAAACCGTAATTTGCTGGGTAAAAAACCGCAGAAAAAAGCACCCGGTCAAGCTTCAACATTCCGGTTTTCTTGTCAAGTTCATACTTCGTTTTACTGCCCTTCGAAATCTCGATAATGGCAGTAACGATATTTGGCTGACCTTCTCCTATCTCGACGTCGTGCCAGGGATTAAAATTCATAGTGTAACCGGGCTTAGAGTTATTAAAAAACCAGCGCTATTATAGTGATTTTTTTAACATCTGACAATCAAATAAAAGCTCACCAAAGTGAGACTGGTATTGTAATACCTGAAAATATTGTTGTAGAGTTCAAACTTTATTGATTTCTTGTCCTCAAGGTTTTTTACAATGAATTTCAGTTGTTTAGTCATGTTAGCCAAGCGGATCATACCCTGTCTCGATGTACGAGACGGCAGGGTGGTAAAAGGAATAAACTTTGAAGGGTTAAGAGATGCAGGCTCCATTCTTGAGCAGGCACGCTTCTACAATAACGAACTGGCTGACGAGCTTGTTTTTCTGGATATTTCAGCCTCGCTTGAATCCCGCAGAACGACACTTGAAGAGGTGCTGAAAGTTTCCGGCGAGATCTTCATCCCCCTCACCGTCGGTGGCGGAATCAGTTCCGTTGAACGTGCCAAAGAGGTTTTTCTGCACGGCGCCGACAAAGTATCAGTCAATACAGCCGCCGTCAACGACCCGTACCTGATCACCCGCATTGCAGAAAAATATGGATCGCAGGCTGTTGTAGTAGCCATCGACATCAAGAAAATCGGAAACGATTACATTGTCCATACCCATTCAGGGAAGAATCCAACGCCCTATGAAGCACTTGAATGGGCGCACAAGGTTCAGGAACTCGGCGCAGGGGAACTTCTTTTGACCAGCATGGATCGTGACGGCACACAAGAGGGTTACGATAACGATATTCTCTCCAAGGTTTCAAAATCAGTGCATATTCCAGTGATAGCATCCGGTGGGGCTGGCAATCTGGAGCACCTCTATGAAGGGTTTACCAAAGGTTGTGCTGATGCAGCACTTGCGGCATCAATTTTTCACTTCCGGCAACACTCAATCCTTGAAGCAAAGGAATACCTGCGGGAAAGAGGTATCGCCGTCCGGATTTAACTGGTAAAAGTTTGCCGGGTCAGCCAGAGTCCAGGGATCATGGGGAGCCAGAGGGTAAACCCCCGGAGCAGAAGCGTTGCAACCAAAGCGGTCTCAAGCCCTGTACCCTGCATAACAAGCAAACCGACGCAGGTGGCTTCAAATGAGCCCATTCCCAGTGGGATCAGACTCAGCATGGCAACAATTGATGCAATAACAAAACAGGGAAATGCAAAAATGAGTGAGACGTCCTGCCCAAGAGCATGCAACATTGCCCACAGTGTAGCTGTATCGAGCAGAAAAATAGCTGCTTGAAAGGTTATGGCACTCAAAAGCAAAGGTGGATCGTGCAAAATCTTTTCCGGAGCCTCTGCATAAACTTTAAGTATTCCGGAAACTACCGGCCTGCGAACCAACCAGTCCGGCAGCTTCCTTGCTCCCCATTTTTTTAAAAAAAGGATTCCTGCAGGCACAGCGATGGCAAACATAAAGAAGATGGCGGCTATGATAACCATCCATTGATGGATCTCATGATGTATCCATAATATCAGTATAGAGGCCGCCGCAACAATGGCATAGGCCCCATAAAACGAGAAAATAGAAATCAGCATAACACCCATGCCAACCTCTCCGGAAACCTCCCGCTTTTTGAAAGCATTCACAATAAAGGCAATGCCGCTTATTCCACCTGAAGGCAGTGCCTGATCAGCAAACAGCTTTGCAATTGCAAGCGGTACCAGCATGCTCATTGGATATCGTATACCACTGAACAAGAGCGCCTGACGCCAGACCAGTGCAAGCGAAAAATAGGTCCCAAGCTGAAAAAAGAGTGCCAGAACAATCCAGACAGGCTCAATATTGCTGAGCAATACAAGGAAATGCGTCAGCTCACCGAAGTGTGTTACAGCAAGAACAAGGCCCGACAGAAGCAGCAGACCTGCAAATAACGCTTTGAAAAAGTTTTTTTTCATACCGCAGTACACTTTCACGAAAACAGTATAGACATGACATAAGTCCTGTTCCTATGTCGTCAATCTTCATCTTCCAGAAGACGCTTGCGGATTTCAGACAACTCCTTGAGGCGTTGTGGGCTTGCTTCAGGATATGACAATCCGAGACCTTTCAGTGTTTGAACAATTATTTGTGAAACAATCAGCCGCGCATTTTGTTTGTCATCGGCAGGAACAACATACCACGGCGCATTTTTGCTGCTGGTTGCGCTGAAACAAGCCTCATAAGCTTGCATGTATTTTTTCCAGTACTTTCTCTCCTCAATATCATTGACACTGAATTTCCAGTTTTTTGCCGGAGAATCAATTCTGCCAAGAAATCGTTTCCGCTGCTCCTCTTTTGAGAGATGGAGAAAAAATTTAACAATCCTGGTCCCGTTCCGATAGAGATGGTTTTCCATATCGACAATCGATTGATAACGGTGTTCCCAAACTTTCCCCTCATTGATCAGCTCATCCGGAATGCCCTGCACTACCAGTATCTCAGGATGCACACGCACAATAAGCACCTCCTCATAATAGGATCGGTTAAATATACCGATACGGCCACGCTCCGGCAGACAACGGTTGCTTCTCCAGAGAAAATCGTGGTCAAGCTCTTCGGCGGAAGGGTGCTTGAAACTGTATACCTGGCAACCCTGCGGATTAACTCCGGACATTACATGCCTTATGACACCGTCCTTGCCGGCAGCATCCATTGCCTGAAAAATCAGCAGCACAGCATAGCGGTTATCGGCATAATGAAGCTGTTGCAGTTTGCTCAACTGCTCAACATCATCAGCAAGCATTTCTTTGTACTCCTCCCTGGAACGGTAAACAGGATCAACCAGCGTAGGATGTTTTCTGAGATTCACCTTTTCGCCTTCTCTAATCCGAAGGGCATCATGGTCAAAATGCATCGGCCACCGTGTTGAATGAGTGATGTTGATCACTCATAATTTTAAGCGAAATTTAAGCTTTGTCTTGGGCTCCTTTAAGAATCCCCGTGCTACATTAAAAACAGTTACAGCGAATACAACTTTGAAAATACTAAATTCAGGAACATCAATAACACTATGAGTACAACAATTAAATCCTGGGCGACTCCTCTTGCCATAGGAGCATTAACTTTGAACACATAACGCATGAGACTTCTCATTATTGAAGATGAGCCGGGAATAGCGGGCTTCCTCAAAGATGGACTCGAAGAAGAGTACTTTGCTGTGGATATTGCTTACGATGGCAAAAGCGGGCTTGATATGGCTTTGATCAACGAGTATGACCTGCTCATCGTTGACTGGATGATTCCGGCACTGAGTGGCATTGAAGTCTGCCGGCAATTGCGCAAAGCTGGCAACCTGGTGCCAATACTCTTTCTAACCGCAAAAGATACCCTTGAAGACATCGTGTTCGGCCTGGATGCCGGAGCCAATGATTACATAAAAAAACCTTTTGAGTTTGAAGAGTTACTGGCGCGTATCAGAGTGCAGCTCAGAAATAATAACCGGGCCGAAGACTCGTTAAGCGCAGGAAGTATCAAAATCAATCCGGTATCCCATCAGGTATTTTGCGGTTTACTGGAAATTACCCTTACCCCAAAAGAATTTGCCTTGCTTGAATACCTGGTACGCAATAAAGAGCGGGTTTGTACCAGAAGTCGCATTATTGAGCATGTCTGGGATATCCATTTTGACTCCGATACCTCCGTGATTGATGTCTATATCACATTTTTGCGAAGAAAACTCGAAGCGGCTGGCTGCGAAAACCTTATTCAAACCATTCGGGGGGTAGGATATATCATTCGGGAATCTGGCATCTCATGAGCATAAAACCAGCAAATCCTGTCAAAAAGAGTCGCTCTTTCTTTAAAGACTTCTCGGTTATGAGCTTACGTAATCGGATTGCATTCTATTATACCATTACGACCGCATTTTTAATTGCCATGGTGTTTACAAGCATCTACTTTATGGTTGAAAAGGTCGTCTATAAGCAATTTGATGAAGAGATAAACAATGAGGTTGAGGAAATCCTTTCAGACTCTCATATATCAACTCATGATTTTAAAGGATTTGCAAACCTTAAAAACATTGATACCGATGACAATGACAAGAATTCAAAAAAGATAAATGTTGATACGGATTTTGTTGAACTGGTGAACAGTAGCGGCGAGATCATGAATAAATCAGCAAGTCTTTCATGGTGCGCCCTGGCATTTAATCCCAACCAATTGGGCAAGACTTACTTCAACAGTAATTTTGGGGGCTCAATGGTACGGCAGGCACAGGTACCCCTCATCAATAACAAAGGAATTACTGAAGGATACCTCATTGTTGCCGTTCCGGTGAAAAATGCTATCATCGTCCTGAACGATCTTCGAGATATTTTTTTCTTTTCATTTCCCGTTATCATTTTCACGCTTTTTGTTCTTACGCGATTGATTGCCGGTAAAAGCATACGCCCGATTGAAAAGGTCATTTCCACTGCTGAACAAATGTCTCAGACAAATCTTGATCAGCGCATGCCTATGCCCTACCATCATGATGAATTGTACCGCTTGTCATCAACTATGAATGCACTGCTCGAGAGAATGCAGGATGCATTTCAGCGTGAAAAAGATTTTACAGCCAATGCTTCGCACGAACTTAAAACACCGCTTGCAATAGTCAAGGGTACCCTTGAAGTACTGGTGCGCAAACCACGCGAGAGAGAGTATTACGAAACAAAAATTCAGTTCTGCCTGAAAGAGTTAAACCGTATGGCACGATTGATTGACCAGTTACTTATGCTTGCACGATATGAGAGCAGCAAGATCAATACGAATATCGAAACCATAGCGCTTTCCCGACACATTGATAACGTCATTGAAAGAGTTCGTCCATCTGCATTCGCCAAGAGCATTTCGATTACAGTGGATCATGCGGAAAATGCACTGGTTGCCGCCGATCCGGGAATGTTTGACATGATGTTAGAAAATATTCTTTCGAATGCCATCAAGTACTCTCCACCAGGCTCTTCGATAGGTGTAGTTATCAAAAACATCGCTGATACTATTGTCTGCAGCATCAGCGATCAGGGCATAGGAATTCCTGAAGAAAAATTGAATGCTGTTTTTGAGAGGTTTTTCCGGGTTGATGAATCGAGAAACTCCGGTACAGGAGGATTTGGCTTAGGGCTATCCATCGTAAAAAAACTTGCCGATCTTCAACAGATCAAGGTATCGGTAAGCAGCAAAGAAAACAAGGGAACAACCTTCACCCTGATCTTACCGGCAGTGACAATTAACGATTAAAGCCACTGTTCTCACCTTGCTGCATCACCCAGTAAGGCTCACCATTATGCTGAACAAGCCTGAAACGCCCCGTTTCGAAAAATCCCTGCATCACATCATTTGCCTTCTCACTATCTCCGGAAAAACAGTCGGCAACGGCCTTGTGCAGTTCACGCTGCTGCACCGGGTGACGGGAGATAATGGCTGTAATAGCCTCAAGCAGGTCGGGGGCGTTACGAAGATCCATATTTCCCTTGAGAGGATTGATAACGACCGAAACTTTTGAGAGAATGGCGATGGCCTGCTCAATGCGCTCATCAGAAGGAAGTCGAATCTCCTGCTCGGGAGCAGGCCTTGTTGGAAGCACAAGGTGCACCATATCAGGATTGAGCTTCTTGAGCACCTGAGCAAGGTCCTGGAGCGCTTCATCGGTATCGTTGATTCCACCAAGAAGCATAACCTCAATCCAGAGGCAGCCCTTATACTCATGTCGAAAAGCAGCAAGACCATCAATATGCTGCTGAAACGTCAATCCAGAAGCTGGCTGGCAAATCTGTTCATGGAGAGCTTCAGAACCGGCATTGAGCGACGGGAGCACTGCGTCAGCATGCAGAAGCTCTTGACGGACTTCCGTCTGATAAAGAAGAGAACCATTGGTGATAACGGCAACAGGAGTGTTTGTAAGCTTTTTAACCTCCGCAATAAGCCACCCAATCCCTTTATAAAGCATAGTTTCGCCGGAACCGACAAAGGTGATCCAGTCGAGACTTTTGTTAACCTTCAGTGCCTCACGAATCTCCTCCAGAATCTCTTCACGGGGAAAAAACTCCTGTCGCTCGGTGACAAATTTTCTCGTCTTGCCCAACTGGCAATAGATACAGTTCCAGGTACAGCTCTTCGGAGGAAGCAGGTCAACTCCAAGCGATTGACCAAGGCGTTTTGAGGAGACCGGCCCAAAAACATATTTCATAACATCATCCTTTAGAGGCAAGGGCAAGTTCAGCCATCTTTGCCTTACTTTCAGCCTCGAAGGCCTCTTTTGAAATATGCGGCAGCACCAGGCTTGCAATAGTAAAAGCAACAATTTCCATTACAAAAATGGCCGCATAAGCCCAGACATAGTGCCCGGAAAAATGATAGACCAGATCAATTATAACACCAGCCCCCAGATGACCGATAAAGATGGCAAGGCTTTGAGCCGTGCCCCACAGACCGATGTAAACGCCACTGCGGCCAGCCGTCATTGACATCATCATGGAGATATTGGCAACACTTGAGGCGCCAAGGCCAATGCCGGTCACCACAAGTGCGATGCGCAAAAACTGCACATCGAGCAGAAAACCGGCAACGATCAACATGCCGAAGCCAATAATACAGAACATATTCCCAATGAAAGCACCCCGTTTCTGGCCTATCCGGCCAAGCAAAAAGCCGGTGATAAGCATGAAAATAAGCTGGGTACCACCCATGGTCGGTCGGAACAGCTTTGTCGTCGTACCAACCGGCATCCCGAACACATGGGCGCCAAAAGGATCCATAACAATTTCGTTGGCAAAAAGAGCAAAAATCGAAATAAAAATATACGAAGCAAAGAGCAAGGTTTTTGGTGACGAAGAGAGCAGTTGGATCGACTGGGAAAACGAGAGTGAGTGCTTGCTTTTCCCCTCTTTTATCTCCGCATTGCGCTGCTCGACGCCAACCACGGCAACCAGCCCAATACCAAGAGCTACAAGCCCCCCTACCTCTGCAACCTTTATGAGGCGCTCCGGGGTAAAAACATCAAGAAAAGAGCCGACTATTCTGGTTGAAATAATAGTGGTGAGCACCATCAACGTCCAGCTTGCACCGGTAACCTTCCCGATATTGTCTTCCCCTACCGTATCGGCAAGCAGCGCATAATAGGCCGTTGTGGCAACCTGGAGACCAAACCCGAAGAGAAGAAAAATCAGGGAAAGCTTCAGCAACCCAATGTCGCGCATCATGGCCGGAAGCATCTCGGCAAAGGTAATACCCCCTACCTTTACCTCATAAGCTGCGGCAGGCGCCAGCATGAAAGAGAAAACACAGCAGAGAAGGCCCAGCAAAATATATGGAGTGCGCTTCAGTCCGAAAATCTCTGACCGATCCGACATGTTGCCCGCCCACACCTTGACACCAAAAATAGCCAGCAGCTCCTTGAGACTTATCAATCCAAAAACAATAGTAGCAGAAATACGAAGCTCAGAGGTCATGACCCTGTTGAGGGTATCAAGCAGAAAGCCGAGCATGATACCGAAACCCATCTGGAAAAGGGAGAGACGGATCAGATTAATTCTCTTCATAAAGCAACAATAATATGGTTATACCCGGCTCAGATTCTCTCGCCTTGAAAAACATGGTCGGAATATAACAAATCCTCACCTCCACCCGAAATCATTGCAGCAAGACCAGTCATCCGCTGCGACGAACGTTTGTTGCCAACAGCCGTGGAGAGCGCTTTGGGATCGCCGATGATCATCACCAGTTTTTTCGCCCTGGTAACTGCCGTATAGACAAGATTCCGTTCAAGCATCGAAAAATGCTGCATGGATAGTGGTATCACCACCGCCGGGTACTCGGAACCCTGGCTTTTGTGGATGGTAATGGCATAAGCGAGCGCAATCTCCTCCAGCTCACCAAACTCATAAAGTACTTCCCTGCCATCATAGATCACTCTAAGCATGCTCTCTTCCTCATCTACAGCCGCAATTCGCCCGATATCGCCGTTGAAGACTTCCTTGTCGTAATTGTTGACCATCTGTATCACCTTGTCGCCCTCAGCATAAGTGACTTCATACCGCACAATTTTCCGGACAGCATTTGGATTCAGCCGCTCCTGCAAAAGAGCATTCAGTGCTTTGGTACCAAGCGGCCCCTTGTTCATGGGGGTCAGCACCTGAATATCGTGAAGCCGATCCATCCCGAAGCGCTCCGGTATACGGTCAGCCACCACCAGCAGAAGCCTGCGCTGAATATCCGCCGTGCTCTCTGATGGAACCACATAAAAATCGGAGAGCTCAGCGCCATAGTCATAAGAAGGAATAGTGAACTCTCCCCGATTGATACGGTGGGCATTGACTATGATCATTGAGCTTTCTGCCTGGCGGAAGATCTCGGTCAGACGCACCACAGGAACTGCGCCGGAGTTGATCATGTCGGCCAGCACAAATCCCGGGCCAACCGGAGGAAGCTGGTCAACATCACCGGCAAAGATCAGCGCTGAACGGCTGGAGATGGACGCCAGCAGGCGGTTCATCAGCACCACATCAATCATGGAGGCCTCATCAACAATAACCAGATCCGCTTCGAGTGGATTAGAATGGCCACGCCTGAAGTCGCGAAGAAATGGATCGAACTCAAGCAGCCGGTGGATAGTTTTCGCCTCCATGCCGGTCGCCTCCGACAGTCTCTTGGCCGCCCTGCCGGTGGGGGCACAAAGAAGCACCGTCAGCTTTTCCGCCTCAAGAATGTCAAGGATAGTGTTGATGATGGTGGTCTTGCCGACACCGGGACCGCCGGTAATGACGATAAACTTGCTCGACAGCGCAAGCGCCACGGCATTGCGCTGCGACTCCGACAACTCAATGGATGACTGCTTTTCTGCTTTCGGAATAACCTTTGCAGAATCAAGGTTCTTCCATGGAAGCACACCCTGCATGATACGGCGGATACTCTTGGCCACCCCTGTCTCTGCACGAAAAAGTGAGACCATGTAGTAACTTTTTTCGCTCTCCTCCTCAACCGCAACGATGGTGCCAATGGAGAGTTCCTGCCGGAGCGCCTCTTCCAGAACCGATTCCGGCATAGTCAACAGCCTCCTGAAGGCATCAAGCAGCATTGGTTCAGGCACCTTGCAGTGCCCCTCAAGAGAGAGTTCCTGAAGCGTATACCCAATTCCCGCCCGCGCCCGCAACGGCGAATCCATGGGTATGCCAATGTTCCGTGCAATCTGGTCGGCACTTTTAAAACCGATTCCGGGTATATCATGGATCAGTCGATAGGGGTTGGCGCTCACAATAGCCACCGCATCATCACCATAGACCCGAAAAATCCTCGCAATTCTCGACGTGCTCACCCCATGCGAATGAAGAAAGAGCATGATCTTTTTAATCGCCTTCTGCTCCGACCAGCCAGCAACAATCTGCTGCAACTTTTTCTTGCCAATACCGGGAAGCCCAAGCAGTTGTTCAGGATGATCCTCAATGACCGTGAAGACCTCCATTCCATAAGCCCGCACAAGCACTTTCGCCAGATGAGGCCCAATCCCCTTAACCATGCCGGAAGAGAAATATTTGGTAATTCCCTCAAGCGTATCAGGCGGGATAACCACAAGATGCGTGGCCTTGAACTGGATCCCCCACGTCTTGTCATTCTGCCAGCAACCAACCGCCTCAATATGCTGACCTGAATTTACCGCTGCTACACACCCCACAACCGTTACCAGATCACGATCCTCCTTTATCTTGAGGCGCAGAACAGTGAACCCTGACGACTCGCTGAAAAAGCTCACCTTGTCCACCACGCCTGTGATGCGCTCTTCGCCGGGAGAGAGGGGGGGACTCTCGTTCATGAAAGGCGTTGGGTTACGTGATACTGTTCAAAGAAGGAGCGCACAATATTTTTATTGGAATTTTCCAGACCAGCAGCAAAACAATCGGGGATGATTGAAGATAACATTTCCTGCAGGGAGGGAAAAAATTCGATCAATGCCAATGTAACGAGCCGTCTCCTCAACCCTGCGCACAAATTCCTGTTCTGTAATTCCGCCACGCCTCTTCCAGTTGTACCGTTAGGTGCAACTTCGAGAGGGTTGAGGAGTTTCGAAATCTACCGGATCAGAAAGAGATTTTCAGGCCGCCCGTGCAGAAAAAGTCATTTCCACCCGGTTGCTCAATCGTCTGCGACAGGTTGAGCATGACGGCGATTGCGCTCGTCAGATTGGCATTGGCGCCAGCAGCGAGCCGGACGAAAGCATGGTTCGGTGCGCCCGTCGCCGTCCATGAATTGACGATCTGCGACGCAGAGGTAGCGCTGTATTGGATGACACGGTCTGAACCCTCGAAATTGTTTTCGACCGTGAAGTTCAGATAGGAGTCGAGCTTCGTGCTTCCCAAGTCGAAAGCGCAGCGAGCCTGTGCACCCACACTACCGAGCACAGTTTTGGCGGTTTGCTCGTTCAGATTGAGAGTGAGAACCGGATCACCATTTTCGCTATAACCGTTAACATGCGCCCGAACATAGGTTAGCCCTGCAATTGGGCCGAGCCGCACTGACGGCGCGACGTCAAAAAGATAGCCACCTTTCAACGCCGCCGCGAAAGTCTTACCGTCCGGGTTGGCGGTGATATTATTGACGACGCCTGAACGGCTGTTGGAATAATTCAGCCAGCCGTAAGAGACCAAGCTCTGAAGGAACAGGTTTTTCTGTGTACAGGTACCGTAGAGTCCAAGCTGGTTGGCGTCTGCGCTGGTTGTTCCGGCATTCTGGCTCAGGTGCAGAGAGGGATTGTCAAAACTATAGGCCGTGCCAACCATTGTCTCGGAGGTCAGGCGATATTCGATACCGAGCGCTGTGCCAAGGTGACCCGAATGATACCCTTTCGAATTGTCTCTGGAGGAACGATCGGATACACTGCCATTGCCCTGCACGAACACGGACCATGAGCTTGACCCGTTTCCTGATGCGCCGGAGGTACTCGCGGTCGCGAAGTTGAACAGATCAAGCCGGTCGAACATGGTGTCGACAAAGGCATCCGCCACACTAAACCCAAGCTCGCAGCTTGATGCGAAAGTCTCAGGGGCGTTGAGGCGATTGGCGATGTATTCCGCCACAATGGCATAGCCGGCCGAAGTCAGATGCAACCCATCGAAGTAGAACAAATATTCGTTCACCAGGGCTGAATTACTCGCATTGACTGGCGGGCTAACCGTAGTAGCATCTTTCAGGCCGTAAAGCGATGGATTTGCCGCGATATTCGATTCGATCATGGCAAGGTCTACATATTCGACCCGCACGCCTGAGGCGGCCACTTTCGACAGATTTTGCTTCATCAAGTTATTATAGGCCTCGCTATAGGCCCTCCCAACGTCGACCTCCGAACTGGTGCGGCTTGCTACCTCGGGGAGGTCGGCGACATTGCCGGCGGTGAAAACAAGCGTTTTGGCGCCGGCGCCGACAAGTGCGTTGATTCCAGCTATCGCGTTGTCCGCCGAAGCCGCGGCGGCAGATGAAACGCCCGCCATTGAGCCGCCGCCTTGATAATAATCGCGTGCGTCATTGCCACCGATGTTGACAGTCACCAACGCATTCGGCGCAATGACATTACTGGAAGCCAGAAAACCTTGCCACTCATAGGTGAAGCCCGGCAAACCGGTAAATTCATTAGCTGTCCCGGTCTGCGCGCCACCGAGGGCATAATTTGCCTGTGAGATGCCATAAAGGCTCGACAATGTGTCGACATAATTGGTTTCATCGCTGAACCTTCGATTCGGATAGCGCGTGTTGATATAAGCGAGTGTACTTGCGTAGTCAGGGATCGTCGCCATGATGTTCTGGATGTTGCCGTTATCAGCATAGCTATCGCCGAAAGCAACGATCGAGGAAAATTGCTGGGCATTAGCGCAATCGAAAGGCGCAACGCTCAGGGCGAGCGCAGTCATCAAGGCGCATCGAATCTTCCTGGGCGAAAAATGGCGGCGGAAAAGCGTGACTAAATTGTGACGGCTAATGCCATTCTTGAAGAATCTCGCCGAATGTTCCAAAAGGAATTTTTGATTGTCCCGTTGAGCTAACTTCATCTTCTTGTTTGATTTTCTGTTCCGCAATGAGTCTCTTCCATGTACTTTCAAGTTATCAAAAATATAGAAAGAAAAGTATCGTTAACGAGCGAATTTAGTAAAGTCTACCCTTCCAGGCAGACAGAAAAAAGGTAAGCTGAGTTTATGCAGGCAGTTCGTGTTGATCAGGCATTTGCAGGCCATGCAGGCGATGGTTTGCGCCCCCAGACCCAGACGATGAAATCAGTCATCGGCGGATCGACACCAAGTTCACGAAGCCGGACATTAACCTGTCCGCGATGGTAGGAACTGTGAGCAGTTACCTGCAAAAGCGTCTGGCCAAGAGAGGGGTTGGTATGCGTATCATAGTCACTTCTTCTTGGCATTCAATAAGTTTTGGAGGGGTACAGGTACCCTCAAATTCCACGAGTTGGCGACGAATCTCCCGGCAGGTTTGCATCTGCACCTGGGAACGCCGAGCTCCAGTTCGGCAGAAAATGAATCAGAGCACAACGGTGTCCAATTTTTCATTAACCAAGTCGCAAGCCTGAGAGAGGACGACCAAATTTCCAGGCTTGATATCGACAGGTTCCTCTACGGTTGCTTCATTTTCAAGAATTGCCTTGTACATCGAAGCGTTCGGAAACGGAATTGAGCACTGTACCAAGAGGTCTCCTTGCGTAAGATCACTTGAGTATGACATCTTTGAATACCACGCAAAGCCGCTCATTCAGATGAATCAGTTTTTATCCTCGACAGGCTCAAACCGCATATTGGTGCAATTAGAATCAGATGCGCCAGATTTCGCTCCATATCACGATACTTGTTTCAATTCCATATTGGAGCAATTAGAATCAGCTTGATTTAAACCTATCAAGAGTGCACAAAATCGTTTCAATTCCATATTGGTGCAATTAGAATGAGGTATATAGTGGCGGAATACCGAAACATACATAAGTTTCAATTCCATATTGGTGCAATTAGAATAGGCCAGAAATCAGCAAACGCGACTATTCTGACCACGTTTCAATTCCATATTGGTGCAATTAGAATCTCCACCGTCAGCCATGTTCCTGACCTTGTTGGCGAGTTTCAATTCCATATTGGTGCAATTAGAATTTACCGTGACCGTCGGAATATGTCAACAAAGATGTCGCGTTTTTTTAAAAAAATCAATCTTTTTTATCCGGATTCAGAACGACTTCCCGGAGAACTTTCCAATGTTTGACTGGTCGTGAACCCCAACGTTCAGGATGTGTAGCC
>CAIMPI010000025.1 GCA_903843305.1 uncultured Chlorobiaceae bacterium
GGCAGGATGGTCAGCGACGTGTATCGGGAACCCATATCTGTATCGGCCGCATTCCCTCAGTGCGTAATTTCGCCCTGTACTTATGCACTCGTTCAAGAACTCCGCCCATGTGTCTCATTGTTAATTCGTAATCTTACTTGTTACATGTAACGTATAGAGCAAAAGCGTTACATGCAACAATATATTCTGCAGGAACAATCAATCAGGGTTCAGGATAATATTGGGGTCGCTTCAGAATTCGGACAAAATCGTACCTTTGGCTTGATTGATTATTTCTTATAAAGTTGCAGTGATTTTTCAGAGATGATCTGATCTACGTTCGAGGAAATTGAGAGGCTGCGCATGAGGTCGAGCAGATTTTGCTGGATGTTGAGGTTGAGCTCGACCGACCGTCCAGCCTGAAAGTCAGGGTTTGAGCCTTTAAGTTGGACGGTAATGACCGATTTGCCATCCGGGGCCATGCTGATTGAGGAGGTGAGTTGTACATAAAGAAAATTGGAGAGAGCCTCGTATGTGGTGCGCAATCCCTGATTGGCTGCTGCCCGTTCTTCAGGGGTTGTTGCGTAGATGATCTGCCCGGATTGTTCAGCGTTCATACCGCCATCTATGATTTCAAACATCTCGTTTTTCATTTTTACAGGAATCGTTCCTTTGATAGTGCCGGTGGCATAGATTTTTTTGGTGCCCTGCAGGTCAAGCATTTTTTGAAGAGGAATGTTGTTGAGCAGAAGTGTGGATTCGCCCTCTTTTTTTGACATATCATAGTTCATATGCTTGATAGCAACCGTTCCATCAAGAAAACCGGTTGTGAAGTTTGAAAGGGAAACCAGATCGGGCTTGAAGCGGTTCTGCCAGAGTGAGAGCCTTCCTTCAGGCGACAGAAGCGCCATTTCCCCCCCTGAAGTTTTTCTTTGCAGATGTTTCAGTTTGAAATTGATTGTGGTGTATCCATCAATCGTTCGGTTCAACAGAAGGTTTGGTTCGCTGAACGTATAGTCTGCATCCGGCTTCTCTGGCCCGAAAATGCGCTCACTCGTGTGTTGCTGTTTTGATGGCGGTGCGATGGTAATACGGCCTCCTCCCGAGGATTGCAGACGGGCATTCTTAATGGAAAAGCTTTTTTTAGTAAGAGCAAGCGGAACAATCCCGCTTACCTCGCCCTGTAGTGACCCTTTGAAGTCTCCTTGCAGGCGAATACGATCCAGAATTTGGATATTATTTAGCGCAAGAGTAAAGGGAGATATTTTGTTTGATTGGTCGATACAGACTGGCGTTGAGGAGATTTTTCCGCCAAGTAATGTTGCCGACAAGTCAGTCAGAGTGAGACCAAAAAATTTGTTGTTTTGGCTGTTAAGCGTTAAGGTGGCATTGAGGTTTTTCAGCAACTCTTCTTTCCCTTTTATGATGCCAATGTCAATCGAAATCAAGGGTTTATGTTCCTTGTTGTACGAGATGATTTTTGAGCCTTTTCCGGCAACAAGCATAGCATTTCGCACGAGTAGCGTGGAATCCTGGAATTCAATGGGAAGAGAGCCGCTTACTTGCCCGGTTGCAAATGGCGTTTCGTTGCCACCGAGGTTGAATCCAGGCAACTGGTTCAGGGGAATTTCAGCAAAATTGATGGTAAAACGGCTCTGTTTATTCTTCTGATCATATTCAAAGTGTTCTGTTGAAGCCTTCCATTGAAAGAGTTCCACCGAGCAATCGCGCAGTGAAAGGGTACAAGGTTTGAGTGGATCGCGTTTTGAGCTGAAGAGTGCTTTGAAATGATGGACTGGTAAAAGGTTTCCATTACTGGAGAGCTTTTCCACACGCAGTGTGTCGGGAGGCTGTTGCCAGTGTCCGGCATCGCTGAGGCTGATGTTGTAGCTTATTCCTTCAAGGCCAATTTTTTCATGACTAACAGCAGCTCCATTGATTGCGTATGAAGCAGAGATAGGCTTGATGGAAATAGCGTAATTCTTGTTGCTGGAGACTGCAATATCGAGGTTTATCTGAGGGTTGCTGTCGCTGAAGGTAAATTGTTGTGGACTGGGGATGAGAGTGAGTGAATCGGCTTTGATCGATAATGTTGCATCAAATGACTTCGGCTGAACTCCGCCAGCGTTCCATAGGGAGGGAGTGGGTGTCTTTAACCTCAAGGAGATTAAACCGTTGGTCAATGACAAAGTATAGGTTGCAGCTTCATTGCTGCAGCCATCGGGCGGGGTGGTAATGATTGCCTTTAAAGAGCGAAATCCGATTCCAGAAGTAGTTGGCAGGTCTATGCCCGAAACTTCAATCCGAAAAGGCTTGTCCTTGATAGCAAAATCAAGCAGAGACTGTGCGTACCACGGAAAGAAAAGCCATGCTGCTACTGGCAGAAGTGCCAGCAGCAGAAGCATGGCAATCAGGAGGCGCAGCAGCAATTTCAGCATCAGTTAATTTCTGATTTATCTTGCTTTTTTTATCCATTTTCCCTGAACCTGAACCCATGTTCCGGCAGGAAGACGTGCATAGATTTTCTGGGACATTATTGTGCCAACGGCTTCAAGCGTCAGATTGTTCTGTGCTGCAACTTTTGCATACTCTGCGCGGCGAGAATTGTTGATGTTGGTAATCATTTCCTGGGCATCTGTCGGGGCTCCCGGAGGAATGGCAAGAAGGCCGTTGTCGACCTCTCCTGCAAGTCCACTTGTGCGAGCAGTTTCAAGGTCAAGTGCAAAAGCGGGGGAGACTGTGCCTGCAAACATCATTACCGCCAAAGCTATTTTCAGAGCAATTTGTTGTATGGTTTTCATATTGTGTTCCTCCTGGTTAGAATAAACCTTTTTTGTTGTCAAGCAGGGAGTCAAGTTCACGGTCGACCTTGATCCTGATTTCGTGATCAATTTTGATGTTCATGTTGATGACAATGGGTTTGTCGGGGGCTTCAATTTTTACAGTAGGGCTGCATCCCGTAATGAGTTCCCCGGCTGTGATCGAAAGAAACATCATTATACCTATTATGGTTTTTCTCTTCATAATGGTTGGTTTATTTTTTTTAGGAACGTTCATTTGCGGTTAAAAATATTTCATCGCAACTGTCAGTTCAAGCTGTTTTGTATCAAATGTAAATTCAGAATCCTTGAACTTTGGTCCGCCCATTCCTATTTTGGGATTGTTGGAAACACCGACACCCTCTTTGGGTATCCCGAAAAAGTTTGTGTCCAGTTTCCCGTTGCTGTTTTCGTCGTGTATGATGCTTACTGCGTATGTGCCGTAAGAAATATTTTCAAAGACAACCTTATCCTCTGAGCTGGTGATCTTTTTTAGCTGATTGGCACAGGCCTGTTCGTGCTTGCCGGGAAACCCTTTTTTTGAGTTGTAGAGTGAAACGCCAAGTATACCGTATAGCTTTTTAATGTCTGTGATGTGAACGGTAATGCTGCCTGTCTGGACAGGAATGACGGATGCTGGAGGAGCTTCCTCTCCCAGAAGTGTTGCGGTTGCGGCAAAGATCAGGGTAATAATAAGCAGGACGATTTTTTTCATACAGGCTGTTGCGATGTTTAACTAATGGTAAAAAAAGTTATTCCTCAAAAAAAATTATTACTGAAATTACAGTTCGTTATAAATCGGCGGCTGGCATACGAGAGACCTCAGCCGCAGTAAAGACTGGTCCTTCCTTGCAGACGTAAATCGAACCGACATTGCAGCGCCCGCATTTGCCGACACCGCATTTCATTCGGTTTTCAAGTGTTGTATAGACGTTCGTTTCATCAAAACCCAGTTTTTTGAGTGAAATCAGGGTGAATTTGATCATGATCGGTGGTCCACAGATGACGGCTATGCAATTTTCCGGAGAGGGGGCGGCCTCTTCAAGCACGGTAGGTACAAAACCGACTTTGTTTTTCCAGTCTGGCGATTCTCCGCCCGGATCGACGGTGAGGACAAGATCGACATCGGCTCGTTCCTGCCACTCATCCAGTTCATGCTTGTAGACAAGGTCAGCCACGGTACGAGCACCATAAATAATGGTGACCTTGCCGAATTTTTCGCGCTGATCCAGACATGACCAGATAACGCTTCGAGTTGGTGGCAAAGCTATCCCTCCTGAAATGAAAAGAAGGTTTTTACCATGAAACGTTTCAATGGGGAAGCGGTTTCCATAAGGGCCACGGAAGGTGATGAGGTCACCGATATCCGCGTTCGCCAGGGCCGACGTTACCCGGCCGGATTGGCGGAAGGTACATTCGATATAATCGGTTCGAGTCTCAGGACTCGCGACGCAGAACGTACTTTCTCCTTCTCCGTAAACCCCATAGAGCCCGAACATGCCGGTACGGTATTTTTGCCTGAACTCTTCATGGTCGGCAGGGTTCTGAAACTCAAGCCTCATGGTTTTTACGCCCGGAGCCTCATCGTGACGTCCGACGATTTTCATGACGGCAGGCTTGTAGATGTTTTTTTGCACGCTTTGGATGTTTTCTGTCACGGATGTAATGTTGATATTTTTTGTAACGTTTCGGTAATACCCATGTCAACCGGGCACTGGCGCGTGCATCGGCCACATCCGCTGCAACTGTTAACGCTGAACTTTCCTGGAAAATAGTTGAATTTGTGCATGATGCGCTGGCGCCACCGTGCAGATTGTGTCGAGCGCGGGTTGTGGCCCGAAGTGTGCATCGTAAAGAGGGCAAAAGAGCAGCTATCCCAGTTTTTTCTCCTGATGCCACTGTAGGTATCGCCTTCATCCTGGATGTCAAAGCAATGGCAGGTAGGGCAGAGATAGGTACAGGAGCCGCACCCGATACAGCGCATTGAAATATCTTTCCAGAATTTGCTTTCAAAATTTTCAGGGTTCTGCAACCATGCAACGCAAGTGTCAAGATTAAACATTTCAGGGACAACAGCCAGCGGCGCAGTGGGTTCAGAGGCCTCCTGCAGGAGTTCCGCTATCGCCGAGAACGCTTCGCGACCCCGCTCGGTAAGTTCTTCAACTTGCCATCCGTTATTATTTTCAAGCGGTCGAAGTAAAATATCAGAGCCGTTCGTACTGTCAGGTGCAAGCTTGAGGGAGGTACATAAACAGAAATCATCAGCTTTTGTACATGCAATGGTTACAATAACCGATTCATTGCGTCGCTGAAACCAGTATTCATCCTTGTAATCCCATCCGAAAAGGGGATCGTCAATAGATAAACCTGATGCATCGCAAGGCCTCACACCGAAAATTATTCTTTTGCCTGCAGGAGGGGTGAACTCCTCTGTGTTGATTGCCTGCTGTTTTATGGTGTAATGCAACATCGGCTCAGTCTGTGGAAAAAAGAGTTCCTTGATTGAACGATCGGGCAGCACCATCCCCAAATCAAAATCCGCAGCATGTTCAACTGCGGCATAACTCGAAGTAGCGTCTTTTCTTACCGGCCCGATCACAGAATAGCCTGCTGATCGCCATAGTGTGACACAATTTTCAAGTTTATTGCTGAAAAGGCATCTTGTCATACGAGTGTGTTACTTAGAGAATGAATGTCTCGGAATCGTCCTTTTTGAAACTTGCAAGCACCGGCTCCTGGGCAGGGTTCAGACCTGCAAAATGATCGAATGAATCAAGCACTTCCTCTGCCATTCTGGAGTTGATAAGACGGAGCGGGATATTGACGGGGCAAGCCCGGTCACAGTTTCCGCATCCAACGCATCGTCCGGCAAGATGAAATGCGCGGACGACATTCCATTCGAAGTTTCCCAAAGTATGCGATGAGGTATTGATCCATTGCGGCTGATTGCTGTCGACAATACATCGACGGCAATAGCACATGGGGCATGCCTGCCGGCAGGCATAGCATTTGATACAGCGCGAAAACTCATCTTTCCAGAAGGCAAAACGTTCCTGCGGGTTCATCTGCTCAATCTGGTACAGGAGTGGGTCCCGTGACTTTTCAGGAGGATGTTCTTTGATTGAACCTATAAACTCTGAAAACTCTCCGGCATGTTCGCCCGTGAGCGCCCTGACTTCATTGCCGTTCGTATCGAACCCGAAGATTATAATCTGGTCAACATTGAGCTGTGATTCTGCTGCAAGGATATTGATAGAGCGAATGCCATCGGGTCTTAGAAAGATAGCGACATGCTTTTCATCACTCAGAAGCCCTTCGGAAACCAGATAGCCCGACAGGTTTGCGATACAGTTGCTGTCAAGCACAAGCTGGTCGGCCTCATCGAATGAACGGATAAAAACCGGTCGACGCCGGTCAGGTGTTGAGCCCGGACTGTATCCGATTACCATTTTTACTGAGCCTTCGGCAAGAAGTTTTTTTGCTTTGCTTCTGTATTTTTCCTGTGTAATCATTGCCTTGTTGTTATTAAAGTGTAGCCGGGGCTTCAGTTTCCCTGATTAACTCTTTGTATTGATCAAAAGGGCCAAGCTTGCGGATATCTTCTGTGACAGTGTTAATGAGATCAGCAAATTTGCCGCCTTCAGCCGCACTGATCCAGGAGAAAATTACCCGTTCTGGTTGTATCCCCATAAAGTCGAGGAGCGACCGAAAAACCATCCATCTTCGTCGTGCATGATAGTTGCCATGGGTAAAATGACAGTCTCCAGGGTGGCACCCGCTTACCAGCACCCCGTCAGCGCCTTTCTGAAGAGCTTTCAGGATAAACATCGGGCTGATTCTGCCGGTACAGGGAAGACGAATAATACGTACATTAGGTGCATATTTAAGGCGACTCGTTCCCGCAAGATCAGCACCGGCATAAGTACAGTAGGTGCAGACGAAAGCAATGATTTTCGGTTCAAAAAGTTCACTCATCAACGTACTCCAGTGGCAAAGTTCGGTTTATGCACGATAAAAATTAAGTTCATCAGAGAGCCATTACTTCAGCAAAGATCTGTTTGTCAGTAAATCCTGCCAGGTCTATACTGTTAGACCGGCAGAAGGTGACACAGGTGCCGCAGCCCTGGCACAACCCGGGATTGACAGAAGCCACCCGTTTGATGATCCTTCCGGAACGATCGAGAATATCTTTTTGCTCAATGGCGTTGTAAGGACAGGCGAGAACGCAGCCCCAGCAACCGGCACAGGTAGCTTCGTTGGTAGTGGCAACGACCGGTTCCCGTTCAAGTTTTTCCTTGCTGAAAAGGGCAAGAACCTTGCTTGCTGATGCTGATGCCTGGGCAACCGAGTCCGGAATATCTTTCGGCGACTGGCATGCACCGGCAAGGAAGACACCCGCCGTCGATGATTCGACTGGTCTGAGTTTGAGGTGCGCCTCGTTGTAGTAGCCGTATTCGTCGTAAGCGATGCCGATTGTTTTGGCAAACTCCTTTGCATTTGGTTGTGGTACCATCGCAGTAGCAAGAACGACCATATCAGCGGCTATTGTAACTGGTCTGCCGAGAAGTGTATCAACACCCCGTACCATCAGTTTGCCATTTTCCAGCCACACCTTGCTTACCCTGCCCCGGACGTATGACGCATCATCTTCCTCAATGGCTCTGCGGGTAAATTCATCATAGCCTTTTCCTCCTGCCCGGATATCCATATAGAAAATATGGGTTTTTCCATGATGAACCTTATGTGCATAGAGCATGGCATGTTTGGCGGTGTACATGCAGCATATCTTGGAGCAGTAGTGCACACCCTTTGAGGGGTCACGAGATCCGGCGCACTGGATAAAGACAACCGTTTCCGGTTCTTTTCCGTCGGACGGACGAAGGATTTTTCCCGATGTCGGGCCGCTTGCTGTAGCAAGGCGCTCAAATTGAAGTCCGGTGATGACGTCTGGATATTTGCCATAGCCATACTCTCCGTATCCGGCAGTATTCTGTACCTGAAAACCGGTTGCAACAACAATGGCGCCGACATCAAGGTCAATGAATTCATCCTGCAAATCAAAGTTGATAGCATTGATCTGACAGGACTTCATGCACGTTTTGCATTTGCCGTTTTTGAAGTAGATGCAACTTGCCTTGTCGATGACTGGAATATTCGGCACGGACTGGGCGAACGGGGTGTAAATGGCTGTCCTTTTACCAAGGCCGCAGTCAAATTCACTTGAGATTTTTTTTACAGGACATTTGGTCATGCAATCACCACAGCCTGTACAGGTGTTTATGTCAACATAGCGCGATTTCATGCGTATCTTGACCTTGAAATTGCCTATGAAGCCATCAACATGCTCAACTTCGGCATAGGTAAGGAGACGGATCTTCGGATGCTGAGCAGCTTCAACCATTCTCGGTGTCATGATACACTGTGAGCAGTCGAGCGTTGGGAATGTTTCAGATAGCTGGGACATGTGGCCGCCAAGGGAGGGCTCACGCTCAACAAGAACAACTTCCTGACCGGCATTGGCAATATCAAGCGCGGCCTGTATACCTGCGATACCTCCTCCAATGACCAGGGCCCGGCGGGTTACAGGAACCTCGATAGGCTGAAGTTTGTTGTTACGCTTGACTTTTTCAATCATCGAACGAGTGATGTCCATGGCTTTTTCAGTAGCCATCTCCTTGTCGGTATGCACCCATGAACATTGTTCGCGAATATTTGCTATTTCACAAAGATAAGGGTTCAGACCAGCTTCGGCGCAGACCTTGCGGAAGGTAGCTTCATGCATTCTCGGGGAGCATGCGGCTATAATGACACCGGTAAGATTATTGTCGCGAATAGCTTTCTTGACACTTTCCTGGCCCGGTTCTGAACAAAAATATTTGTATTCAACAGAAACCGCAACTCCAGGGTGTTCGCCTATAGCAGCAGCCAGTTTGGTACAATCTACCTTTGATGCAATATTTTCACCGCAGTGACATATAAATACTCCAATCTTTGCCATAATTCAATTTTTTGGTATAAAACTGCTGACCAGAACAGCGCACTGAATGACCCAGAAACAATGCGTCTTGTTTTTTTTCAAATGTTTGATTGTAGCCTAAAGTTTCGATACAAGGTCAAGTGCAGGGACAAAATGTTCTCCCACTGCGACTTCAGCAGGATCGGCGCCGCACGCAATTGCTACCAGCTCCGAAATATAATAGACAGGCATCTGTTTAATGTCCCCAAACCGTTTTCTCATGCTGCCCTGACGCATGTCAAGGTTTGCCTGGCAAAGCGGACATGCGACGACAAAGGCATCTGCTCCGTTGTCAGCCGCATTTTTTGCAATGGAGTGCGTAAGTTCTTCCACAAGAGGCTGCTGTGCAAGCGTGAGTCCTGCTCCACAACATTCAATCT
This sequence comes from uncultured Chlorobiaceae bacterium, assembly GCA_903843305.1. Classification (GTDB taxonomy): domain Bacteria; phylum Bacteroidota; class Chlorobiia; order Chlorobiales; family Chlorobiaceae; genus Chlorobium. The sequence goes on from CAIMPI010000025.1 coordinate 9,195, forward strand.
TGAATGCCCAGTCAACCGGTGTTGCTCCAAGGGCGCTCATGATTGCCTCCATTTTGAGCGGGTTTTCCTGATCGTCAAAACCCATATCATCCATCGGGCGAACCAGAAGGCAGCCATAATAGCAGGCAAGAGTAAGACCGATCAGTGGTTTTTTTACCCTTTTTTTGATCTCCTCCGGATCCATTGCCTCAAGAAGCTGGGTGACGCCAATAAATTCGGCAGTGCAGGTTGGCTTTATACCAGTAATCGAAAGGACTTCTTCGAGAAGTTCAGGCGAAGCCATCAGGGCTTTTCTTGTGGTGACCTGGCGGTTCTGGCAAGCTGCGCAGGGTGCCAAAACCACGGTAAGCCCCTGTGCATCAGCAAGAGCCTGATTTCTTGCAGGCAAAAGCAGTGCCAGTTTGTGACTGGTGGCATGGGCCGATGTCGCTCCACAACAGTTCCAGTCCTCGATTTCCTGAAGTTTCAAGCCGAGCAGGGAGCACATTTTTTTGACTGAAATATCATATTCACGAGCCGTGCCGCTCAGGGAGCATCCGGGATAATATCCGATGGTCATGCCCGGCTTGATTGAAGGTGTGGCCTTTTGTATGAACTCCTTTTTTATCGGGTGGCGTTTTGGCGCCGACAAATGAGGATGATGTTCGGAAGCCGCAAAAATTTTTGCAATCTGATCTTTCGCTTTTACGCCACCTTTTCCCGTCAAGGCGTGTAATGGGTTGATCTTTCCGCTCATGATCATTTTCACGCCTGATTCTGAATCCTGAAGATAAGATTTTGTGCGGAGCTTATAGCTGCTGACAAGTGAAAGTTCTTCCAGACGGCCATGTTTGCGCACGTTTTTGAGGAATGAGAAATGAAACGCAGTAACCAGCTTTTTTGCTTTGCTTTCTGATACCAGGTCCTTTTCGAGGGCAAGTGCCCTGAGCGAGTCCATGGTTGCAGCGATATCCATGTTCTGGGGACACCGGGCAGTGCAGGTCATGCAGCCGACACAGAACCAGAGCGCTTCGCTTTTCATAGCCTCTTCAATAAAGCCAGCCTGAACGAGCCGCATAATGCGGGCGGGCGGACTATCCATGAACGCTCCTGAAGGGCAACCGGCTGTACATTTTCCGCACTGGTAGCAACAGTTGTAATCATTGCCGGTGGATTCCTCAAGCCGATGCTTGAGAGCATCAGTTACTGTCGTTTGGATTTTTGACACGTGGTATATGATGATTTTACTTGGAGCGGGAAATGAAATGATACCTACAAATATGTTAATTAAAAAATTATTAAAGTCAAATTAATGAGGTGTGATTCCTTTTATCATGCAGTGAAGCTTCATAACGGTATATACAAATGAGCCGGAAACTGAGAGGGGAATACAACTAACTAATTTAAAATACTTTACATCTATATAACGCATACATCCTTCATTGTAAGGTAATAAGTAACACCGAATACGATGAAAGCGTTCACGACGATGTTTGGTGGTTCCGTAAAACCTGATTTCCCGAAGAAGATTAATGCACCGTGTGTTTCTAAAGAGCATTTTCTTAAATCCCGTAGGGATGTGTTGGTAGAAACCAGCATAACCCGCGCCCTCTTTTTTATTCTTTGAAGCACGGACAATCGATAACAGAATATTTGCAGCTCCTTCCAGAGTTTCTTTGTTACAGAAACGAAGTGACTTCCTGAATTGTTATACATGAGAACGCGAGGGATTATTTTGTGATAACCCCAACTATTTTATGAGAATAGGCTTCTCATCGTTATATGATGCTCGGAAAATTAGCATGCTTCCCAACCAAAACAAATGCACTTTTGATTTATTTTTTAGGACATTTACGTATCTTATACTTGTGTAGGCGCATTTTATACCCTGAATTAGCGAAGGAGAAAACGCAGGAGATGCTTGATTTTTGTGCTGAAAATGGCGTACTTTACGATGTTGAGGTGATTGCGCTGCAAAAGGTGAATGAGGCTTATGACCGGGTGATGAAAAGTGATGTGCGCTGCCGGTTTGTGATTGCTATGAACAGCCAGAAGGAAACTCTTTGATGGGGGAAGCTATGAGTCAAATTGCAAAGTCTCAAGTACAGGAGCGAACGGCGACCATGCTTGAAGAGTGCTGGAATCTGGTACTCACCAAAAACGAGAAACTGAAAGAGAGGCCTCCACAGGGTTTGGGTAAAACGGAACTCGACATTGCCGCGCTCAAGGTGCCTCTTGAAAACAAATATTTTCATGATGTTTGCATTAAGGTTAATGTTTTTGAGCTTGTTGCTGCTTCAACGGTGAGTGAGTTGTGTGATAAAATTTGGAATGATATTCCGGCTGTTAACAGGATTTAATTGCTCCGGCCATGAAACACCAAAAGTTTGCTTTTGCATTATTTGCTGTTTTTTCCCTCTTATGTTTACCATCGCCCTCTTTTGCTGATGAAAAATTTTCAGCTCAAGATTTTGATACGGACGCTGGTGGGCACCATGTGCATACCGGAAGATTGGATGAAATGCAGGCTGCATTTTTCTTCCTTTATCAGTCCAGGAATCAGGTGTTGTTTACCAGGGTGGTGCCGCCGGGAAAAAGTTCGCCTGATACCAGCTTTGTACGAAATGAAATGTACTTTACTCTTCGTGATGTGGCACGCAAAACCGGACACCGTTCGCCCTGGACGTATGAGGAACTCGATCAGTATGCCGAGCATGTTCATGAGTCGCCAGCCCATCATCATAAAGCCATCCCAATTCTTTTGCGCAGCAGTATTGCTGATTTGATGAAGGATGTCAAAGATGCTAAAGGCGCAACAATCGGCTTGTCGAACAATAATCTTGTTGGAGGCCATGTTGCATGGAATGGCTCCGGAGCTCTTGGTTATCTCATACAGGAGAAGGATGCATCTGTTGACGACATTGCGCCGAACCGCTCTTTGTACTGGAAAATCATTCCGGCTCTTTCATGGAATCTTGCCCAGGTTCAAGGTGGGGCATCGGCAAAGAATATCGAAGACCTTGCGTTTAGCTTACCAGTGAGTATATGGCTCTACCCTTCGTCTGGAAAGCAGGTTATGCCGCAACTGTGGGTGGTGCAGGCCAGACCTTATTACCAGACGGATTTTTCGTTTGGTTACAGTATCTATGGTATGGAAGTTTCGGTAGAGCCTTGTGGTAATCTGTTCGGCTCATCGCTCTATTTTGGCGGGTTCCAGAATCTTGGGAGTTCCGGATTGCAGTATCAGGTGCAACTGGTTCCCAAACTCGATTACAGTGTAACAGGGCAGACCGATATTCATACAAGCAGAAAAGTTGGCGATAACTGGCTTCGTGCGGGGGGATTGGCATCACTCGACTTTCTCCTCATGACCTATGTTCCTTTAGATATAGGCGCTTCTTTTGAGACCTTGCAACGCTTTAGTGGAAATGTTCAATGCGCAGATTTGTTCAGTGCTTATGGAACTATGTGGATAACCGACGCCAGGAATGTTGCTTTAACGCTCAAATATTCAAAAGGTTATACCATGGAAAGCGCCAAAAAAACTGATCAGGTGATGTTAGGGTTAAGTTATAAGTTTTAAATAATGGGTGTGCCTCAGCATTCTTAACAGGTGCTCCAGGTAAGAGTGTTGAGGCTTCACTGGAAGCATTAATGGTACAGAGGGAGGAAGATGAATAGTGCTTATAAAGCGTTGGCAACGCACAAACATTCACTTTAGTGAGATTTCGCACAAAAGCAAGATGGGGTTATCCATTTTATGAATTAAAAAAGGAGTTGATCATGCTGTTAACAATGGACGAAATCGAAAAAATTGATGTTGCTTTGGAGACATTGGGAGAATCTTTTGAGGATGAACTACACCGTTTTCCAAGTTCAGATTATAGAACATTAGACGATCCTTTTTTAAAAAAGCTTGTTCCTGATTATTTCTCTGCGGAAGGCGCAATGATGCTGGTTGCAGATTCTCAACTGGTGAACAAGCAAAGCGGCGATTGTACATGTGGCTGCTCTTGTGCAGAGCCACAGAAGGGACCGGTAACCTACTAATCTCTTGATTTTTATATTGCCGTGGCTTTTTAATGGTCACGGCAAATTAAATTCTATCGTGGAAACTCTGCAAAACGATAATGACAATGCCAGAACAACAGTATGATGGTCTTGACGCAAAAGAGCGTCATGTTGTCTTTTTATTGACGGAAAAATGTAATCTTGACTGCATCTATTGCTATGAAAAGTATAAGAACAGGAGCACTAAAACATTATCTGTTGATTTTATAAAGGATAAAATTCGCGAGGAAATGTTGAGTGATACAATATTCAAGAAATACTGGTTCACTTTTTTTGGCGGTGAGCCTCTTCTTGAATTTGATACTATTTGTAATGTGGTGGATTGGTTCTTGAAGGAAAATTGGTCGTCACGCGCTAAACCTGTCCATTTCATGGTTGATACAAACGGGACTTTGCTCGATAGCCGTATGAAAAAGTGGTTCTCTACGCACCGCGACCATGTAACGTTGAGTTTTAGCCTTGACGGCACAAAATCTGCACATGATCTAAACCGTTCCAATTCTTATAATGACGTATCAAAACATTTTTCTTTTTTACAGGAAAACTGGCCAGAGCAGCCTGTAAAAATGACCATTGGGCTCGAAACCATCGAACAGATATATGACGGGGTGCTGCATATTCATAGTTTCGGTCTTCAGGCCGAATTTGATGTCCTTCGTGAGGATGTTTGGGGCGATGCTGCATCAGAGAAAAGGGCAGTTGCTGCGTGGACTGAACAATTACAAAATTTGATAGCATTTTACTCCCTTCATCCAGAGATTTCTCGTCCACGGGTGCTCAATCAAAAAATAGAAATGCTCTTCGATACACGTTTGAGGGAAAGCAATCCTTTTTGCGGAGCTGGTAAACATCTTATATGTTTCACTCCTGACGGTATTGAATATCCTTGTTGGCGATTTTCCCCTCTCTGTGTTAGTGAGCCATTGTTCAATATAACGGGTCATGCAACCTCTGAAAATGAAACATGTAAGAGTTGTCCCCTTGTAAGGATTTGCTCTTCCTGCCCAGGGAACAATTATGCATTAACCGGATCTTGGTCCAACAGAACAGCGTTTCATTGCGGATTTTTTAAGGCCTCGCTTCTTGCAACGGTCAGGATGTTGTTAATTGATCATCCTGAGTATCTGCTCGAAACATTTGAAGGTGAATCGAAATCAGAAAAATTGCAGCGTATGCGGAGGTTGTTGGCGATCCGGCTTATCAATGACGTCTGTAACCCTGTGGAAGAATGTGCCTGAAGAAGTGGTACTTGATAGGCCTTTTGATCGATGGTGAGTGCAAGTCAGTCTAAACAGTGTTGGGCTGGCATTTAACAATGAGGAGACAAGATGAATAACAATCTCTTAAAAATAACGGTCTGTATCATCATTCTCATTGCTCCTGGCTGTGCGTTGTCAGAGCCAGCATCAGAGGCGCGGATTGCCGACCTTGAACGCACCGTTCAAAACTTGCAGCAGCGGCTTGCGGCGTTGGAAGCACGGCTCACTCCATCCGATGAAGGGGAGCGGACGGCCTCGATCAAGCCTGGAAACTTCCACGATAAACAGAATTGGGGGCAGTTGCGAACGGGGATGTCTGAGCATGAGGTGGAGCGCTTACTGGGCAGTCCTGAAAAGATAGTAGTCTATAGTGAGTACTCCTTTAATTGGTTTTACAACTATCCACGTTGTGTAGTCAGGTTCAACGCACAATCCCGAAAGGTTAATGGATGGCAGGAGCCATGACGCCCAGAAGAACACAATACGTGCGATAGACATCAAGACGCTTGCAACTCGCTTTGCGGGGCTCGGTGTACTGGGATCAAATCAATTGATGGAAGGAAACGATGAAAATGTGCGGAAATGCAAAATTTTTATAAATTGAAGCCATGAATTCACCATCCGAAAAAATTGCAATTACCGTTAATACCTTATTATATATCATCCAGAAGTCAGGCGGCATCTGTGATTTCCATAAGGTATTTAAAATTCTGTACTTTGCGGATCAGAAACATCTGTCGAGGTATGGATCTGCTATTACTGATGATACCTATATCGCCATGGCCAATGGCCCGGTACCGTCAATGGCTTACGATATTTTAAAATCGTTACGGGGCGAGGGTCTTTTTACTGCCCAAAAAGAGCAATTTACTCCGTATTTTGAGCTACAAATCAACAAACACACCGTAAAGGCAAAAAAGAGCCCTGATCTTGATTATTTGTCCGAATCTGAGATGAGATGCATTGACGAATCCATCGAAGAAAATTACCATCTCAAGTTTTCAGATTTAACAGAGAAATCCCATGATACGGCATGGCAAAAAGCGGTATCCAATAGTGAAATAGATCTCCTTGATGTTGCAAAGTGTGGCGGTGCCGGGAATGACATGATTGAGTATATCAAAGAGAGCCGTGAGAACCGCTTAGCTGTATTTGAATGAGTTTAGGTGAGTTTTTTCCAGAAGTCTTTAAGGCTGATTACGCCAGAAGAAACCTGGAAGTTGGAAGTGTTCTTAAACTCTACGTCAAGGATACAAAACCGCCAAAAGAAAAACGATTTATCATTGTGGGAAAAAATATTGACGGGCTCTGCCTGGCAACAGTATACATCAATTCAGAGATCAATGAGAAAATCAATTACTCCCCCGAACTCAAAGAGCTCCATATCAAACGAAAAGATAAAAAGAGGTTTGGTATATATCCGGAATAGTTGAAATGAAATTGCATTTAACAACGCCCTGATTTAGAGATGTAACGTCAACGGATTGGGCTTTTCCCGGTCGATAACGAGGCTCTGGACTGTTTCCGGGGCCTTTTTGTTTTCGCTTTATTTGCTATGCCTGTTTTGCTTGATGATTGGCTTAGGATCGTTGAAGGGTGTCTTTCGCAGGGCGCTGTTGAGCGATTTTTTTGTGGCTCTGGTGGTCGGGTTAAGGTGAGCAAGTGCAGTGCTGAACTCGGCACTTCATTTGCGGATGGTCGGGCTGGGCGTGATGGCCGGTTGGAGAGTGGCGGGCAGTGCAGCGCTGCGTCTGTTGACTTGGGCGTCAGGGGCAGGTTGCGCAAACGGAGCGAAGCGCCTGGCCTGGTATATCATTTGGTTAAATCAGATATCTTTGGTTTCTCCGGTATTGATATTATATCCTGAAAGTTGGATAAAGCGTACACTATTAGGAGGCCACTCCCAGATATTCCAAGAACAACCGGTCTCTGGCTACTGATTCGGTAGACCAACGGTAGTTGCCCATGGCAGTCTACACGTGAGTCGTCTCAACACAGTCGAACCAATCCAGAATCTGAGCAAGTTCAGTCCGGAACATTGCCGGGCTGCTTGGCGAAAGCCAAAGGCTCGCGGTCCTTTACGGAATACAAAGTCAGAAGCTTGATGGTGTTCAGTCCATCACATTAACAAAGCCTATTGAGAAACTTCCTTACTCATGCGTATCTCTACGACATTACACGTTAAGGATTCAGCACCTCATAAATTGTTGTTGCATCTTTGAAGTTGACGCCCAATGCTTTGAAGTGGGCTTTGCCGCAATCGACTTTTTTGTTTTCGGTTGAGCGCCGTTTATCGCGGTCGAGGGTGCTTTTAGTTTCGCGAACGAGATAGAGTTTCGGGGTCTCATCTACCACAACTGCCCAGTCAGGGTTGTAGTCGCCGAGTGGTGTTGCAACCTTGAACCAGCGTGGCAGCTTGCAGAAAAACTTTACCCGCTCATCGGCATCGAGGAGTTTGGCGACTTCTTCTTCTGTTCCGGAATCGTAGGCAATGTAGTTGAACGGGGTACGGTTGTCGGTGCTTTGGATTGCATAAAGCCTGCTGAGGTACTCTTCAATCTCCTCGTCTTCGAAGAGGCGCATTTCGTAGTACTGCCCTTTGATCGGTTCGTATTTGATTCCGTCGATAATCATTTCGTGCAGTGCGCGGTTGATCATTCTGGCGGTTTCGGTCATGAAGGATTGGGGGTTGAGGGTGAAATCTTTCAGCCGTCCTGATTGCTTCAGGATTTCAACCAGGGTTCCTCGGGTAAGTTCGGTTTCACGCTGCAAAAACGAGAGAATATCCGGCAGCGGCTGCTCGTTATGGACAAGGTGTGTTCTGCTGCTGGTGATTTTTCCGCCTTCAAGCCCTGACTCTTTTATTGCAAGATCTCTTTTGGTTATCTCAATCAGCACTGGCTTTATTTCCGCCATGGTATTGATCTTCCCTGCTGCAAGAGTGACCAGTTCAGCCGTTTTAAACTCTACGGAGTATCTGGTTTTCTGTCTGATTTTATCCCAGAGCACCTGAAAATCGGTGTTGAGTTCGACACGTTTGTTGTAGGTCACTTTCTGGCGATCACGCCCATTCTTTACAAAATCACGCGGAAGAAACTTTTGCATGCGTCCAATGACCGCATCTTCAAGACCGTTATATTTTTCCGGCAGGTTAAACGTGAAGTCTGCTTTGGCGGGAGTGAATGCCGTAGTAATGTCGCCATAGCTGTCAATCAGGCCGTGTTCGGCAACACATTGCCAGATTTCACTTGATTCCTCCTGGGTCAGGTAGCCGGTTCCTGCGGTGTTGAGCACTGGAGTGAAGGCGAGCTGGGGAAGACGACCAAATTTGAAGTTGCCGCTTGGGTCGATGGCGGCTTCTATTTCGGACTGCAACCCTTTGGCAAAGTTTTCAAAGGTTTCGTTGGCAATCACCGTCAATCGATTGATCTGGTCGTCATAGACACGGTCGCCATCAAGATTCACCGGCAGACGAAGGCCGCGCCCAATGGTCTGGCGACGTTCACGGTCGGTGCCCATTTCACGGAGAGTGCAGATCTGGAAAACGTTGGGGTTATCCCACCCCTCTTTCAGGGCTGAGTGGCTGAAAATAAAGCGAAGGGGCACTTCTGGCGAAAGCAGACGCTCTTTGTCTTTCATGATAAGCTCGTAAGTCTCGTCATCTTTCGCTGTACTGCCGCTGGTATCGAGCAGGTCTACGATTTTGCCTTTCTTTCTGTCTGCTGAAAAGTAACCGTCATGAACCTCTTCTGCCCTGTATGGAATGAGCCCGGAATAGAGTGATTTGCTGCCGGTTGCTGTGTAGGCATCTTCAAACCATTGGGCAATTTTCCCTTTGGCAGGGTTGCCATCGTCATCGTAGGTGCGGTAGCTTTTGACGTGGTCTATAAAGAAAAGGGAGAGCACTTTTATCCCTTTCCCCTTGAGTTTTTTCTCTTTGGCAAAGTGTGCTTCAACGGTTTGCTCAATCTGGCTTTTGATGCGTTCATCAGCCATGCCGCCGGATTCCTGAAATCGCTCTACAACAATACCGTTCTGAAACTCCACATATTCATTGTCGAGTTCAGCATTGATGTTGGTGACCAGATACCCTTCATAATCGGTGCGGTTGGTCTTGCTTGCAAGGTTGGCACCATGCTTTATGGTTATCTGCTTTTCTCGGGAGCCGTTGGGGGGGTCTTCAAAAATGGTCACTTTCGCCTGGGGGGTTTTGGCTGTTTTGGGCCAGTAACCGACTGCATCAAGGCGAACAAAGGTCTGGTTGTAGTCCTGAGTGCCTGAAGCATCAATAACCTCAATCTGCTTGACAAGGCGCAGGTCGTAGGCGCGAACGGGATCAAGCTGGTAGAGGAGATTGTAAGGGTTGCTGTGGGTTGCCGAATAACGCAGGCAGAAGAGCGGCTGGAGGTTGCGGATTGCTTTCTGTGACTTTTCGGTATTGTCCACGCTTTGGGGCTCATCGATAATCAGGATCGGCCGGGTGGCTTGAACATACTCAATGGGGCGGCGGCCCGACATCCTGTCCTGCTCCTGATGGATGACATTGAGCCGTTTTTTCTGCTCGTCGGTGAGGGACGCATAATCAACATTCTCCCCGGCATCCTTCTGGAATGCCTGAATGTTGATGACCATGATCTGGATTTCATTATTCACGGCAAACTGGCGAACCCTGCTCAGATCTTTTGACTGGTAGACGAAGTGATCGAAGGCGACGTTGTTGTAAAGCCCCCGGAAGTGGTCGCGCATCAGCTTGATGGAGCTGGTTACCCCTTCGCGGATGGCTACTGAAGGCACCACGATGATGAACTTTTTGAATCCGTAGAGCTTGTTCAGCTCAAAGATGGAGCGCAGATAGACATAAGTTTTGCCCGTACCGGTCTCCATTTCAACGGAGAAGTTTGCAAAGTCGTAGGCGGCACCCTCTTCCTGAAGCAGCCGCGATTTCGGCACCGTGTTGCGGGATTGAACAGCGTGCAGATTTTGCAATATCAGCTCACCAGAAAGCGCCAGGTCGTTGCCGATGCCGAGGTCGTTGTACATGCTGCCGCCTTTGCCGAAATCAATCTGAAAGCCGAAGCTGCGGGCTGGCTGGCCTTCAAAGAGGTCGGTGACACTTTTTATGGCTTCGAGCTGGTAGCTGAGGGTTGCATCGAATTTCAGTTTCATTTGTTGCTATCCAATAATGGCTTTGTCAAAATGCCAAAGAGTGCCTTGTTGATGTAATAGTTTGAACGTCCGATTTTTTCTTTCTGTAAATACCCTTCAGCGCAGAGTGCATCGAGGTATTTGGTCGCTGTAAGACGTGTGATGTTCAGTGCCTTCGTCAAAAATTCAATTTTGGTATAGGGGTGATAGAACAAATTATTGATGAGGTCTTGACTATAAAATTTACAGCTTTCGCGGATGCCATCCCTGTACTGGTTTATGGCCGTCCCAATCTCCTGGACAATTGTAATGGTTTGGCGTGATGTGGTTTCGATACTATCAAGCATATAGAGCACCCACGGCTCCCATTCCCCGTTTTCGCGCACTTTTTGAAGCTTCTGGTAATAATCCGCTTTATTGCATACGATATATCGGCTCAGGTAGAGCACAGGAATATCGAGTAATCCTTTGGCGACTAAATAGAGCACGTTGAGAATTCGTCCCGTTCTTCCGTTTCCGTCATAAAATGGGTGTATGCTTTCGAACTGATGATGAATAATGGCCATTTTGATCAAGGGGTCAAGCGTGCTCATGGAGTCGTCATTGATAAAACGCTCAAGATTGCTCATAAGGCGAAGAATTTCATCGTGTGACTGAGGAGGTGTGTACACAATTTCTCCGGTGAGATCATTTTTCAACTCTGTACCCGGTAGCTTGCGAAAACCTGCTCTGTTGTTTTCCAGGGCTTCCTGAATGGTAAGGATGTGATTATTGGTAAGCAGAGAGGATTGTTGGACGAGATCAAAACCTCTCTTCAAGGCGGTAACGTAGTTTTTCACCTCTTTGGCAGAGGCATTGGAGGCATACTCCGGAAAAAGTTCTTCACGAAACAGTTCGTCGTGTGTGGTGATGATATTTTCAATTGCGGAGCTGTCTTTGGCTTCCTGAAGCGCGAGGGTGTTCACTAAAATTGACTGATTGGGAATACTGTGAGATATTCCTTTTAATTCAGCTAAATAACGGTGTGCTGATGCCACTTTTTTAAGGACAGGAACCGTTTCCAGTTCAATCGCAAGTGGTAATGTGGGTATGCTATAGGACATGGCTGGTTACATGTGTAAAGAAAATGGTCGTTTTCTTTACATGTTCTTGTTGATATGTATAGAAAATGGTCGTTTTCTATACATGTTCTTGTTCTCCTTTGCTCTTTCGCTTTCTGCAATCAGCATGGCCAGATTGAGGAAAGCCCGGAAGTCGAAAACACCTAATTGGGGGGTTTTCATGATGTTCACGAAATCTGTTTCGTGAACATCACTATCAGAAAGAGCTAATTTGAATTCTTTTAATACTTTACCACGCAAAACCTCGTAACCGTTTTGACGAAGTTCGTTCTCGTTGTTCGAAAGATAATTATCAATAGTTCTCGGACTAACCTCAAAAAATAAAGCGACTTGCTCCTTCAGTACAACTATCCGACCATTGAACTCGATTCCCTTTATGCCGATGCTTTTCTGGATTTCTGCGACGGCGTAAGGGTTGTTTAGGATGTTCTGCCGGTCAATATTGGAGCTCGTTAAATCTTTTCCCATATCCGTTCTTTGTTATACTGTTTTAAAGAGAATCTGGTTGTGCTTTTCCTTCTGCATGTTGTGGGCGTTGAAGGTTTGCACGGCGTTGGCTTTGAGCTGGTCGTTGCCGTGGAAGGCGGAGTCGAGGCAGAGGAACTGCTGGGGGTTGAGCTCAATTACTGCGTCAATCAGTTCCTTGGTAACGCTCTCTTCAAGGCAGAGCAGGAGTGCACCGTCGGAGACGGAGAAGAGCTCTTTTCCTGTGATGGTTTTGGTTTCGATGTTGCCGGTCAGGGTAAATCCGGCTTTGAGGAGGATTTCATAGAGCAGCTCTTCTGGTGTTGCCTTGGCGTCAATATGGTCGATGTGGAGGGAGAGCTGATCAAGAATTCGCTCCGTAGAAGCTGAAGGCTCAAGCTTCTGCCACTGGCGGAAGTTGGACTTGTCGAGCTTGAGCACCTTGAAGCCCCGATCCAGCTTGACGGCATTGTCGAGATCAAGCTTGCCCTCCTCTTCGGTGTTGAGCTTGTTGATGACCCGGCGGATGCGCTCTTTGCCGATATCGGCTATCGTTTTATAGCCTGCCTTGAAGGCTTCGCTCTCTGGTGCGCAAGGCTCAGGGAGCTGAACAAGGATGAACTTGCTGTTGCCGTTGTCCTGCTTGTTCAGGTCAAGGACGGCATGGGCTGTGGTGGCTGAACCGGCGAAGAAGTCTAGGACGATGTCATTATCGGAAGTGCAAAAATTGATTAGATGTTTTATAAGGTTGACAGGCTTAGGGAAATCAAAAAAGTGGGCTCCAAATATTCCTGCTAATTCAGATGAGGCAACTTCATTTGTCCCAACATTATTTTCCTTTTTATTTATCAAAGATGAAGTATACTTTTCTTTAATAAGATTTGTTGGGGCTTTATACCCTCCCTCATCATTCCTAATAAATCTTATTGCGAACTTATCAGACTTGATGATGAAATTTGTTCCTTTTTCAATTTCATCATCAAGTGTGGTCTGAATCCATTTGAACTCCCCACTCAAAACGAAATCAACTTTGGCATAGCCATTTTCGACTTCAATATCGTTTTTAAGCTCCACTCTATCGTAAATCCCCGCCTTATAATAGGCATCATTATTAAACTTTACTTTTTCCTTTGGAAAACGCAATTCTCTCTTTGAATTCCCTGAGTTTAATAGTGGTTGATCACCACCATCTAATAGCTCGCCTTTAAATTTCTTATTAGAAGCAAACTTCTCAAAGCAAATGATATACTCAATAGTTTTTCGGGATTTATTAGATAACCCCGGAGGTGTTGAGGTCTTTACCCAAGAAAAATATTCGACAAAATTTTCTTCCCCAAAAACCTCATCGCACAGCTTCCGCAGATTGCTCACCTCGTTGTCGTCAATGCTGATAAAGATCACCCCGTCATCACGCAAGAGATTTCTTGCCAGATAGAGCCTCGGATACATCATATTCAGCCACTTGGTATGGAAACGTCCCTCGTTGGCAGTGTTGGTGCTGAACTTCTTGCCGTCACCATCAATCAGACCGGCATACTCCAGATAGGTCTCAAGGCTTTCGCTGAAGTTATCAGGATAGATGAACTCTTTGCCGGTGTTGTAGGGCGGGTCGATATAGATCATCTTGACCTTGCCGTAGTAGCTGGTCTGAAGCAGCTTGAGCACTTCGAGGTTGTCGCCTTCAATAAAGAGGTTTTCGGTGGTGTCGAAATTCACTGACTCCTGACGGCAGGGTTTAAGCGTGGCGGAGCTGAGGGTCTGGATCAGGTGGAGGGCCTCTTTTTTACCTGGCCACTCCATACCGTAGCGCTCACGGCGTGACTCGAACGTGTCACTGAAGGTGCCGAGTTCAGCTTTGAGCTTTTCAAAGTCGATGGACTCAGTCAGTTCCTCTTTCTCGTTGCGGGTTTCGGTAAAGACGGTTGGAAAGAGCTGTTTCAGCCGGGCACGGTTTTGGGCGGCTATGTCGAGCGTGGTTCCTTTCATGTTTTCGGGCTGGATCTCTGCCATAGTCTTTAACAATGTGTGGTTTAGTTCATCGACCAGCGAATGGTGAAGAGGGTTTTCTCTTCAACGGTCTGCTTGAGCCGCTCTTCAACGGTGTCGAGCAGTTCGTCTTTCTGGTGTTCAATATGTCTTGATGCTTCGTCGTACCCTTTCCAGGCTTCGTCACGCTTTTTGTCGATATCGCGCAGTTTTTTCTGGATGGCCAGTTTATCTGGCAGGTTCGGGGCAAGACGCGCCTCTTTTTTCAAGATAGCAATCTGTTCGTCATACTCTTTGAGTTCGACCTTGAGCCCTTTGCGTTTGTCGTCGGCCCAGTAGTTGAGTTTTTCGATCTCTTCTTCAAACCAGTTGGCCTGTTGGGCGGCAAGGGCAGAGAGGATTTCGTTTTTGCGTTGTTCTGTGAGCTGTTGCAGCGCTACGTGCGGCACCATGCTGCTCTCACCGGCGATGGTTGCGGGAAGGTCGAAAAAGCGGCGGGATGACTCTTCAGAGAGGGTTTCGCCTGAGTCGGTCATGGCGCTGAAAATGAGGTGATCCTGCTCGTCGGCGCCGTTAATGGAGAGCTGCAGGAGCTTGAGTGTGCCGGACTGGCCAACAAGGGGCTCAAGTGTTTCGGATTTCTGTGGCCATGCGGTGTAATCGAAACTGATATGCGCCCCCTGGGGTATGGTGGTTTTCGATGAGGCAATGAGCTGTTGAGCAAGGGGGTGGCCGATGCGGTACCGATGCGCGTTGCCGGTGGTTCGTGTGAGATTATAGGTGCCTGCCGGAATGGCGGGGTCGGCGCTTATTGCGTTTTGCAGGGTAAAGCTGAGCTTTTCATGGTCGAAGGCGGCTTTGCCTTCAAGCGCGTATCGGGTCAGCTTCCAGAGCATGGAGTCGTATTTGTTGAGGTACTGGCGGCTTTCGCTGAGGTTTACCCGCAAGCGGTCGTGAACGTCGGCATCAAAGTTTTCGAGCAGTTTTTTGCGGGTGTCGCCCATGGTGGCCGATATTTGCGATTCCATCTCTTCCTGCAGTCGGTTGAATTCTGATTCTATGTCTGCGGTTGTCCGGCAGTTCTGGTAGATGGCGGCTATCCGTTTTTCAAATTCTACTCCTGATTCTATGACGCCAAGCACTTCGTCGCTTGCACCGAAAACTCCGGAAAAGAGTTTGAATTTCTGGTCGAGCAGTTCATAGACGCGCTGGTCGGCTGCGTTGTTGCGGTTGATGAAGTTGATGACCACCACGTCGTGCTTTTGGCCGTAGCGGTGGCAACGTCCGATGCGCTGCTCAATACGCTGGGGGTTCCAAGGGAGGTCGTAATTGACAACCATGGAGCAGAATTGGAGGTTAATGCCTTCGGCGCCGGCTTCGGTGGCGATCATGATTTGTGCTTCGTCTCTGAACCAGTCAACGAGTGCGGCACGCATGTCGGCTGTTCTGGAGCCGGTGACGCGGTCGCTGTTTTTATATTTTTCCGCCCAACTCTTGTACAGGGATTTGGATAATGGATCACTGTTTGTTCCATTGAAGAGGACTATTTTGCCGTTGTAACCGTTAGCGGAAAGGAGGTCGATGATGTAGTTCTGGGTTTTCCTTGATTCCGTAAAGACAATGGCCTTTTGTGCCGAGCCGAGTTCTGCGGCTTTTTTGAAGCCCTGGGCGAGAGCGCTGAGCAGGGCGCTGCCTTTGGCGTTTTCGGTGATATTGACCGCGAGATCGCGAAAGAGTTCAAGCTCGTTAATCTCTTGTTGAATGGCAGCTTTGTCGGCAAGCGTCAAGGCTTCTTTTGGTTCTTCGTCTCCCCACTCTTCAGCTTCTGTTTCAAATTCTTCAAAATCGGCTTCGAGTTCTGACAAGCCATCATTGATAGTGCTCTCCTTGAGCATTTTTTTCAGTCTGTTTGCCAGAGAGTCGAGTGCGCCCGCAATGGCAAAGGTGGATGATGCGAGCAGTTTGCGAAGGATGAGGGTTATGAGTTGCCGTTGGGAGTTTGGCAGCGCGTACAGGGACTCTTTCTGGAGATATTCGGTAACCATGTCGTATAGCGCGACTTCATCGGCAGTTGGAAAGAAATCTTCGGTGAGGGGGATTCGGTTTGTATAACGGATGTATTCAAGCACTTGCCGGCGAAGCGTGCGGTGGCATAGCGGGGCAAGACGGGCTTTGAGTTCGTCGAATGCACCCTCTGCGGAGATGCGGGCGTACTTTGTTTTGAAACTTTTGTCGTCGCCAAAGGCGTAGCTGTCGATCATGCTGACCAGACCATACAGCTCCATGAGGGAGTTTTGCAGCGGCGTGGCGGTCAGAAGAATTTTTGGGGTGTTGAGTAGCGCCGTTTTTATTGCCCTGGCAATTTTGTTGTCGGGCTTATAGACGTTGCGCAACCGGTGTGATTCGTCAATAACGGTAAGATCCCACGATTCTGCCATAATGGCTTCATAGTAGCGTGCGGCAAACTGGTAGGAACAGATAATGAGTGAGCTCTGATGTAACGGGTTGCTGTGCCCTTCTTTTTTTATCTGTTTGTAGTTTTTTGTTTCGAGGATACAGGAGGGCAGGTAAAATTTTTCTGCCATTTCCATTGCCCACTGCTTGCGCAAATTGGCGGGTGTAATGATGAGGATATGGCGTTTGCGTTCAGCCCATTTCTGGGCAATGACCAGCCCTGCTTCAATGGTTTTGCCAAGGCCTACTTCGTCGGCAAGAATAGAGCCTTTGGATAGTGGGGAACGGAAGGCAAAAAGGGCGGCATCAAGCTGGTGCGGGTTGAGGTCGACCTGGGCATCAGCCAGTGCTGAGGCAAGCTTTTCGGAATCGTTGAGCGAGTGGCGGCGACTGAGTTCGTGTGCGTAGTATGAGGCATGGTACTGGGTCACTGGCATCGTGTTGGTTGGGTAAACCAGGACTTGACTATCTCGTTTTATTCGAAAAAGCCAACATCTACTTGATCAACAATCCTGCAAGAAGCTATTAAATCGCTGAGTTCTGATTGGAATATACGCAATAATATACATAAGGGCTTTAATTTACAGCGGTTCAGCAGATAATATTTCAATAATCACACTCCCCGGCTTGCTTTACTCTTGCACTGAACCGCCCATGCCGGAACGAGGGGCGGCAGTCAGGCACTGAGCGAAAAGAAGATGCTGGCTGCCATGCCCCGAAGCTGTGCGGATGCTGATGGCCTGCAGGCAAGCGAACCGCGCAGACGCATCAGGATAAGCGATAGTATCAGTGCGATTTTATTTTCTTTACCATAACCCTAATCAATATGGTGTGATCGGCAAAATATGGAGAAAGCCATTGATATGATGTTCTTTTTTCTTATGATAGTACCAACTTTGTTTTTCCTTATAGGGTAAATGATTTTTTTTGCTGACACATTATGTTTGATGAAATAGAGTTTGACAAGATAAAGCGTCTTCCCAAGTATGTTTTTGCTGCTGTTAATGAGCTTAAAATGGCTGAACGGCGGGCGGGTGAGGATGTGATTGATTTTTCCATGGGTAATCCTGATGGTCCAACACCCCAGCATATTGTTGATAAACTGATCGAGAGTATCAATAAACCCAGAACCCACGGCTATTCGGTCTCAAAAGGGATATACAAACTGCGCGGCGCTGTAGGTACCTGGTACAAGCGCAAATACAACGTCGATCTTGATCTTGATCGTGAAGTTGTGGCGACGATGGGTTCAAAAGAGGGTTATGTTCATCTTGTGCAGGCTATCACCAACCCCGGTGATCTTGCCATGGTGCCGGATCCCTGTTATCCCATCCATTCACAGGCGTTTATTCTTGCAGGCGGTAATGTCCATCGCCTGAAGCTTGAACTGAAGGACGATTTTACGCTTGACGAAGAGGGCTTTTTCCAGAACATTGAAAAAGCGCTGCGCGAATCGTCGCCAAAGCCAAAGTATCTGGTTGTGAATTTCCCCAACAATCCTACCACGGCAACAGTCGAACTTCCCTTTTATCAGAAGCTTGTTGATATTGCCCGTCAGGAGCGGTTTTACATTATCAGTGATATTGCTTACGCTGAACTGACCTTTGATGGTTATGTGACCCCTTCAATCCTGCAGGTGCCCGGAGCAAAGGATGTAGCCGTTGAGAGCTATACCTTGTCGAAAACCTACAATATGGCCGGGTGGCGCGTCGGGTTTATGGTTGGCAATGCCAAACTGATCAGCGCACTTGAAAAAATCAAGAGCTGGCTCGATTATGGCACCTTCACCCCTATACAGGTTGCATCAACCATTGCGCTGACTGAAGATCAGAGCTGTGTTCAGGAGATCTGTGAGGTGTACCGCAAACGGCGTGACGTTATGGTGAAAAGTTTTATCAACGCCGGTTGGCCGGTGGTCTCACCCCGTGCAAGCATGTTTGTCTGGGCTCAGATTCCCGAACCCTTCAGGCATCTGGGCAGTCTTGAGTTCAGCAAGAAGCTGCTCAGTGATGCAAAGGTTGCCGTCAGCCCGGGGATAGGGTTTGGTGCCTACGGTGATGAATATGTGCGCATTGCCATGATCGAGAACGAGGAGCGCATCCGTCAGGCCGCCCGTAATATCAAAAAGTTTTTGCGGGAATAGCCTCTTCCTTTTTGAAAATCTCTTCAATTGCCTGCTGGATAGTGTCAACGACCATCCCGGATGACACCAGACTTGCGACATCGCTGGCAAGGTCGCCAGCCCGGCCGTGAAACCATGCGGCTGCGGCTGCAGCATAGAAGAGATCTGCTCCTTTTGCTGCAAGAGCTGCAATCATGCCGGAGAGCACATCTCCTGATCCAGCGGTTGCCAGAGCCTCGGTTCCGCTGGTGTTGAGCAGTACTGGTTCATTTTTTGCCGCAATAACGGTCGGGTTGCCTTTCAGCAAAACCGTTACACCGTATTCGCGGACAAATTGTTGTGCTGCTTCAATCGGATCTGCGGCAATATCCTCAATCGGAATGTTGCAGAGACGACTGAACTCTCCATAATGTGGGGTGAGGAGAACCTCTTTGCATCTCGGCAGTGCATCTGTTCGGCCAATGGATGAGAGGGCGTAGAGTGCATCAGCATCAAGAATCAGCTTTTTTTCGTTAATGTCGGCGCATTCCAGTAGTTCTCTGACCAGATTGATGCTGTTCTGATCGCGTCCGAGGCCGCATCCGATGAGGATCACGTCAGCCCAACGTGCTTTTTCAGCAATTGAGGCAACATCTCTCCCGATAACCACAACTTCCGGTACGGCAAGGTGTATGGTATTAGCCAGAGAAATTGGAAGGGAGATGCACACATATCCGGCACCGGAGTTCAGGGCGGCCTTCGCACAAAGGATAGCCGCCCCAACCATTGAGCTTTGCTCCGTTTGCGAGCCGGCAATGATCAGCACCTTGCCGTTTGTATGTTTTGCGCTTCTCGTTTCTCTAAGGATCAACTGTTCAGCGGCAAACTCCTGATCAACCAAGAGGCAGGAGGAGGGTTCAACCAGAAAGCGGGGTATAGAGATGTCTGCAACATGCAGTTCTCCGCAGCAATCAGGCCCGTCGTTCAGGTAAAATCCTCTTTTCAGAAAGGCCATGGTTACGGTTACATCAGCCTCGATTGTGGGATTTGCCGCAAAGCCAGTACTTGCCTCAAGACCTGACGGAATGTCAAGCGCAATAGTTATCGCGTCCGTCTCTTCATGGAGCGTATTAATAAGTTTTATTCCATCAGCGAGTGGGGAAGCAAGCGCCATGCCGGGTTTCCCTAGGCGAAGGCCGGTGCCGGTCATGGCGTCAATCAGTACAGTATAGCGGCTCTCCTCCAAAAATGGAAGTGCTTCATCAAGGCTTGTGAAGATGCGCAGATTATCCTGATGCGTTCTGTAGGCTTCGAGAATAGCAAATCCTTCACGATTAACCCCTTGCAGCACACTTTCCGGGTAGAGCAGAACAAGATCAACCGAAGCTTCGAGATTAAGAAGATGGCGGGCGAGGACAAAGCCGTCTCCGCCGTTGTTACCTTTACCGCAGACAACAAGAAAAGAGCACCCGGCAAAAGAATCTCTTTCCAGGGTTTCTTTGATAACGCGGAGGCATTCACGACCGGCAAGTTCCATCAGCCGGTTTTCAGCGATATGAAGCTGCTCAATTGCCGCCTTGTCGGCTCTTTGCATCTCTGGTGCAGTGACAACAGGCAGCATGATTCTCTCCTCTTTTCCCTTATCGGGCAGGTTTAAAGTTCGTCAAGGTGCAGAGCGTGCTCAAGGGAGTGGTAGTATGCCTCCGCCAGCTCATCAATGGTGAAGCTTACTATCTCCCTGCCGTTTACAGAGATAGATGCGGCCCTTTCAACGACGGTGCCAATAGCCTGAAGAGGCATGTTGTGTTCAGCCGCCGCTTCTGCAACTTCACGGATTTTGTCGGGAGCGACGCTCAGTACCACTCGTCCCTGTGCTTCTGAAAAGAGTTGCTGCTGAATACGGACGGAAGAGCGCTCTGTATCCTCAAGATTGACGATGAAGCCAAGCGGCGCCTCTGCGTTCATGACACCCTTTTCTGCCAGTGCGACAAAAAGACCTCCATCGGAAATGTCATGCGCGGAGTGGACAAGCTTCTGTTCAGCAATCGATACAAGAAAGCGCTGCAGGTTTGTTTCGTGTTCAAGGTCAACGGAAGGGGAGTCCTGACCGGGAGTGCCATACTGCATGACGAGATATTCTGAACCATCAAGCGTAAGTTCTGGATTGCCCGCAAGGAGAATGAGATCACCAGGATGGGTGAAGGTTGAACCTACAAGATTATCAATATCATCAAGCAGGCCGATCATCCCGATGGTCGGTGTAGGATAGATGGCAGTACGAACACCAGCGATAAAGGTTTCGTTGTAGAAACTGACGTTACCACCGGTGACCGGAGTGTTGAACGCCCGGCATGCTTCGCCCATGCCTCTGACCGACTCTTTGAACTGAAAGTAAACCTCAGGTTTGAGCGGATTGCCGAAATTGAGGCAGTTGGTTATGGCCAGTGGTTTTGCACCCGAGCAGGCAATGTTTCTGGCACATTCGGCTACAGCAATTTTGCCGCCTGCCAACGGGTTGAGATAGACATAACGGGCGTTGCAGTCCGTTTTCATGGCAAGCCCTTTTTTTGTGCCCTTGATGCGGATCACGGCGGAATCGGTGTGGCCGGTCGGAGTGACGGTGTTGGTCTGCACCATCGAGTCATACTGGCTATAGACCCACTGCTTGCTTGCAATGTTAGGTCGCGAGAGGAGCTCAAGGCTGATAGCGCCGAAGTCTAAGGTTTTATCGTCAGCAAGCTCTGCTACCGGAGTTATTGGCTTTTTTTCGATGGCTTCACGGATATAGACTGGTGCGCCTCCTCCAAGCACGAGTGATTCAGCAGGGATGTCGACCACGACAGCGCCATGATGAAAAACCCTCAGGTGGTTGTCGTCAGTGACGCGTCCGATGGTGACTGCCTGAACATCCCATTTCTCATAAACCTCAATGATCTTTCCTTCAAATCCTTTTTTGGCCACAATAAGCATTCGCTCCTGCGATTCGGAGAGCATGATCTCATACGCACTCATGCCAGCCTCACGGATTGGCACAAGATCAAGATCAATCTCGATGCCGCCTGATCCCGTTTTTTCGATGCCTCTGGCACTCATTTCAGAAGTTGAACTGGTGATGCCAGCGGCACCCATATCCTGCAACCCGACCACATAGCCGGTGGCAATGGCTTCAAGGGTTGCTTCGAGCAGCAGTTTTTCGGCAAAGGGATCGCCAACCTGAACGCTGGGACGTTTATCTTCCGAAGCTTCGCTGAGATCTTCTGAAGCGAAGGTTGCGCCATGAATACCATCTCTTCCGGTGGAGGAGCCGACAATCAGCACAGGGTTGCCTTTGCCAAGCGCTGTGGCACTGACGGTTTTATGGTGTTCGACAATGCCGACGGACATGGCATTGACCAGCGGGTTGCCGGTGTACCCCTCTTCAAAATAGATTTCACCACCGACAGTCGGGACGCCGAACGAGTTGCCGTAATCACCGATGCCGCGCACCACGCCGTCAACGAGATAGCGCACATGGGGGTCTTTCGGGGAACCAAAGCGGAGCGAGTTGAGCGATGCAACCGGACGGGCTCCCATAGTAAAAATATCGCGGTGAATTCCGCCTACACCTGTTGCTGCTCCCTGGTATGGTTCAACGGCTGAAGGGTGGTTGTGTGATTCAATCTTGAAGGCAACGGCAAGGTTGTCGCCAATATCGACGAGACCGGCATTCTCTTCGCCTGCGGAGGTGAGCAGGGCAGCCCCTTCACGAGGAAGAGTTTTGAGCACTGCTATGGAATTTTTGTAGCTGCAGTGTTCCGACCACATGACGGAGAAAACGCCGAGCTCGGTAAATGAGGGGGTTCTACCGAGAATGGCACATATTTTGCTGTACTCTTCTGCGCTCAAGCCATGTTCTGCAGCCAGGGCAATGGTTACTTCAACTTCAGTATGTTTCATTATGTACCGTTAGACATTTCGATGGTTCAGGACTGCTGCCCGTGACAGTTTTTATATTTTTTTCCGCTTCCACAAGGGCAGAGATCATTGCGTCCAGGCCTTTTATCTGCGATTATCGGCTGCTGCTGGCTTTCTTCACCCTCATCCTCATCTTCATTTTCAACGATAGAATAAACACTTCCTGCCGAGGAGTGCTGAGCCACCAGTTTGTCCTTGCGGACAGCGGCTTTTCGCTGACGCTCTTCCATCTCGTGAGCCTCTTCAGGATCGACAGGAAAGAGCTTGAAGGCAAGGGAAATAGTTTCAAGCTCAATGTCGCGCAAAAGATCGATGAAGAGTCGGAAGGCCTCCTGCTTATACTCAAGAAGCGGATCTTTCTGGCCATAAGCGCGTAAATTGATTCCTTCACGGAGTGAATCAATCTCCCGGAGGTGCTCTCTCCACCGGAGGTCAATAACGCTCAGAACAGCATATTTTTCGATCTGCCGCATAATCTCTTCCGGTACGGCCGCCTCTTTTCGACGGTAGAAGGCTAGTGCCGTTTCATAAAGTTTTTCAGCGGTGGCATCAATACCCTCCCGTTCAAAGCTCTCCCTGTCAGGCCTGAATTCAATCGAGAGCTCTCGCATTAACTGCTCCTCAATACCATCGACATCAAAATCCTTGTGATATTTTTTGACAACGGTATCACTGTAATCTTTAAGGAGGTCGAGAATATCGCTGGTCAGGCGCTCCTTGATGAGGCCGTTTCTGCGGCGTGAATAGATAACCTCGCGCTGCTGGTTGAGCACATCATCATATTCGAGAAGCCGTTTGCGGATAGCAAAGTTTTGCTCTTCAACTTTTTTCTGTGCACGTTCGATTGATTTGGTGATCATGGAGTGCTCAATCACATCGCCCTCCTCATGGCCAAGTCGGTCCATAACCGAAATTACCCGTTCGGAACCGAAGAGGCGCATCAGCTCATCTTCGAGGGAGACAAAAAAGACCGATTCTCCGGGATCACCTTGTCGCCCTGCACGTCCACGGAGCTGGCGGTCAATACGACGTGACTCGTGACGTTCGGAACCGAGGATAAAGAGCCCTCCAAGTTCGCGTACACCCGGACCAAGCTTAATATCAGTTCCGCGTCCAGCCATGTTGGTGGCAATGGTTACCGTTCCTTTCTGTCCAGCTTCTGCTACAATTTCCGCTTCACGATCGTTTTGCCTGGCATTGAGAACGTTATGGGCTATTTTTTTTGCGCGCAGCATTCTCGAAAGCGTTTCAGAGACATCGACACTGGTCGTTCCGACAAGCACAGGTTGTCCCTTTTTCTGCAGCTCCTCAACTTTCAATACAACAGCATTGTACTTCTCTCGCCGTGTTTTATAGACCAGATCATCCATATCCTTCCGGATAATGCTGGCATTTGTCGGGATAACAACAACATCTAATTTGTAGATTTCATAAAACTCAGAAGCTTCGGTTTCTGCTGTGCCGGTCATGCCGGCAAGCTTTTTGTAAAGACGGAAAAAGTTCTGGATTGTGATGGTCGCCATGGTCTGCGTTTCACCTTCAATCTTGACATTTTCCTTGGCTTCGATTGCCTGGTGCAGCCCATCGCTGTAACGGCGCCCAGGAAGGATTCGTCCGGTAAATTCATCGACAATCATTACCTGTCCGTTCTGAACAACGTATTCATCATCGCGTTCGAAAAGTGAGTAAGCTTTCAGCAGTTGACTGATATTGTGCAGTCGCTCGGAACGGTCGGCAAACAGACGGTAAATGGCATCTTTTTTTTGCACCTTGTCAACAACAGCGACTGATTTATCACTTTCAATTGCAGCAACTTCCGTACCTACATCAGGAAGCATGAAAATATCGCTGTCCTGATGACTGAGTTTGCTGAGAAACTCGCGGCCCTTGTCGGTCAGATCAATAGTGCCGCCCTTTTCATCAACCGCGAAATAAAGCGCGTCATCAACCTCCTGCATCCGGCTCGAATTGTCTTTCAGGTATTCGTTTTCTGTAACCTGCACCAGCTTTGCCACACCCGCCTGGGAGAGCATCTTGATATAACGGGTATTCTTTGGTTGTCCCCGTTTGACACGAAGCAGTGCAAGGCCAGCATCTGCATCGCCGGGCTTTGTTTTTATAAGTTTTTCGGCCTCTGTCAGAAATGATGCCACCAAGTGCTGCTGGGCTCGTACCAACTGCTCAATCCAGGGCTTGATCTCCTGGAATTTGCTGTTGTCGGCATTAGGTACTGGTCCCGAAATGATAAGTGGTGTTCTGGCCTCATCAATCAGCACACTATCCACCTCATCAACAATAGCGTAGTAGAAATTCCGCTGCACCATCTCTTCCGGCGTTCCGGCCATATTGTCACGCAGATAATCAAAACCAAATTCATTGTTGGTGCCGTAAGTTATGTCGCAGGAGTATTGCTCCCTTCGCTCTTCGGGTCTCATGGTGTTGAGAATAACACCTACCGAGAGGTTGTGAAACGCAAAAACGGGACTCATCCACTCTTTGTCCCTCTGCGCAAGGTAATCATTGACCGTTACCACGTGTACACCTCTTCCTGTCAGCGCATTGAGGAATACAGGGAGTGTAGAGACAAGGGTTTTTCCTTCACCAGTTGCCATTTCGGAAATTTTCCCGGAATGGAGCACCATACCGCCGATCAACTGTACATTGTAAGGTACCATGTTCCATACCATCTCTCTTCCCATGACCAGGTAGGTATGCCCTTTAAGACGAACACAGGTCTCTTTGACCAGTGCAAAAGTTTCGGGCAGAATCTCCTCCAGTACAGAGGCGGCAGCTTTTTCATACTCCTCGGCCAGGGCGTCAAGTCGCGCGTTTATGGTTTCGACCTCTTCAAGATTGATATCCGGATTATCAAGTTTCAGGGAGAGAGCTTTTTTCTCCTGCTCCATGGGTTCCAGGACATTGCGGACTTTCTTTTTCAGTTCCACTCCATTCTGTCTCAACTGGTCGTTGCTGGCCGACGACAAGGCACTCTGCAATTCGTTGATTCGTTGGATAATGGGCTGGATTTTCTTGATATCCTTTTCGTGTTTGGAGCCGAAGATCTTTTCAAAAATTTTCAACATGGGGAAATATGCACTCTATAAATTTTCATTTTTTTTGGAAAAGCGATGCCTTGCAGCTCTCTCTTCGCTCTCTCCAACCGTCCCTCAAGGTATTGAATTAGATATTGATAAAAAAGCAGGAAGCACTGAAAAAAAGGGGGAGGCAGATGTGCCCCGCCTTTCGCCCGAATTGATGCCATGACTTCCAGTGGTCAATGGCTCCCTTTAGGGGTCACCTCAGAATTTTGGAAAAAATCATAAGTTAAGAGATTAATTGATATCGTAAGATGCTTTAATATAATACCTTATAATTGCTTTAGCTCCTGCCGAAATATCAATTACTCTTATCAGATTTTAAGGTACTGCCACTTAAATCAGAATTGAGTAGTTTTCTTTAACTAATTATTTTGCTGTACTTTAAATGATCAGATAAGCTTTTGCATAAAAGACACCTATAATAGAATGTAAAACGCTTACCGTGCTTTAATCTCCCAATTCTGAGGCGACCCGACGAATACCTCAAGTGCACCAGAAAAATACTCCGACGTCCGGCCGATGGCAGTTCAATCTAACCCTCCAAAGCCAATCGCCCTGCGGCTTCGGCTTCTGAAAGACCAACAATTCCAACTGAGTGAAGCTTGCTTTTCACGTATGGGAGAGCTTTACTATTGTATAACCGGCCTCCTTCAATAAACGAGGAATACTTTCTGACACCAGGGAGCTGTCTTTATCTTTTTCCTCTTTCGACAGTCTTTCCCAATCGACGAGAAGAGCATGGAGCTTTTTCTCTTTGTTGGTGTGAGGAGAATATTTCCACCCATCTTTCAGTTTGGCATCCATCCATCTCTCGTGTTCAAGTTTAGCCATTTCCTTCAGCTCCGGAATTTGGAATTCAACTGCTTGCTCATTGTTACGCATTGGAACTATAGCGTATCCAAACGTCGCAAGTTTATTGGGGATATCGCGGACAGCCGCACGATTCTCTTCACGTTCATGGGGTGACAGGGCAGTAAAGCTGACAAGGGAGCTGTGCGTTTTTGGATCTGCATCTTCATCGGTCACCTTTCCCCAAACATAGCCTTGGCGTTTAAGATTGTTATGCAACAATTTATGGTTAAGGCGTGCTAATTTTTCGAGAAGTTGTTCCGTGAGTGCAAGATGATGAACAAGTGCCACAAAAGAGTGGGGATCAACATGCAGTCTGAGTTGTTCTTCAGGAGGCAGGTAGGATCGATTGAAATGTGTTGCGTTTCCAAGCCTGCTCATAGCAACAATTGCCTCCATCGAACGGGAACCATGTCGATAGGAATCAACACGGAGAAATGCGCGCATGATTCCGGTATCGATTCGGAGTTTATGGTTTTCATCAAACAATTGAGGGGTCAACCGCACAAACAGTGATCGCAGAAGCAGTGCACGTCGTACTATAAAATATGGATCATCGTGTTCCTCAGAAAGTTGCGGATTCGGCCCAAGCACGTTGAGAAACCCTTTCAAACGGCTTAGAAAGTCGGGGGCTTTTGCTTCGATAAACTGGTGTTGTTTTTTTGATTTCGTAAAGGAATCAAGACTGGATGAGGTACCACCTGCAAAAACAAAAATAGCTTTTCCTATAGGATGGGTCATCTGTCCTTGCTGAAACTCGCCATCCTGCATTGGAGCAAGAAAATAACGCAGCCAGCCCAAGGGTTTACCTTCGAGCGATGAATCAAATTCATCCCAAAACGCCAAGGGAATTTTACCTGATAAGGCTATATCTCGGATCTGATGAAAAGCATCAATGAGGTCAGCCGGACCTTTGAACTGAGAAAGATTAAAGGTAAGTGTTTTCTCGGCAATTTTTTTATCAGGACTGGCAACCTTGGCAATTTGCTTGACGGCAAATGATTTGCCTGACCCTGGAGGACCAAAAACTGCTATTGAAACAGGACGATCTTCCTGCTGATTGCAATATTCTGCAATCAGACTATGAATACTTCTCAGTGATTCAATCTCCTGACGATCCACCGTAACCAGTTCCCCGAACTCACCAATTGGAACATTGTTCAATGCAGCTTTGGCTCCTTCAAGGACAATCCGCTGACTCAACTCTTCAAGGTCATCATGGTATCGATCCCTGAGGATTGTCCAGGAAGAGGTCTGTAATTTGTTTTCTATATCAAATATTGGGAAATCAGCAATTGCCAGTGGCATTTCCAGGCTTTTCAACGAGGTAATAACACCTTCAATGGGAAAGCGCAATCTGGGCGAAGAGTCAGTATCTTTCTCATATCCGGCTTTATGGAGATAACGCATTGCTGTAACGCCAGACTGAATTCCTTTGGTAAGATCAGGATTTTCAGTATTGATGATGAATTCACGAACAATACCAGCTAACAATACCGACGTTTTACCGATAATTTCACCCTTTCCTGCTGGCCATTCACGTTCCATATAAAATGGATCAAACAGAAGTTGAGGTGCTTCATTACTCTTTTTATGTCCAGGAAGAAGAACTGCTCCCGTCGGGCCAAATGAAACAACACTATATGCTGAATGGGTTAGAGTGTTGATCATGGGATTGTGAGTCAGTTCCCAAATAAGTTCTTGGGCTGTTTTTTCCCATGAAATTTGAGCGCTCACCTGAATGGCCGACTGCCGCAAATCGTTAATGGATAAAACAACAATCAGGCG
This sequence comes from uncultured Chlorobiaceae bacterium, assembly GCA_903843305.1. GTDB lineage: Bacteria > Bacteroidota > Chlorobiia > Chlorobiales > Chlorobiaceae > Chlorobium. The sequence continues at coordinate 37,465 of CAIMPI010000025.1, forward strand.
ATCCGAAAATTTTGACACAAGATGCTCCCATAAGGCCCCCTCAGCGACAGGACCGGACATCTTAACAATAATCCAAGGAGCTTTTTTATCCTTTAGAGGATGACGTATCGCCTGGGGCCAATAAGCAGGGTGATCTCTGAACCCAAGATTGCTATCATCGATAACAATAATATCCGCATTTTTGGAACTGGCAGGAACATTGTCAACACCATTGTGTTCCGTAGCTATTGTGGATGACCGGTCAAGACCAAGAAACCGCTCAACCCGCCAGATGACAGTATTGGGAGCTTCCTTGTCACGGTAAGGAGCCCAAACAGAGTAACTGTGGCAGTAATGCGGGTCGTAAGGATCAACCGGCTTTAGTGAGGTTGTGTGAGTACTCGTAACCTCGATGTGAAAATCCAGCTCTTCCTTAAGCTGAGTCGTCATAGCCGTAATGAGGTCGGCAAGAAGAACCGAACTGCCATATTGCCAGCTCATTCTGCAAATATCTTCTCCAATCCAGTCAGTTTGTTCATTCGATCCACTTGAGACATGTGCGATATTCCAGTCAATCGTAACATCACCTGTAATAAAAACTGAAAGTACATCCTTTTTTTTCTGCATTGCCAGTAACATTAGACTTTAGAATGATTTAGAGAAAAAAGTCGAGAGAAGGTTCACTCTTCTTTTAAATATGGTACTAACACGCCGAATCCGCATAAGGTGCTATATATCCATGACCTTCAGAAATGATGGATTTATATTAGAAAATGTGCCTTATCAGCCACATTCTGAAGTCGACAGTATATGCTAAACATATATTACATATAATAAGTTTGAAGCATGTATCACTATAAGTTGATTCACTATTTCCGTTCCGTGAGCAGCCCCACTTTTGCCAGTTCAGCAAAAAAATCTTTCAGATGTCTTGTGCCATAAGCAGGCGCTACATGGTCAAATTTTAGCGCTTCAATGGCAAATGAAAAGAGATCAGCCAGATTCCGGTTAAAAAGGCCCGTGACCATGATTTAAAACGATTGAAGTTTTTTTACCTCCTTCCGCCAGCAATGGAAGAGAATATGACCTCCGTAACCGGCAAGTTCCGGATTCAGAAACGTACGCGCTTCTGCATCAAGCATAAGGTAATTCGCTGGAGTTAAAGAGCTAAGGGCGGTTTTGCTGTTGAACCAACTTCCAAGGTATTGCCTGACATGAGTATCAATAGGGAAGGCATCAAAACGGCCAAGACCGAAAAGGGCGATACAGTCGGCAATTTTAAACCCGATACCCGGGTTCAGGCAAAGCGTGTTGCGCAGGTCTGCTAATGGAATGGTCGGATCGCAAAGAGTCTGTAAGTTAATCCTGCCATCAGCCACGCCCTGTGCCGCACGCACGATGTTTGTCGCCCTGGTTTTATTGTTATTTGTGCAGGTACTGAGCACAAGAGGATCAGCAGCAGCAAGCCGTTCCGGAGTGGGGAATGAATAAAGGATAACCTCTTTACCTGAAAAGGTTATTGATGTTTTTTCACCATAGTTATTTTTCAGCATGGAGATCTGTTTTCTGATCAGGTGCATCCCAATACCCTGGGCACACATAAATGAGATCATGGTTTCATAAGGATTCTGCCTAAGAATCCGCAGAGAAAAATAACCCATTATAATTCTGTAGAGATCAGGATATCGTCTCTTAAAACTTTCCTGAAAAATAAGGTTTGTTTCAATGTCATTAGAAAAGTAACTGATTATAAAATCATTAATTAATAAAGATTCAATACTTTTTGATCCAGATACTACCTCTAAAGTATTTTCTGATATTTGGCGTATAATTATAGGAACATTATCTATTATAGATGAATAATACTCATAATTACCATTACCAATCTCCCATAAAAATGACTGTCCACTAAACAGTGATTGCTTGACATTTATTGTTTTATTTAACTTTATTACTTCATGATATAACACGTTACTTATTTTAAGTTTTTAATAGTGATAACTAAGCATTTTGATGCTCATGTGATTTATTGATTAAATGATATTAAATTGTTTTAATGAAAGATTTTAAAGTTTTTTATATAAAATATTTTTATCTTTCTATAGCTCATATAATTTTTTTATTATTGTTTCTATGAATAACAGTATTTTAAAAATAATTAAAAAATTTATCTCATAAAATATTGTCATAACAAAAATTTATTAGTTATTTTATTTTGTTATTACTTTTATCTGATAAATGATATTACCATAATCTTATTTAGAAGAATAATTATTATAATGAATAGTAATTATGTTGCATACTAAGTATGTAACATTTTTATTGATGTGATGGTTTAGCTTTTTATAGTCATAGCTTATATTTTATTAGTAATTTATTGAGTATTATTCTTGTTATATTCTTATCAAGAAAATACTATTATAGTGTAAATTATTTTTATTATTTACGTTATATCTATTTGCAAGAAATAATTAATTTACCAGAGAAGTATGGTCAAGCAATCATACTTCTCTGTAATAATAAAATTCAAGCTGTGAGTTTACTCACGTTTATCAGCGCATTCTTGTTCCTGTTTTTATCAGGATTTTATGTGCTGAAAAATTGAACAAGCGAGGATTGTGGAGACTCTTCACCCTCAATAAGTTCGAAGGTAAGGTTGTGAGCTTCCGGGGTAAAAAGAGAAATAACTGCAGCTTCAGCGACATCGCTTCGCCGTATGGCACCGGTTTCAATTCTGTCGCCTGTGTCAAAAATCATTGAGTGCATCAGTGGTGGCCCGTCAGTCAGGCCGCCGGGACGAAGAATGGTGTAAGAAAAACCAGGTTCTGAATAGAGTCTGCGTACCTCATTTTCACCTTCCAGCTTCATGGTGAGCACCTGACCGTATTTATTTAAGGGGTGGTTAGCCCTCGTTACGGCCAGAGAGCTTATGAGAACAAAGTGCCTGACACCTTGTTCTTTTGCCAGTTTTGCCAGTCTCTTGACACCATCACGATCGATAGCTGATGGTGGGGGGGATGCCGGATCGGTTACATTACCTCCGATAGCACAGATAACAGCATCGGTATGCCGCAGGCCGGCTCTGATTTCTTCAGGATGTTCAATGGAGCCAATAGTCAGTTTATCAATAATTTCCGGTCCGAACAGCTCCAGAGCCTTTGCCCCGGATCGGACAAAAAGATGATAGTCAATCTGATGACTTTGCAGACGTTTTACAACCCATGCTCCAGTTCTGCCGGTAGCCCCGGCAACCAGTACTGCGCCGTTAAATAATGTCATGGTGAGTATTTCTCAAGCGTTTTATGGTTCGGTAAATGATGCTATTGTTCTTTGATTCTAATAGAAGAATACAAAATATTTTTGTTGGATGTTCCCTGGCCGATTCAGAAATGAAGAGTGTACCCAGTAGAGCCTGTTGAGAATCATTTTAAACTTACAGCGCTTGAGCGGTACTAAATCTATATTCGGTCAAACTGTTTAAAGATAACTCTTCGGGCTGGAAAATGGCTCAGATCTGTGTCTGGGAAATACTTTTCCTGAACCTCAGGAGAGCGATCGTGAAAAATACGGCACCGATTGCCGTTATGGCTGCAAATTGCGGCCAGACGACTGACAGCCCCCCCCCACGGTAGAGGATGGTCTGCGAGAATTTCACGAAATAGGTGGTGGGAGATAGCAGCATGAACTGCTGCACGATTTCCGGCATGCTTTCACGAGGTGTCATCCCGCCGGAAAGGAGCTGCATGGGCAGGACGATCAGAATGATCAGGAGACCTAACTGGGGCATGGACCGGGCAACCGTGCCAAGGAAAATGCCGATTGAGGTGGTCGAGAACAGATGCAGCATAGCCCCGAACAGGAATAGTGGCACAAAGCCCTTAATGGGCACCCCGAGAAAACCCTCGACGACGAGGAACAGGGATACCGCCGCACTGAATAGGACGACAAGGCCGTTAGCCCAGATTTTGGCGGCCATGATCTCGAAAGGAGTGAGCGGCATGACCAGAAGGTGCTCTATTGTTCCGTGCTCACGCTCACGGATAAGCGCAGCACCGGTGAGGATGATCGAAAGCATGGTGATGTTGGTCATGATCTCCATGATACCGCCGAACCAGATGCCGTTGAGGTTCGGGTTGAAAAGCGCGCGGACGACGAAATTAACCGGTGCCGCCACTGAGGCCGGAGCCCTGCCGACATGGCCGTTGATCTCGTCGCTGATAATCGAGCCGATGTAACCGGCTCCGATGAATGCCTGGGTCATCATTGTCGCATCAATGTCGACCTGTATGTCGGGATTCCTTCCGGCCAGAACGTTGTGTTCGAAATCCGGAGGGATATCTATGATGAAGGTGTAACGGCCGTTGTCTAGCTCACGTCCGGCTTCGGAGCTTGAGATCAGCTCAGGCGGGCTAAACGATGGCTCATAGAACGCCTGCCGGATTCTGGCCGAAAGCGTTGAGCGATCCTCATCGATGAAAGCCACCGGGGCGTTGTGCAGTTCGAGGGAGCTCGAAGTCGCGCCCGTATAGATGCCCGCAGTAAACATGAACACGATGAGTCCGAGCAGCACCTTGTCATGCCAAAGACTCCGCAATTCTTTTACGCCGAGTTGCATGATATTGTGAAGTGTTCTCATTGCTATCTTCCCTGTTTTTTCAGAAGTGACATGCTTAGGAACGTCAGTACCGGAATGAAAAGCGCAATCGCGCCAAGGCTGTGAAAAAGGTCGGCAAAGCCGAGTCCTTTGGAAAATACCCCCCTGCTGATGAGCAGGAAATAGGTCACAGGGTAGAAGTTTCCGATAGTAGCCCCGATGGGGTCCAGCGAGGATACTGGCTGAGTGAAACCGCAGAAGCGTACGGCCGGGATCAACGTCATGAACGCCGTGCATGCCAAAGCCGCTATCTGGGTGGAGGTAAACGACGAAACAAGCTGGCCGAATCCAGTGGTCACCACTACGAAGAGCAGCGCCCCAACGGTCAGCGTCAGAAAACTTCCCTTGACCGGAATATGAAAGAAGGTGACCGCAAGCAGCACCATGAAAAAGTAGCTCAGCATGCCGACAACGACATAGGGTATCTGCTTGCCCAGCAGGAACTCCAGGCGAGTGACCGGAGTGACGTAGAGGTTGGTGATGGAGCCGAGCTCTTTTTCGCGCACGATTCCCAGAGCCATCAGGATCGACGGTATGAACAGCAACAGCAGCGGAATTACCGCAGGAACCATAGCGGGCAGACTCCTGAAATCCTGGTTGTACCGGTAGCGGAAAATGATGTTCGCCGATGAAAGTTTCGGCAGGGGATATCCGTTCCGTACGGCGAGATTCTCGTAATAGTTCAGCGTTATTCCTGAGACGTACCCCTTGAGTGTTTCGCCGAAGAAAGGCATGGCGCCATCGATCCATATCGCAACTTCCGGTCTTCTGCCTCTTCGCAAGTCCTTTCCGAAGCCTTGAGGTACCTCGATGCCGAGTTTGAGCTCGCCGTTCTTCAGCCTTTCGAACAACTCAGTTGGCCCAGAGGGCGGCTCGTGCTGGAGGAAGTAGTTGGAACCGGCGATTGCGTCAATGTAGTCTCGGCTCTCAGGGCTCCGGTCCATGTCAAGCACCGCGAAAGCAACGTTTCTGATGTCGAAGGTGATTCCCAGGCCGAGGATCAGCATCAGCAAGAGCGAACCCCCGAGGGCAAACACCAGTCTTACAGGATCTCGCAGGATCTCGAGACTTTCTCGCCGCACGTAGCCTATACATCTCCGCAAACTGAAAAAGGAGTTGCCTGTGGCGGGTCGGCTTTCCATTATGGAAGTTTCGGTGGTGGTTTCTTTCCCATGATCTTCTCCTTTTTCTGTCGAAGCCTCTTCGAGGAATGCTATGAAGGCCTCTTCAAGACTGGAGGCCCCCTTCGCAGCCACCAGGGCTGCCGGCACACCGCATGCCAGCACCCGTCCCGCATGCATCAGTGAGATCCTGTCGCAACGCTCGGCCTCGTTCATGAAGTGAGTGGAGATGAAAATAGTAACTCCCTGATTGCGTGAAAGGTCGACGAGGATGCTCCAGAATCGGTCGCGGGCGACAGGATCGACCCCTGAGGTCGGTTCGTCGAGAATGAGTATCTCGGGGTTGTGCACCACACCGACAGCAAGCGACAGACGCTGCCGGATGCCCATAGGCAGTTCCCCTGCGAGTGTTCCGCCGAATTCTGACAGGTCGAATTGCTTGATGAGCCCGGCGACCCTCCCTGGGATTTCGGGTTTTTCCAGCCCGAACAAGTTAGCGTGGAGGTTCAGGTTCTGCTCAACCGACAGTTCGCTGTAGAGCGAAAACGATTGCGACATGTAGCCCACATGTTTGCGGACCTCGAGGCTCCCGTTGTCGACGGCTGTGCCGAAAAGTGTTGCCCGCCCTTCGGTTGCGGGCAACAGGCCGGTCAGCATCTTCATAGTAGTGGTCTTGCCGCATCCGTTCGATCCGAGAAAACCGAAAATTTCTCCTCTGGCGATCCTGAAGCTCACGTGGTCGACTGCTGTGAACTCTCCGAACCTCATTGTTAGCCCTTCAGCGACTATGGCATCATCGTTTTCGGGGAACGAGCGGTTGATGGTCAGGAATGTCTTGTGGCCTGCAGTTTTCTCTTCAGGCAGTAGTTTGATGAATGCCTCCTCGAGTGTCATGCATCCGGTATTGCCTTTCAGTTCCGCAGGGGTGCCGGCAGCGATAACACGGCCATCGTCTATCGCCGCAAGCCAGTCGAACTGCTCGGCCTCGTCCATGTAGGCGGTAGCGACCATGACGCTCAGGCCTTGATGGCGGCGCCTGATGCGCCCGATAAGCTCCCAGAACTGTCTGCGCGAGAGTGGGTCTACACCCGTGGTTGGTTCGTCGAGGATAAGCAGATCTGGTTCATGGATCAGAGCGCAGCAGAGGCCGAGCTTCTGCTTCATGCCGCCTGAAAGCTTTCCTGCGGGTCTGTCGCTGAAGGGCAGGAGCCCTGTGCTCTCAAGCACTTCACGGATGCGCAACTTCCTTTCTGCCTTCGGGAGCCCGAACAGTCGTCCGAAAAAGTCGACATTTTCTTCGACCGACAGCGTCAGGTAGAGGTTCCTGCCCAGTCCCTGAGGCATGTAAGCGATACGCGAGGAGACTTGTCTGCGAAACGCCGCATTACGCATGTCGCCATCCAGGACGGAAACACCCCCATCCTGGATGGCGACGGCACCGGCTACCAGACCGAGCAGCGTCGACTTGCCCACCCCGTCCGGGCCGATTAAACCTGCCATGCATCCCGAAGGGATATCGAGGTTTACACCGTCCAGGGCCAGGATTTTGCCGTAACGGTGTGAGAGCGAAACGAGTCGGGCAGTATAAGCAGTAAAAGTATTCATAACGGCAGTCGCACATGGAGGTTCTCCGGCCAAGGCGCACTGGACGAAAGACGCACGTACGCTACTCCGGGAAGTCCTGTTTTCACTTTTCGGATATGCTTCCTGAGCAACACCGGGTCGATTTTCAGTTTCACCCTGAACATGAGCTTTTCACGTTCGGATTGGGTTTCGACTTCTTTCGGGGTGAACTGGGCTCTGTCCGAAACAAAAGAGACCGTCGCGGGAACGACTTGGTCGGGGGCGGCATCCAGGATGATGCGGGCCTCGTCGCCGATAGCCAGTCGCCCGGCCTTTTCGGAAGGAAGAAATATGGTCATGTATACGTCGGAAAGATCCAGCACCGTCAGCACCTTCCCACCGGCGGGGAGCACCTCGCCAGGTTCGGCGAGCCGGTACAGGACTCTGCCTTCGACTGGTGATTTGAGCCTGGCATCTTCGATGTTGTTTCTGATTATCTGTGTTCTGGCCCTGATAATGTCGATCGACGATGTGGCAGCGGCCAACTGGGCCTGCGTGGCCCTTACTACCGCAGCAATACTCGATTTTCTTGCCGACGCCTGGTCGAGGTTCTGTTTGGAGACCACCTCCTGCCTGTAGAGGTTGCTGTACCTGTCGTAATCCTTTTCCGCCAGTACCTGTTCGCTTTCCTGCTCTGCGACGGTGGCGCTCGCCCGCGCCCGATCGCTCACCGCACCATGCATTTGCGCCTCGATCTCCTTTAGCGAAGCCATCAGGTCATCAGTGTTCATCACGGCCAGAACGCGGTTTGCAGAGACCATGTCACCCTCCTGGACAAACACCGAATCGAGGCGGCCAGCCTGTTTCGTGGCGATATCGTATTCCGAAGCGTCGATTCTTCCGTTTCCGTAAGCGATGCCGTCTGGAAGTTCCGGTTTTCTGAACACTCGCCAGAGGATCACTGCGGAAAGAACCAGGAGGGCGACTAACACTGTGCTGATCGCGGATTTGTTAAAAGCTGCTTTTAGAGGCATGGTCTTGTTGTTTATGATGTCTGTTTCGCACCCATCGTGTTCATCGCCAGAGCGCTTGTGATTCGAGCTTTTTCCTTGCCAGCGTGTTCAGGCTGGTGTTCCGTATTCGACCGCGAAACGTATCCTGCCTGCGGATTTGGAAAGCACGTCGGCATATTGGTAAAATTGATACAATTGCTCCTCTGAAAGCGTGCCGTGCTCCCCGGAGCCAGGATTGTCGATATGCCAAACGATCAACTCCTCATCCTGCGCATACCGTTCGGTGATATATTTCAGGACAATGAACGAGGAAGGCGAAAAGTCAACGGGGCAGAGGATAGTTTTCGATGTTGTCGTAGTCATGATTGCGATACCTTTTTATTGACTTAACAGGTCGCCAGCCGCTCGCCTGAGTTCATAGGTGTTCAGTACATATTCGTAACGTGCCTGCAGGTGCGCCAGCTCGGCCTCGGCCAGCGCCGCCTCGGCGTCGAGCAGGTCCAGGGTCGTGGCTAGTCCGTTCTGGTAACGTATCCTCGCATGCCGGTCGGCTAGGTCGGCCTGTGAGATCTGCAGGCTGGTCGTGCCGATTTTCTCCCTGCTGGTGCGCAGCGAGTTGACCGACTGACTGATCTCAGCCTGCACCAGCTCCTCGGTGTCGATCCGCTGCTGTTCAGCGGCGTGCATCATGGCCATGGCCTCGCTTGCTGCAGCACTGATCTTGAATCCGGTGAAGAGCGGCACCTGCAGGCCGATGCCGACCGACACATTGGCGCGCATCTGTTCGATGTCGGGCATATAGCCGTTGGTTGTACCGTAGGACGCACTACCGATGATCTTCGGAAAAGCTTCTTTTGCGGCCAGTGATTTCTTGTAAGATGCCGAGCGGACTTCTTCACGGGCAAGTATGATTTCGGGACGAATTTGAACGGCCGAGGCGGCAAGGCTGGTCACGTCTCGGTCGGCTGCCGTGATGTCGAACGATCCAGCCAGTTTCAGTGGAGCGCCTGCTTTCAGGCCACAGAGACGGCGCAGCGAAATCTCCTGGTTGTCAAGCTGGTTCTGGAAGTCGATCTTGCGGTTTCCTGCCGCGGCGAGCCGAACCTGTGTCGTCAGCAGGTCGAATCGGGTGGCGATTCCTTCGCGTAAGCGCTTGCCCATGTTGTCGAGATTCTGCTGCAGTGCGGCGATCTCCTTATTCTGCACCTTGACAGCCTCCTGCAGGAACATCACCGAGTAGAATGCCCTGACGGTCGAAAGGGAGAGGTCCCGGACAGTCATGTCGTGCCGAATGACGGCGGTGGCTTTGCCAGACTTGGCCAGATCGACGGTACTGCTGGTTCTTCCGAAATCGAAGAATATCATTTCAGCGGTGAGCTTGGCATTGTAGTTGTTATTTGGAGCAAACCTCAACATGGAGCCGGAGAAGTCGATCTCAGAGAGCGGATTGAGGTAGAGGTAGCTGGCTTTTGCAGAAATCTGGGGGAAGAACCCGCTGCGTGCCTGGGTGACCTTAGCGTCTGCGGCGTTCACTTCTTCGGAAGCCTGAAGGGCTTTCGGGTTGTGTTCTCTGGTCAGGCGGAGCGCCTCGGAGAGCGTTATCGATTCCGTGGCAGCGGTTCCCGCATCGGCATCCAGGCATGGCCAAGCGGCTGCAAACACGGCAGTGAAAATGAGCGTTACGATGGTTGTTCTTTTCTTCATGGTCACTTGGTTGTTGATATAACATTCCAAACAGCAATAAATATGCCAGATCTGCCATTGGTTCAGGGCCCGTGGCAAAGACCGTCAGCATGAAGATTTGTTCGTCAACAGTTGTTTCACTATTGCAAACGATTCCGAAAAATTCAGAATTTTTGCTTTTTTGTGTTTCGAATAATCCGGAAATTGTTGCACAGTCGAGCGGACTTCTTCGCGGGCAAGTATGATTTCGGGACGAATTTGAACGGCCGAGGCGGCAAGGCCGTTTGCGTCTATGTCATTTCTGATGGAAAACACAAAAGGAGGCAAAAAGCCTCCTTTTGTAATAAAGTCTCTTGATTTAGAATCCGACTCTCAAACCGACCAAAACGCTGTTACTTGCGATTTGAAAACCTTCGTTCTTAATAGTACTGGTTCTGAAGTAACGATAGCGGGCATCGATATCGATATTTTTAACCACCGGAATAGCAACACCAGCGCCAAACTGATAAGCAAATACCGATTGACTATCTGAAAAGCCCAAACCATTTCCTCCTACACTTGCCCATCCTAAACCTGCAGTAAGATAGGGCTTGACGGAATAAGCATTGAAATCATAGTAACCATTCGCCAGAATTGAGGTCGCTGAAACAAGACCAGATGCAGATGAAAGATTGTTCCGTTGATAACCGCCTTCTGCCTCAAGCCTGTAAGTGTCACATAACTTCAAGCCGACCGCACCTACCACGTTAACGCCTTCCTTGGTTGATACGGTTCCCTGATTTTGTGTTGTGATGTCATTAAACCAGGCAGCACCTACATTTCCGCTGACATAATAAGGTGTTGAATCAGCTGCGTATGCAGGAACTGTCAGCATCCCTGCAGTAATGAACGCACCCAGAAAAGCAAGATTCTTTTTCATGATGAATTCAGATTTAGTTGACAAAGAAAATACAATTGTAAGTTTTGCTTACTCTGTAGCACAGTCAACCGTATATGATCATTCTAACGTTTTACTATGCCCTTAGAGACGGCACCTAATGCACACACGTTTTATTTCAGCAATAAACATGCCAGTTCTGCAATTAGTTCCAGGCCCGTGGCAAAGACCGTCAACAGGGAGTTTTGTTTGTCAAAAGTAGTTTCTCTATTGCAAACGATTCCTAAAAATTCCGAATTTTTGTTTTTTTGTGTTCCGAATAATTCGGAAATTGTGACATGATAACACACCCATTATCGGAATCGCGTCAGCTCATGCAGTACATCAACGACGCGATAGGCACCATCCGCGATCCGCAGGAGCTTTTCAGGGCATTGGCTGACAAGCTCCGGATCATTTTCGAGTTCGATTCTGCCGCGATTGTCACCATCGACAAGGATCGCCGTTACGTCAATGTTTTTTTTGAAATGCTCCGGTTCGAAATTCCCAAGCGCTACCGGCACCAGAAGCGATTTATCGTAGGAACGTGGCTCGAGTATTTCCTTGATGATAAAGCAGTTACGACGATAAGCTTAGACAGGGACCATCCGGGCTCAGACGATCCTGGGTTGCAAATGTTCCGAATGCTTCACGAACTCGGCATGCGCCAGATGGTGCTCTCTCCCCTCCGTACCGGAGGAAAGGTGATCGGTTTCCTGAACTTCTTGTCGAAAGTCGAACAGGAGTGGTGCGAAAGCGATAAGGAACTGCTTGCCGGGGTCTGTTCCTCCATCGCAGTCGCCGTCAGCAATGCATTGGCCTACGAAGAGTTGCGCAAGCGCGAGGTCGAGACCGCCATGCAGCTCGCGGTCAACAACGCGCTTCTGACCATCAAGGATCACAGAAAGATGATGCTCGCCGTTTGTGAGCAGATCAGCAAGCTCGTGCCATGCACATTTATAGGCATCAGGGCTCTTGGGCAGGACGGAAAGTACCGTATCTTCGACAATTTCATGCGGGAGCCCGGCCAGGGGTTTGTTCCTTTTTCCCCGCAGGCCCTTATCGATTTCGATGTCGAAATCTTTGCCCGTGAAAGCGGAGAGCTGATTTCGAGGCCGGGCGTCTATTCTGGCGACAGCTTCGGGCAGCTCTGCAGAGAGCTCAGCCTGGTCGCTCTGGTAAGGGAGCATTTCGGGATCAACTCGATTATCAGCGCCCAGCTCTGGGACCTTCACGGAAGCCGCGCAGGCTTCTTTATCGCGGGCACAGACAGCGTGTTCGAGGAAGCCGATCTTTCCACCGTCAGGCTGATCGTCCCGCAACTCGCCCTCGCACTGCAGAACTACCTTGCATTCGACGAAATCGACCGGCTTCGCCGCAAACTTGAAGGCGAACGCACTTACCTGGTTGAAGAGATCCGTGCGACGCACAACTTCGAGGAGATAATCGGCAGCAGCGCCCCGCTTGCCGCTGTACTGGACAGAGTTGGCAAGGTTGCCCCAACCAACGCGACGGTGCTCATCCAGGGTGAGACCGGCACGGGCAAGGAGCTTTTTGCCCGGGCGATCCACTCCATTTCGCCAAGGAAGGAAAGGGTGCTGGTGAAGGTCAACTGTGCGGTGCTGCCAGCTTCACTCATCGAGTCCGAGCTGTTCGGCCATGAGAAAGGCAGCTTCACCGGGGCAACCGAACGCCGGATCGGCAAGTTCGAGGTCGCCGACGGAGGCACGATTTTCCTGGACGAGATTGGCGAACTTCCGCTCGAACTCCAAGCCAAGATGCTCCGCGTCCTGCAGGAGCGAGAGCTCGAACGCCTCGGCGGCCGGAGAGTCATCACCGTCGACGTCAGGGTGATCGCCGCCACCAACCGCAACCTCGAAAAGGAGGTGGAGGCCGGGCGCTTCCGCGAAGACCTTTTTTTCAGGTTAAACGCGTTTCCCCTTTTTCTGCCTCCGCTCAGGGAGAGGCGCGACGATATACCTGTGCTCGCTCTGCATTTCGCCGAAAAGTTTGCCCGCGAATTCGGCCGTCCGCTCCGAACCATCCGCGACAGCGACATGAGGGAGCTGGCATCTCTTGACTGGAAAGGCAACATCCGTGAGCTCTCCCACTACATTGAGCAGGCAGTGATCATGTCGGAAGCCGAAACGCTCGATTTCTCATCAATTCTGACTTCCCGCAAAGAAATAGCAAAGCCTGCAGCATCAACGGCAGGGTTGATGTCGATGACCGATTTTGAAGAGGAGATAAAAGTCATGGAGCGGAAGTTCATCCTCGAAGCCCTCGACCGTTCCGGCGGCCGCGTCAGTGGTGAAGGTGGCGCTGCCCAGCTCCTCAGTATCCACCCCAATACCCTCTATTCCCGCATCGAAACGCTCGGTATCCGCAAGCGTTACAAGAATTTGCAAGGCAGGGAACCCGAAACTTCATCACGATGAAATACTCCCGGATATCCAGGCTGGTGGCCTTTATAGCCCTGTTTCTTGTTTCCGGATGCGCAACGACACAGACGATCGAAAGCAATATCTGCCCGGCCACGGTCGAGGAGTACTACGCGACTGACCGCGATTTCATTGGGGACGTCGCGCATGGAAAGCTCTATGGTAACAGGCGCTCTTCCATGACGTACGGATACCTGCAACTTTCCCTGCCGCTGGGCCACGCCATAGGGCAATTGCAGAAAGATGATCTGGCAGGTGACAGCCTGAAATGTTTCGTGCTCCGACAGCACAAACTGCGGATGACCGAAAGGGAGCTCCTGACAGAACTTTTCGGAAAGGAAAAACGGGGTGCCGCCAAGGATATTTTGCTTTACGTCCACGGTTTTGACACAACCTTCGAAAATGCGGCGGTGACAATGGCACAGGTTGCGAGCGACCTCAATTTTAGGGGGAGCGCTATCTTTTTCAGTTGGCCGACAAACGGCTCGGTTTTGGGATATTCGGGGGACCAGAACAATACCGACTGGTCATCGAAAAACCTGAAAGCCTTCCTGAAAGAGCTTGCAAAGCAAGCCCCGCCTAAAAGCATTTGCATTCTTGCACACAGCATGGGGAACCGCGAGACCGTCAACGCTTTCGCAGGGTTGATGGCAGAAGCAGCCGAACTCAGAGACCGTTTTAGGTTGATCATCATGGCTGCGCCCGATGTCGACGCTACAATTTTTGAACGGGATTTCGCCCCTGTTCTGACCAGCTCCGGAGCTATGGTGACGCTCTACGTCTCCCGGAATGACAGGTTGATGCAGCTTTCGAAAAATGTCAACGGATACGTGAGGCTCGGCGGGGTGGACGGATATCCGCTAGTTCATCACGGCATTGATACGGTCGATGTCACCAACCTGGATAACAGCTATTACGGGCATTTCTACTTTGCGACCTCTCGGCAGGTGCTTTCGGATATCTATTACATGATAAACGATAAGCTCGATGCGAAGGATCGTTTTTCGCTGAGCCCTGCTTGCTATACAAAAGACGGAGAGACACGCACCTACTGGATATTCAAGAAATGAGTGCAACTGTCAGGTATGAACTAAGGAAGACGAACACATTACAGGCATTTGAAGCAAAGCCGATGAAATTTGGGGGATTGAAGGAGCAACCCTTGTGGTTGCCCCATTAGCAGTAAAATTAAGCTCTGGCGTCAAAACATTGTGAATCGAACATTGCAAACCATCGTAAGATCGACCAGCGCGTGCAGCAGGATGACCGTTCTGATATCGCGGTACCAGAAAAAGCTCAGAGCCCAGCTTGAGGCAATCAGCATCTGGACAGGCATGAAAAAGGGCTTGTAGGGACTGGTCTGAACCACATGTTCGGGAAGTATATTGATCCAGAAGAGTCCATGGATCAGGCCACTGTAAACCATAAAGCAGATGAAGCCGGTAAAAAAGAGTATCCAGGGATTCTGTGTCATACGACCGGCAAGAGTTGTTCCAAGACGAAAAACTGCATAAAACATGAATGTTTCAGCAATGCCATTGCCGATACTGAAAACCAGAACCGTCAGGAGGTCAAGCGCACGTCCGCCGTCAGTCGTCGAGTGTGAGTAGACCCAGGCATTGAGGGCAACGACCACAACAGAGGCTACGATCAGCGCAATTCTTCTGGAGTCAAATTCCCGGTTGAAGGTCATGATATCTTTCCTGAAAAAGATAATGCCAACAAGAAAGGCAAAAGCCCAGTAAGCATAGATCATCATTGGTACCGACATGATTTTGAAAGGATTATGTGTTTAGGGAAGTGTCTCAGATTTCTGAGCAAAGTCTTCTGCGTGATAGGAGCTTCTGACAAAAGGAGCGGACTGTACATGGCGGAAACCTGTAGCTTCAGCGATGATTCTGTACTGTTCAAACTCCTCTGGCGTGATATAGCGTTCGACCGGCAGATGTTCAGGAGATGGTTGCAGATATTGGCCGATGGTTACCATATCGCATCCATGGATAGCGAGGTCGCGCAGGGAGGCCGTAACCTCTTTGGTAGTTTCACCCATACCCACCATCAAGCCGGATTTCGTTGCCAGTCCATGCCGCTCTTTTGCCCGCAGCAAAAGCTTCAGTGACGCTCTGTAACTTGCCTGTGGTCGTACCCTGGAGTACAAGGAGGGGACGGTTTCAATATTATGGTTAAGCACCTCAGGCGTTGCGGCCATGAGCTGATCAAGCGCAGTTTCATTCCCCTGAAAATCCGGAATAAGACATTCAATACTTACCGAAGGAGTCATCCTGCGGATTGCCAGTATCGTCTCTACCCACTGTCTGGCACCACCGTCATCAAGATCATCACGGGTGACACTGGTCAGTACAGCATGCTTCAGCCGCATTGAGTGAACCGCAAGTGCTATGTTTTGAGGTTCATCAGGATCAAGAGCCGGAGGGGTTGCCGCCTTGCTGACAGCGCAAAATCTGCACGTTCGAGTACAGATATTACCAAGCAGCAGAAAAGTTGCCGTACCAAGCGACCAGCACTCCTGAAGATTGGGACACATCGCTGAACGGCAGACCGTATGCAGACTATGGCGGCTAAGCAACTGCCGCGTAGCAGCAAACGATGCGCCAGAAGCCATCCTGATTTTCAGCCAGTCAGGTTTTCTTCCCGCTCCAGGTACCATAAAAATTTGGTCTAAAATTATTTATAACTACCCGAATATAATAAAAAAATCAAGCGGCTAAATAAGGGGACGTTGTTGATTTTGTGTATTTACTCATTAAATGAAAAAATGCATATTTATACGCATCATGATGTATAAATGGCGCACTTGATGCAAGATATTTCACTTTGTAAAGTTACCAAAGAATTGTAAATTTGCGCCAGATTGACAGGTAAGTCTGAACGACTCTCTGTGAGTGATATGCCTCTCCTCTCTCTCAATTGCAATGCCGGGTCTCGTCAACGTCCAACTCGACGAAAATGGATTTTTTTTCCCTTCTCTACTACCGGTTTAAAAAAGTCTGGAAAGCGGTTCGCCTTTATCTTGTTATTGCAGGTCCTGGCCTTGTCGTGATGATTGCCGACAATGATGCCGGTGGCATTACTACTTATGCCGCTACAGGAGCAAAATATGGTTACCACCTGATATGGTTTTTGCTTCTGCTTATTCCTGTAGCCTATTATGTTCAAGAGATGACCGTGAGGTTAGGGGCTGTTACGAAGCGTGGACATGCCGAGGCCATTTTTGAGAGTTTCGGCGCTTTCTGGGGGTGGTTTTCGCTCCTTGATCTTATGATTGTGGACTGGCTGACACTGGTTACGGAATTTGTAGGTATGACCGCAGCATTAAGTATTTTCGGCGTTCCTGCATGGTTGACCGTAATTCTTGTGGTCATGCTCATGAGCATTATTGTGCTGAATGGCCGATACTGGACTTGGGAAAAAATAGCTCTGGGATTTTGTCTGATAAACCTGATCTATATTCCTGCAGCATTCATGGTTAACCCCTCGCTTTCCGATATTGCAGGTCACGGATTGATTCCCAATCTACCCGGCGGTCTCACCAATGAGCTCTTTTTTCTCTTGATGGCCAATATTGGTACGACCATTGCTCCATGGATGCTCTTTTTTCAGCAAAGCTCAGTCGTCGATAAAGGGTTGCTTGAAAAAGATATCAAAATGGGCAAAATTGATACTTTTATAGGTTCTATTATTACCGTTGCTATTGCGGTTTTCATTGTCATTGTCACTGGAACGCTTCTTAACGGGGCGCCAATCGATGATGCAGCCACTGCTGCCAGGCTGTTGATGAAAACAAACCACTATATCGGTGCCTTCATGGCCATAGGCTTGTTTGATGCCGGTCTGCTCGGAGCAATCTGCATATCGCTTGCAAGTTCATGGGCATTCGGAGAGATCTTTGGATGGGCACATTCACTCAACACCAAGGTAAAAGAAGCTCCATGGTTCTATATCTCTTTTATCTTTACACTTGCAACTGCCGGTGTTGTTCCCTTGATACCGGGCGCTCCGCTTGTCCTTATCACCCTTTTTGTCCAGGTTGTTGCGGTTACGCTTTTGCCCGCAGCACTGGTGTTTCTGATTCTGTTGCTTAACGATAAAAAGACCATGGGGGAGTATGCCAATACACGAGTCCAGAATATTGTCAGCAGTGTTATCGTTGGCGCAATTATCATACTATCGACGATGTATGGCGTCAGTGCACTTTTTCCCAACATTTTCCAATAACTGACAATGAGGACGATCAATCAGTTTTTCAGCAAGATCCGTGAGATTAACCAGCGTTATGCCAAACCAACTGTCGAAATGTCGCGAGGAGTAAAGTTTTCCCTGGCGGTTCTCCGGGTCTACCTCTTTCTGCTGGTAGTGCTTATGATCTATAAATTCATTACAGTTATCAAGGGTGTATAAAACGGAAAAAGCAATGGTAACAGTACTTGATCGTGAATTTTTTCTGAGTGAGATTGTCGGACGACGAATCTATCTGAAGTCGAACTCAATTGGCAAGCTAAAGGATCTCGTCATACAGGAGAATGCGGGTAAAATTCCGGAAGTAACCCATTTGCTTGTTCATCGGCCTTATGGCGACCCCCGCCTGTTGATTCCCTGGGATAAAATTACCCTGATATCAAATACCGAGATCGTTTCGGACCTGACTACCACAGAAGGATATGACCTTAACCCGCTCGACAACCATATTTTCCTCAAAGACTATATTCTTGACAAGAAAATTCTTGATATGGATGGTCATGAGGTTGAGGTGGTTTATGATGTAAAATTGATATTCCAGAACGAGAGACTGTTTGTCAGCGAGGTTGATTTTAACCGTTTTCGTATTCTTCGCCGCATGGGCTTTAAAAAGCTGGCCAACTACCTTGCCCGGCAAAAAGAGGGCTCAAGTATTTCCTGGCTTTACGTTCAACCATTGCCGGATACCATTGGAAGTTTTGAAGGCAATGTCAAACTCAATGTACTCAAGGAAAATATTAACGATATCCATCCGGTCGATCTTGCTGATATCCTCGAAGAACTCGAGGGTAATCAGCGTATAGCGGTTTTTAACGAGCTTGAACCTGAACTTGCTTCAGATACACTCGAAGAAGTCGAACCAAGGGTACTGCGCGAATTGATCAGGTCAATGGAAAAAGAAAAGGCCGCTGAATTGATCAATGAGATGAGCCCGGCGCAGGTTGCCGGAATACTCTCAGCTTTGCCAGCCTCTGAAGCTGATGAAATTATTGAGTATGTCGATAGCGAAAGCAAACAAAGGGTACAGCAGCTCATAGAGCAAAATGATGAAAATATCATGCTCTATTCCACCCAGCGGGTTATCAGGCGCCCAGTTGATACGATTGTCAAGGATGTTATCGGTAATTATCGGGAAGTTGCCGGAGATATGGATGTCATAATGTATGTGTATGTTGTGAACGCTGACAACATTCTACAGGGAGTTGTCGATATCAGGGAGTTGATTGCTGCTGAGCCTGAGCAGACACTTGGCGATATTATGACGGACAGTCTCATTACACTGAATCCAGATGATACGTTGCATGACGCTGTTGACATGTTTTTCCGTTATTCTTTCAGGGCGATCCCCATCACTGATGAAAGTGATAATTTGCTTGGCGTTGTCTCTTTTCATGATATCAAGGGAGTCAAGCCCCGGTTTGATTAAAAAGTTAGAGAGAAGATTTACAGAGCCCCATCTATGGAAAAAGAGGATAATTTCTGAACTACAGGGAGCTATAAAAGATGGGATTTACACACCTTGATACGAGCGGAAACATTACCATGGTCGATGTTTCCGGAAAGCCCGGTACGCTCAGGACGGCCAGCGCATCCGGATATATCATGATGCAGCCGGAAACCATTGAGCTGCTTTCTCATGCGGCACTTCCGAAAGGCAATGTTCTGACTACGGCCAAGCTTGCCGGTATCATGGCAGCCAAAAATACTGCACATCTAATTCCTCTTTGCCACCAGCTCAATCTTTCCTGGGCCGATATTGTTTTTGATGTTCAGAAAGATCGCGTTGCCATAGTTGCAACGGTTAAAACAAAAGAGTCAACCGGGGTTGAGATGGAAGCCTTGACTGCGGTGTCGATTGCCGCACTGACCATCTATGACATGTGCAAAGCGGTGGACAAATCCATGGAGATCGGATCAATAACCCTGGAAAAGAAAACGGGCGGGAAATCTTATGACCCGGATGGCTACCGGCCAAAAACATCAATTCTTGTGTTGTCGGACTCAGTCTCTTCAGGTCGTGCGGAAGATCGGTCGGGCAAATTGCTGCGCGAAGGGTTTGAGGCCTCAGGGTGTCCAGTTGGGGAAGTTAGGGTCATTGCCGACAATCAGGATGAGATTTTGTCGGTTATTGATGAATGGACTGCCAGTGGTGTGGAACTCATTATTACGACAGGAGGAACAGGCCTTGGGCCACGTGATGTAACTGTTGATGCACTGCTTCCCAGATTTTCCCGTAAATTGCCGGGAATTGAGCAGGCGCTCTTCAATTGGGGACAGGGAAAAATCAAAACCGCCATGCTTTCAAGGCTTGCGGCCGGTATGGTGGGATCCTCGGTGGTGATTTGTTTGCCAGGAAGTTCAGGAGCGGTAAGCGATGCGCTCGAAATACTTGTTCCTGCAATATTTCACGCTTTTGCCATGATAAAAGGAGAGGGGCACTCATGATGATCACGGTTCAGGAAGCGCATAATCTTATCAGGCAGTCGCTTTTACCTCTGGGTACCGAAGAGTTGTTACTTGGTGAAGTTCAGGGAAGAGTGCTTGCCCAGGAAATAACGGCACCTTTTTCAATGCCGCGTTTTACGAATGCGGCTATGGATGGTTTTGCTCTCATGTGGGATGATATTTGTAATGCCACTGAAGATTCTCCGGTACGGTTGCATGTTACACAGACAATTCCTGCAGGCACCCTCTCCATATTGCCGGTTTCTTCAGGATGTTGTGCAGAAATCATGACGGGAGCTCCGATTCCTGAAGGAGCCGATACTGTTGTAGCATTTGAGCAGACC
The DNA here is from genome assembly GCA_903843305.1 of uncultured Chlorobiaceae bacterium. Taxonomy (GTDB): domain Bacteria; phylum Bacteroidota; class Chlorobiia; order Chlorobiales; family Chlorobiaceae; genus Chlorobium. Next base: position 57,881 of record CAIMPI010000025.1, read on the forward strand.
AGTGGTTTCGGTACTGATCATGTTGATGTATTCCGTGCTCCGAAATATGGAGCCAACGTTCGTTACTATGCAGAAGAAGTAACTGAAGGTAACGTGCTTCTTGGCAAAGGGGAGTTGATTACTCCTTCTGAAATTGCCGTCCTTGCCTCTTTCGGCTATGCCTCGGTTGTCGTACAGAAAAAGCCAAGAATTTCAATTGTTACCGTTGGCGATGAAGTTCTCATGCCCGGAGAAGAGGTGTCTGGAGCGCAGATCTATAACAGCAATCGTTTTATGCTTGAAGCTGCCTGCCGTTCGCTTGCACTTGAGCCAGTCGGGATCAGTCATGCTCCCGATGAAAAAAAAATGTTACGCAAAGTGCTCGAGCTTGCGCTGTCTGAATGTGATGTACTTATAACGGCAGGAGGTATTTCTACCGGAGAGTATGACTTTGTTCAGCAGGAGCTTTCAGCACTTGGTGTCGTAAAAAAGTTCTGGAATGTTGCACAAAAGCCCGGCAAACCCCTTTATTTTGGTGCAACTCTGGAAGGAAAAGCTGTTTTTTCCTTACCCGGTAACCCTGTTTCTGCCCTGGTTTGTTTTGTTGAGTATTGCATTCCTGCTTTTAATATTCTGCAGGAAAAAATTGAAGTTTCTTCCTTTCAGGCAATTCTGACCGAACCATTTCCGACAGATAAAAAGCGGCACCGTTTTCTTTCAGGAAAAGTGTGGTCTGATGGGGGCAGGATTCTGTGCAGAATATCTCCAAAAGTTGAATCCCACATGATAACGTCAGTATCAGGCTCTAACTGTCTTGTTGAAGCAGAACCTTCTTCCGAGCCTCTTTCTGCGGGATCGTTTGTGACCTGTACGATGCTGCCCTGGGCGATGCTATCATAAAAGCTATGCTTTTTCACCCTTTTGAAATAGCCTTCTGCGGTTATTCCGGTTCAGGAAAAACAACCCTTATAGCAGGAGTTGTACGCCATCTTTCCGCAAAATTGTCTATAGCGTATTACAAGCATGGCTGCCATCGGTTTGCTATTGACCGCGAAGGCAAGGACTCCTGGACGGTTCGCGAGGCAGGTGCTGCAACAGTCATGATTTCTGACCCCGAAAAAAAAGCGGTTGTCACCAGGTATAGCCCAACGTCTCAACTGCTTGAGCGCCATGTCTTTGCTGATGCAGATCTGCTTCTTGTTGAAGGGCTCAAAGAGCTGCCATTGCCAAAACTGCTTGTAGTGGATGCAGAACGCCGGATAGTTGAGCTTGTAAGCAATGGAACTCTTGCCAATGTTATCGCTCTGGTTGTCCCTGATGATCCCGCTTCCTATGCGTCATTCGGAATTCCGACACTGCAACGCGACAGCGTGAGTGATATTGCGTCATTTATTGAGTCATTTGTGCTTGATCATTCATTACAAGAGCATCCGCTTTATGGTTTGGTATTAGCTGGAGGACGGAGTTCACGCATGGGCAGCGATAAAGCGCTTATTGCCTATCACGCCGACAATCAACTGGTGCATACGGCTTCGCTTCTTCAACAGCAGTGCAGTAACGTGTTTATTTCATGCAGGGAAGAACAAGTGGGAGCATACCACAATTTCGGGATTCCGCTTATCACCGACACGTACCTCGGCATCGGGCCTATGGGCGGGCTCCTCTCTGCCCAGCAAGCCAGACCAGATGCGGCGTGGGTTGTAGCTGCCTGTGATCTGCCTTTTCTTGATGAGGCTATTGTCGAGCAACTCTGCTCCCAGCGCAATCCGATGCGTTTTGCAACCGCCTTCAGGAATTCTCAATCGGGCCGTATCGAACCACTCTGTGCCTGTTATGAGCCAAAATCACGCAACAGACTCATTCTCCGGCATATTGAGGGAAACAACTCTCTCTCATCTTTTCTTGACAACGCACGAATAGAAGAGCTTACACTCCATAACAGCGGCGCATTGCAGAACATCAACGATCCGGCAGGCACCCGGCTATGGGTACAGGCCGGGGGTTCAGGGGGCGGGGAAGGGGAGCGCGAAATCTGTGAAAGAAAAGGCTGCTGAAACGAAAGTTTATACTTCGGTTATCGTTGCTTTGATATCCGAAGGTTTGCCGAAGTAAACCGATGAAAGTACCAGTATATCCACGCCGGTTTCAGCATAAATCATTGTATTTTCGGCGTTTATGCCTCCAGCGGCTGAAATTTTAACGCTGGGGAAATCGCTGTGTATTTCAATGGCGAGTCTTGAGAGTTCTTCGATGGCCATTTTATCAACCTGCACGACATCAGCCCCGGCAGCGGCAATCTTTAGTGCTTCTTCTGCCGTATCTGCCTCAACAATGATTTTATTTTCAGGAGCACGCTTTTTCAGCAAGGCAAGCGTTTCAAGAAAGTTTTCAAGTCCTCCAAGAAATGCGGTATGCTGTCGGAATATGAGTATAGTTTCCGAAAGTCCGAGGCGGTGAGGCAGTGCGCCACCGGCCATGATGGCTTTGATGGCAATTTTCTTTGTTCCCGGAAAGGACTTGCGGGTACTCACCACGGAAATGTCGGGATTGATTGCTTTTGCGAGGCTTACTATGTTATTGGTGCGGGTTGCAATACCCGATGCATACTCAAGCAGGTTCAGGGCAACCTTCCATCCTGCATGCAGACTTGCAGCCGTTCCTGTTGCTGAAAGGAAGGTGATTCCATTTTCAACTACCGTTCCGCTCGGCAAAGTGGAGATAATCGATGCCCCGCATTTTTCAAGTACACGGCAAGCCTCTTCAGTGCAGCAGAGAACAGTGCGCTGCCTGCTGGTAAAGTTTATGATTCCCTGTTTTGTCCCGATACCGAGGAGCGAAGTGGTCAGGTCGCCATAAGGAATGTCCTCTTCAAGAAACTGTTCAATAGCTGAATCTGGCAGATGATAGAGTGTCATAGTAAGCTTCGGAGTGTCGTGAATAAATCATTTTTTCTATAGAAGGATATGAATGTTGGTTAATCATTGTACCAAAGAATTTCTACACAACCAAGGCACGACAAGTTAAGAATAAATGATTGCAATAGTTAGAATGCATAACCGTCCACTTGTCAATGACGAAAAAGAGTGCACTGCAGTTTCTGTTTTCCCATTTTTTGGGCTGATACTACGAATGTGCTTTAGATATGCTTGTAATCATGGATTAGGCCGTCTAACCTCCTCTTTTTCAAAGTTGTAAAAAAATTAATTATTTGAACTTGCTTTATTATGAGCGTATGTTTATAATATTGTTATAAATTTTATAGCAACTATTGTCATTGATTATACCATGAAAAGCGAAATGATCGTAACATTCGGTGGCGGGAAAAAGGTTGATGCCGATTTTAATGGTTTTACAATTCATACCGATCAGTCCTCTTATACTGGAGGTGAAGATTCTGCCCCTGAGCCTTTTTCTTTGTTTCTTGCATCAATAGGAACCTGTGCAGGCGTTTTTGTTTTATCCTTTTGTCAGAACAGAGGTATCCCGACAGATGACATCCGGATTGTTCAGTCTCATTTTTCCAAGGAATCAGGTAGAGGTATAGGAAAAATCGAGATTGCTATCGAACTGCCGCCGAGTTTTCCTGAAAAATACAAAGATGCTGTTATCAGTGTGGCCAATCTCTGCACTGTAAAAAGACATATCCTGGAGCCGCCTGAATTTGTCGTAAAAACGGTTACTCGGTAAATTCATGAAATATTGAATGTAACCGATGAAAACCAAAATGGTTGGCAGACCTCAACACTGCCGGAGCATTCAGGATCTGCCTAAAGTTACCTGTTTCAAACCAGAGGGTGTAAACGCCGAAAATTTGAAAAGTGTTCTGTTGACGATTGACGAGCTGGAAGCCATAAGGCTGGCAGACAAGGAGTGCTTGTACCAAGCGGATGCAGCAATGCAGATGAATGTATCCCGTCCCACCTTTGGTCGTATTCTCGAAACTGCCCGAAAAAAAGTAGCGGAAGCTATCGTTGACGGGAAGCAGCTTTGTATTCAGGGGGGTGTTTTCAGATCTCAGTACGACAGCCCTTCATGAGTTCCGGGAATTTTTTCAGGAACTACCTCTATAATGGTCCGGTTTTATGGGATGGTGTCATTTCATAGTACGTCGTACTGATTTTTGCATGCCTATCCGTGTTGAAATCTGTGGCCTCGATATTTACGATCCCATCAAGGACGAAGTCAAAGCCCGCAGTGTGGCCGATATTGCCTACTGGATGGTAGACGACGACTACGACGGCAGCAACTTCGTCGTCAAACAGCTCTTCTTCTGCGGTGGCAGCCAGGACGAATTCAGCCAATGGAAAAAAAGGCTCAGCGACCTCGCCCGCACCAAAACCAGACGCAACGCCGAAAAGACCCTGAAAATCTAAATCGACGACGAAGCCTTCGGCCGCCTCTACGGCTTCACGTCACACCCGATTACAATAAAACTAGGTCAGAAAATCGCCATCCGCGTCATCAGCCAGTTTGGATAGGAGAGTATGAAGGTGATGAATGTATAAATGATCGATAAGTTATAAGTCCAATAAAAAATATGCTTTGCCCTGTTTGACCGTTCCGCTCTGTGCATGATCGACAGCAATGGGTGGCAACCGTTGCCCTCGACAAAGTGCGGCGGTTTTAGTCGTAAATCAGGTATATTTGTGAAACTAAAACAGGAAAGAAAATGGATACCAAGTATGAGGTGGGCGGTGATTTTTTTCGTGAAAAGGTTCTGGCTGCTATTTTTTTGGGATTTCGTACCGTCAAAAATCCCGCATCCATAACTGTTCATCCTGAGCTAATGATCAGGATACGGGATGATTTTAAGAATAAAGTCGTTGCTCCGAAAAGTGTCGGTGATACGGAATTCTTTTTCGGACTGCCGGTAATTGAGGATGCGACAAAAGACAAGGATTATATCTCTGTAGATTAAGGCCTGAAAAAGACCGCACAGTTACCGCTTCACAATACCTCGCCTCTTGCGGCGGAGAGCTTCATTTGGTTCTGCCCGTGTTCCTCAGAACTCTCAAGCTCACGGTTTTACATCTGAAGCGACCCTCATACGCACTATTCGCGTGGGATTGGAAACAGCGCCATTGTTGTACTGTGAACCGGCCTTGATCTTGTCAACAAATTCCATTCCGGAAACGACTTGTCCCCAAACCGTGTATTGCCCGTCGAGGAATGGCGCGGGTGCGAAGCAGATAAAAAACTGGCTGTCGGCACTGTTGGGGTCAGAGGCGCGTGCCATGGAGACGGAGCCCCGGATATGCTGCTCTCGCGAAAATTCAGCTTTAAGCTTTTGACCGGAACCGCCGGAACCGTCGCCGAGCGGATCGCCTGTTTGGGCCATAAATCCTGGTATAACACGGTGGAAGGAGAGACCGTCATAAAAACCTTTGCGGGTCAATTCTTTGATGCGGGCCACATGGCGTGGGGCGATATTTGGAAGCATCTGGATGACGACTCGTCCTGATGGAAGATCGAGATAAACCGTGTTTTCGGGATTGAGTGCTGGTGCGGCAGAAACTGTCAAGGGAAGTAAGGCGGCCAAAAGCCCTAAAATGACGATGAGAATTCTGAATGGTTTGTTCAGCATGGGGTTCTGGTTTCGTTTGGATGAATATATCTTGAATCTCTAACAGGAGAAAATAAACGTTATGGCGCTGACAAGACACCGACCTCACCAAGAATACTCATTAATGGCGTTCCTGCAAGATGATCGGAAAAAGTAAAACCTTCACGGCCAAGCTGCTCAATAATATTATAAGCTGTCTCAATGGCGGCTTTTTCAGATCCGCAGAGAAACGGACCCGGAGTATTATAGTCACCGGTAGAAAAAAAGTTGCTGCAACCGCACCAGTGCATGCAATAATCATGCAACCCGCAACTGCTGCACACTTCATTGACTGAATGCTCTGCATCATGGCAGCAGCTTCTCAGCATTGATGCGCCCTGGGTGATAGTCCCCAGACAGTGCTCACCGCCGTCATCCGAACCAATAAGTCTTTCGCACGGATAGACATTTCCGGAAGGAGCAAAAGCAAACTCCGCTTTCCCCATCCGGCATTTCTCCAAAGGCTGGTAACCTCCACGGAGTATCACCACGATTTTGCTGTCAATAAGACTGATATGGCACGGGACTCCAGTCCGGTAGAACTTAATGTACTTCTTGCCGATACTCTCGTAAAGCTTCGGAAGCATTGCAACGTCCTCCCTGGTCCATCGAGCAGAAATATCAGGGTTGAGGTAGATGTTCCTGACGCCGAGTCCGGCAAAATAATCAATAACGTTAGGCAGAAAACGCAGTGTTTCTGGCCTGTAAACGGCATTGACCGGCATAAACGGGAAAAAATCCAATGCTTTCCTGATGTTCGCCTCAACAATCCCTGAACTGCCGTTCCCGTCAGCAAAAACCCTTGAAAAGTCCTGTATCCTTGGTGGACCGTCACAGCTTATCCCCAAAGTGATGTTATGCTGTTTCAGGAATGCAGCAATCTCATCTGAAAAAAGCGTACCATTTGTTATAACCGAAAACAACACTCTTTGGCTCTTATACAGCCTGTGGCCGGTTATCATTTCAACAATTGTGTTGATAAGTCCAATCTCAAGGAGAGGCTCACCACCAAAAAAGCCGATATCAATTTTCTCGCCAGGCGGAGTAGACTGAAAGATAAAATCAACAATACGCCCTGCTGTGTCAGGGCTCATCTGCTTCTGCCCCTTGTTAATGTAGCAATACGTACACGCCAGATTGCACTGCAGAGTAAGAGCAAGGGTAAATTTCATATATGAAAATAATCAGTGCAAAGGAGGCATGGAGCCACACCTCCTTTGCTGAAGTTCACAGATGAGTGATAGCACTGATCGACTCGCCGATTTCAATAAAGTTTTCAAACCCTATAGTATTTGCTGCAGCAAGATGATTACCGAACTCTTTCAACAGCGGCCCTGAAAACGACTGCCATTGTTTTGCATCCAGAATATACAAATCTCCTTTGTAGTGCAGATGTGGAGTTCTGCGGCCTCCGCGGATATTGAGAATGTAGTCGATAGTAATGGATTTATACTTTTCAGTAGCCAGCTTTTCGGAAATTGGATGGGCATCGACGCGCATTGCTTCATGAGTAACAGGTCTCAGCTTGTTTGCCGTAATAAAATCGCCGACCATATTTTCCTTCAGCAGCCAGAAATCGGCAGGAATACCGATTCTGATTCCCCAGTCAAGAGTGTTAGTTGGCATTGCGTTCTCCGTTTTGTTAATGATATGCTCATCATCTAAAGAAAAATGCCACACCTTCATCTCACTGTTCTACTATAACATTCCGGATAAATAACGGGCAACAAAAAAAACCGGAATCAACGAGATAAAAGCGCTTTGCATTATAAAGCAAATATAAATAAACTATCAGTAGTATCCAGTAAAAAATAAAGACAATCTGAAAAATACTTGAGAAACGGCGATATGATCGCCGAAATCGTCATGGAGCAGCGCTTGTTGATCGATATTTTTCTCTCAAAGTAACATTCTCTCAAAAAGGTGAGGAATCAGGTTTCTCCTGTTTCTGATGCTGTCGGCAAGAGTGGGCATTATTCATGAGATAAGAGAATTGAAAAGAATCAGTACAATTGATGCAGCTCCAGCCGCCTCAGCTTTGGCGCCATTTTTGTCGTTGCGGCAACAACGGCAAGCGTCATCACTCCTCCAAAAATTACTGACGGTACCAGTCCCATCAAGCGTGCTGCAATCCCCGATTCAAAAGCGCCAAGTTCATTTGATGAGCCAATAAAAATGCCATTGATAGCCGAAACGCGGCCACGCATGGCATCGGGTGTCACCAGTTGCATGATGGTTGTGCGCATGACAACCGAAACGCCATCACAAATGCCAGAGAGTACCAACAGCGTGCCGGCAATCCAGATATTTGTGGACAGGGCAAAGGAGATAATGCAGAGGCCAAACCCTGCTACAGCTCCAAGCAGCCACCGTCCGGCGTGAAGATTGATAGGATGACGTGCAAGAAAAAGTCCTGTTATCACAGCCCCTGTTGCTGGAGCTGCACGAAGAATGCCGAGCCCTTCAGGCCCGTAGTGAAACACATCGTGAATGAAAGCTGGCAGCATGGACACTGCGCCACCGAAGAGCACAGCGAACATATCAAGTGACTGCGCGCCGAGAATAACCTGGTTGCTGAAGACAAATCTGAGCCCGCTTGCAATGCTTGTAAAGATTGGGGTGCTTTCTGCAGGTGGTGGTTCTTTGACACGGAGTGACAGAAGGACTGAGGCTGCGCCGAGGCTCAGAAGGGAAGCAACGCCATATCCGGCAGTTTTGCCAGCTAATCCTACCAGGATTCCTCCCAATGCCGGGCCGACTACAAGTGCAAGCTGAAAAACCGAGCTGCCAATACTTGATGCCCGTGCATACTCTTCACGGGGCAGAATGATGGCAAACATTGAACTGTATGATGGGCTGATAAAGGCACGTGCGACCCCATTAAAGGCTATGGCGCTGTAGAGCCACCATAAGGTATTTCCGCTTATCAACCCAACGGCAACGGCAGTCAAAGTCAATGCACTGAGAAAAACCATCAGTGAGGCGAGCACACCAAACAGGCGCCGGGAGTGGTGATCGACGGCATAGCCGGCAAAGAGTGCGCAGGAGAAATAGGGGATGACTTCAGCTAATCCAATCAAACCAAGCGCAAGCGTGTCGTGTGTCAGTTCGTAGATGTGCCAGCCTACCACAATAGCAATCATTTGGTAAGCAAGAACAATGAAAAGCCGAAAAGACAACAGCTTGAAAAAAGCACGTTTAGAGTGAGCTGAAAATTGCATGAAATGTTAATAGAATGTTTCGCCGTTGCTGAAGTGCATTATTTGGGAAGTGCGCAAGTTTTTGAACACATCATCGAGAAGTATAAAGAAAATTCAGATAGGTTTCAGCCATCATCCCGGGTGTTCATCGTGCTATTCAGCTATACGTGCTATGTATGGAGTTGTAGCAGAAGGAATGGCTGAACAATACGGATACTGATGATTAATGCCGCACTTTCGGCGTGAATAAGCTCTGAAGAAAGGTTTTTGCATCCCATATTAACGGTATTTTTATGGTATATGCTTGGATTTTATCATGATATAAAGCTTTATTGACACCTGTAAATCAAACGTTACTCTAATGAACTTTCAACTTATGACATATAAAAGTATTTCCTTTGGCAGGCCTTGTAGCTGTTGTTGTCTCTGGATTGACGTTGAAAAACGGAACAGCCGATTATCGACATAGTGGCCCTGCGTTTCAGGGCAGACTTTATCGAAGCTGGCTTTTTCGTCTCAAAAAGCCAGCTTTTTCTATTTACAGGATTTGAATCAATAACACAACACTGAAGTGTTTAACAAAAGGGAGAAATAATGAAAAGGATTTTATCACTTGCAGCAATGTTTGCAGTACTTTCATACGCATCAACGGCTTCGGCTGAACTGAAGTTTGGTGGCGACGTCTCTGTTCGAGTGAGAGATGAAGCTTTCGATGCGCAGCATCAAAGCACCTCACCGGATAATTTATATTATCAGTACCGTGCACGATTGAACGTTGCAGGTGATTTTGAGGGAGGCTATCTTTTCAGGGCTCTGATCAGCAATGAAGCTCCCGGCTTTTCCGGCAGCGTAGGTGCATTTTCGACCGCTAAAATTGGCGGAGGTGGTGGTTGGCAGACTGTAGGCTATGGCAACACTGAATTATATACTATCGGTTTTTCACAGCTTTATTTTGGCCGTAATTATGGAGATAGTCATTATCTGTTAGGTCGTCTTCCGCTCAACTCAACCAATAATCCGGCTTTTGATATTCACCTCTATCCCAAAAATCCACTTGATATACCGACAACAACATTTAATAATGACAGGCTTTTTGGTGTGAATTACGGGACGAAAATTGGTTCAGGCGACTTGAATGCAGTGATTGGAGTATTTGACAATCTCTCCAGGAGCGATACACCCGGAACCGGTGATGGCCTTCTGAACGACGGTTATGTTCTTGTTGTGAGCTATAAAACCAAGATTGGAGACGTTACTATTGAACCTCAGGTACTTACTGCCTTGAACCAACACGATACGGTTACTCAGACCACGTACTCGACACTTCTTCCATTTCATCAAGGTATCAGACCGTTTACTTTTGGTACAAATGCGAGTGTGCCTGTTGGTGATGTGAAGCTTGGTTTCAGTGGATTCCGTACCAGTGGCCATGGTACAACTCCCAGCAGTGCGAACTATGCAACTGCCGGTGCAAATGTCGATTATTCAGGTTATCTCTTTAGAATCAAGGGTGAGTACGGTCCGTTTTTGGCATGGTACGATTATAACAAAACGACAGACAAGTCTACCAGCACGACTCACGAGTACACTAATAACTTTATCTGGGCACAGTATAAAATACCGGCAGGGAAACTAAGCATTCAGCCAACCGTGCGCTATTTGACAACAAGTGATCATTCAAGTGGTGCGGCCGATGTGAATACCCATCGACTGCGTTCGGAACTTTGGGCAACATTAGCCTTCTAACGGTATTTCTCCGGCATCCGGGCCTTTATGGTTGAAGTTAGGGAAGGAACTTCAGTAGGTGTAGTGCGTGCATCTTATTCAAAAGTGTCCGGATGTTTTTATTGCAAGGCGATGTGGGTGAGTGGTCTAAGCCAAGGGTCTGCAAAACTCTTTTTCACAAGTTCGAATCTTGTCATCGCCTCAGTTTTATCAACCCAGTGCCCTCCTCCAAACATCTTGGGGACTGAAGAAAAATGTTGTCGGGGTCATTTTTTTTCAGTTTCTCCAGGATGTTTTTTTGTCTTTTCTCCCATACCATATTTGCGGTATTTCCTGAGAAATGGTTGGAGATGTGGTCTCTTATGGCGTTTATTAACGATTGTTAAATTTTGGGCCGGTTTGAATCCTGCCGATTGTTTCAGCCTGATTTGGAACATCCTTTACTGTTGTAACATATAATAAAACTGGAGAGCATGGTGGAACCTGCGCTTGTTGTGGCTCCCTTGAACAGGGAGGGAATGATACGTCAGAAGCAGCACGACTATTATTTAATTCGTCTGAAGGCCGTTGCGGGTGATTTGACGGCAACACAACTGGCATGTATTGCATTGGTTGCTGAAAGGTATGGCCGGGGCATTGTGCATCTTTCTACTCGTCAGGGTGTTGAAATTCATAATGTGCATCGTGACAATCTCGATAATGCCCGGCGTGTTTTGCAGGTTTCAGGGGTTGAAATGGGTGCCTCAGGTACCAGAGTACGGGTGATTGTTGCCTGCCCGGGAGAAACCACCTGTAAATGGGGAAGCATTGATACAAAAAAAATCGCGCGCGAGCTTGATACACGGTTTTTCAATCAGGAGGCGCCAGCGAAATTCAAGATGGCGGTAACAGGTTGCGCCAATAACTGTACCAAGGCAAATGAAAACGATATTGGCGTCAGGGGTGCCATAGAGCCGGAATGGGTTTCGGCGTCATGCTGCGATTGCCAGCTCTGTCTTCAGCTTTGTCCTGCCAAAGCCATTGAGCGAAAAGAGAGTGGCAGTAATGGCACAAGGGCATTCAGTTACACTATTGATCGGGAGAGCTGCATCAACTGTAGCGTTTGTACCCAGCACTGCCCGGGAGAAGCGTGGATTATCGGCAGGCAGGGATACACGCTCTTTATTGGCGGCACGATGGGCAAAATACCCCGTTTTGCTACCGTACTCAAGAAACTGGTTGAGAGTGAAGAGGAGCTTTACGATCTGATCCAGAAAGCACTGACCTGTTACCGGAAACATGGCCGGAAAAAAGAGCGTTTCGGGCATACGATTGACCGTATCGGGATTGAAACCGTCCGTGCTGAAATTCTTGGCGCCACTTGAAAGTGCTTAACAGGCAAAATTTTATTTGAACACAAGACCACAACGTTCATGAGCAGGGAGGAAGTCAGGAAATTGAGTAACGATCTCTCCGGTAAATCACCCGAAGAGATTCTGTATTGGGCTTCGGTTTTTTTTGACGCAGGCGAATGTGCCTTTGCATCAAGTTTTGGCGCCGAGGATCAGGTGATTACCGATATGCTGGAAAAGGAGAAATTGCAGATACCATTGTTTACCCTTGATACCGGAAGGCTCCCGCAGGAGACCTACGATCTCCTTGATGCAACGAGAACGCGGTACGGCATTCAGGTAGAGGTGCTTTTTCCGGAAACATCCGAGGTTGAAGCCATGCAGACACGTTACGGAGCAAACCTCTTTTATGAAAGCGTTGAACTTCGCAGGGAATGTTGCCGAATCCGAAAAGTGCAGCCGCTTGCAAAGAAGCTTTCAACTCTGCAAGGGTGGATATGCGGTTTACGACGTGAGCAGTCAGTAACCAGAACCGCTGTAGCTCCAGTTGAGTGGGATGAGTCGTTTGGGCTGTATAAAATCAATCCACTTGCAGAGGTGACAGAAGCAACGCTTTGGGAGTATATCAGAAAACACAACGTCCCTGTTAATGCTCTGCATGATCAGGGATACCCCAGTATCGGGTGCGCTCCATGTACAAGGGCGATCAAGCAAGGGGAAGATATTCGGGCAGGACGCTGGTGGTGGGAAATTCCGGAACACAAGGAGTGCGGTCTGCATCGAAAACCATTGTAATCTTATTGAAAAAAGAGAAGTATGGATCATCTTGACAAACTTGAGTCACAAAGCGTTTACATTCTCCGCGAAGCCTACCGTGAATTTAAAAGCCTTTGCATGCTCTGGTCGATCGGCAAAGACAGCACCGTCATGCTTTGGCTTGCCCGGAAAGCTTTTTTCGGACATGTCCCTATTCCACTTGTACATATCGATACCCACTACAAGATTCCTGAGATGATTGAGTATCGTGATCGATTTGCCCTTGAGTGGAACCTGAACATGATCTATGGTCAGAACACCGAAGCGCTTGCAGAGAAGCTCACGTTTCCGGATGGCAATACCGACCGCATGACCTGTTGCAAATATCTTAAAAGTGAAGCGCTGAAACATACGCTTTCTGGTGAATGGCCTCGATACAGGATGGAGCACGAGCTGCGCCAGTATGTTGTTGATGAAGGGCGGGCTCCCTACACTGGAGTAATCGTTGGTGTCCGGGCTGATGAAGAGGGAAGCCGCTCCAAAGAGAGATATTTTTCACCTCGTGACAAAGATAACGTCTGGGATGTCGGCGACCAGCCTCCAGAGTTCTGGAACCAGTTCAAGACCGATTTTGCCCCCGGAACCCATGTCCGCATTCATCCCCTGCTTGACTGGACAGAACAGAACATCTGGGAATATATTGAACGGGAAAAGATTCCGGTGGTCTCACTCTACTTTAATCAGGGCAGGGGCATTCGCTATCGCTCCCTTGGCTGTTATCCCTGTACCAATCCGGTCACTTCGGATGCGCGAACGGTTTCGGAGATTATTGAGGAACTTAAAAGCGGCAAGTTTTCGAACATTGCCGAGCGTTCAGGGCGTGCTCAGGACAGCGAAGATGGCGGGCTTGAAACCCTGCGCCGCGACGGGTATATGTAGAATGGATAATTGATAATGTGCAATGGAGTGGGGATTAAAACTTTTTTTGTTGCGATATGAGTGGACGTGCACAAATGAATATTGTTATTGTTGGCCATGTTGATCATGGCAAAAGCACGGTGATTGGCCGACTGCTTGCAGATACAGGCTCGTTGCCTCAGGGAAAACTTGAGGCGGTCAGAGAGAGCTGCCGGAGGAATTCAAAGCCTTTTGAGTATGCGTTTCTGCTCGATGCGCTCAAGGATGAGCAGGCACAAGGTATCACCATTGATATGGCCCGCTGCTTTTTCAAGACAGCGGCGCGGGACTACATCATCATTGATGCTCCTGGGCATATAGAGTTTCTGAAGAATATGATCACCGGAGCATCGCGTGCGGAGTCGGCTCTGCTGGTGATTGATGCTGATGAAGGTATCAAGGAGAACTCAAAGCGGCATGGCCAGATGGTCTCAATGCTTGGCGTCAAGCAGGTGACGGTGTTGGCCAATAAAATGGATCTTGTCGACTTCAGCGAAGAGGTTTTTGAAAAGTTGAAAGCCGACTACACGGCCTTTCTGGCCCAGATCAAGGTAACACCTGTAAGCTTTATACCTGTCAGCGCGCGCGAGGGTGACAACATTGCGTCTCTTTCTGAACGGATGCCCTGGTACAGGGGATTTACTGTTCTTGAACAGCTTGACCAGTTCATCAGTGACAAGGAGCTTCAGGAGAAGCCCTTTCGTTTTCCAGTGCAGGATATCTACAAGTTTACCCGCAGTAATGACGATCGGCGAATTGTTGCCGGGACGGTTGCAGCCGGAACGGTGCGGGTAGGTGATGAGGTGCTTTTTCTCCCTTCGGGGAAACAATCTACCATCCAGTCAGTCGAATCGTTCAATACGGCCCAAAAACAGCAGGCCTCAGCGGGAGAAGCTTCAGGGTTTACCCTTGCGACACAGATCTATGTGCGCCCCGGTGAACTTATGGTAAAGCCCAATGAACCTCTGCCGGAGGTTGGCAGCCGTTTCAGGGTGAATATTTTCTGGGTTGGCCGGGCGCCGATGATTCGTAACAAGGAGTACAAACTCAAGCTCGGCTCGGCTCGTGCAACGGTCAAGCTTGCTGAGATCTGCAATACGCTCGATGCCTCTGATCTGACCTCCAGCAAATGCAAGCAACAGATTGACTGCCGTGACGTTGGGGAGTGTATTCTTGAAACCTCTCGTCCGATTGCTTTTGATACGACTGCTGCCAGTGAAACCACTGGGCGGTTTGTTATTGTCGATAACTATGAAATTGCCGGTGGTGGTGTTGTGGTTGAGAACCTTTCCTCCGGAGAGACCCTTTTGCAGAAACATATCAAGGATCGAGAACATAACTGGGAAGCGGGACTTGTCCGTGCGGAACAGCGGGCAGAGGCAAATTGCCACCGGGCAAAATTTATCGTCTTTACCGGAGTTCCTGGCACCGGTAAACGGGCGGTGGCGAAAGCGCTTGAGCAGGGTCTCTTTGACAACAGTATGAATGCCTATTATCTCGGAGTGGCAAACATCGATCGTGGGCTTGATGCCGATCTTGGTTCCCAGACAGATAGGGCAGGGGAGCGGCTGAGAAGAATCGGAGAGCTTGCCCGTATTCTCACCGATGCCGGGCTGATTTTTATTACCACTATCGATGATGCTGACGACTACGATATTGAGACACTGAAGGTGCTCAATGAGCCGAATGATATTCTTGTGGTCAATATGGGTGAGAACGGCTTTTCACGGTATCAGCCCGACCTTCAGATTCCAGTTGGAGGAGCTGTTGCTCAGGCGGTGAGTTTGGTGGCAGGCTTGCTCAAAACAAAGGAGATCATCAGCGACTATCAGATATAACAGCTTTTTTATAATTCGTTACTTTGCCTCCCGAGTGATCCAGAGGCATTTTTTATGGTTATCAGATTACGTAATCCCCCGTAAACACCTTGACCCGGTTCAGGGAAACAAACACCGTATCACCCTTGGAAAGTTCGAGGTTGATGTACAGCTCTCTCGGTATTTCGGCGTCAATCGGGTGATCAAATCCTTCACAGGCAAGGTTCAGTCCAATCTGCCCGCCC
>CAIMPI010000026.1 GCA_903843305.1 uncultured Chlorobiaceae bacterium
CCCTGTAAGGTCGGTTTCATTGCTTCGTATTCTGCTGATCCCGATTTCATGTGGACGAACAAAGGTCTGACTTGGTTTTTCTTCAGCATGTTTCAGCTCATCAGGCGCATCAACATGGTGTGTGCCAAGACTGACCTTGCCGTTACACATGTCCGGATATGAAAATAAGGCGATACCAGATGTATGCATGTGTATCCCAGGCATTCGAAGGAAATCCGCTGGCTGTGCGGATTTTCATTTCAGCTCCGTAGTTGCGGAATATCGATAGCCTAGAGTGCCAATCCTGCGTTTCGTGTTCCTATCTTCTTGCTTATGAATCGAATACGCCGTAACTTCCTTATATGTTATTCGGATATGTGCTTTTAGTCGCTCCATACAGGTAACCGCTATGCTTTTAAAATATGGGTGCATCGGAGAGGATTGCTCATAGCTACATGCGAAGCGCAGATGCACCTTGCCCAAGCAACTGCCGATTTTGCGAAAAGCTTCAGTTTTACAATAATTATTACTTGAGTTATCAGGATTTCGCTGGGCTGCTGGATGTAATCAGATGTATTTATGCAGATTCATATAACACGCCGAAAAATACAATGCAGGCTCATAATTCCGTGGTTTAATGGATCAATCTTTTGATGACGCGGAGGGCTCAATTACCTGATCGAATAGAACAGCCCGTTGAAATATGAGCGAATTAATTCTAATATCTGTTTGTGAGAATGCCAACCGTAAGGCGGATGTCGTTTTCGTCCACGGCTTGGGTGGTGATGCACATGAGACATGGCGTTATGGAAAAGATGATTCAACTTCATGGCCGCATTGGCTGGGAGCGGATTTTCCAGAGATCGGGGTCTGGTCACTGAACTACCCCGCAAGTCCAACGCGATCTCCGTGGCTCTCGAGATTGTTCGGTTTTGGTTCTAAGAACGCCGGGCACACTATGGCATTGCCAGATCGAGCTTGGGAGGTGCTAAATTATTTGATTCAGAGAGGTCTCGGCCAGCGTCCTTTGATTTTTATCTGCCATAGCATGGGCGGCCTTCTGGTAAAGCAGTTGCTTAGAAAAGCAAACGATAAAAAGGACGACTCACGTATGCATGGGGTGGTTTGCCAGACGAAAGCCGTTCTATTTCTTGCTACCCCACATACGGGAGCTGAACTGGCCTCTTTTCTTGACACGTTAAAGAGAATTTTCCGAAGCACAAAAAGCATCAAGGAGCTTCGGATGCATGATGCCCATCTTCGCGACTTACTTGACTGGTATCGTAACTATGCTCAGAGTCTCGGAATTGAAACGGTAACATATTTTGAAACAAAAGCCGTTAAACGGATTCTTCGCATTGTTAATCCTTCCTCAGCGCATCCGGGCATTGGTTCCGATCCTATACCTCTTGACGAAGATCACATTTCCATTTCCAGGCCTCGTGATCGGAACGCACAGGTTTATAGCGCAGCGCGGGAACTCTTAAACCTCGTGCTTGTAACACGATATCCAATTTTGACTAATTCGCCGAGCAATGTGCTTGGTGATATAGGGAATTCCCCGAGTGAAGAGAGAGGGAAATTGATCGATACTAACTATTTACTAGCTAATGCGGTTAACCAACTCCTTACACAGCGAGACTTACAGTTCAAGGCGGAATATTCTTCTGTAGAGGGACAAAGTGGTGAAACAGCCAGTTCCTTGATTGAGGGACAAGCTAGGGGAGATAAATTTTCGCTAAATCAGATGACGCCATGGAAATATGCTGATGAATTTTCTGGTGAGGCATTCTCAATGTCTCGTACGCGAGCTATACACACAGAGGTTGCCAACATAATCACGAAACTGGAGACCGCTGACGATATAGTATCAGAGATTCGGTCACAACTTTTTGTTTGGAATGATGATGATGCGCTTCGTGTTACAAGACGGCTTGAAGATCACCTAAAGGGTATTGATGCATCCGCATGCTCAAGGCTGCCTGAATACCTATTCTTGATGGCACGTGTGCATGTGAGCCATGCTGAGAAAAAAGGTTCGGAGTCAGCAAAACATATCGAGCAGGCGAATGATTTGCTTATCCAAATAGACGAATATTTAGCGGCTTCACTGCGGCCAGCACTTGCAGCAGATGTATACGCGCTAAGAGGTTCGATAGAGAAGATTCAAAATGGGGAGGAGGCAGCGCTTGGGTATCTCGCTGATCGCGAAGACTCATATGCCATTCGGATACGTCTTGCGATTTATCTGAGAAAAAATGATTTAGATGAAGCAGTAAAACTGATTGAGGGACGGCCTCCACATTTGAAATGGTGTGATCTCGGAGTCGCGGCTTATGCCGCTGCTGGGCTTCGAGATGATGCGCTGGCACTCGTTGACTGGGCTTGCGAGCATGACAATAGGGATAAATATCCCCAATGTGTTGTACTCCTCGCGGATGCGTCTTTAGTTCGCGCTTTGGCCAATCAGGAATCGGGAAAGAACATCCTGCCGCAAAATCTTTGTGGAATCGAAAGGGTAGCGATTGAACAGGTACTCAAAGATATTGAGCCGGTCTTGTCTACCATCATTACCCATGGTTCCGTTGATTCGGAATTGGCAGCCCATGCAGTCAAAATTAGCTGGCAGGCACATTACTTACTTGGGCATAGAGAAGAAGTTGCCAAGCTTGTGCGGCTCATGTCAACTCGTACACCAGTATTAACAGATGTTGCACGTAGCGTAATGAGTGGATTTATCACTCCTCCGCCAGACCTTTCTCAGCGATTACGCAATGATTATCCTGGCGATCTTAACGCGAACATTCTTGCGGCTGTTATCGAGTCGAATATGGGGCAACATAAAACAGCGTTTGAGTCAGCGATGAAGCTCCTTGCTCTTGCGGACACCAATGAGAAGAAGGAAGAGCTTTTTAAGTTGTTTCAGTGCCTTGGTCAAGTATTAGAAGGTGATACTCTTGAAGAGTGTGAGCGAATAGCTCGTCCTTTAGTAGACCACAAACCGCAACTGCAGGCAATGTTTGATGCTGATCGATTTCTCCGCGCTGGCAATGGGGGCATGGCGCTTGATGTGCTAGACACGCAGACGGCTGAAGACGATGTGTTTTGGTTGCAACTGCGAGGCGACGCTTTGAAGCAGCAAGGTCGCCTCCCAGAAGCGGTCAAGATGTTTCAGCTTGCTGCACGTCAGACGGGTGCACCAATGTTACTTCACAAAGCAGCAGACCTCGCTTTCCAGGCTGAGAAGGTGGCTGACGCTGTCACGCTTTACGAGGAGCTTATTGCAGCACAGCCTGACAACATTATTGCGCGTTGTAATCTGGCTTCACTCTATATATTTCATTTGAACGATATAGGCAATGCCGCTATTCAGTTCCAAGCACTGCGCAAAGCTGAACCCGGAAATCTCGTTCACACGGTGAATCTGGCGGTCTGTCTTTCCCAACTCTATCAGCCGGAAGAGAGCTTAGCCCTGTATGAAGAGGCTTGCGAGACTGATCATCCTGACCTTCGGGCCGTGTTGGGTCGTTCAGAACTCTTCCTGAGTTTGGGTAATTCAGATGCAGCTTGCAACTCTCTTCTGCAGTTTCGAGACCTCTACTGGGATACACCAGAATTCCTGCTGGCATGTATGAATACTGCATACGCAGCGGGAGACGAAAACTTTGCACACGAAGCGCTTATCAAGCTTAATGAACTACGCATTGAGGAACAAGTAAATGAAAAATCGTTTCGTATGGTTCATACCGACGAAGCCATTGAGATTTTCAAAGAGTCAGTCAAAGCCTCAGAAGAAAGAAGGAAGTATATCCATACGGAAATGCTGAAAGGTCTTATGCCATGGGTGTTGGCAGCTCAGGCCGCTGGAGATGCTGTTTACTGGGCTTGGCGACTACGAACGAAAGAGATGGGTTGGGTTGTTGACGACCCAATCAATTGCGCTAATTTTTCAATATACTCGACTAACGGATTCCATGCCGGAGAAATGGATGATGGAAAGCGAGCGTTGCTAACTTTGGAATGTCCACAACCCGGCACGTCGATAGTTGCCGATTTATCAGCGCTGATTACACTTCACAGACTTGAACTGTTGGGCAAAGCTGCAGATTATTTCGGTGAGATTCTTGTTCCCCAGCAGTATTTGGCAAGCGTGCTGGAAGATGGAAAGAAAATGGTTCTTCATCAACGTTCCCGGCAGCGAACGGCAGATGAGATCAACCGCTATGTGGCAGATGAGGCGATTGGGATCGTCCAGAATGGCAGAAATGATCCACTTCCTATCGTGGACGAATACCATGACACGGACGTTCACCGATATCACATACTCGATGTCATCACACCTATCTATGAGGCGGGTCTTGTGGATGATTGGGCGTACGAACGAGTAAAAAAAGTGTGTGTGAAACTATCCAGTGTAGATGGTGAACATCCTCCATTAGCACGCTTACAAGACTTTCATATTGAGCTTTTGTCTCTTGAAACGCTTACCGCATTTGGGCTACTGGATCAGATCACGAAGTTCTACCGAGTGTATATTACAACTGCGGCTCGGATTGAAATAAGGCAGCGTCTTGATCTTTTGTGTTTCCAGGAGGAAACGAGAGTTTGGCATTTTGATCTTTGGGATCGGGTTCGAAACGATAAGCGTTTCAGATTTGTGCGGGCTCGCGTACCTCAAGAGATGAGAGTTAACAACCGGAGTGATATAGAATTGCTTGCCTTCCAGGCAAGCTTCATAGCTCAAGAAAAGGGTATTCCCCTCTTGGTTGATGATCGAGCCTCTCAGGCAATGACTCTGAACGAGCGACAAGGCGCCCTTAATGCAGCCTTTGGTTCCGATGCCGTGGTGCTTGCCCTGTCCGAATCCGGCAGGCTGAACGCCTCTGGTGCTGCTGAGGCGATGCTGACTCTGATGCGGTGGCGTTATCGATTTATTGCCCCATCTGCAAGAATCTTGAAGACCTATGCAATGCAGTACAGCAGGAACCCTCCTGGGTTGCACCTCAGGGAGGTGGCCGAATACGTTCACGACTGCATGAGGGATACAGGCTTGTTTGGTGGTACAGAGAATACGGAACTTCAGGACTCGATTGCCATACAACTCTATCTGTTGTGGCTGAAGCACTTGGCTGAATGGCTCGTGACCCTGTGGAGTGATGGTGATTTCCCTGATGATACTGCTACGCGGTTGACCGACTGGTGTGTTCAAGAGTGCCTGCCGTCGCTACCGCGTGTTGTGCCCGGCAGCATCAAAGCCAGAATAGGGTTGTTGACCGTGAAAATCCTGATCTCACATATGTTGCTCAATTTTAATTCGGTTGCCGATGATGATCGTCTGTCCGATTCCTTGATGGCTGTTAAACTGGCGCTGAAGCTATCTGATGAGGAGTATCTGCAAATAATAACGGAAATCCTGAATGATACCCGAAGAACAGAGCCCGAGTCCTGAGGATATGCGGAAGGTAATGCGCTTAATGCGGGAGCGTATGGTGAATATCGCGCTGCACAATTTTGATCGCATAGGACCGCGCACTTTTCGCGCTCTTCAGGATCTTGATTTTATCGACGAAGAGGCATATCCTATTAGCGATGAAGTGGATCTCGCCGTGCTGCGCGACCAACAGCACTCGAGACGGCAAAAACTTTCAGATGGACCTTTGGTGCTTTACGTTATAGAAGGGGACGAGCCGAAACAAATGCTTGTCGAGCTTCCCTTCCTCTTCTTCTCTGAAGACAGTGACGTTCGGCGGGCAGCTCTGGAATGCATCGAGAAGATGCTCGAGAAGGATCCTATTGCCCTCACTCCGAAGACAGCGGCCATATTGAAGGAGTCTCGGGATGCTTTGGTGTCCGAGACGCCAAGAGACTGGCGGCCAGCGGCTGTCGCCGTTTATGACGCGCTTTACGACGATGTTCTTTTTGCTTTGCGAGGTGTTCGGCAGAGCGTCAAAAGTAATCCGATGATTCAGGGTAGACTCAGTTTCTACGCACCAAAGGTGATCTATCCCTCGGTGACTTCTCTTGATTCGATCGTTCTTCCTATAGGCCATCCTGAGCAGGATCATGTGACTTTGACGAAGCTTCTATCAGATATGGTTGTCTGCTCCTCGAATCTTGCTGAATTGTGCGATGCCTACCTTGCCAACCTTGGATTTCTGTCGCTTGCCCCACCCTATAGTTTGGCGTCTGCGGTGTCGAAGTGGCTCAACTCCAATCCTAGTGTCGATCTTTGGCTGGAGGTGTGGGGATGGGCGAATGCTGAATCGACTCCTTTATCACGATACCATGCCTGCTCCGTCTTCGTTCTTCTTCCGGAATTGATTCCAAACGGCAAGTTACCGGATCTATGGAGCGAAATTCTCGCAGTTGTGCAGGTGCAGGATTCGGACAAGAAAGAACCCAACCGCACTGAGCATGAGCCGTGGACACTTCGCCGAGACCTCGCACGACACTACACATACCATCTGGAGGCATGTTTACCAGACAATGATGGCGCGAGCATCGCTTGTTTTGCGTGGTGGTTCGCGGAACAGGTTGCAGCTCTTTTTCCGGCTGAAGCAGGCTCAGCTAAGTTCTATCGGGAGAACTGGGTCAAACCGGCATTAGAGTTGTCCGGCCTTACCTGGCTGGCAGCGAGTTCTCCGATTCAGCGCTCGTTTCTGCGTTTCATCACTTTATCTGTGCAATCCCCTTGGGCCGTGGCTCTGCTGACATTGATGGGCGAACACCTGGATGAACTTGCGCCTACAGAGCAAGCAGAAGATGTCCAGACAAGATTCTACAAGGCTTTAGTCACAAATACGTTTTCATCGTTGCCTTTCCCAATTAAAACTCCGGACGATCCTACCTTCGCATTGGAATGCTCATTTGCCGATATCGTGCTCAAATGGGCAGAATATCAGACGGAAGAGCATCGAAAAGGGTTGCAGCAGATCGTTGAGATGAACCGGATTCTTGGAACCAGGGAAGGCCTCTGCGATGCGCTGCGAAAGTTCGCTGAGTCTGATCTGCCAAATCAGACCGCTGTTTGCATTGCCTTGAAGACGAAGGTCTACACTGACCCGACGATTGCGGAAGGCGTATGGGAAATTGTTTCAGACGCTGAGTGGCGCAAGAACGTTCTTGAAGGCGTCGAGCATCATGTCCAATTCCTGCTAATTGAGTCCCTCATGCTCCTCGTTGACAACAGGGATAAATGGTTCTCGTACCTGCCTCACTATATCGCAGAGCTATGTGAGAAGGAGAAAGACGAAGAGCACAGACGAGTTCTGTTCCTGTATGTGATCTATACAAGTCTTGCGTCCGATACGGTGAGCGCAGTATCTCGACTTCTTCGGGGAGACCAAAAGGTGAAGTTCGTGGAGTATGTCAAAGAATACCGTGTGCGGGTTGAAGCTATGCGCTCTGATTATCCTCCGTGGGTAGCGGGGAAGCTGCGCGGTTTAATGGCGAGTATGCATGTGTTGTGAGCATGTATTTGATTAAAACAGGGGCGCTCACAACAACGTAAACTAATGTGATAGTATCCATACTTTTTCATTGACAACATCATCCGTATGTTAACAAGGATGGTCAGATCAAGGCAGCCGATGCTCTCAATATTCTGAAGATGGCGGTCAAGCTCAGTACAGCGCCCGAAAAGGAGTGGTTGTTTGTGCCGGAGAGTGTCGGAGGTGAAACTATGTCACGAACTCACGTCTTCTGGCCGGATAATCCGAGACCAGTCACGCTGAATGCCGATCAGGAGTTGCATTTGATCGGAATAGTCAAGGGTGATGTTAATGGCAGTTGGGTGGCGTGATATGTTGTTACTTGTCCTTTTCAGTTTCAGAGTTTAATAATTTCACTGCTTGAGTCTTCAAGCCAGCGATAGAGGAAAAAGCTTGATCGTTTGTTAACAGAATGGCGTCGTTAATGATCGTTGTTGCGGCGATAACGGCGTCGGGTAATTTCAGCTTGTTATTATGTCGCCGTAGTTGAATGGTTTGTCAGTTCCACTCCGAACGAATCTCCCGCTGATATGCAACCCCATCTATTCCTTTAAAAGCAGTAACCGTTCCAGCAAACTGCATCAGTTCTTCTGCATGACTCTTTACCGGATTTTTTCCTGACTCTTTTTCATCAAGCACTATCACCAGATCATGACGACCTGCGGGCACTCCTTCAGGAAGCTTGATAGTCACAAGCCGGTCCGGCAAAACATCATAGTTGAGAGCCAGTGTAATCATGATAGTATAGTCTCAAATTGAAAAAGCTCATTCACGTATCACGCAGAGAATATAGGTATAAAGTGACTTTATCTGCAAGATGAGTAAAAACGTTACCCCCTCAAATCACATAATCGCCGGTGAACACCTTGACCCGGTTCAGGGAAACAAACACCGTATCACCCTTGGAAAGTTCGAGGTTGATGTACAGCTCTCTCGGTATTTCGGCGTCAATCGGGTGATCAAATCCTTCACAGGCAAGGTTCAGTCCAATCTGCCCGCCC
>CAIMPI010000027.1 GCA_903843305.1 uncultured Chlorobiaceae bacterium
GCGCCCAAGGCTCACTCGGAGTCTGTTACTCCTCACTCCGGCAATGCTGTTGAGCGTTTGTTTGAGATGAGTATAGCATCCAAGCCAATACAAGGATTTAAGTTACACGACATTTCCGGCAATGAAGCCGCAATTGCCAATACGATAGAGAAAAAAATTGCCAATTCAGTTTCAACGTTTATGAGCAATCCGGCAATACAGAATAAACATGAGATCAATCAACTTGCTGACAAAGTCTCACGGATATTGCAACAACGGGAACGCTTTGAAAGAGAACGTAAAGGACAATTCTAATGGCACTCACAAAAGCTGTTATTGTTAATAAAGATGCTGCAATTCCATTGCCGATTCCTGTCATGTTTAATCCGCCTGATTATCAAATGACAAGAACCAGCAGGTTTGCTGAGCTCAAAGTTCCGGGTTTACCGAGTTCGGTTTTGCAATATGTTGGAAGTGATGCGCAGACACTGAACATGGAACTTTTTTTTGACACCACAGACACGGGAGTTGATGTAAGAACCAGAACGGAAGCAATTGTTGGCCTTACCGCGATTCAGCCCTCAACAAAAGCGCCTCCAAGGTTATTATTACTGTGGGGATCGCTGATTTTCCCTTGTGTGATGATGAGTATCAAGCAGCACTACGAATATTTTAATTCGCTGGGGATGCCTTTACGGGCGAAGTTGAGTGTTGAATTTAAAGGTAACGACACGCTCGAAACACTGATTGCCAAACTACCGTTGCCACTGATCGATCAGGCGGTGCGTTATGCAGCCAAGAGTGGAGATACCTTGCAGTCAATTGCTGCAACACAAATGAATGACTCGTCCAAATGGCGGCTGATCGCGGAGGCCAATGGCATTGATAATCCACGCGCGGTTAATCATGGTATCCAATTATCTATTCCGAAGGTGTTTTAATTATGGCGCTGCTCGACACACTAAATATTTTTGACACAGATGTTTTTGTACCTGTTTTTCAGGTATGGATTGAGGGGAAGCCACAACCGCCCAAGGTCTTGAGCTCGATAATGCAAATCAGCGTAAATCAGCTCACTAATGCGCCTTCCTCTTTTTCAATGCAGATTAACGATCATGATTTTTCCATGATTGACGGAAATAATGCATTGCTTACGGAAGGCAAACATTTGGAGATATATATGGGTTATGATCCCGCGAAAACAAAAAAAATGATTGATGGAGAGATAAGCGCCATCAGCGCCGATCTGGATGAAGGCGGTGGATTGACCATACAGGTGCAGGGATTTGATGCTTTACATCGCGCATCAAGGGGTACAAAATTCCGAGAATTGGAACAAGGTAAAGATGATAGCCAAATCGTCTATGAGATCGCAAAAGATTTACAACTTGGCGCAACGGTTTCTCCTGCTGTTATGAGACAGCAACCGAGACACCAGATTCATACATCCAATTTGGAGTGTTTAACGGCATTGGCCGAAAGTAATGGCTTTTCATTTTGGGTTGAAAACAAGTGTTTGTTTTTTCAAACACACAGGGAAGGCCCAAAAGTTGCTGTTGAGCGGGGTAAAAACCTGTTGTCATTTTCCATACGAGCAAGCACTGCGGGGCAAGTCCAAATTATGGAAGTGATCGGGTATGATCCCTCTACAAAAAAATTAATTTCCTATAGTACCTCTATTGATCAGGCTGTTGAGTATCAGCAAAAGCTTCCGCAAGATGCCAGACAGCAAATTAAGGGGCAAGCGAACACGCCTTCAAAACGTGTGATTTATGCAGAGGGCGGTATCAATTCTGTTGCCGAAGCACAAGAGCGAGCGAATGCCGAATTGATCAAACAACGCCGCAATTTATTCACGACTCACGGCAGTTGCATTGGAAATACTGAAGTCCAGCCCGGGTCTCCAATGACGGTAATAGGAATGGGCAGCCGGTTTAGTCATGATTATTTGGTTAAAACCGCTCAGCACGATATTAGCCAAAACGGCTATACAACCTCTTTTGAACTGAGCCAATGCTTATGAATGGAGTGATGAATGGTGTCTATATCGGCATTGTTGAAAGCAATACCTTAGACAACAAAGCCAAAATCAGGATAAAGATTCCTGAAATCATGGGTAACACAATATTAGAAGCACGTATCGCCACTTTACTGGCGGGAGATAAATACGGCAGCTTGTTTCTGCCAGAAAAAAATGATCAGGTTTTAGTCGCTTTTGAAAGAGGTTGTGGAGATGATCCGGTAATCATTGGATCAATTTGGGGGACACAAGGTCAGGCTCCCGATCCAAACAGTAACGGGGATAACGACCTGAAAGTGATTAAAACCCGTGGAGGGAATGAGATCCGTTTGGTTGATGAAAAAGGCAATGAAAAAATTGAGATTATCAATGAGCATAAGGATGGCAATAAAACCATAGAATCTAAAATCATTATTGAAAGAGTCGGCAACAAAATTACCATTGATTCGCCAGATGGTGAAATTTTAATTACTGGCAAAATCGTTACTATTGTCGCCAAGGAAGAATTAACTATTAGTTCAAAAGAAAAGACTATAAATATTGAGGCCAAGGGCGACACTACAATTAAAGGAAAACTCGTAGATATCAACCCATAATGTAGCAAAATGAGCCAACCAGCCGCAAAAGAGGGTGATTTAATTTCCGGGACAGACTCTCACAACGAAAAAGTTCCAAGCCAAACTGGCACAATAATACAATCTTTTGATGTTCCTTTTAGCGGTCCGATTGATGGCGGATTAAGTTCAGATGTGAAAATTAATGGACATTTTGCAGCTACAGTTGGAAGCACTGCGAAAAATTCAACCCCACATATAGCAATTGCGCCAGGCATAAGTTTTGTATTGAATCCAAGTAACAGTGGCGAGGTGACCACAGGAAGCGATAAAGTCAAAATAAATAACAAAAAGGTGGCAAGAAATAAAGATAATGCTACAACTTGTAACGACTCAGGACAAAAAAACAATTCCAGTATTACTGCAAGTGGCACAGTTTTGATTGGTTAAAGAGTTCATCCATGATTGACAGTTCAATTACAAATAACGCAGTTCTCGGCCAAGGCATCGCCTTTCCCTTGCAATTGCAAAATGGCACTCTTGGCATGAATGCCTATGAAAGCCAGGTAGCACAATCCATTCGTTTAATTCTCAGTACCGCCAAAGGTGAGCGGGTTATGCGGCCGGATTTCGGCGCAGGTTTGGAACGTCTCGCTTTTGAGCCGAACAACACGGTGACAGCCATACTTATCCAGCAACAGGTGAATGAGGCTTTGCTGCATTTTGAACCGCGCATCGAAGTGTTGGGTGTATCAGTCAATCAAAGTGATCAAGCAGCAGTAACAGCCTCTCAAAAGGGCGAATTGCTTATTGAAATAAGTTACCGTGTCAAAACGACCGATTCTATCGAGAATCTGGTCTATCCTTTTTACATCGAACGAGGAGTGTCCGCATGAGTCTACTCAAGCCACCTAATATCGATAGCCGTACCAGCATAAATATTGCCGACCAGACGCAGCAATTGATGTGCGCATATCTCGGTTGGGATTCAAGCGCTGATGGCGGCGAAGCCGGTAAAGCATTAACGGCTATTTTTGCCCATCTCTGTTCTTTGGTGGTTGACCGTATCAATCGTGCGCCGGAAAAAAACTTCCTCGCGTTTCTGGATTTACTTGGCAATTCCTTGACTCCGGCAACGTCCGCAAGCGTTCCGCTTTCATTTACCTTGACCTCCTCTGCTGCTGAAGGTGTGCTGGTGCCTTCCGGCACAAGGCTTTTTGCCCCGGCACCTGCGGGCGCTACTGAGCCGGTTTATTTTGAGACCGAAGAAGATTTGTGGCTGACGACGTTAGAACTGCAAAGCTTTTTGAGTTCGAAGGACTCGACTTCTTATACAGATTTAACGGCATTGATCAATAATTCAGGTGCTCCGAAACCTCTTTTTGAAGAGTCAGGTCTAACGTACTATTTCGGCTTTGCCTTACCTGAAAATCGAACGCTACCCACAGGATTGGCGGTGGTTATCTATTTTGATATTGAGAGTCCAGATTATTCCCCTGCAACTATTAAGGAAACAATAATTGATACACTTGAGTGGAGATTCGGCGATGACCCTACAAACCCTATAATTTATGTAGAAGATCATACTCAACAACTGACAAACTCCGGAAAAATTATTTTTGAGGTTCCCGATAACTTTGCTCTTCAAACGATTCAAACAGATAAAGCTGATTCAAAAACTGCGATCACAAATTATTGGCTTCAGGTCAAAGCTAAAAACAACGCGTACAACAGCCATCCTGCACATTTAAAATGGCTTGCCGCCAACACTGTTATGGCGACGCAGATGGCCACGATTACTGATGAAATTTTAGGCTCAAGCACTGGTAATCCCGGGCAAACCTTGCAAATATTCCACCATCCGGTTCGAACAGGACAACGCCTTGAAGTCAGGGAAAGAGAAACAACTATTGGAAATCAGGCATCAACCCAGGCAAAATGGACGTCTTGGGTAGAAGTGGGGGATTTTTATGCCTCCATACCTTCAGATCGGCATTACATGCTTGATCATGACAGTGGAAAAGTGACCTTTGGTAACGGGCAAACCGGCATGATTCCGCCGGTCGGCGTCAGAAATATACGCGTAACATCCTACCAGTATGGAGGTAGCAGCCAAGGCAATGTGCCAGCAGGAACAGTCACCGGTTTCTGGTCGCCAATAAATTGGATTGATAAGGTGACTAATTACGGCCCGGCTCGCGGCGGCAGTGATACCGAAAGCTATGAATCGTTGCTGGAACGAGCCCCCAAAGTGTTGAGGCATCGGAATCGCGCGGTAACCGAGAGTGATTATGAGGACCTTGCGAAGTTAGCCTCTACCGAGGTAGCTCTCGCCCTTTGCGTGCCGTTAATCGATCTTGCCGTAGATGCCTTTAAGATTAACATGATGACGGATGATAATAAAGACGATAAGGCCGGTGTCGGTAAAGTCAGCCTCATTATTGTACCGAAAACGGATGATACTAAACCCACGCCCTCGCAGGTGCTCATCCAGCAGGTTAAAGACTATATCCTGCCGCTGGCGCCATCTCTTGTTGCTCTATCCGTGGTAGGCCCACTCTATCTTGAAGTCAACATTACTCTAAAGGTTCGTTTAACATCAGAGCAGTTGAAACTGTATGTTGAAAAAATATTGAAGAGCAAACTTGAAGAGTTTTTGCATCCTTTGACTGGCAGAGATGGCATGGGCTGGGCTTTTGGCCGTGAACCTCATGCCTCGGATTTTTACAGCATGCTGAATGATGTTCAAGGGGTCGACTATGTAGAGTCGCTCGAGATTGCCTTTGGTAGCAGTCAGGGCATTGAAGCAATAAGGGCCACAAAACGCTTTTTGATTTGTTCTGGTAAACATGAGATAAATTATTCCACCCCCCCCAATAATCCTTTAGGTTAGCCAATGTCAATCATCCTTCCCAATCTGGACGACCGCGAATTTGCCGATATGGTGGCGGAAGCCAAAGGCATGATTCCGCAGTTGGCCCCTTCCTGGACCGATCATAACCCTTCCGACCCGGGCATTACCTTGATCGAGCTGTTCGTTTTTATCTCCGAGATGCTGATGTATCGTACCAACCGTGTGACTGAAGCAAATAAGCGGGTTTTTTTGCAGTTGTTAATGGGAAAGGGATGGCTCGTTGATCCTAAACGCGCAACCCTCTCTATGGATCAACTTATCACGACAGCAATAGCCGAATTACGCAAGGAAGAGAGGGCGATAACCAATGCGGATTTTGAAAGATTCGCCCTTGACGCCGGTAAACCTTCCGATAAGGGGGATGGGTCAATTGCACGAGCTTATTGTATGGCAAAAAGAAATTACGAAAGCGTACCCGAGAACGCCAATGCCATCGGTCATGTGAGTTTGGTGATTATTCCGCGTATTGACCCATTTAATAGCGATCTCGTCACAAGACCTAACGGATTAGCTTCCATTGTCAGCGCGTATATAGAACCACGCCGCTTATTAACCACTCAGCTTCATGTTGTACCAGCAAAATATTTAGCGATAGGTGTAACTGTCACCTTGGCCATTTTGGATGATTACCGATGGGAAGAGGTCCAAAATGGCGTACTGATCAAGTTAGATACTTTCTTTCACCCAATTGACGGTAGTGGAGATGGTCAAGGCTGGAAACCAGGTCAATCGGTTTATGCCGCCGATATCTATGCATTATTGGATCAACTCCCCGGAGTCGATTTTGTTGAGCCGATTGCGGGGGCGATGTTTAAACTGGATGGTAATTTATCAGGTGGAATTGAAGTAACGCTTCATGAAAACCAATTGTTCCTGTTCAAAAAAGAGCTGAGTGTTTTGAATCCCTATCAAAAAGACACACCCAAATGACGAACCAAATCGAAGAGAAGCGTCTGGCCGATTATCTGCCTTACGAGTACCGTAAAAAAGCTGAAAACGGTGAGGAGAGTGATACCCTGAAATTTCTTAAAGCCTTTGACCGGATTTTGTTAGGATTGCCAAAAGAGAACCCTGCCCAATACCCCTCTGGCAACACAAAGGAAATTAGTGCACTCAATAATATTGAAGGTCTTGAAGATAAAATCGCACGGATGGCAGATTTTTTTAATCCGGACAAAACACCTCTGGAATTTCTCCCTTGGCTGAGTCAATGGGTTGCCCTCGTGTTGCGTGCCGATATTAGTGAATCAACGCAAAGAGAGTTTATTGCAAAGATCGCCTCGCTCTACCCAATGAGAGGGACAAAAGCAAATATGGTTACGTTGTTGGCAATGTTTATCGAAAGAGATGAACAAGATGTGACAATTGAGGAAGAAGTCAAAGCGGTACCACATTTTTTTACGGTGCTTTTAAATCTGAATAATGTTAAAGACAGTAACAAAAAAGAAGATTATGATCGTGCGGAACAACAAGCCCATTCGATTATCCGTTTGGCAAAACCAGCTCATACGTGCTATCAATTAATACCCCAATTTGAAACATTCAGAATTGGAGCCTATAACAGTTGTCCGACCGACATAACAAAAAAAGATTGCCCGATAATTCTTGGAAAAAACACCCGCTTGGGTATGGCTGACTGGAAAAAATAATGAAATAAGGAGTGCTACTTATGGCTAACGACATCAAACGCTTAAATTATTTTACTGGCCAATTCCTGGAAGCTGTAGATTTCTCGGATGAGCAAAGTTATCACATCGAGATGCGTCGGCGGCTAAATGCGTCTCTTCGTGGGCCCGGGATTTTAGATGGCGGATTTAAGGTGGACATAAAAAACCAGTCGACTGATACGGCACCTGCAATAATAACAGTTGGCGCGGGTTTGGGTGTGGATAATCTCGGGCAGGAACTGGTCATCCTTTCGCCATTGGAAAAAGAAATACCGCTGAATGATCTGAATACGTATAAGGGTAAGACCGTTGCAGTTTATTTAGGCTACCAACAAGTAGAAACGGATAGTAAAACATCTACTGATGCTTCTGGCATTACACGTTGGACAGAAAGGCCGAAGATCACATTGCAATCAGCAGCCGATTCTGCACCAGCAGATATGGTTCGTTTAGAAAATATTATTGTCGACCAGAACGGTCAAATATCAATAACCGATAAAATTACTCTTGACAAACCCGATGGCGTGTCAATAACCGATAAACCTGTTCGTCAATTAGCAAGCTTGTGGGTTGACGGAAATGTCGGTATTGGTACGAAGAGCCCTGCATCAAAACTGGAGGTGAGTGGAACTCTTAAAATTTCAGGGAACGGACACATCGAGGTCCCGAGCCAAACCAATGAAAACGATGCAGCGATAATATTAGGAAGATCAAGTGGTGATCCGGGAAGCCTATTTATTGTCCCTAAGTTAGGAACGGGTGGCTATAATGGTTTATCTCAAGAGGGTGACTTTGGACTTTTTTGGCGCACAAATTCAAAGCAAGATGCAGGCAATCTTGTCATTGGACCCTGGAATGACACCACTGCAGGGATAAAAATTACAGCATCGGGCAATGTCGGTATCGGTACTACAAACCCTGAAAGAACACTTGATATTGCAGGGAGTATTCGGGGCACTGGTGAAATACAAACAACCTCTGCAAATGCCTTCAGGATGGTGCAGGGCGATTATGGATTATTTCTCAGGAATGATGGCACAAACACTTATTTGCTTTTGACTAAAGCGGGTGATCAATATGGAAACTGGAATGATTTGCGTCCCTTAAGCATAAACAATGCGACAGGGGGAGTTTATTTAGGCAATGTTGGTGTGAATGGTGATATCGCCATCGACGGAAAACATGCTTTCCGAGGAAGTGATCCCTGGCTCAGGCTCAATCAGGATAATGCGTTCAGCAGTGGAGTTCATACGCCAGGGTTATTTGCGCCAATGAGTTTGAATGTCGGAGGTGTCGGGGGGTGGGGCAACCCCGGGAATGGTAATGCCACATTTGCAGGGAATGTATCTATAGGCGGAAAAGTCGGTATTGGCATCGGCACGGCAACTCCTGAAAGAACACTGGATATTGCTGGTGGTATTCGGGGCACTGGTGAAATACAAACAACTTCTGCAAATGCCTTCAGGATGGTGCAGGGTGATTATGGATTATTTCTCAGAAATGATGGCACAAACACTTATTTGCTTTTGACTAAAGCGGGTGATCAATATGGACTCTGGAATGATTTGCGTCCCTTAAGCATAAATAATGCGACAGGGGGAGTTTATTTAGGCAATGTTGGTATAAATGGTGATATCGCCATCGACGGAAAACATGCTTTACGGGGAAGTGATTCCTGGCTCAGGCTTAATCAGGATTTTGCTTTTAGCAGTGGAGTACATACCCCAGGGTTATTTGCGCCTAAAAGTTTGAATGTCGGAGGTGTCGGTGGTTGGAGTAACCCTGGTGATGGTAATGCCACAATAGCAGGGAATGTTTCTATAGGTGGTGAAATTCAAACAACATCTGCAAATGCCTTCAGGATGGTGCAGGGTAATTACGGTTCATTCTTCAGAAATGACGGTTCCGACACTTATTTACTTTTAACCAATGCGGGAGTTCCATACGGAGGATGGAACGATCTTCGACCTTTAAGAATAAATAATGCTTCAGGGGGGGTTTATTTAGGTAATTTGGATGTCTCAGACAATTTTACCGCTACTATAAGGTGCGGAGATTTTTGTATGGGTCATTCATCTCGTCGTGGAACTCCAGGTAGAGCATTAGTGGATGGCTCGAATACTCTCCATCTTAATTATGGAGCTGATTGGGCAAATGTTTCTATAGGAGGAAAGGTTAGCACCCCTTCCTCAAGGCAATTAAAAGAGAACATTCAAACATTACCAAGCCAACTGGCAAAGCAGATTATCTCAACATTGGAGCCTGTCAGTTTTACATATAAACATGATTCATTGAAATCACAGTGCCTTGGATTTATAGCTGAAGATGCTCCGACTGAGGTTGCGTCATCTAATTATGATGCAATTATCATGAACCATATTGTCACAGCCTTGACACGTGTCGTTAAGGATCAAGAGCAAACGATAGCTGAACTTGCGGTGCAAGTTAACTTGCTAAGAAATAAAAATGCATAAGAACAAAAGTATCTTTATTTCAGCACGTGAGTTATAAGCACAGAAACGCCGAAATTCGGGTAATTACAATTATTCTCAGGAGCCAAAAATAATGCGAGAAGAACTTCAGAAACGCATCGAAACCTTGAAGGCGGAATTCGAAAAGGGCCAGACAAGGCTTCACGAAATACAAATGCAAGAAGCACAATTAAAAGAAACCTTGCTCCGGATTAGCGGTGCGATTCAGGTAATATCAGAGCTTCTTGAACAAGGAGAGACAAGCCGCACTCAAGAGACGTTGCATAAGTAAACCCGAACGGTAATCACCGCCAATGTCAACCTCTACCGCAACACCTAAATCTGCCGGTAGAGGTTCACCATTTCAATGGCTGTCATCGCCGCATCAAAACCCTTGTTGCCAGCTTTCGTTCCTGCCCGCTCTATCGCCTGTTCAAGATTTTCAGTGGTAAGCACACCAAAGGCAACCGGAACTCCAGTGTCGAGAGATGCCTGGGCAATCCCCTTGGTTGCTTCAGCGGCAATAACATCAAAATGCGGCGTTGAGCCTCTGATAATCACTCCAAGCGTCACAATAGCATCATACTTGCCGCTCAGAGCAACCTTTTTGGCGACCATTGGCAGCTCAAAAGCACCCGGACAACGATAGATGGTGATATTCTCCTCAGATCCACCATGGCGACGGATACAGTCAACAGCACCGTCAACAAGCTTCTGGCCAATAAAATCGTTGAAGCGCGCTACAACCAGCGCAAACCTTGTATCCGTTGCGCTCAGCGCGCCTTCAATCTGCTTCATCTGCATAACAATTTTTGGTTTGAGTTTTATTTCTATGAATGGCAATAGCCAAGCATCCGCTCTACAAGATCAATAAGCACATGACCAATCGTAATATGGCACTCCTGCACCCGGTCAGCAGAACCTGAGTGAGGCACAATAATTTCAAGATCAGCCAAACCCTTCAACAGGCCACCATCGCCACCAAGCAAGGCAAGTGTTTTCATACCCTGCTGCCGAGCATAGTTCAGCGCATTAAGCACACTTTGGCTGTTGCCACTTGTTGAAAGAGCCAGCAGAATATCTCCTTCCCTCCCGTAAGCCTCAACAAGGCGAGCAAAAACCGCATCGTAACCAAGGTCATTAGCACCAGCCGTCAGAGCAGAAGTGTCTGTAGAGAGCGCTATCGCAGGAAGTGCCGGACGATCCACACTGCTGCGGTAGCGGATCGTCAGCTCTGTCGCCAGATGCTGGGCATCCGCAGCACTGCCGCCATTACCACAAATCAGCACCTTTCCACCATCCTCAAACGTTCCGGCAATCATGCGTGCCATGGCAACAATAACCGTACTGTTCTGCCGCGCCACCGTTTCCTTGAGGCGCGCGCTGTAGAGCATGATATCGAGCACCACCTCCTCATAACGAGTCCGGTCAGTCAGACCATCGGAACACCTGCATTGCTTTGACATAAAATCGAGTTAAATAACATGGAAAGTTGATCAGAATATAAGGAAAAAACTGAAGGGTTGGCTTTTTGTAAAGATAGCCTTGATAATGGCAGGCAGAGCCATCGATCATGGTATTCAGAACCTTTACCTACACTTTTTTGAAAAAAAAGCCCTAACTTTCAAGCAGAGAACTATAATTTGAGGCGGGCATATCCAACGCAATTCAGAATTTCCATGTACATGAACGATGCCGAGTACTGATTTCAGCCTTGGTAAATAATTGCGTAAATAGAACCACTGTCATTCGCATATTGTTTTGATGGCGCGGGCCACAATTGGAATTCCTTCGGCGATCTGCTTCGGAGTGTTGTTACAGTAGGAGAGCCGCAGTGAGTTGTTGCGCTTCCCTGCCGGATCAAATGTTTTTCCTATGACAAACACGGCACCCCCTTCAATGGCCAGTTGTACGATTCTCGTGGTATCCGTCTCTTCCGGCAGGGTGAGCCAGAGGTAGAAGCCCCCGCGTGGCTCATTCCACTCGACGTAGTTCGGGAGGTGTTCCCTGAGAGCGGCAACCATGGCGGTCGCCCTTCTTTTGTACTCCTGTCGAACACTTGCGATATAGCTGTAAATCTGGCCGGAGCGGATGAATTCGTCGGCTAACACCTGAGTAAAGCTTGGAGAACAGGCATCGGCAGACTGCTTGATGAGTTCGCATTTCTGGTAGATCTCTTCCGGCACAAGCATCCACCCAAGTCGCAGGCCGGGACCAAGAATCTTGGAGAATGAGCCGGTATAGCATACATCAATTCCTTCCGGGTTGATCGCCTTGATGGGCTTGAGCCGTTCATGATCCTCTTCGTAAAAGTAGAGGTCGCCATAAGCATCATCCTCAACAAGCGGAATATCGCAGCCTTGAAGTGCTGTTATAAGCTGCTCTTTGCGTTCAGTACTGTAGAGGAGTCCTGCCGGGTTGTGGAAATAGGGGGTGATGTAGAGAAATTTCGGCTTCTCTTTTTTGTCGATCTCCTGTTGCAGCGCGTCCATGGCAATGCCCTCTCGGTCAACCGGGACTCCTCTCAGTTCAGCGTCATAGGAACGGAAAGCCGAGAGGGCTCCGATAAAACAGGGGTTTTCCACAAGGACAGGATCGTGGGGGTCTATAAAGGCTTTGCCCAGCAGATTGAGCCCCTGCTGTGAGCCGGTTGTGATGAGCAGACGGTTCGTGTGTACCGGCAACCCTTTTTTTTCAAGGAAGCCGCTGAGTGATTCAAGCAGCGAAGGGAGCCCGGGTGTCGGACCGTATTGAAACGCTATCCGTTTTTTTTTGATGTCGAGTCCTTTGAAGAGATCCTCGATCTCCTGAACAGGAAAGAGTTCATTGCCGGGCATCCCGCCCGCAAAGGAGATGATATCCGGTCTTGAGGCAAGGGTCATAAGATCCCTGATTTCCGAGGAGCGAAGTGATGATACGGCTTTAGAAAACCTTGGCATGTTGGTAGCTGGTTAAACCTGATAGACATCTCCTTCCTGAAGCAGCTCCATTTTGTGTTCCTGCAAGACATCAATGAGTTTCTGCAACGATTCCGCCCTGATAACCACGGTGGCCTTACACTCTCCAGAGGCAAAAGCGTACATGTAGTCAATGGCGACGTTATTATCTGAAATGACTTGCAGCGCCTTGTGCAGTCCGCCGGGTCTGTGGGGAATAATCATCCCGACGACATCGGTGATTTTGACGGCAAATCCTGCCTTGCGGAGTATCTCTGCCGCCGGTTCCGGTCGTCCAACAATCATGCGCAGAATACCGTAGTCGGCAGTATCAGCAATGCTAAATGCCGAGATGTTGATGTCGTTGGCGGCAAGAATACCGGTCAGTTCGGTCAGCCGACCTGTCCTGTTTTCGAGAAACACCGAGAGCTGCTTGATAATCATAGTTTTATTTGAGTTTACGGTTATCAATGACCCGCTGAGCCTTGCCCATGCTGCGTTCAATGGTGCCGGGCTCAACCAGCCGGATGGTTGCGCTGATGCCAAGAATGCTCGATATATTTGCCTTGATCCTCATGCGGAGCCCTTCAAGCTCTTTTACCTCGTCGGAGAAGAACTGCTCTTCAATCTCTACCCTGATTTCGAGGGTGTCGAGATTGTTCTCACGATCGACCACCAAGAGGTAGTGCGGCTTGGTTTCACTCATCTCAAGCAGTACCGATTCAACCTGTGACGGGAAGACGTTGACGCCGCGGATAATGAGCATGTCGTCGGTGCGGCCCACGCATTTTTCCATACGCACGAGCGTGCGGCCGCATTCACATCTATCGGCATGAAGTCGTGTGAGATCGCGAGTTCTATAACGGATCAACGGCATCGCTTCCTTGGTTGCCGGTGTGAAGACCAGTTCGCCAAGCTCGCCATAAGGCAGTACTTCACCGCTCTCCGGGTTGATGATTTCGGGGATAAAGTGATCTTCAAAAATATGCATGCCCTTCTGGCAGTGGCACTCCATGGAGACACCAGGCCCGATGATTTCGCTGAGGCCGTAAATATCGTACGCTTTGATCCCGAGCAGGTGCTCAATTTGAGAACGCATCTCTTCGGTCCAGGGTTCTGCACCGAAAACACCGGCTTTCAGCTTGATATTCTTGCGGTTGATTTTCTCTTCGACAAGCGCTTCGCCGAGATAGGCGGCATAAGATGGAGTGCAGGCCAGTGCCGTTGAGCCAAAGTCCTCCATGAGCTGAAGCTGTTTTTTTGTATTGCCGCCGGAGATAGGAATGACCGTCGCCCCGACTTTTTCGGCTCCGTAATGCAGGCCGAGGCCACCGGTGAAGAGTCCGTAGCCGTAGGCAACCTGAATGATATCGGATGTACCCACTCCCGCCATGGTCAGGGAACGGGCAACAACTTCGCTCCACATCTGGATATCGTTATGGGTATACCCGACAACCGTTGATTTTCCTGTAGTACCACTGGAGGCATGGAGCCTGACAACATCAGTTTGAGGTAGAGTAAAAAGGCCAAAAGGATAGTTGTCGCGCAGATCCTGTTTGGTGGTAAAGGGGA
Source organism: uncultured Chlorobiaceae bacterium (assembly GCA_903843305.1). Taxonomy (GTDB): domain Bacteria; phylum Bacteroidota; class Chlorobiia; order Chlorobiales; family Chlorobiaceae; genus Chlorobium. Next base: position 14,114 of record CAIMPI010000027.1, read on the forward strand.
GCTTTTTCAGGTCGTCGATAGTGGTGATATCGCCGGGCTCTATACCCATTTCCTGGAGCTTTTGGCGGTAAAATGGAACAGAGTCATAGACTCTTTTCACCATTGATGATACCCTTTCTCCCTGGAGCTTCTGGAGCTCTTCACGTTCCATACACTCGTACTGTTCGTTCCAGATCATGTCGGTGTCGCTTGAAGTTGAGATAATGCTTGTCCTGTTCGGAATGCACGGATGTTCATGGCTGCGATATCTGCCCCTTTTGCCTGAAAAAGCTTCTCTATGGAGGCTTCAAGCGTTTCGGCAGCAATACCGATGAACGGGGCGGCAGCTCCGAGCATCACCATGTTTGATGTTCTTATACTCCCCGCTTCACGGGCAAGTTCTGCTGCGTTGACCAGTACCGGATGGTTCGTGCGGTGTAGTTCGTCAAAAATCTGCTCCATGGTCGGGTAGCCCTCCATATTGATAAAAGAGTCTGTTGAGGTAACTATTCTCCCGTCTGGAGCAAGAAATGGAAGATAGCGCAACGCTTCAAGAGGTTCAACCGAAAGTATCAGGTTTGCTGTTCCTTCCGCGATCAGGTCGGAGTAGATCTCTCTGTCAGAAATCCGGAGGTGCGACTGAACCGCTCCCCCGCGCTGACTCATGCCGTGTACCTCAGCCTGGCGGACAGTCAGGCCGCTCTGCAGAGCAGCATGGTCGATCACCGCTGCAATAGTGAGTATTCCCTGTCCTCCGACACCGGCAAGAATAATGTTGATCTGCATACTATTCGTTACGCTTTGGCCGCAGGATTCCGTTTTTTCCGTGCAGCGGTTTCAATACATTCCCGTTGTGCAATAACTACCGAAACACCTTCCCAGGAAATCTCCTCCATGAGTACAGCAATGTTCTCTGCGAGGTGCGACTTCAGCGGGATGATGGCTCGGAGATGCGCATCCTCAACACCGAGTCCCCGACAAATGTCCAGCAATCTCGACCCGTTGGCAGAAGAGTTCTGTCCACCGGTCATGGCGGTGGTGTCGTTATCAGCAATGATAACGGTGAGCGGTGAATGGTCATTGATGGCATCCAGCAGGCCGGTCATGCCGGAGTGGGTGAAGGTCGAGTCGCCGATAACAGCAACCGCAGGTCGCAGGCCTGCATCCGCTGCCCCCTTGGCCATAGTGATTGATGCGCCCATATCAACGCAGGTATGAATAGCGTTGTAGGGCGCAAGCGCTCCAAGCGTGTAGCAGCCGATGTCGGAAAATACATGGTGCTGCTCGTGTGAACTCATGACTGTATTGAGTGCTTCGTAGAGGTCGCGGTGGCCGCATCCCTTGCAGAGTTCAGGCGGACGGTTCACCATAATAGCCGGTACTGGAATAACCTCTTTTTTTGCCAGACCGAGAGCAAGAGCGACACTGTCGGCATTGAGCTCTCCGGCACGCGGGAGGGTTCCGTCGAGGCGTCCCTTGATATGCGTGTTGCCAAAATATCCTCTCAGCAGTTCTTCATAGACCGGATAACCCTCCTCGGCGACAAGGATGGTATCGCAGGAGTTGAAAAGCGCGTCGATCTTTTTTCTCGGCAGGGGATAGTGGCCGACTTTCAGTACAGGATAGTCGAGACCAAAAGCCTCTCGGACCTCCATCACGTAGTTGAAGGCAATGCCGAAAGCAAGAACGCCGATTGTCCCTGTTCCGGGAAGAAGGCGGTTCAGCCATGAGTTCTCCGAATCTTCTTCAAGTTTATCCTGCATGCCAAGCAGGTTGTTGTACTGTCGACGGGCGTTATGAGGCATAAGCACAAAGCGCTCAGGGGCATAGAGAGCATTAAGCGTTTTTTGTATACGACTTACCGCACTTACCGCACTTTCCACTCCCGCACGAGAATGCGCAAGTCTTGTCGTGAGTCTCAAGAGTACCGGAAGCTTGATAGATTCAGAAAAGTCAAACGCATACCGGACAGCATCATAAAGCTCCTGCTGTGAGGCTGGCTCAATCACCGGTACCATGGCAAATTTGCCATAGACCCGGCTGTCCTGCTCGTTTTGGGATGAATGCATTGAAGGGTCGTCCGCCACTGCCACCACCAAGCCTCCGTTTACGCCGGTAATAGCTGAATTGATGAAAGCATCGGCAGCAACGTTCAGCCCGACATGTTTCATGCAGACCAGACTCCGTCTGCCAGCGTACGACATGCCGAGCGCAGCTTCGTAAGCTGTTTTTTCATTGACAGACCATGTTGAGTGAACAGGTTGTTCACAGTCACCCTTGTTTTTCTGGATATATTCGGTGATTTCGGTCGAAGGTGTCCCGGGATAAGCATAGACGCCGGATATTCCGGCATCAAGGGCTCCAAGCGCAATGGCTTCGGCACCCAGCAAAAGTTGTTTCATCGTGCGCTCATTGAAAAAGTTGTCCCCAAAGATGAGAAATTATTTCCTTTGAAGCCAATGAAATCAGCAAGGATGAATCAGAGTTTCACTTTTTGGGGTTCTCAGGAGCTGTTTATGATGTTATCCCTTTGGTGCTGCCATCTCTTTTTTTCTGAACTCAATCTTCAGCCACTGATCTTCATAGATGGCTTCGGCAACCCGCATACCGGCAAGGAAGACTGGAAGAATCACGTTTTTCTGGTAATTGCCGATTCTCAGGGTCAGCGAGTCGCCAAGCTGGAGGACATTGGTTTCCATTTTGTTGTCGAAGGCGAACGGCAGGCGCAGCTTCATGATATAGTGTCCTTCACTGACTTTTGTGATGGCAGTATGCTCCTCTTGATAAAAAATATCAAGAGGGTTTTTATCACCATAGACCACATCTCCAACACTTTTCAGCATTTCAAGACCGAGGACTTCACGGCGGAAGAGAGGGACTTTCGTGATCGGAATGGGAGCGAAGGAGCGTTCAATCTGCTCAATGTATTTGTGCTGGATGGTTTTCCATTCTTTAAAGTACTCTCCGTCAACCTCGTCCATGAAAACCCTGTTGATTACCACCTGGTCAACGGTGATGCCGTAAAGATTCAGGTAAGTAAGGGCACGCATGGACTCCTTGACAACCATTTTTTCGGGGTTCATGACAAGCCTCACGGTTGTTTGTGTTCCATCCGAGAGCAGGTCAATGATGCCGTCCACAGAGCTGAAGAGGTGTTCGATCTGGTCATAGACCTCTGTTTCGGGCACAAGGTCATGAAGTCGGCCGATTTTTTTTGACAGAGGGCGTATCATCGGTTTGACCACATATTTTTCGAGGGTTCTTATCATCTTCAGCATCCAGCCGAAAGTTTCCGGCAGAGAGAGAAGGCGCAGGGTTTCACCGGTCGGGGCGCAATCAACGACAAGCAGGTCGTACTCTTTTGATTCGTTGTATCGCTTGATGTATGAGAGTGAAAAGAGCTCCTCCATGCCAGGAAGAACACCCATCTCCTCGACATAGATCCCTTTGATTCCCTGCACTTCCATTATGTGGGCAAAGTGCGCACGGACAATCTCCCAGTTCAGGGTGAGATCGCCATAAACGCTTACTTCCTGCCCATAGAGGTTGTCGGCAATTCTGACGGGAGAGGCTCCCAGTTCAAGATCGAAGGAGTCGCCGAGACTGTGTGCCGGGTCTGTCGAGATAACAAGCGTTTTATAACCCATGGATGCCGCCTTGACTGCAGTAGCTGCTGCTATAGAAGTTTTGCCGACGCCGCCCTTTCCTGTAAATACAATTGTTCTCATAATCACTCCTACACGAGAATGTTTTGTTCTCAGTTTCTGCTACTACAAGTAACCGTTTGAACTGACTGATAATTCAGAATTTCCAATTTTTTTCATACGCATTTTTGGATATCTATTGATTGCAGAGTAAAATACTTGCGTCAAAAAGAATGTAATCGTTATATTAAAACGGTAGTTGCACAGGATGAGCGCAACTCTGCTGAATTTGAGGAAATCGAGATTTTTTGTTCACTAAACGCCATAAACAATAATGAAAGCATTAGTTGTAACAGGGTTGATTGCATTAACTCTTGCAGGCTGTACAATGACTGCAGCAAATCATGCAGATCAGCTTCCTGCGTCACACGATAGAGAGTTGACTGTAGGGCTAGTGCAGAAAGATATCAGAAAGGGTATGACCCAGTCAGATGTTGCACAAGTTCTTGGTTCACCAAATATTGTCTCAAAAGATAAAGATGGAGTTGAAACCTGGATTTATGATAAAATAGCTTCTGAAGCATCGTATTCAACAGGGAGTGGGGGGATATTGTCTTTGTTTACAGGAGGAAGAGACGCTGGAGCGGCAGCAACTACACAAAAAACGCTTACGGTTATCATAAAGTTTTCGAAAGGGGTTGTAAGCGATTATTCTTATCATGGCAGTAAATTCTAATAAGCAAGGTATGAAAAAAATAGCCTTACTACTCTTCACCGCTGGAATGATCACGATGAGTGGTTGCGAAACAGTGCAACCTGTTGCTGAAAAAACGCAGTTGGAGATACGTGAATTTCAAACCCGCACTTATAACCAGGGAGAAATAAAGATGGTTATGAAAGCTGTCATGAATGCCTTGCAGGATGACGGGTTTATTGTTCAGCAGGCAAATGTTGATTTAGGGTTACTTACTGCACAAAAAGAGGTGGATGTTGAAAATAGCGCTGAGTCTTTTTTTGCAAAAGCGTTTACCAATAACCCTGAATACAGGAAAAACAGTATTACTGAAGCCTCCGCAAATATCAGTGAATTTGGTAAACAGACCAAAGTGCGTATTAACTTTAAAAATAAAGTGATGAATAACAGAGGCGGAGTGATGAGTGTTACCCAAATCAATGATGAGAAATACTATCAGTATTTTTTTGCCAAAGTTGATAAATCAGTATTTCTTTCTAACGCAAAAGTTCAATAATAATAACAGGGATTCATCCATCAGATCAGTGAAATCAGTAACAACTCATCAGATTATAACAAAGGGTGATGTTAGAGAAATTCCGTTATCTCGTCGAGAGATTTTCTTGACGTTGGGAAATGCACTGCATTCGGGGGTGCATATCCAAGTGGTGTCATAGCAAAAACCTCCTCATTCGGCTTGAGTTGCAGCGCTTCGCGCAACATGTCGGGGTCAAAGGCAGCAATCCAGCAACTTCCAAGGCCCTCATAAGTAGCGGCAAGCACAAGGTGATCCATGACGATAGTGAGATCAGTCTCAATGGAATTATAGCCATCTTTTCTGCGTACCCATGCTGCGTCGCGGTTGCCGGAAACAATCAGGAAGCAGGGCACACTCTGGATCCAGCCTCGAGCATAGCAGGCATAGATTTTCTGAAGCATCTCCTGTGACTGGACGACATGGAAGCGCCAAGGCTGAAGGTTCATTGCTGAAGGGGCCACTCTTCCAGCATTGAGTATTCTGCGAAGGACATCATCGGGAATAGCTCTGTCGCGCTCATAGCTCCGGATGCTGCTTCGCTTGGTAACAAGATCATAAAAGTCCATAGCATCTCCTTTTCTATGTTTTTCTGATATTCTTGAAGTCTTTTGTGATAGAGTGAAACATCTTGTTTGTCGAGGTTTGCATAATCATGGACATCCCTGCGTTGGTCATGGAATGGAGAATGTTTTCTGGGATAATCCGGAATGCGGGGTAGAGAGTAAAGCGGACATTAATTTTCAAGTCAAACTGAACTCGAGTTTTTTCTGACTCGACGGGATGCATATACATATCGGCAAAGGCTTTTCCTTCAAAAAGATATTTTTCAGGATCCTCAATCTTACTGGCGACCGGATGGTGCTGCCAGCGTATCTTTTTCCCTATGGTATAGCGTTTTATAACTTCCTCAGAAAGTTCAGCCGGGTCTGAACATTCAATGTCGTCGGGTAGTTCTACAAGAATTTCTTCAATCTGTTCGACAAAAAAGATTACATCAAACGGGTTGTTTTGTGGGTCAGTTACTCGAAAAAGCCATTTATAGACGTTTTCGATATTGGTAAGTTCGACGCTGTGACAGAAGGGGTTGAACCCCAGTATCTTTTTCTGATCGGAGAGATAGGCGATTGTCCGGTCAAATTCTCCGTGAAATATCCAATCTCCCCTGCTTCTTCCTGTCGCTTCCATTTCCATGTTGCCGCTGTCCCCCTGTTTCGTTTACATGAGTTCGGATTGCAGGCGTTCGGCCTGGTCATGCATTTTGAGCGCTTCGATAATCTCCTGTAGATCGCCTTGCAGTATCTGCGGAAGTGCGTGGCTTGTAAAGCCTATACGGTGGTCGGTTACGCGAGATTGCGGGTAGTTGTAGGTGCGAATTTTTGCGCTCCTGTCTCCGGTTGTCACCATGGATCGGCGCAGATCAGCCCGTTGCTGCTGTTGCTCAGCAAGCTGGATGTCGTAGAGCTTGGTGCGAAGCATCTGCATGGCCCGCTCCTTGTTCTGGAGCTGTGAGCGCTCCTCCTGACATGCAGAGACAATGCCACTGGGTATATGGGTAATTCGTACAGCAGTTTCAACCTTATTGACGTTCTGCCCCCCTTTTCCTCCACTCCGGTAGGTATCAAATCGCAGGTCTTCCCTGCGTATTTCAACATCTACCTCTTCGGCTTCCGGCAGCACCGCTACACTTACGGCTGATGTGTGGATACGTCCTTGTGTTTCTGTGTCGGGGACGCGTTGCACGCGGTGTACACCACTTTCGTACTTCATGGTGCCATAGACGTCGTTACCGCTCACTTCGAGGGTTATCTCCCTGAAGCCGCCGGGCACTGAACTTTCGTTGAAATGCAGCGTATGGCACTGCCACCCCTGTTGTTCTGCATACCGCTGGTACATTCTCGTCAAATCAGCGGTAAAGAGCGCGGCCTCCTCTCCGCCGGTTCCCGCCCGAATTTCTATAATGACGTTGCGTGAATCTGCCTCTTCTTTTGGGAGCAATAGTACCTTCAACCGCTTTTCAAGGTCGGGAAGTTGCCTCTGCAGCTTATTTATTTCTGTCTGAACAAGCTCTTTCATTTCCGTATCACTCTCATCTTTCAGCAGTTGGAGCGACGAATCAAGTTCTGTTTTATTTTGAACGTAATGGTCATAAGCCTGTACAATCTCCTTGAGGTCGCTGTACTCTTTGTTAAGTTTTCTGAATCGAGCCTGATCAGTTGCAGCGTTTGGGTCGGCAAGCAACTGTTCCAGATCAAGGTGTTTCTCTTTTATGGTTTGTAGTTTATCCAGCATGGATTCCGCGTTTCGGCCTCAGAAATTGAAAATATCGTTGAGAAGGATATAGGTGAAAAGTGCCATAAGCAACGCCATACCAACCTGCTGGATACGCATTTTGACTTCAAAGGGAATCTCGCGTCGAATGATGCCTTCAATACCATTCAGAACAAATTGTCCGCCGTCAAGTGCCGGAACAGGCAGCATATTAATGATCGCCAGTGAGATGGAGAGCATTGAAAGAAAATAAAGAAAGCTTACAGGGCCCTGTTCGGCACTCTGGCTTGCTATTTTGGCAATCTTGATCGGACCTCCGACCGATTTGCGGAAATCCTCCTCACCGGTGAAGATTTTGGCAAATCCCTGAACAGTCATCGCGCTCATTTTCCAGGTCTGGTTGACGCCGCTTACTACTGATTCGATAACATTGAGCTTTCTTCGTTCGGTTTCAATTGTCTGTTTCAGTGAGATGCCTATTTTGCCGGATGTGTTGGGCACTACAGTGCTAACAAACCTCTCCCCTTTAGCTCGAATATCCTCTGCATTGATTTTGTTGTTCTGAGAGGTTTGGATATGTTGCCATGTAATGGTGATTGGTTTTCCTGCATTGGCGGAGATAATCCCCACAACCTCCGTCCAGTCGGAGACATTTTTTCCGTTGATCGCTGTAATGAGCCCGCCGGATTTTATTCCCGCATTTTTAGCTGGCATTTTTGCAAGAACTTCGTCAATGACGGGCGGGACGATTGGTCGTATTCCAAGGCTCTGCTTTTTGTTTATGCTCGACATAATGTTTGAGGGAGCCTTAACTGTGATACTTTGTCCATCACGCACAAGTGTATAGTTGAGCGAACGGGCAGTGAAAAGTTCAGGATCAAGCGCCTTTTCCCAACTATCGAGCTTTTTGCCGTTTGCAAGTTGCAGCCTGTCGCCCGTTTTCATGCCCATGGACTCGAAAACAGATCCTCTTTCAACAAAAGCAGGATTGTTGAGGCTTGTGCGTGATTCTCCAAGTACAAGGGTTATGCCGATAAAGATTGCTGCGGCAAGCACCAGATTCATGGAGACTCCACCAGCAAGCACGATCAGGCGCTGCCAGACCGGTTTGGCCCTGAACTCCCAAGGTTGCGGTTCTGCACTCTGAAAGGCCGTGTCAAGGCTTTCATCCACCATCCCGGCAATCTTGACATAGCCGCCGAGTGGAAAGACACCGACACCATACTCTGTTTCCCCAATCTTCTTTTTCCAGAGTCGCTTTTCAAAAAAGTCAAAACCGATGTAAAACTTGTCAACCCTCATGCCGAACAGTTTCGCCGTCAAAAAATGACCGAGTTCATGTGCGGTAACCAGAATGAAAATGGCAAGAATGAAAAAAAATGTGGTACTCAGAAAATCCATAACAATCCTTTATTTCAATAAAAAAACAAAATTTCCGTTCTGTCGGTATACGAAGATTCGGAATACGGCCTCTTGTCCTGGTTTGTTTACAGGTTTATGCAATAAGTTTTTTTGCGGTTTCACGGGCCCAGCGGTCAGCCTGAAGATATTCGTCAAGTTCGACCGGTGTGTAAGGCTCATGAGCCTGCATGGTTTTGTCGACTGTTGCCGCAATGTCAGTAAATCCTATTTTTCTGTCAAGGAATGCGGCTACGGCGATCTCGTTTGCTGCGTTAAGAACAGCAGGATAGGTGCGACCGGCTTTCAGTGCATCAAAGGCAAGACGAAGCGCGGGAAAACGCACCATATCCGGTTCCTCAAAGGTCAGTGTTCCGATCTTTGTCAAGTCGAGCTTATGGATACCGCTTTCACAGCGTTCGGGCCAGGATAAGGCATAGGCGATCGGTGCACGCATGTCGGGAGTACCAAGCTGTGCGATAACGCAGCCGTCAATATATTCGACCATAGAGTGAATGATGCTTTGTGGATGTACTACAACGCCAATTTTTTCGGCAGGCATGTTAAAGAGCCAGTGTGCTTCGATAACCTCAAGGCCTTTATTCATCATGGTTGCAGAGTCAATGGTGATTTTTGCGCCCATTGTCCATTGCGGATGTTGCAGTGCCTGTTCAAGCTTGACATTTTTCAGCTCTTCGGCTGAGGTGTTGCGGAATGGCCCACCCGAGGCGGTCAGGATAATACGTTCGACATCCTCTGCACGGTGACCCGCAAGTGACTGGAAGATGGCGGAGTGCTCACTGTCAACCGGAAGCAATTGCACGTTGTGTTTTTTTACCAGATCAGACACAAGCTGTCCTGCAACGACAAGCGTTTCCTTGTTGGCCAGGGCGATATGCTTGCCAGCCTTGATTGCGCTGACGGTCGGCACAAGGCCTGCGGCTCCAACAATGGCCGACACCACCATATCCACTCCGTCGGCGGAAGCAATGGTTGAAGCTCCTTCAATACCGTAAAAGATTTCCGGTTTGTGAGAACCAAGGAGTGCTTCCAGCTTTTTTGCCGAATCAGCATCCCTGACGGAAACAGCTTCAGGCAGGAACTCGTTGATCTGTTCTACAAGCAATGCAACATCGTGGCCTTCGGCCAAGCCAGTAATATTGAATTTTTCAGGGTGCTGTCTGACAACATCAAGGGTACTGAGTCCGATTGAGCCGGTACTGCCAAGAATGGATAATGATCTCATAATGAGTAAGTAAAAAAAGTTGCCTGAGCTGCAAGGTAAATTATCGGCCTGAATTTATGCTTTTTCGGGAAGGCATACAAATAACCCGTATGGTTCACTGTTACGAATCGCTTTTTCTTTTTGCTTTTCTGTAGATTTATGTTATAATTATGGCCGTATCAATGGGTTCCTAGCTCAGTTGGTTAGAGCGACTGGTTTACACCCAGTAGGTCGGGGGTTCGACTCCCTCGGGACCCACATATTTACAGCAAAAGGCAGGAATCTCCTGCCTTTTGCTGTTTTTATTCAGTTTTCGGATATTTTCCGTCCTTGCCTGAGTCTGGCGACTGCCTTCTCAAGCTCGGCTTGTTCACTTTCGGTAAGCTTTTCTGTGTTAGTCTGAAGTGGCGAACTTTCAATAGTTTCGCTGTTGCTTTCCTGTAAGTGCTCCTCTTCAATGTGCACAGGAAAGAGACCCTCTGGACGTTTTCCAAGAATTTCCTCGATCTGGGAATACTGAAGCATCTCCTTCAACAGTAGTTCACTGGCAAGCTTTTCGAGTTTTTCACGATTCTGGGTCAGAAGATTAAAAACGTTAAGACGAGAATCTTCTATGATAGCCATAACCTCCCTGTCAATCAGACGCGCAGTCTCTTCGCCGTATTTTTTATCAATACCAGGAGTGCCATAATAGGGATTATTGCTTTCGTAAAATGAAAGATTACCAAGTTTCTCGCTCATGCCATAAACCGTCACCATGTTGTAGGCGATGCTGGTCACCTTTTCAAGATCATTCTGTGCTCCGGTCGAGATTTCGCTGAAAATGATCTGTTCTGCGATGCGTCCCCCAAGCAGCCCGCAGATGCGTGCCAGCAACTCGCTTTTTGTCATGAGATAGCGATCCTCAAGTGGAATGTTCATGGTATAGCCGAGTGCACTCATTCCTCTGGGAACGATAGAGATTTTCTGAACTGGATCGTTCTCAGGCATCATCCAACTGACAATGGCGTGACCCGCTTCATGATAGGCGACAATCTGTTTTTCACGCGGATTGATCACCTTGTTCTTTTTTTCAAGTCCTGCGACACAACGTTCAATAGCATCTTCAAAGTCTTTCATCTCAATGCTCTGCTTGTTACGGCGCGATGCAAGCAAGGCTGCCTCGTTGGCGGCATTGGCAATTTCCGCCCCCGCAAATCCCGGTGTCTGCGATGCAAGTGCTTTCAGATTAACATCCTTTGACAGTGAAAGATCCTTGGTATGCACCTTGAAAATATCAATACGGCCTTTAAGGTCAGGCTTATCGACCATGATCTGGCGGTCAAAACGACCGGGCCGGAGCAGAGCTGAATCAAGCACATCTGGCCGGTTTGTAGCGGCAATAAGAATAACACCTTTGTCGGTTGCAAATCCGTCCATTTCGACAAGCAACTGATTAAGAGTGTTTTCCCGCTCATCATTTGCGCCCATCATGGCTCCTTTTCCCCTGCTGCGCCCTACAGCGTCAATTTCATCAATAAAAATAATACAGGGAGCTTTTTCCTTGGCCTGCTTGAAGAGGTCACGTACTCTTGCAGCGCCCACACCGACAAACATCTCTACAAAATCTGAACCGCTGATACTGAAAAACGGCACATCAGCCTCGCCTGCAACAGCCTTTGCCAACAGGGTTTTTCCGGTACCGGGAGGGCCTACAAGCAGTACTCCTTTTGGCAGCTTGCCACCAAGTGTCGTATATTTTTTGGGGTCCTTGAGAAAGTCCACCACCTCCATAACCTCGGCCTTCGCTTCGTCAAGACCTGCTACGTCCTTGAAGGTGATACGGGTGTGTTCGTCAAGATTTTCGTAGAGTGCAGCCTTGTTTTTGCCGATATTCATAAACTGGGAACCCGGTCCGCCCATACGTCGGAAAACAAAAAAATAGATGCCGATAAGCAGACCAAAAGGCACTATCCATTGCAAAAGTTCACTGATCCATGTGTTGCTTGGCAACCCCTGGTATTTGATTCCTTTGCTTTCCAGCAGTTCAATCAGGTTGTCATCACGCACCGGATTGACAATAATTTCATCCGGTTTTGAGGTGGATTGAGGAAGCGAGACTACCGGATTGTCTTTTTGCGATTCCTTGGCAGCAACACCCGTATCAGTACCGGGCTTGAGCTTGACGTAGATTTTTTCCGGTGATATTTTTACTGAGACAACCTTGTTTTCGGCAATAAGCTTGCGAAAGGTGCTGTAAGGCATCTCTGGTGTTGAGCCAGACCAGAAAAAAGCAAGCTGCACTCCTATTAGAAGAACAATCACAACCACATAATACATTATAGAGAACTTCGGCCGTGGGCTGTTGTTTTCCGGTTCGTTTTTATAGGGATTTGAAGGTTTAAACGTTTTTTTTGCCATCAATCAGTAATCATGGTTATAATAATGCGACTCTGGAGATGTTCACTGTTCGCGGATTCATGAAGCCCAATTTACGGGATTCTTCCATTTAATGAAGCATCTCGCAAGAAAACATTATTATATATATTAAAAGAGCCTGAAATGTATTTTTCTGTAGCTATAAGCTTCATGACAGCTTTTACGGAATTCGTTCAGGACGGTTACTCACACTTGAATTGTTATAACAGAAAAATAAGTTTATGAGTTCAGTTCGTGATAAGGCAAACAGCAGGATATCGGCGTTAAAGTCACTGTTGTGTGTCGGGCTCGACAGTGACCCTGAAAAAATCCCGCAGGTGTTTTCAGGATATCACAACCCTGTTCTGGAGTTTAATCGCTCGGTTATCAGAGCAACATCGGATTTGGCCATAGCCTACAAACTTAATACCGCTTTTTATGAAGCTCGTGGTATTGCTGGATTGCAGGATATGGAACATACGCTTCGAACAATTCCAGAAGTATGTATGACGATTGCTGACGCCAAGCGGGCAGATATCGGCAATACCAGCAAAATGTATGCACAGGCTTTTTTTGATCATTGGTCTTTTGATGCCATTACTGTTGCCCCTTATATGGGGTTTGACTCTCTTGAGCCTTTTTTTGCCTACAAGAATAAACTGGTCTTTGTGCTTTGCCTCACCTCGAATGAAGGATCAGCAGATTTTGAGGAGCAGGAAATGAAGAATGGCGCTCCACTCTATCGTTCTGTGCTTGACAAGGTTGGTTTATGGAGCAGGAACGGAAACGGCGGAGTTGTTGTTGGTGCAACCAAAAGCAATGTACTTGGACAGATTCGTCACGAGGCACCTGATCTTTTTATGCTTATACCCGGAGTTGGCGCTCAGGGAGGATCACTTCAAGATGCAGCAAATCTTGGCGTTGATGAACAACGGCAAAGCGCTGTTATCAATGTCAGCCGGGCACTTATCTATCCTGCACCGGTTGTTGCAGGTACCTTTACGAGTGTTGACGATTATGAGCGGACAGTGGCAGCAGAGGCGTCAAAAATTTGTAATGAGATGGCACGTGTGTTATAATAATGATGATGACTTGTTGGCATTATTCTGGGAGATGACGGGTAATTCTGATGGTTTGACGTATGCTTGATGGCAATCAAATGGAGTTTTAAATAAATACTATGTGTGGAATTGTTGGATATATAGGGTGGCAGGATGCGGCACCGGTTCTCCTGAAAGGGTTGAAGCGGCTTGAATACAGAGGGTACGATTCGGCAGGAATTGCCTTGCTGAACGGTACGCTTTCTGTCATGAAGCAGAAAGGAAGTGTCAGTGGTCTTGAAACCGACACTCTTGCGTTCAGGAAGGAAACTCCTGGTGCGACCATGGGTGTCGGTCATACCCGGTGGGCTACCCATGGTGAGCCCAGTGATCGCAATGCACATCCCCACCTGAATACAGCCGGGGACATCGCAGTCATTCATAACGGAATTATCGAAAACTATTCAGCTCTTAAACAGGAGCTTATTTCTCAGGACTATGTTTTTGTCAGCGAAACTGATTCTGAGGTTCTGGTTCACCTTATCGACAGAATCTGGAAAAGTGAACCTTCGCTTGACCTGGAAACGGTCACCCGCAGCGCTCTTCGTCATGTTGAAGGCGCTTATGGCCTCTGCGTCATCTCTTCACGTGAGCCCGACAAGATCGTCGTTGCACGCAAGGGTAGTCCACTGGTCATCGGTATTGGTATTGGTGAGTTTTTTATTGCTTCGGATGCAGCCCCCATTATAGAACATACAAACAAGGTGGTTTATCTTTCTGACGGCGAACTCGCAGTGGTAACAAGGGAGGGTTATTCTATCAAGACGATTGAGAATGTTGAACAGGAAAAGATTGTGACGGAACTGGATTTTTCACTGGAAAAAATAGAGAAAGGTGGGTTTGAGCACTTTATGCTCAAGGAAATTTTTGAACAGCCTGCCGTCATGCACGATGTCATGCGAGGGCGCGTGCGCCTTGAGGAGGGACGACTCTGCCTTGGCGGGATTGAAGATTACCTCGATCGTCTGAAGCAGGCAAAGCGCATCATTATCTGTGCCTGTGGTACGAGCTGGCATGCCGGTCTTATCGGCGAATATCTGATTGAAGAGTTTGCCCGTATTCCTGTCGAGGTTGACTATGCCTCAGAGTTCCGGTATCGCAATCCAATTGTTGGTGTCGATGATGTGGTTATTGTCATATCTCAGTCGGGTGAAACTGCCGATACCCTTGCTGCACTTCGTACGGCAAAGGAGAAGGGGGCGCTCGTCATGGGAATTTGTAATGTTGTTGGTTCTACTATTGCCCGCGAAACCCTTTGTGGAATGTACACTCATGCCGGACCTGAAATTGGTGTGGCTTCGACCAAAGCCTTTACTGCTCAGGTAATTATGCTCTATATGCTTGCTCTTGCCCTCAGTAAAGGCAGAACTATATCCAGCGATGAAATTGTACTCCATCTTAAAGAACTTGTAACTATTCCTGAAAAAGCTGCCCGTATTCTTGAACTCGACAGTCAGATCAAATCAATTGCGGAACGCTTCAAAGATGCCAAAAACTTCCTCTATCTCGGTCGAGGGTACAACTTCCCTGTTGCCCTGGAAGGTGCGCTGAAGCTCAAGGAGATCTCCTATATCCATGCTGAAGGTTATCCCGCAGCAGAGATGAAGCATGGCCCTATTGCACTGATTGACGAGGATATGCCTGTCATTATTATTGCCACTCGCGATAACACCTATTCGAAAATTCTCAGCAACATCGAGGAGGTGCGCAGCCGTAAAGGACGGGTTATTGCCATTGCCAATGATGGTGATCAGGAAATCAGTCGTCTGGCTGAACATGTTATTTATATACCGCAGGCTTCAGGGCCGATAACTCCACTTCTGACGGTTATTCCCCTGCAGCTCCTTGCCTATCATATAGCCACACTCCGGGGATGCAATGTGGATCGTCCACGAAATCTGGCAAAGTCAGTGACAGTCGAGTAAGAATTACTTTTTCATCTCAACTGAAATAGTTTATGCAAAAGAATATTGTTATTACAGGAGCCACCGGTCTCATAGGTGTTGATCTTTCCCTGAAATTAATTGCCAAAGGGGAGAAGGTTGTTCTTTTTGTCCGTTCACCGGAAATCGCCGCACGTAAAATTCCGGGTGCATCGGAGTATGTACAGTGGGACTCTGCTATGGAAAGCGGCGAATGGACGGCTTTTCTCAGCGGAGCGAAGGCTGTAATTCATCTTGCAGGAAAGCCTTTGCTTGAAAGTCGCTGGACTGAAGCGCACAAAAAAGAGTGTTATACATCCAGAATTCTCGGCACCCGGCATTTGGTGTCTGCTATTGCTGCAGCATCTGAAAAACCACAGGTTTTTATCTCTTCATCGGCCATTGGCTACTATGGCTCTTTTTACCGTTGCGACGATACTCCCCTGATAGATGAATCGGGCAATAAAGGAAGCGATTTTCTTGCCAAGATCTGTATTGACTGGGAAAAGGAGGCACTTGGAGCCGAAAAGAACGTCTCACGGCTTGTGCTCTTGAGAACGGGTATTGTTCTTTCGACAAAAGGCGGGATGCTACAGAAGATGATGGCTCCCTTCCAGTTTTATGCTGGTGGGCCTATTGGTTCAGGCCACCAGTGTATCTCATGGATTCACCTTGATGATGAGATTGCCGTGATACTTGAGGCACTTAATAATCCGGCCTATCGTGGAGCAATTAATCTCGTCAGCCCGGCACCAGTTTCTATGAAGGAATTTGCCGAGGCACTTGGTCAAGTTCTCGGAAGACCATCTCTGTTACCTGTGCCAGAGTTTGTCGTGCGTCTCTTGATGGGTGAAGGGGGAGAATATGCTGTGAAAGGTCAGAATATCAAACCTGGATTTTTGGCGGCGCAACGTTTTTCATTTCAGTATCCGGCCCTGTCCGGTGCTCTCGCGGACCTTATTTCGCATAAAAAATAAGCTGGTTTACAAATAAATCAATAAGGAGTACAATATGGGCACAAGAGGCCGCGAAATTGTTGGAGAACACCTGCCGCGTGTTCTTGAATTGCTCAGTAAGGCTTTTGCTGACGAATGGCTTGCCTATTATCAGTACTGGATTGGGGCAAAGGTTGTTCAGGGACCTATGAAAGATGCCGCTATTGCGGAGCTTCTGCAACATGCTGCTGATGAACTTCGTCATGCTGACATGCTGACTACAAGGATTATTCAGCTTGGCGGAAAGCCGCTTTCGAGCCCTCTCGACTGGTTTACCTTCTCGAACTGCGGTTATGCAGCTCCAGAAGATCCTTTTATAAAGAGAATACTCGAACAGAACATTGCCGGTGAACAGTGTGCTATCAATGTCTATAACAGCATTATTGAGGAGATTGGCATGAAAGATCCGGTCACCTACAATCTCGCTGTGCAGATTCTCCAGGATGAG
This sequence comes from uncultured Chlorobiaceae bacterium, assembly GCA_903843305.1. Lineage (GTDB taxonomy): Bacteria > Bacteroidota > Chlorobiia > Chlorobiales > Chlorobiaceae > Chlorobium. The sequence goes on from CAIMPI010000027.1 coordinate 30,761, forward strand.
GTCGAGCATGAAGAGGATCTGCAGGCGCTCCTCGAAGATCTTGGTATTTTTCTTGTAAGGTCGTAATACACTCTTCTTTCCCGACATAAAGCCAGGCAGAACAGTATCTTTCTGGCTTTATTGCTTACATCTTGCGCCGCATAAGACATGGTTCCCTGTTTTTTGATTGAAAGTCTTACCTTTTTGTAATAAAAAACGATAAATTTTTTGTTTTAGTTAAAAAACTAACTACATTTTTGTCAAGTCCATTAATTATTAAGGTAATTTTCAATTTCATCGAATATTATTATGAGAAAAAAACTTTTAACGATTCTGCTGTTCCTGCTGGCAGCATCGTTGTTTCAGGGTACCGCTCATGCAGCAGAAGAGGTGGTTACTGATACCGGAACAACCTCATGGATGCTGACCTCCACAGCACTGGTTTTGCTTATGATTCCTGGTCTGGCCATGTTTTATGGGGGACTCGTCCGGACAAAGAACGTTATTGGTACCATGATGCACAGTTTTGGTGCAATGGTAATTATTGGAGTGCTCTGGCCGATGGTTGGCTATGCCCTAAGTTTTGGCCCTGGTGTTCTTGGCGGTTTTGTAGGGTGGGACAGCAAATATTTCATGTTGCAAGGTATCGATGAAACCATTATGCCGACGCATATTCCCGAATATGTGTTTGCAATGTTCCAGGGTAAATTTGCCATTATTACTCCGGCACTGATTGCAGGAGCTTTTGCGGAACGAGTTAATTTTAAAGGGTATGCCCTGTTTATTGCGCTGTGGAGTATTTTTGTCTACAGCCCGATTTGCCATTGGATGTGGGCTGCCGACGGTTTTCTTTTCAACCTGGGAGCTGCTGGGGCCATTGACTTTGCTGGTGGTACTGTTGTTCATATTTCTTCAGGTGTTACAGCACTTGTTGCTGCACTCTACCTTGGCAAAAGGCGTGGTTATCCAAAAAATGTCATGCATCCGAACAACCTTGTGATGACGTTGATTGGTGCCGGACTGCTCTGGGTAGGATGGTTCGGGTTCAACGCGGGTAGTGCTATTGCCAGCAACCTTTCAACCGCAAGGGCTCTTACGGTTACACAGATAGCTGCCGCATCGGGCGCATTTACCTGGATGGCCATTGAAATGTTCCAGCATGGCAAAGCGACCAGTCTCGGTGTAGCTTCAGGTATTCTTGCAGGTCTTGTTGCCATAACTCCGGCGGCAGGTGTTGTTCAGCCTTCGGGAGCACTTGCTCTCGGTGTTCTCGCTGCAATTTTCTGCTATTGCGCAATTTTGATCAAAAACAAGCTTGGCTACGACGACAGTCTTGATGCTTTTGGTGTTCACGGTGTTGGAGGTATTGTAGGTGCTCTGGCTCTGGTGTTTTTCATTCGCCCGGCATGGATGGCTGATGCTGCCGCCAAAACACTGGACAAAAGCTGGACAGTCTGGCAACAGCTTGGTGTTCAGGCTACAGCAGTAGGCGTTACCATTGGTTATGCTGCAGTGGTTTCTTTTATTCTCTTGTTCCTGGTTGAAAAAACAATCGGTCTGCGTATCTCTGAAGTTGATGAAATGTCCGGTCTCGATCAGAGTATGCACGGTGAACATGGATACGGCCTTATCAACCTTAACTAATTTGTTGCAATGAAACTGATAACCGCAATCATTCAGCCGGACAGACTCGACCATGTTCGTGAGGCTCTGATCCAGGCCGATATAACAAGAATTACTGTCAGCCGGGTAACAGGTCATGGCAGGCAGGAGGATATAGATATCTACAGAGGACAGAAAATAGCGCCAAACCTGATTCCTAAAATCAGGCTTGATATTGCAGTTAATAATGAGTTTGTCGATATCACTGTCGATACCATAATTAATTCTGCGAGTCACGGTGTTGGCGAAATCGGTGACGGAAAGATCTTTATAACTTCTCTTGAAGAGTGTATCCGTATCAGAACCAGGGAACGCGGCGGAAAGGCGATCTGATAAACCCCTCATTTCAGCGCGTCGGGCAGGGTAATACACGCTGCCCGACGCCGCTGATCTCCTAACAGGTACAAGTCTTATGTCGGACTCTCCCTGGGGTTCGGCTGTGGTATTGGCGGCGGCGGCTGGTTCTGTTTCCATGCAGGATAATAAGTATTCAGCCATCTTTCCGCATCGACGTCGCCAAGTTGAGCTGCCCGGCAGAAGTCTTCGGTCTGTCCAGCAAAATCACCGATTTTGCTTTTGGCGATACCACGGTGAAAAAAAGCTGACGCCATTTTTTTGTCGAGTTCAATAGCCTGTGAAAAATCGAGAATAGCGCCGACAAAGTCTCGGGTCATGTTTTTCGCGACTCCCCGATTATAATAACCGACAGCCTTGAAATACGGCTCACCGAATGTTATAACCATTGAGTAGTCATTAATAGCTTGTTGATACTTTTTCAACTGCAGCTCTGCTATGGCACGCATCTGGAATGCCATGGTAAAGGAGGGATAGTCATCAATCGCCTTGGTATACAATTTTACAGCTCGTACCAAGTCACCCTGCTGGTGCTTTTCAAATCCCTGGTTGAATGAGTTGTTTGCTGATTCAGACGGGGTTATGCCTGCCGTCATCAGCATAAACACTGCGGCAACCGTGATAAAACACAAAATCCTTTTCATTGATGCGCCACGTTTCTCTGGTAATCTGACTGATAAAGCAGGAACATATCCGTTTATAAATACTGAAGTTTTCGGAAATTTGAAGTCCTTTTTTTTGTACCGCAAAATGAGGTCGTTCGTCAGTGTTTATTTGTACATGTTATCATGCTTTTTCTATCTTGCTTTCGGTCACTATTATCAACGTATCTCTTCGTTAATGTTCAGGATCAGCCTTGAGGAATTTGAAGGGCCGCTTGATTTGCTGCTTTTTTTTATCAGGCGTGATGAACTGGATATCTATAATATTCCGATTTCAAAAATTACTGCTGATTTTATTGGCTATATCAAGGATGTCAGCAATCTCAACCTTGAAATTGCTGCTGATTTTATTTATATGGCATCCATGCTGATGAGTATCAAGGCGAAAATGCTTCTTCCACGTCCCGTTGAGAATGATGTCGAGACCGACGAGTTTGATCCTCGAAACGAACTTGTACAGCGGTTGCTTGAATATAAACAGATCAAGGAGGGCGCAAGTGCACTGAATCAGCTTGCCGAAGTGCGGGGAAACCTTTTTGCACGGGGCTCTTTTGATGAGTTGGAGGAAAAGGTTACCAAAGAACTGGATGAGTTGATTCATCGACCAACACTCTACCATCTCATGCTGGCCTATAAATCGGTACTGGAGAACTTGCCCCGTCCTATGACCCGCAATGTCATGGATGCACCGGTAACAATGGAGGAACAAACAATAATGATTCTTTCGAGACTTCAGGATCGGAAGCAGATCTCTTTTCTTTCAGTGCTTGAAGGCGTCACCGAACGACTTATTCTTGTGGTTACCTTCCTGGCAGTGCTCGAACTTTGTAAAAACAGAAGAATTATTGTATTGGTGAAGGATGGTCATGATGACTTCTGGATTGAACTGAGAGCCGGATTGTCCTCTCCGATGATAACCATATAAACATACTGATCGCTCTGAAATGCCCCTCTTTGCCCTTAAAAGGTTGCTCCATACATATAATCACCGGTCAGGGTGATGTGCTCCCATCCTGAAGCTCCCCCTTATTCGCCGATAATCTTGATGAGCACCCGTTTTTTTCTATTGCCGTCAAACTCCCCGTAGAAAATCTGCTCCCAGGTACCAAAATGCAGTCGCCCTTTTGTGACGGCAACAACGACCTCCCGACCCATGATCTGGCGCTTGTGATGTGCATCGCCGTTATCCTCTCCGGTTCTGTTGTGCTGGTAGCGGCTTAGCGGTTCATGCGGAGCCAGCTCCTCAAGCCACCGCTTGTAGTCTTGATGCAGCCCCGGTTCGTCATCATTGATAAAGACTGAAGCTGTTATGTGCATCGCATTCACCAGGCAGAGACCTTCCTGAATGCCGCTCTCCTGAAGAGCCCGCTCAACGTCGCCAGTGATATTTACAAAACCCATTCTTGCAGGTATCTGCAGCCAGAGTTCCTTGTGGTATGATTTCATTCTTCAGAAGGTTAACGTTCATAGTCTTGACCGTATTCATTTTTATACCGGAAATTACCATTTTGAGCGGAAGATGCAGGTATAGGGCAGGAAATAATTACGATGTTCCAAATGTCATCTCAGAATTGGGATTTTAAAACCCGTCAAGAGATTTCATAAGCCCTTAACTTATATTAATATCAATACATCAGGAATGAACTGGTTTCTGCAGAAACATCAGTCCCTCTTATAAGATTTTAAGGAGCTGCCACCTTGGGTCAGGATTGAGCGGAATTGCGTTAAGCTATAAAACATTATCTTCATCATCTGGTGAGCATTTCAAAAGACGGTCTGATCTTTGGTTATATCACATTCTGAGGACGCTTTAAACCTCATTTTAAGACCAGTAGGTACGAACCACAATTTGCAACACAACGGACGACAGTACAATTCATGAACCACAACGGAAGCAATATAGAATCAAGACTTTGGGCGGCGGCAGACGAACTTCGGGCAAACTCGAAACTGAAGTCTTCGGAATACTCGGTTCCGGTTCTTGGACTGGTGTTTTTGCGATTTGCCGACCACAAGTTCCAGATGGCAGCGAAAGAGCTTGAAGGATCGGGTGGGACACGTCGCCGCATCGGCCCGGGGGACTACCAGGCTCAAGGTGTACTCTTTCTGCCGGAGGAGGCTCGCTTTTCGACACTGATACAACTCCCTGAAGGTATCAACATTGGTGCGGCAATCAACGATGCCATGCGGGCCATAGAAGCGGAGAACCCGGATCTCAAGGATGTCTTGCCCAAGACCTACAACCGTTTCGAGAACTCCCTGCTCAAGGAACTGCTCAAAACCATGAACTCCGTTCCTATGGACATTGAGGGAGATGCTTTTGGCAAGATTTATGAATACTTCCTTGGGCACTTTGCCATGAGCGAGGGGCAGAAAGGTGGAGAGTTTTTCACTCCAACCGCCATTGTTCAGCTCGTTGTCAGTATCATCGAACCGTTTCATGGGCGTATTTTTGATCCAGCTTCGGGCTCTTGCGGCATGTTTGTGCAGAGTGCCCGCTTTGTTGGTGAACACAAGATGAACCCTGATGCTGAGCTGAGTGTTTACGGGCAGGAGAAGGTTTCTGAAACGGTGCGTCTTGGCAAGATGAATCTTGCGGTGCATGGGCTTGGTGGCGATATTCGTCAGGGCAACGCTTACTACGAGGATCTGCATAGCTCTATCGGAAAGTTTGATTTCGTCATGGCCAATCCCCCCTTTAACGTTGACCGAATCGACAAGGAACGGCTCAAGGATGACAAGCGGTTTCCTTTTGGCCTGCCGCGTACCGATAACGGTAACTACCTCTGGATTCAGCTCTTTTACAGTTCTCTCAACGAAACTGGTCGAGCAGGGTTTGTAATGGCCAACTCTGCATCTGATGCCCGTGGTTCTGAAATGGATATCCGCTGTGACCTTATTGAGGCAAGTGTTGTGGATGTCATGGTCGCCGTCGGTTCCAACTTCTTTTATACGGTAACGCTTCCCTGCACCCTCTGGTTTTTTGACAAGGGCAAAGGTAAGACCAACCGAGCCAATACCGTGCTCTTCATCGATGCCCGTCACCTCTACCGCCAGATTGACCGTGCTCACCGCGACTGGACACCCGCACAGATTGAGTTTCTGGCCAATATTGTCCGACTCTACCGTGGTGAAGCTACAGAGAACCTGCATGAAAGTGCCGGTTTGGTTGGAGAACACTTCCCTGATGGCCACTATGCCGATATCGCCGGTTTGTGCAAAGTAGCAACGAAAGATGATATCGAAGCACAGGGGTGGAGTCTCAACCCCGGACGTTATGTGGGCGTGACCGCCAAAGTTGAAGATGACTTCGATTTTAAGGAACGGCTTGAAGAGCTGAACGAGGAACTTGAAACTCTCAATATTGAAGCGCGGGAGCTTGAAGAGCGGATTGCGGAGAATGTCGTCAAGTTGCTGGAGGTGGAGTGATGGCGAACAAGCAAAAAGAGACCGCCGGAAAGATGCATTTGTCGCCTCCTCTTCTGGGAGAGCTTCGCGGGATGATTGAAGAGAGTCGCAAGAGCCTTGCCGGTGCGGTTAATGCTTCAATGACGATGCTTTATTGGCGAATCGGCAAGCGAATTGTTGCGACGCTGTCGCAACAATTGAGTTGGTCGCATTTCTGCGAAATCATCACTCTCGAAAATTATTTACCCCGTGATTTCTATGCGGAAAGATATCGTATTGAACGTTGGAGGGCAAAAGGGTCTGCTCGAAGTGTTGGCAAGTTGCTGAAGGAGGGGAAGTGATGGCGATTTTCCCTAAAAAAACACTTGATGACATGCTTGTCTTTTACAATGGTAAGGCAATTAAACCGAAAGGTATAGGTGAATACCCTGTTTATGGGGCTAATGGTATTATTGGTGGTGACGATAACTATATATTTTATAACGGTATAATAATCGGACGAGTTGGCGCTTATTGTGGTTCCGTTCAATATTGCTTTGGGAAATTCTGGGCTTCTGACAATACAATAGTGGTCAAACCGAAAACTGATAACCAAGACATTCGTTTTCTATACTATTTGCTGGGGTTACAGAATCTCAACAATTATGCAGGTGGAGCAGCACAACCTCTCGTTACACAAACTGTACTCATGCAAGTTGAAGCTTTTTGTCCTCCTCTCCCCGTACAGCGAAAAATTGCAGCTATCCTCTCAGCCTACGACGACCTGATTGAGAACAACCTGCGGCGTATCAAGATTCTGGAAGAGATGGCGCAAAACCTCTACCGCGAGTGGTTCGTCAAATTCCGCTTTCCCGGCCATGAGCATGCACGGTTTGTCGATTCGCCTTTGGGCAGAATACCGGAGGGATGGGAAGTGAAGGCACTTGGAAAGATTGCTATTCAAACAAGAGATGCTGTGCAGCCTGGTTCAGTTGATCCAGAAACTCCTTATTTCGGTCTTGAACATCTTCCAAGAAAATCCATTGCACTCTCAGATTGGGGTTTCGCTGCTGAAGTTAAAAGCACCAAATTGTTGTTCAAAAAGGGTGACATACTGTTTGGAAAAATCCGTCCATATTTTCACAAAGTAGGTGTAGCTCCGTTTTCTGGGGTGTGTTCCTCGGACACCATCGTTATCAGACCAAGAGAAAATGATTGGTTTGGTTTAGTTCTTGGCTGCACTTCAAGTGTCGAGTTTGTAGAACATGCAACGGGAACTTCTCAGGGAACGAAAATGCCAAGAGCAAATTGGGATGTTTTGGTGAAGTATCAAATATCCTTGCCGAATCGAGCAATCCTTTGTCAGTTTAACAACGTTATGAGCGACATCGTAAGTCAGCTTCATAATTTTGTGTTTCGTAATCATACCCTCCGCCGCACCCGCGACATGCTGCTCCCCAAGCTCTTCTCCGGCGAGATGGATGTCTCCGACCTTGATATTACCATTCCAGAGGAGGCTGTTGCATGAAAATTGAAACGTTACTCAGCCGACCGGAGGGAAAAAACCTTGCGTTCAAACCTGGGGCGGACATCAACCCTGACACACGGGACGTCCGGGTAGTGTCCGTGTTGTTTGCCGGGTTCCGTGAAGCAACTGGAAAAAGTGCTTATGACCCACAGAAACGCTATTTGCCAGCAAAGGAGTCCCAACCATGACACCACCTTCCGGCGGGTACAGTGAAGATGCTCTGATTGAGCAACCAGCAATTGCCTTGCTTGAAAGCCTTGGCTGGAAGACCATCAACGCTTATAGTGAGTTCGACCACGGTACGAGCATCCTGGGCAGGGAGACCAAAGCGGAAGTTATCCTGAAAACGCACCTGCGCCTTGCCCTGTTGCGTATCAATCCTGATGTGGCGGTTGAGTCCATCCACCAAGCCATTGAGGAGCTGAACCGTGACCGTTCGCGCATGAGTGCTGTTGCGGCCAATCGTGAAATCTATCTTATGCTCAAGAGTGGTGTCCGGGTTCCAGTAGCCGATCCTGATGGTGATGGGGAATCGGTGGAAGTGGTTCGGGTGGTTGATTGGGAGAACAGCGCCAATAATGACTTTCTGCTTTGTTCACAGTTCTGGGTAACGGGTGAAATGCACACCAGACGAGCAGATCTGGTTGGCTTCGTGAATGGGATGCCCTTGCTCTTCATTGAACTGAAAGCGACCCATCGACGGCTGGAAACGGCCTGGAAGGATAATTTGCGTGACTACAAGGATACCGTACCGCAGCTTTTCTGGGCCAACGCGTTCATCATCCTTTCCAATGGCAGCCAGAGCCGCCTTGGAACAGTATCTGCCGGGTGGGAGCACTTTGCTGACTGGAAAAAGATTGGCAGCGAAAGTGAGGCCGGGCGGGTATCGCTGGAGACGATGTTGCGCGGAGTCTGTGATCCGGTACGGTTTCTTGACCTGGTTGAAAACTTCACCCTCTTTCAGGAAGTGTCCGGCGGATTGATCAAGCTGACGGCGAAGAATCACCAGTACCTCGGTGTGAATAACGCTCTGGAAGCTCTTGCCGATATTCGCCAGAGGGAGGGGAAGCTTGGTGTTTTCTGGCACACGCAAGGGAGTGGCAAAAGTATCTCGATGATGTTCTTTGCCCAGAAGGTACTGCGCAAGGTGACGGGGAACTGGACGTTTATTGTTGTTACTGACCGGCAGGAGCTGGACGGCCAGATTTACAAGCACTTTGCCTCAGCCGGTGTGGTTACTGAAAATGGTGCTCAGGCAGAGAGCAGCAAGCATCTGCGGCAGTTGATGACGGAGGATCACCGCTATGTGTTCACGTTGATTCACAAGTTCCGCACCGAGAATGGAGAGGCTCACCCCATGCTCTCCGACCGTCGAGACATCATTGTCATTACCGACGAAGCTCACCGCAGCCAGTACGATACTCTGGCAATGAATATGCGTACAGCTCTCCCAAACGCCTCTTTCCTGGCCTTTACAGGAACTCCGCTGATTATCGGGGAGGAGAAGACACGGCAGGTTTTTGGTGAGTACATCAGCGTTTATGACTTTCAGCAGTCGGTGGCCGATGGAGCAACCGTTCCTCTCTATTATGAGAATCGTATCCCTGAACTGCAACTGGTCAATGAGAACCTCAACGAAGATATGGAGTGTCTGCTCGAAGCAGCAGAACTCGACGAAGCACAGGAGAAGAAGCTTGAGCGGGAGTTTGCCCGTGAGTATCATCTGATTACCCGTGACGACCGGTTGGAGCGGGTGGCAAAAGATCTTGTCGAACATTTCACCGGGCGCGGCTTTCAGGGCAAGGGCATGATGATCTGCATCGACAAGGCGACAGCCATCAAGATGTATGACAAGGTCAAGAAGCATTGGACGGCGAAGATTGCTTCATTGCAGGCTGAACTGATGCGGAGTACCGATGCAGAGAGGCGAGACATCAAAGATCGCATTGCACGGATGAAAGAGACCGATATGGCGGTGGTGGTCTCTCAGGGGCAGAATGAGATTGCCGATATGAACGAGAAGGGGCTCGACATTCGACCGCACCGTAAACGAATGGTGGAAGAGGATCTTGAAAAGAGATTCAAGGATCCGGATGACCCGTTCCGGCTGGTCTTTGTCTGCGCCATGTGGATGACCGGCTTTGATGTTCCGAGCTGTTCTACCCTCTACCTCGACAAGCCGATGCGCAACCACACCCTGATGCAGACCATTGCCCGTGCCAACAGGGTTTTTCTTGACAAGGTGAGTGGCCTGATTGTGGACTATGCCGGTGTGTTCCGTAATCTGGAGAAAGCGCTTGCCATTTACGGTGTGGGCAAGGGCGGCAAGAAGCCGGTTGAAGACAAATCCGCATTGGTGGTCGCATTACAGCAAGCTTTGGAAGCAAGCCGAAGCTTGTGCACACAACAGGGCGTGAACCTTGCCTTGATCCAGAATGCTGAAGGGTTTTCGCGTGTCGAACTGCTTGACAATGCCGTTGAGGCACTGATTGTCTCAGAAGAGGTCAAACGACGTTATCTTGACCTGGCCAATACCGTCCAGCGGCTTTACAAGGCAGTATTACCAGACCTTCAGGTACATGAGTTTGCTGCTGAAGTATCGCCCATCAAGGTCATTGCTGATAAAATCCGTGCATTGGTTCCCTCTGCCGATATTACACAGGTGATGGAGCAGGTGGAAGCACTGCTTGATCAGTCGATTGCGACTGAAGGCTATTTTATCAGGGAGGTCAGTGCGCCTGATAACGATGAACACTTGATTGCCCTCAGCTCCATTGATTTTGAAAAGCTGGCTGAAAAGTTCAAAACAAGCCGAAAGCGAACGCTCAACGAAAAACTCAAGGGAAGTGTAGGACAAAAGCTGATAGCAATGGTACGACTCAATCGGACTCGTATGGATTATCTCGAACGGTTCCAGCAAATGATTGCGGCTTACAATGCTGGAAGCCTCAATCCCGAAGAGTTTTTCCGCCAACTGGTCACTTTTGCCCAGAGCCTGAATGAAGAAGAGAAACGGGGAGTGAGCGAACAGTTAACCGAAGAGGAGCTGGCACTTTTTGACCTGTTGATGAAACCGCCGATTGAGATGAGTGATGCTGATCGGGAAAAGGTGAAAGCTACCGCAAAAGAGTTGCTGGTGACACTCAAGAACAACAAACTGGTGCTTGATTGGCGGAAACGGCAACAGGCGCGTGCAGCGGTCAGGGTGGCCATTGACAAGCTGCTGGATGACCACCTGCCAAGGGCATACACGCCAGAACTCTTCAAGCAGAAATCAACTGCGGTGTTCCAGCATGTTTATGATGCCTATTATGGTTCAGGGCGCAGTGTCTATGCAGCAGCGTGAGCTACAAATGAAATCACAACAAATTATGAAAGTAACAGCTTGGAATAACGGCTCTTACAGCAAATCAGGTTCTGGCTATGGGCTTAGGATTTCTCGGCAAGAAGATCGAGATAAGTATTTCAAAAGAGAGTGCTCCCCTATATCTCTTTTTCTACCAGAACAGCAAAAGCCAATCAAAGTTAACGTTGATAAGAATTCTTTTTGGAAGGATAGGAAAGCCTGTAGGGAGTTACTCTCAAAGGAAATCGGTCTTTGGCTTATTTACAAAGGATATGCGAAATGGCCGACAAACAGCCCGCCTGAGTTTGAATTGGAATCGGAGGATTTTATATCCTTTAAATTATTATCATAATCTCAACTTTATAAAAGTCATTTGGTCGTAGATAAGCTTGATTGTTTAAAAGTCAATAATTATTACGAGCTATTATTTATTAAAATAGGTTGTAAGTTCATAAAATAACTGGAGCCAATTAAATATAATGACAGATATACTTACAGCGATTCTTGTTGGAATTACTGCTTTTTATGCGTGGGTTACATTCACCTGAGTTGAGCGATTTAGTATAAAAAAACCCTCTCCTGAGAAGATAAAGTGTTACATTGTAATGTGTAACGACGAAATTACCATTACAGATCACACAACCCAACAGGTAGAGGGGTATTGGCCTTTTTAGGCTCTAACAAAATCAGGGGTTTGCGGTCTTCCTGCGGCGGGAAACTCGACAAAAGAATTCATTTCGTCTATTATCCTTCATTGGCAATACTTAGGATGTTCTCAATCCTGTCCCGTATTTCAGCACTAAAACTTCTTGTCGGGTCTTTGTCACCTAGCGGCATTGACCGTACCAACTTCACCAGATTTGCCGCTTCTCTCTGTTCTTCTTGAACATCACGATCACGAGAAATAAGAGATTTTTCAATTTGGTTTTGATAGTCTTTCCATGTCGCCTCATATTTATCAGCATGTTTACTGATAAATGGTCTAAATATCTCTACAGCAGCGGCATGTCTTGGTAATTCTTTTTTTATGCAGTTGGATACGTCTTCGTATGTATAGTGCCCGCCTTTATCAGTTTCGAATAGTCGCAACACTGCAAGTGTTGAGCCAAAAGCAGCTCGAAACTTAGCAAGGGCTGTAGCTCTTACCAGCCTGTCATTCGCATGACGCGCAGCCAAATAACCGATAAACCCCGACCCGAAGATTCCTAATAAACTAACGAGGGCATCCAATGGTTTGAAAGTCATATCAATACATATTTTTACAAATTTAAATTAGAACCGAATCGTCATAATGCAGGATTTTTCACTTTATTACTCGACATAATAATGCATTTTTTCCAGTTAATCCACAGATGAAAAACCCGATCAAAAACAGAAAAAACAATCTACGGAGTTAGGGTTACGTTCGTAGTAGTCACAGGCCGTTCCATTTCATGCAGACGACGAGCAAGGAATGTGTCACCGAGTGCAAGTGCAGAGTGAGAGAGCGCAGAAATAGAACGAGGGTCGAACGGGACGGCGTGTTCAATAAGGCTTTCAAAATATTCTTTTGAAAGTGGCTATTATTGCCCATCCCCCGAAATTGTAAAATCAGCCCAATACTTCGGGTTGGCTTATCGGGCGAAGCCTTCTTGTACATTTTGCGAACCAGTTGCATTTCCAGTGGCCAGTCATATTAAACTGTCTTGATGGCTTAACCGATAGCAGATCTTGCTGCTACGCTGGTTCCAAGTTACTGGCGGAACTGCCCGGAATATCTTGTCTGTCAATGGGACCTGTCAAACAGGCGAAACCTACACTACATCTCTATCAAAATTCTGAGCCGTATGGAAGATCGTAAGAATCGTCACGGTATTGTTACGAACCGTGTAAACAACAAGGTATGGAGCATCTGAAAACAGAAGTTCTCGTGTACCCATCAGACGACCTGGTTTGCCGCTATCCGGGTATTTAGAAAGCTGGGTAGCAGTTTTTTTGATAATTGCAAGAATGACTTTTTTTGCTGTTGCTGGACTTTCGTGAGCGATATATGCCTCAATTTCTTCGAGACGGATTTTTGCCTGGTTAGTCCACTGTACCTGCAATTTTCCCCTCCCAGTGTTCAATCATTTTTTCTTGCGAGATGACCTTACCTTCTTCAAGGTCACGAAGACCGTCCTGAATGCTTTTGAGCTGCCATTCATTCAGAGCAAGATATTGATCGATTGCTTCCTCGATGACAAAGGTTTTTGTTCTTCTGGTTGCCAGAGCAAGCTGTTCAATCCTGTTTTTGGTGCTCGCAGGAATTTTAAAACTTACTTGATTTCGTGGTTCCATTTGTTTTGCTGAAGATAACATGCCGTCTCCGTACTATGGGTTAGTATTTCAAAGTATTTCGATAAAATACAAATCATAAAATGAGGAATCAAGATTTGATTACGGGACTGGCGCACCGTTTGGCAACAGTACAACAACTTCAAGCGAACCCTCAACACCTGACATCTCATTGGGTGCCCATAAACGACCGGCGGAGCCTCCGTTGCATTACAGTTTTGTTCGTGTATTCAAGACTGAAAAATTCATTGATATATTGCGGGAAATTGGTTACGCAACCGTTTGAGCTTTGGCATATCATTGATGATGATATAGGGATCAGTAGGATGAAGGGCGAGATAATTCTGGTGATACTTCTCCGCAGGATAGAATTGTTGCAGCGGCACGATTTGTGTTACGACAGGAGAATCAAATTTGTGTGAGGCTGTGAGTGCCTTGATGTAGCTTTGTGCAATTTTCTGCTGCTCATTAGTGGTGTAAAAAATCACTGAGCGGTATTGATTTCCGTCATCAGGGCCTTGTCGGTTTAGCTGGGTTGGGTCATGTGCAACGTTAAAAAACACGTACAGCAATTGCTGATAGGTAATTTTGTTTGGGTTGAAACGAACCATTACTGATTCAGCATGTCCGGTATTGCCATTACTCACTTGTTCGTAATGCGCCGTTGCCGCTTTACCGCCAGCATATCCTGATTGCACATCTGAAACACCTTTCACATGCTTAAAGACTGCATCCACACCCCAGAAACAGCCACCGGCAAAGACTGCTGTTTGTTCGGTTGGCGATGCGGCAGCATTTGAAAGTGCACTCATTCCAAGCATTAAGCAAACGCTGAGGTTTAATAAATAAATGCAGATATGCTTGTTGTTGAGCATGATAACCCTCCTGTTGATTAACCGAAAGTGAAGGCAAAGGCCTCAGCACCGGCATCTAAAAATTTAATGCTAAAGGTATGAGTGGCATTTTTTCCTCTTTGTCTGATGAGCTGATAGAGTCGTTGTTCCCTGATTACGCCGTAGCCTTGCGCGTCGATATCCGTACCGTGATCAGCACCAGGGGGAATTCCATCCAGAGTGACTTTGATACGAACCGGTTTATGGTTGTGTGAACCCAGTACAAGATGAAGATCGCGTCCTTGAAAACGGAAACTGACTGCTCCCCCAGATTTTTGCAATACAACTTCTTCTGTGGATATTATCCACTTGCCGTTTAATGACCATTGGTCTGGTTTGAGTGAGCCGGGGGAGCTGTACTGTGCGACAACATCCTGTTTGATTGCTTCTGGAGATGCAAAATTCTGTTGCCGGCCGTACCCCAAGTAGGTTTCCGATGAGCGTTCCATGTCAGTTGCAGCGGCTGTTGTTCCTGAACCCGATACGTGCACGAAACCCTCGCTCCTGAACTCCTCGCCATGATGAGCCTCCTTGAGCAAGAGTTGTATCATTTGCTCAGTTTCCTGATATGCTCCTTCACCAAAGTGTTTTTGGCGAATCATGCCTTGTACATCTATCAGGTAATGAGCTGGCCAGACGTCGTTTTTGAATGCATTCCAGATAGCGTATTGGTTATCCATTGCCACGGGATACGTAAGACCAAGATCATGAATAGCTTGTGCTACATTGTGTTGTTCTTTTTCAAAAGCAAATTCCGGGGTATGAACGCCGATGATGACCAGCCCCTGATCTCGATATTTTTCATTCCATGCCTTCAGATAAGGCAAAGTTCGTAAGCAGTTAATGCACGAGTAGGTCCAGAAATCCACCAGCACTACTTTACCGCGTAGCATCTCGCTTTTCAGTGGTGGAGAGTTCAGCCATTGTGTTGCACCAGCGAGTGGCGGCATTGATGAGGTTGTAGTCCCGTTACTTGCTTCTGGTTTTGTTGTCAGTTTGGAAACTAATTGACGTTCAGTAGTGGCGGTGCTTAAAAAAGTAAACTGCGACAGGACGCGAGTATCCCAACCGAGAGCTATAAATAACACACCGACCACTACAGCAATCCCCAAACCACGTCGTATCCATTGTTCTGCTCCCAGCCCGCGCTTCATCAGTTTTAAAATTCTTCCGCCCGCAAACAGGGCGAGGGCAAGCGAAGTTGCCGCACCGGAAGCAAACACCAGGAGCAATAAGGCACTATACAGATTTGCGCCATTCAGTGCAGCGCCAGCGAGTACCAAACCAAGAATCGGTCCTGCGCAAGGAGCCCATAAAAACCCGACTGCCACACCCAGCAGCAACGAGCCTTTGAGACTGCCTTCCTTATCGGCTTGTTGTTCCAGGCGTCCTCCCAGAGTGACAAACGGACGCATCAGGCGATCCGACAGTGCAGGAAAGATGAGTGCCACTCCCAAGAATAATAACAGCAACATCGCAGCATAACGGCCATACTGATTGATCTGGACCAGCCATGCACCACCTACTGCTGCAAAACTGGCCAACAGTGTGAAGGTAGCAGCCATTCCGAGCAAAACAGGGAGGCCATTGCGGAAGAAAGATTTATCTGAACGGGCAAAAATAAATGGTAGGACCGGCAACACGCAAGGGCTGAAAATAGTCAGCAGGCCACCGAGATATACCAGAAAAAATATCAGCATAAGTGTCAGCTCTTTTTTGGCTTTTTCACGAAGCGCATCGCTACGGTATTCATGGAATAGCGCAACACTGCAGGTTCAGGGCCATCGTTAAAGACATGACCAAGATGGGCATCACATAAGGAGCGTTGCATGGTGATTCATACGTTTTTCAAAACAACCCAAGTGTTAACAAAATAAGCCAACAATAAGTGCCGCAGGAGGCGACCTTGTCTTGAGTGATCAGGAAAGAAACTTGCAACTATACTCCTAAACTACTTATTCGCGACACCCGTATAAGAGTTTTTGCAATGTGTGCATGATATGCACTCTTTCAGAAGAGAAAAAATATTCACAGTTTCAAAAATACTATTCTCTGTCTTTCCCCCTTTATGTTTAAATTCCCGCAATATTACCCAGAGTATGGAGAGGGTTCCAATAACAGGGTTATTAAGAAATTTGTAAAGTTTTGGTCGATGCGCCTGTTTTTTGCATGCGACTAACTTGCTATAAAATATAGATATAATTAATTTTTTGTAAAAATTATGCCGGAAATTATGCCTTTTAAAGGGATTTTATACAATCCCGAATTGCTCACGAGTGCCGACGGACTGATTTGTCCGCCTTACGATGTTGTCTCCCCTGCGTTTCAGCAGAAGCTCTATAATTGCTCGCCATTTAACGCCATAAGGCTCGAACTCCCAATGGAGGCTGACCCCTATGAAGCTGCCGCATCACGCCTTGCGGAGTGGCTCCAGACGGGTGAGCTTCAGCACGATTCTGTGCCAGCGATCTACCCCTATTTTCAGACTTTCGAGGACTCCGACGGAGTTTCGCATACCCGATGCGGTTTTTTTGCCGCCATGCGTCTGTATGATTTTTCAGAAAAAAAGGTGCTGGCACATGAAAAGACACTTTCAGGCCCAAAGGCCGACCGTCTCAACCTCTTCAGAAAAACCAAAACCAATATCAGCAGTATTTTTGGCCTCTATGCCGATGAAAGCAAAACCGCTGAACGCGTAATGAAAAGCTTTGCAGAGACCAATGTACCAGTTGTTGATGCACTGTTTCAGGGGGTGAGAAACCGGATGTGGCGAATTACCGATCCTGAACTTGTTGCGCAGTTCCAGCATTCGCTGCAGGAAAGCGCCGTTTATATTGCCGACGGTCATCACCGTTACGATACCGGTGTCAACTATCGTAATGAACGTGCAGCCGCAAACCCCTCTCATACCGGACAGGAACCCTATAACTTTATTCTGACCTACCTCGCGAATATTCATGACGAAGGACTGCTTATTTTTCCGATCCATCGGCTTGTACACAGTCTGGCAGGTTTTGATCTTGCTGTTTTAAAGACTACTCTTGAGGAGCATTTTACCTTAACCGATCTCCAGGACAGGGCAGAACTCAAACGTTTTCTTGACCGAGAACCTTCAAACTTTACCTACGGCGTGGTCTCCACAGGTTCGGTTTTCGGAATAACCCTGAAAAGCAATCCAGAAACTCTGGTTGATCCTTCACGTCCGGAAGTGTTGAGGCGCCTTGGCCTGGTTCTTCTGCACGATCTCATTTTAGGAAAACTGCTTGGTATTTCGCAGGAAGCCATGGCGAAACAGAGTAATCTGCTCTATGTGCATGATGACCGTGAGGTTTTTGAGGCGGTCGAGTCGGGCAAAGTTCAGGTGGGCTTTGTGGTCAAACCGACAACAGTTGAGCAGGTGCTCGCTGTTTCGGAGACAGGAGAGGTGATGCCACAGAAATCGACCTTTTTCTATCCCAAAATCATGACCGGCCTTGTGTTTAATCCGATTGCCTGACCCGGTCATGACAGAAGAGTTTCTCTCTCATTCCGAGCGCGATACGCGCCAGATTGCCATGCTGTGCGCCTCAAGCCTGCAACCAGGAGATATTGTCTCTCTCTCAGGGCAACTCGGGGCGGGTAAAACCCTCTTCATGAGAGGGATTACTGAATTTTTCAACTGTGATGAGCAGCTTTCCAGCCCCACCTTCTCTCTGTTCAATATCTACCAGGGATCATTTGAAGGCGGAGAGGTTGTGCTGCACCATTTTGATCTCTACAGAATTGAGTCACTTCGGGAGCTCGAAGCTATAGGGTTCGACGAATATCTCTCCAGCGGCGATCTCTCTTTTGTGGAGTGGGCTGAGCGATTTCCCGAATACGCCTCTCTCTACACGCTGACGGTATCTCTTGAGTATACTGGCGACGAGAGCCGCCGAATTCTTATTAATCGGGTTGATCGATGAATATTCTGGCCATTGAGTGTACCCATGAAGCCTTGAGTGCAGCAGTCTCATGCTCCGGTGTCGTGACCGAAGCTCTTTGCGTAGACTGGAAAAAGGCTGCGGAGTCGCTTGTACCGCTTGTCGAACAGGTGATGACGGAGAGCCGTCTCAATCGGCAGGAGCTGGAGTGTATTGCCATCTCCTCAGGCCCCGGCTCCTTTACTGCGCTGCGCATCGGTATGTCTGTTGCCAAAGGAATTGCCTATGGGCTCGGCATACCGCTGGTTCCGGTGCCCACCTTATCAGCCATGGCAGCATCATTACAGGCAGCCGCTGGTACGGTTATGGCGGTAATTACGGCCCGCAAGGGAGAGTATTACTATGCGGCCTATCGTTCAGAAGATCTCTCTTCAAGCGTATGGCATGATGAGGTTAAAAGGGGCTCTGCGGCTGATGTTGCGTCTGCAGCGGACGTTCTTGCCCTGAGTGGTGAGGCGGTTGTTGTCGGGCGCAGACTTGATGAGCTAATTCCTCTGTTGGCAGCTTCCGGCGTAGTGTACAGAGAAGCAGACTTTTTTTCCGCCCGTTCGCTTTTTTCTGCTGCTGAAAGGCTTTTTGCGCCAGCGGATACTGCGGATCTTAATGGGATTTCTCCCGATTATCGGCAGACGTTCAGCCCCAATGGCGGGCGCGGGTGAGTTCGGAATGAATTCTATGTATAGTTGTAGCGCGGAATGCAGGCGCGTATAGTCATATCAGTCTCAATCAGGTCAGTTGAAAGTAGAACAATCTATGAACATCAAAAAAATATTCACCACGTTACTGGTTTTCTTTTTTTTATTGGTTCCCACTATAAGTTATGCCCAAAAAATTTCTTTGTACGACCATACTGGCGAGGCTGTTGCGTGTATTGCTGATGATGAAAATATATACTTGTCGAAGGGTGATGCGATCGCATATCTGAACGAGCAATCTATTTATGGTTTAAATGGAAAACATCTTGGCTGGTTTAAGGACGGAATAATCTGGGACCACGAAGGTTATGCCGTTGGCTTTATTGATGGTGCATTCAATAAAGTTAAAGAATTTGAAGGCCTAAAGGCTATAGACGCCTTGAAGGAGCAAAAAAATCTTAAGATTCAAAAGGGTCAAAGGGGAACACTATCCCTTTTAAAATCAAGTCAAGATCCAGCACCCATGGAGCCCAAATATCAAAGCAAATGGGCAAGACTTTCCTTGGAGAATTTTTTCACAACTGGACAACAATTCGATAAATACGCATCTTATACAGCTCAAGATTACTCCGTTGTTAATAATGTCTGGAATAAGCAACTCGGTAATGGTTGGCAATGTATTAATCTGCCGAATAAGCAAAGTTTTTCCTGGAACTGGAATTGGGTCGATAATAAAAAGACCGTACCTATCTCTTATCCATCCGTTATTTTCGGAGACAAGCCCTGGGATTGTCAAGGAACAACCGCACGCACCCTTCCTTGTATAGTGTCAAGTCTTAAACAGCTTTATGTTGCGCACGATTACGCTCTGAATTCCGATGGTGGCAAGTACAATGTTGCCTATAGCTTGTGGCTCACAGACGGGCCATTCTCCAGCGTTAAAGCTATTCGGGCTGAGGTTATGGTCTGGGTTGAATCAAGTGGTGACGTTCAGCCGTATGGATATCCAGATCATCTGATTGAAGACACAGAGAACTATACACTTTATAAGCACAAGCGTACTGAAGGCACTAAGCGCTGGGATTGTTACAGCTTCAAATTGAAACAGTCACATCGCATAGCCCTTATAAACTTAGGCGAGCTCCTTCAAAATCTCATTAAAAACCAGGGATTAAGTACAGATCTCTATTTGACCGATGTTGAGTTTGGAACCGAAATCTGGAACGGTCAGGGTAAAATGAATATCAATTTTTATAAAGTTTCAATGCTCTGACGTACAGGTAGCAGTGGCTGCTGCTGTCAGCTCCCAGGTTTTCAAAATACCACTTTGTGCAATATCTCGGGAAGGGTTTCATGACTACACGTTCCTCTGTTGCAAGTCGGAATTTTCAGGCACTGAAAAGTTTTCTGTACTCGGCATTGACCTCCTGATCAGCCGTTTTCACGGTTATTTTTTCTGGAATGCTCTTATAGAGGGCTCGGAATTTTCTGATACAGGCCGATGATGAAAAGTATATTTCGTCAATAAAGTCAAGGTCCAAAGATTCATTCAGTTCAGGTGTATTATGCTCTGCGTCCTCAACCTGAGTGCAAGGGAAACGTACTTTGATATACTCCTCAGAAGCATAGATACCGGAATCCTCATCCACAATCAGCACCTTTTTCTTTTTGGAGTACCAGTTATCCTCAATAAACTGGTTGATATTTTCACCAAGAATAAGCAGTGCTGGAGAATAGACCGCCTTTTCACTTTTTCTTAATTCACCCAGAGTTCCGGTGATAATTTTTTGATTGTACCTTGTTGCATTCTGAACGATAGCGACCATGGTCTCTTCATCCCTTCCTTTTTTTGCAACCGCATTCAGCACTTCCTGAACAGTCGATGCCACCATGTAATAGACAAGGGTATCGGCATCCGGCACCTGAATTTTGTTGACAGGATGACCAGTGCAGAAGGCAACCGATGAGGAGATTTTTCTCATGGTCAGCGGTATTTCTGTATAGGCGCTGGCTCCATGGGCGGCTGTAATACCGGGAATAATTTCATACCTGATTCCATGTTGCCTCAGCACTTCTATTTCTTCGCCGCCTCGGCCAAAAATAAAGGGATCTCCGCCTTTGAGTCTTGCAACTTTTTTCCCTTGCAGGGCGTGACGAATGATCTCTTCATTGATGGCTTCCTGTTCAAAGTGATGGTGGTCTTTTCTTTTACCGGTATAAATTTTCAAGGCTTTAAACTGGGCAACAAGCTCGCTGCTCACCAGATCATCGTAAAGAATGACGTCGGCTTCACGAAGCACTCTTTCCGCCTTTATGGTCAGTAATTCCGGATCACCAGGCCCAGCGCCGATGATAGAGACATATCCTTTCTTGTGCGGTTCGGAGCGCTTTGTAAAGAAATCACCATGCTGGAGCATAGCTTTTATCTTGTTTCGCCACTCAACTGTTTTTTTTACATTTTCGCCATTTGAAGATACGGCAATGGTCATCTCATCTTTCTTGATAACTGCCGGTGAGATAAAATCTGATAACTCCCGGTTATCGACAACATTGACCATAATTCCATAAGTTGCCGCATCGTTTTTTATCCTGCGGTTCACCTCTAAGTTGTTGGTGCAGGCATAGACAAGAAAGAAGCCCTCAAGATCTGATGTTTCATACTCTTTACAGATCTCCTCGAAGCCCATCTGATGCAACTCATCCTGGATCTCGGGAGATATAATTAAAATATTCCGGGTGTACTGCAGAACCGTCTTGATCTTATGAAGCGCAATTTTACCGCCTCCGACAAAGAGAATTTTCTTGTTATCTATTCTGATGTTCAATGGCAGAAAGCTCTTCATGATTCACCCTTATTATTGGCAGGATCTCCCGCAACCTCAAACTGATTGTTCACTGTTCGTTTTCCATCTTTACGGCAACGACCACCTTGAGCAATATGGTAAGCAAAAGAATTCCGATACCCCAGATTCCAAGGGTAACGAAAATTTCAGTTGCGGTGGGAGTGTACTGAACAATCTCCTGCTGTGGCGAAGGAACAAAGCCTCCCAAAATCAGGCCGACACCTTTGTCAATCCAGATGGAGAGGACAAGAGCTGAACATGCACCGACAAGCCATGGTGTTGATTTCCTTAATGCCGGAACAAGAAGAACGATGATGGACGCTACCCCGGAAATCAGGGAAAACCACATCAAGGGCACAAACTGGCAGTTGCCGTCAAGACCAAAAAAGAGGTATTGCAGACTCTCTTTATGGGCGGGCACGTTGCTGTAAAATGCGGTAAAGAATTCCGTGCCGAGAAAGAAGATATTGGCCACACCAGCATAAGTTGCCAAGACAGCAAGTTTCGCTCTTGCCTCTTTGCCAGTGTCGAACCCTGTTGTTCGTTTCAGGATGAGGGAGACAAGAATAAGCAGCGCCGTTCCGGCGGCAAAGGCGGAGGCGAGAAAGCGCGGGGCAAGTACTGCCGTCAACCAGAGGTGGCGGCCTGGCATCCCTGCATAGAGAAATGCGGTAACGGTATGAACACTGAATGCCCAGGGAATTGAGAGATAGATCAAAGGCTTGACCCAGGCTTTAGGCGGCACTCCCTTTCTCTCCGCACCGAGCATCGCCCAACTGCTGACCAGGTTCATGAGAAGATAACCGGAGAGCACAAGAAGATCCCAGAAGACCATAGAGTGGGGGCTGGGGTATAACATGATGTTCAGGAGACGATCAGGCCTGCCCATATCAGCCAGAATGAAAAGCATACTCATCAGGGTTGCCGATACCGCCATAAACTCACCAATGATCACTGTTTTTGCAAATTCCTTCTGATGATGCAAGTAGTAAGGGAGAACCACCATAACCGCAGAGGCTGCGACGCCAACAAGAAAGGTGAATTGTGCAATATAGAGGCCCCAACTTATATCCCGCCCCATTCCTGTGACGGTAAGCCCGAACCACCTCTGCTGGTTGTAGGCTGAGAGGCCGATACCTATAACAGAGATAAGGAAGGCTATCCATATCCAGTAACTGCGGTTTCCTTTCAGAGCTTTCTCAATCATGGGAAATCGTTAAATAATGTAAAAAACTGAAGGTTTGGTTCCCAACTCAGGCTTCCGCTGCATGGTCTCATTGGCTTCAAGAAGGCGACGAATATCGGAGCGGGGATCGTTCAGATCACCGAAGGTCAGTACCTGCTCAGGACAGGCCTCTGTGCATGCAGGCTGCTGGCCTTTGACCAGGCGGTCGGAACAGAAATTGCATTTTTCAACAACGCCTTGCTCCCTTGTGGGGTATGTCGTGACCGGATCGTGTATGGCCGTGCGCGGATCCTGCCAGTTAAAGCTTCGTGAACCATAGGGGCAAGCCGCCATACAGAAACGACATCCGATACAGCGGTGATAATCCATCGCCACGATACCGTCCCACCGTTTAAAGGTCGCCTCGGTCGGGCATGCTTTTGTGCAAGGCGAATCGGAGCAATGGTTGCACAGGGCAAGATATGAGCGATCCTGAATCTCCTTGCTGACAAATTGCTGGCTGGCTGTTGGAAAGACCTTCTGGTATGAGTTTTGCCAAATCCACTTGATCTCGTCTTTCTTGTTCCTGAAATCAGGAACGTTATGGACGTGATGGCACGCGGCTGAACATTGCTGGCAGCCCTCCTTGCATTTGCGCGTATCAATCAGCATTCCCCATCGAATTTTTCCCGGAACAGGTTTCTCATCCCAGACAGGAAGAACCGTTTTTTCCAGTGAAAAGGCGGGAACAAGCCCGGATGCAGCGCCGAGCCGGACAAGAACCCCTAATGCGGTTTTCTTGATAAATTCTCTTCTTTGTTCATTCATCATGGTGTTTCCATCGGCGACAGATGACAATTCCAGCACTTTGGTTTTACATTGGCATAGCTATGGCAGTTGAAGCAGAAAAGTCTGTTGTTGGAGTGACAACCCAGGCATGTATTCAGACTCTTCTCGAATTTACTGCCATTTGGAGCGATGTAGACTCGATTCCCGGTTCGAACCGATGAATTCCGCCACTCATACAGCACCTGCATGTGATTGGCGCGCATGAACGCTGCCGGAGCGATGCACTTGGTACTGTCAATCGCCATAGTCTTATGAACGGATGGTGGTGGAGTTTCAGCCTCCCCTTTCCGGAAAACATTCAGCACAGCAAAAAGAATAATGGCGGTAACGGTAATAATCCAAAGTAATTTTCTACTCATCATCATCACCTCCATCCTCAAAACCTGCCATTGCATTCTCCCTCAAGTCGGTTGTTCTCTTTTTCTCACCCTGCATGACAAGCGCATTCCCTACAAGCTCATGAAGACCATAGACCGAAACCCCCGGATTCCAGTAATTCATCAGAGGAGGAAGACTGGCCCGGTCGATGGCGCAGATGGTCACAAGGGAGTTGACCTTGTGGCGATCTTTGACCTGCTTGACGGCATTGGCTCTCGGAAATCCGCCCCTCATACGAATCTCCATATACTCTTCTGCATTAAGACCACTTCCGGAACCACAGCAGAAGGTCTTCTCCCGGATGGTATCCTCCGGCATTTCATGAAAACTGTTGCAGACGCTCCGTAGAATAGAACGGGGCTCCTCGAACATGCCCATTCCTCTGGCTACGTTGCAGGAATCGTGAAAGGTTGTCCGCAGATGATCGTTTCGCTTCGGATCCAGTTTCAGCTTTTTGTTATGGATCAAATCAGCAGTAAATTCTGCAATGTGTACCATTTTTGTGGCGGCAGCATTACTGAAGCGGGTTCCTGTAATCGGAGAAACCGGCACCTCAAGAAAATCCGCTGGGCCGTTCATAGTGTTCATATACTGATGTACCACACGCCACATGTGCCCGCACTCACCACCGAGTATCCATTTCACTCCAAGCCGTTTTGCTTCATGATACATCTTGGCATTCAGCTTCTTCATCATATCGTTCGAGGTGAACATGCCGAAATTACCCCCTTCAGAAGCGTAGGTGCTGATGGTATAATCAAGACCAATATGATGGAAGAGTAACAGATAGCCCATCATCGTATAGACGCCGGGATCACCGAACACATCGCCGGAAGGAGTAATGAAGAGTACCTCCGCACCCTTGCGATTGAAGGTAGGAGCCACTGCAATCCCGGTAAGATCTTCAATATCCTCAGCCAGTGACGTTATATTCTGGACAAAGGTGTGCGGCTCAATACCAAGGTGATTGCCGGTGCGGTTGCAATTCGAAACAGGAGCAAGAATCCAGTTATTGTTCACGCCAATGAGGTTCAGCAGCTCCCTGACCATCATGGTTATCTCCGCAGTATCGATCCCGAAGGGGCAGAAAACAGAGCAGCGGCGACATTCGGTACACTGGTGAAAATACATGTGCCACTCTTTGATCACGGCTTTCGTCAGCTTCCGTGAACCTGAAAACCCTTTCAGAATCTTCTCTACAAGAGGAAAATCATTGCGATAGACCGAGCGAAGCAGCTCTGCACGAAGTACCGGCATATTTTTAGGATCACCGGTGCCAAGGAAAAAATGGCATTTGTCGGCACAGGCTCCGCAACGAACACAGGCATCAAGAAAAAGTTTCAGTGAACGGTACTTCTTCAGGCGACTTTGCAACCCGTCACTAATCGTTTTCTGCCAGTCTGCAGGCAGTTGCCAGTCCTCGTCGGTTGCCGCCCATTTCCTTGGATTGGCAAAACCAAGATCTGCAAGCACCTCCGGTTTGCCGGGAAAACACCAGTTCCCATCACGGAACTCTACAGGGATGTCCCACCACTCCTGGGCAGAATAGTCGCCTTTGAGAACACTGGGCTTTTCGTCGAACTCTTTTTTAAGCTCGGATAGTTTTGGAGCGTATTTCGACATAATTATTGCTTTTCAATCGGCAGATTGGCCTTTTTCATCTTCTCGCGGTAATCATCCTCATACTCGGAGTATGTTCTGAACTTGATAACAGCATTCCATGGATTGACATGCCGTTTTTGACGACTGTTATTGCTCAGATTGCGGGTCGGACTTAAAAAAATCGCTCCGGCATGCATCAGCTTGCTGAAGGGGAAATAGATCGCAAGAACTGAAACCAGGAAGAGATGAACATAAAAGAGAGTGCCTATCTCTCCCGGATCATCAAAACTGAAGTTGACAAGCCTCAGCATCTGGTCTTTGACCGGCATGATATCCAGTCTTACCACGTAGCGCATGAGAACGCCAACCACAACGATAGCCGCTATGAGAAAAAGTGGGAAGTAATCAGTCTGCAATGAAATAAGACGCATTTTTGCATCGTTCAGCCGGCGAAAAACAAGAAAGGTGATGGCCGCAAGAACCAGCGCATCGGTGATATAAAAGGCCGGAAGAGTGACGTCAAGAAAACCATCCGCATGATCAAGAAAATCGGTGAATCCCGGAACCATGACAAAAAAGAAACGGGAGTGGCGAAGCACAATGACAAGCAGTGACCAATGAAACGCAAGTCCTCCAAGCCATAGCCATTTGTGTGATCCGTACGCCAGATTGGCATCTTTATGGAGCTCGGCCCTGGTATTGCGGAAAAGAGAGCGGAAGAAAAGCACTTCTGACAAAACCCTGACTGCTGCTTCCCAGAAATGAGCGGGACTTTCCAGTCTGTCATACTTGATCCAATCCAGAGATTTTTCCTGTCCGCAGGTTGTTGGAATACGAAATGGAACAGGTCGCCTGAGCCAGTCTGTCAGACGCAAGAGAAAACCAGCCAGTAATACAACAATTGCTGTATAGGGTATTATGACTCCGAAAAGATAGGATAAACCGGCATACTGCACGCCAAGAAAGGGGATAAGGGCAAGAATCGCCACCATAACAAGCGGCATAAGAACTTTCTTCATGCCTCAGCCCTCCTCAACGCCATGTACATACGGCGGCTACCCTCTTCAACTTTAAGCTGATATATTTTTTCCCGATGTTGCATGTAACTGTCGAATGCTTCAAGAGTGAGCGCGTCAAGACGCGAATTGAATACCTCCTGCATCAAGGTGTCTGCCACAGTGGTTTTCATCATGATGTCACGCAGAATGAGTTTCGGTTCCAAAAAAATTGACAATGCTTTTGACGGCGGAAAGTTCTGTACGGCTAAAATCCTTGTAACATCTTCAAGGGCCTCCTTGCAATCGTTTTCACTCTTTCTGAGGGAGGAAAGAATCTTTTCCAGCGCCCCGGAAAGCACCATGGCAATCGGAGTACTGTAACCCATTTTTTCGGGAAACAATGCAAGCGCACAATCCAGCCATTGCTCAAGAATTGCTTTTTTGTTGGCCTCCAGCAAATCTGTCCATCTTGTCTTCATAGCGTACTGAGTAACAATTTCAGAATTCTGTCATCAGTCAGCAACTCAAAACCAACTGTTCACCTGATGTTCTTCGACAAGGCCGACAAATCCTTCGTAATCAACAGTTTCAACACCTTCAGCAAGAGCACCAATGCCCCGCGCATCCAAATCGGGCCTCAGTGCAAAAACAGGATTGGTCTTTAGAACACGCTCAATCGTGGATGAAAATTTATTGCCGCTCTGAACCGCATAGACACCGTCTTCAATAAAGAGAACGGGATTGCCCGGCAACAGAAACCTGATACAGGTCTCGAATGTATTATTTTCAAAAGGAGACTTATTGATAGTATGCAACATGGTTCTTACGGTCAATGGTGAATAATGACATCCTGTTCCTTCATCAGCAGGGCTGTCTCTTCGGCGTCAAGCACTTCGACATCCACGATGAGATCGTCTTCGGTCAGACCCCGTTCTTCCAGTGAGACTCTGTCGACATAAAGTTTTTCAACATCATAACCATCCAGCGCCATGAAGGTCTTTGAAAAACCCTTGATACCGATACCGCTGGTATCCTGACCTTTTTTAAGGGCATAGACCCCGTCGCCGATAAAGACAACCGAAAGATCCTGCTCGTAGGCTGCCATAATCAGAATCATTTCCAGCCCCTCATAGGTATAGATTGTGCCGTGCGGCGCATGGCGCAGCACATGCATGATCTTCTTTACATTTTCGTTTTCCATAGATGCTTCAATCTCCAAAGGTTACCAGTCGGTCGTTACGGATGGCAATGTCGGTAAGGGTTCCAAGGCCGGTGATAGCGCTTCCCTCTACCAGAACATCATCATTGATCCCTCGACGTTTGGAGGCTGCTATGCAGGCAAGGATTTCTACGCCATGTTTATTACTTAGTTCACTCCATCGTGCGGCGATATTGCGGTCGTCCTGGGGTGGGTCCATAAGCTTTGTCACATTGGTGACACCATCATTGTAAAGAAAGACTGCGTCAACCGTATGTCCTTTTTTGATGGCGGCTTCAGCAAACTTGAAGGCCGTATCAGAAGCCTGGTGGTTATACGGTCCCTCCTTGAGCAAAATTCCTATTTTCACTGCCGATCCGTTCGTTAAAAGTTTATGAAAAAACAGACTCTGCTGCGCGGTCAAACCCCTGCACGCTTCTCTTTAAATTCCTCATAAAGCGGCAACCATGTTTTTGAATATTCAGCGAATGGTTTTTCGATAAACTGGCAAAAATAAAGCGCGTTATCGGCGGCAAAAACGTTGCTGTTTTTCAGTGCATCCAGCGCCTTCTGGCCTGAATCAGCAGCATCATTTCCTGTAAGTTTCGCCTGGTTCCAATAATTGAGCGCCTCCTGCCGAAAAACAAAATTTTTCGGCAGTGACTGGGCCTGCTGGAGCGACGACACCTCTGTATTGCGGGGTCCGAAAGTAACCGGCCAGCCTGTTTCAGACCACTTTCTGGAGCATGCTATGGCCTCCTGAACCTGATTTATGACATCTTCTGACATGGATTGTTATCTCCTTGTTTTCATGGTTTTTTTCCCGGGGCCTAAAGGCCTTCACCCATCCCCATCTGGATATACCCTGAAGGGCAGACCAGTGAACAAAGATGGCATCCGACGCATTTGGAATAATTGGTATAGACCACTTCACCGGGCGGATTGTCTCTGAACCTCGTAACTGCTTCCTGGGGACAGAACGAGACGCACTGTTTGCAGTCGAAACAAAGCCCGCAGCTCATACAACGCTCTGACTCCGCCTTTGCTTCACTTTCTGTCAGCGCTACAAGGAGTTCGTCGTGGTTACCAACCACCTCTTCCAGCTCAATGGTCTCGCGCTTTGCCTGTTCCGAGTGGGCAAAGTAGAGCACATCCTGCTTATGGACTTTTGTTATCTCCCGATAACCCTGCTCAGGAAGAGACTCCCCTTTAAGAAAAGCATCGATAGAATTTGCAGCCTTGCGTCCATGACCAACTGCCGTGGTGATAAGATCGACTTTTATGGCATCGCCACCGCCGAACAGTTTTTCTTTGCCAGGCAAACGAAAATATCTGTCAACCTTGAGCCATGGGCTGCCAGCGGTAACGCTTTCAAAACCACGCATGTCGGCTGTCTGCCCGATGGCAGCAACAACCATATCAGCCTCAATGTCAAAAGTTTCTTCGGTATTTTTATACCTGAAAAAGGGAATTGGCGAATTCCAGCCCTCTTCTCCCTTCACTTTTTTCACCATGCGGGCACAGCGAAGAGCTTGAACACCATCTTTTCCTTTGATTACTTCCAGCGCCCCGGCCATATAATGCATGGTTGTTCCTTCCCTGGCTGCATCATCAAACTCTATCTGGAAACAAGCCATCTCCTCCTTTGGAACCCCGGCAACAACTGATGCCTGGGAACCAAGCCGAAGTGCAAGTCGCGCAACATCCATGGCGACGTTTCCATCGCCTATAATCAATACTTTTTTCCCTATGGCTATATCATCGCCCTGGACTTCGTAGTTTCTCAGGAAATCAATGGCGTTGGTTACACCTGGAGTGCCTGCGGAACCCGGTACCGGAAGAGAACGACCAACCTGTGCCCCGGGAGCAATAAAAATCGCGTCGTACTCTTGATCCAGTTGCTCAAGGGAGATATCCGTTCCAACACGGACTCCCATTTTTGTTTCAACGCCAAGGTTGATAATGCGCTGAATTTCAGTGTCAAGAATTTTACGGTCGACCCTGTAGCCCATGATACCATAGAGCACCATGCCTCCCAATTTTTCATTAGTATCGTAAATCGTTACGGCATGACCTTTTCGACGAAGCTGGTATGCTGCGGAAAGTCCTGCAGGACCGCCTCCGATAACAGCAACTCTCTTGCCGGTATCAGGCCCTGCTCCGGGCAGTTGCAGGCCTGCGTCAATGCCGTAATTGCCAATCGCCTGTTCAACGGCATTAATGGCCACACTTTCATCGTGGTACTGGCGATTGCATGCGCTCTGGCAGGGATGAGGACATATCCGGCCCATAACGGCAGGAAAGGGATTTGCATCAACAATCGTCTCCCATGCTGATTTCCATGCATTATCGGACTTGTCGATGCCGTTCAGCAGCCGCTGATAGCCCCGAATATTTTCCCCGGCCGGACATTCCGCTGAACATGGCGGAAGCTGGCTGACATACACCGGACACTTGTGACTATGATCTCCAAATGCGACAATTTTATCGGTTCCCTTCATTTCACTGTATGGGGGGAACACATAAGATGTCGCAAAATCAAGGACTGGATTGGATTCTACCTTCATGAATTATCTCCTGTAAGTCTAAAAGCGGACATGAGCAGACTGATTGAATGTGGTTCTTGCATGACGGTAACTGTCAATCATGTCATCATCAAAAGTAAGTCCTGTTTCTTCAAAAAAGCGCTTCCATCCAATCCGGTTAATCCACTCCCCGACTCGTTCCCAGGGACGTCCACCCTCTTTATATGCGGTAAGGATCTTGCCGATCACCTCGGTGACCTCAGGCCATCTTGGCGGATTGTTAGGCAGATTGTGGGCAACGATACTCATGGTTGATGGTTTTGAACGGGCGTTGCTGTTCTTGCCGCCAACCCAGATCGCAAATTTTGAATGCTCTGGATGGTTGATTTCCATTGCCGGACAAGCGCCAAAACAGGCGCCGCAACAGATACATTTTTCCTCATCGACCATGAGCGATTTCTTGCCATTGATCACCGTCGGCCTGATAGCCGCAACAGGACAACGTGCAACCGCCTTCGGTAATTCACATATTGTGGCGAGGTGATCGTGATTGATTCTTGGGGGTCGGGTGTGTTTGACAACCACAGCGATATCGGCCTGGCCGCCACAATTAATGGCGCAGCAGGATGTCGAGAGCCTGACCTTGTTCGGCATCTGCATCCCCTTGAACTCATTATACACAGTGTCCATCATTGACTTGACAACTCCTGAAGCATCCGTCGCCGGAATATCACAATGAAGCCACCCCTGGGTATGGGACACGGAAGAGACACACATCCCTGTTCCACCGACAGGAAAGCCCATTTCCTCGAGCTCGCGGATCATCGGTTCTACATTTGCTTCGTTGGGAGTCAGAAACTCAACGTTGTTGCGTACCGTAAACCGAAGATAACCATCGCTGTACTTGTCTGCGACATCACAAAGCCGTCTCAGCATATCAACCGTATCCTGACGGGGAGTACCTGCCCGGACCGTGTAGATTGCATCGCCACTTTGTGCGACATGCTTCAGAACACCCGGCTTGGGAATCTCGTGGTATTTCCACTTCCCATAGTTCTTTCTTACAACCGGATGCAAGGCCTCCTCGTAGCTGTGAGGCCCCGACTCAACGGTTTTCCACTTTTTTTCAGGACTGCTCATATAGTTAATTCCTTAAATTTTGCCTTTCTCCTGAGGTTTGTTTCAGTCTCATTGAGAGAGTTGAATTCGATCAATAGAATCTGCCGCTCAACGGGCTCAGTACCTTGCCTTGAAATAAGGATTGTCACGAGGCCTTGTCACCATATTGATGTTTGCTTCAAGGCCTACTCCCTCAAGGAAAAGCTTCAAGCCAACACGCTCGATGGTTTCACCGATACGTTCGTGATCAAGTCCGTTGTCATCCCACCAGTCGATAATTTCCTCAACCAGTTCGATAAACTCCTCCATATCCTCGTCACTCTCCATCTTCATGAACGGCACAATCAGCGAACCCATATTGACACCGACTTTCAGGGTGTTCTTGCCACCCATCAGGAGGGAGATTCCCCGCTCCTTGCCAGGAGAAAGCGCCTTGGGCATAACGTTCAGGCAGTGCATGCAGCGTACGCAATCCCTGCTGTCAATAACCATCTCACCATTTTTCAGTGATATAGCCTTCGTCGGGCACAGATTGATCACCTGGTTCACCGCAGCGTCCATCCCGTTCGCTTCTACCCATGCTGTTACCTCTTCAGGTTCAATCTGGATTGCATCCTTCCATGTGCCTATAACGGCCAGATCGGAACGCATGATGGCATTGGTGCAATCATTCGGACATCCTGAAAATTTCAGTTTGATTTTATAGTTCCACTCGGGACGATGCAGTGGTCCCACAAAATGTTTGAGCAGCTTGAGATGAGCCTTGAGATCATCGTAGCAGGCATTCTCGCAACGACCAGGTCCGATACAGGAGACCGCTGTGCGCATCCCTGCACCAGCGCCGCCGAGATCCCAGCCTGCCTGGTTAAGTTCATCAAAACACTCCTGAACTTTATCCTGTTCAATGCCTTGCAGCATAATGTCACCGGTCTGGCCATGCAGGGTAATGATGCCGCTGCCGTACTTTTCCCAGGTATCACAAAGCCCCCGAAGCATCTCGGTATTGTAGTGAAGCCCCGGAGCTGGCTGAATTCGCATCGTGTGAAATTCAGTAGCTTCAGGGAACTTGTCTTTTATCATTGAATAGCGCGTGATAACACCAGCGCCATAACCGTCGACCGTTACCAGACCACCTTTCCAATACCCCATTTTGGTATTGTACGAATACTCAAGCTGATCCATAACCCCACGCAACATGGGCTTTTCCGTTCTTTCGGCAAGTTCCTTGAACCCGGAAATAAAACTTGGCCATGGACCTTTTTCCAGTTCATCGAGCATAGGGGTAGGATTCAAGAACTTCCCGTTCCCACCATCTTTGCCATGTATTACTTCATCTGAAGCTGCCTTTTGAGCGCCTTCCATTATTACCTCCTTTGATTCACAGTAAATTGGGATCAGCAAACCTCTTTCCATCCATTAAACGCAACCCGTAGGTTTCGGCAGTCCGGCAATTTTGCATGCCTGCAAACCTGGCCCTTTTGGAAAAAGCCCATAAAGAAATTCGGATGCTGTTTTTTTATCCATGTCCTTCTCTGTGGCAATGGCCTTGGTAAGTACCTTTACGGCCGGAGCAATCTGATATTCATCATAATATCCTCTGAGGAAATTGATCATATCCCAATGCGCCTGAGTCATTTCGATCTCTTCTCCCGCTGCCAATACCTTCGCAATATCCTCTGTCCAGTCTTCAAGATTAACAAGATATCCGTTCTCATCTGTTTCATAACGGGTACCATTGACTTCAATTGCCATAATTTGCTCCTTTAAATTACTATCAAGATTATATGAGATAATTTTTTTAAAACTTTAATAAAAAAAACCTTACAAGGGCAACTGCACCCATGAATAAAGAATTGGACATCCCGGTCATGCCGCAACGATCCCAAAAACTTGCTGAGCATACAATAAAGAGATTATACAGTTATGTAATTAACAACTTGTTTGCAATTTTTCAAATTCTGATAAAAAATATTTCATTTTTTGGCACTGGTAACGGATTCGGGTATTTTTTCCAGGCATAGGTCACCCAGTTTCGGATGTTTGGAGCTACTCTGTTCCTCATAAATGATGCCCGCCGCCGCAAACAACGGGATATCTGGTTTTAGACAAATTTCCCCGCAAGTGGCGGGGAATTCAACCCTAAGAGATTAAATCTTAACAGGGTTGCGGCTATCTCAATCAAAACTTACCGACTGATCATTGTCTCCAGTATTTTTCGCAGCTCGCTCATTTCGATCTTGTTGTTTTCTGCGATAGATTTTAGCGGCGAGTCGAGTTTTGCGTCAATGCCTTTCTGCCGAAGGGCAAGCTGCAGTGATGTGGATGAAACCCCACCCTCGTCGGCTATTTCCTGCAACGTTTTTTTCCCGAAACCCTGCCCCTGTATTTTATGCTTTTCAGTTTTTGTCGGAGCTATAAATTCATAGACTTCTTCGGCTGTCTTTCCATTTAAGGTTGCTATTTCAGCCAGAGTCTGATCCTGAGAAGTAACATTTAATCCCGCTTTTTCCAGCTTGGTTTTTAAGGCGGCGGGATCTCCACCAAGCCCTGGTTGCTCTGCAAGTTGCGTAAGTGTCATAAGTTCTGCATGTGGAACCGGAGCTTGCTTTTCCTGACGTTCCCATGAACTGGAAATTGCATCGCCAAACTTGATGACTGCCGAGAAGGGCTGAATACCATAGTATGTCCCTATGACGAAATGTCCCTATGACGAACAAAAAGGAAAGCATTATGATGGTGAGCAGTTCTCCAGGGCTTTTCAGGCCTTCGCTGGTCTTTGATTTCAGGTAGGAAAGGAAAGCTTTCCAGTTGATAAAAAACAGATGAAACAGAGAGAGGATTAAAAAGGAAAACCCAAAAATAATGTGCTGGTTCTGCCATCCCCTTTTTGTCAGACCGATCATTCGCCAGTCTGTCCAGTTGGCAACCCTTCCGGGAGGAGATATATAAAGGATCACTCCTGAAACCAGCATCATGAGTAACGCGATGAAAAGCCCGAAGCTTATAAAAACCCGCCAACTGAATGATTTTTTCATGGTTCAGTGATTGTTGGTTTCCATTGCTTGGTATCGTGGCATGTAGAGCAGTTGGCCTGCGACTGGCGATGCCGATTGTCATCCGGCTGGTCACGCTGATGGCATCTTATGCACTGCACTGAAGCACTAAGCCTGCTATGGTCAAAGCTTGCGTGCTGTTCAATGGTTGTCGCTGCGGTTATTACAGGACTGAACAGCACGGCTATAGTGATAAACAATAATCTGCTCACAGCATCAAGAGTGTGCCAGTAACCTGTGTATTACTGATTCATTCCCTGGCCTCGGCCCATGCCCATACCCCGTCCCATACCCATATTAGGATTGTATTGATCCCATACCCATTCAGCTACGGTTCTCAATTCTGCATCCGGTAGAACCAGGGCAGGCATAAGGCCGAATCTGGTAATGGCTTGAGGATCAATCGCTTTATCCTTGTTTGGTGATTTCAGGTATGCAACAAGGTAATTAACACCATCTTTTTTTGTTTTGAATCTCTGATGGTATCGAGAAGCGAGAGGAGTAATCGGTGGTGCGTTTTTGGGCGGTGGCATAACGGAATGGCAGACACTGCAGTTCTTGTCAAAGATAGCTTTACCATCTTGAGTGCTTGTTGCTGCTTGTGCTACAGAATCGAAGCACAACCCCATGGTCATTATCAACAATAATCGTTTCATAGCTAAAGAGATCAATAAATTAATAAGAAAAAAAAATTTCATATTTGTTTAGCTCCATCAAATGTAATTAAATAATCAATGCAAGACCAATTTATTGATTAAAGCAATTTATAAGATTTTATCACACTTCATCGAATAAGCCATCTAATAAAAATAACTTATTAGGTATTAGCACTATTATATAAAGCAGATTTTATCCGATAAATTTCAGATATTTTTAACAATCACTATCGGGTGTGCTCTATGCTTTTCAGGTAACGATTGTGAATAATTCCGTTTTATATTATTTGTAATTATTTGATAAGCTATTTATATAAATCAGTGATAGTAAGCTATTAAATATAGTACCGATATAGAAATTGTATAGTCTTTAGAAGCAAATTACTTGTCAAAAGTGCTCCACTACATTTTCATTGTTTAACAGTAAGTGAAATTGTATTATTGTTATAATAAATGTTTTTTTATCCCCAAATCGAACTCACCTTTAAACACTGAAAACCAATGCAAAAAAATGTAGGGCAAATAGATAAAATAATCCGGATAGTTATCGGGGTGGCAATCATCATTGCCGGACTCATCAATCATTCGTGGTGGGGAGTTGTTGGAGTCGTGCCTATTCTGACCTCGTTTATAGGGTTTTGTCCACTCTATACCATACTGAATATTTCGACATGCGGAAGTTGTTGCAGCAATGAAAAACCCAGGAAAAACAGCTCGTGCAAGTCTTGACTGGTGAATGACATTTTACTTGGATAAAAGAGATGTACAAAGCAACTTTTGCATGGAATTCAGGTTGCTTTGTACATGCGTTGAGGATCAAGCCTTAATGTTTTTCAGGAGTGTCCTCCAACGACAATTCTCATAATCTTGACATTTAACACGACGAATCTAACGAGCTGCCATAACAGATTTTTCCTCCAATAGAGGGTGCTTTTTGACGGTACCGGAGGATAAGCTTCGTCGTAATATGCCTTGACTTTATTGGTGCCCATAGTTATTCAGGTTTGAGATTATTATTAAATTAAAAGTTATTCTGGAATTAACCACCAGAAAGGGTAGCCCTTTGCTTTATGGAAAAAGAGGTAGTGAAGAATAACTTTCAGCCAGTGCCCTGCCAGACCAGCCTCTCCGAGAGAGTAGTTCATATCACGGCCCCATTCAGGATATTTGTTCCAGTCAGGAACAACAGGGAAGAGTGTCATTGATGCACCGAGCCCATCTAATGAACCAAAACCAGCCGATACAACGCATGCCGCACCCATTTTGCTCATCGAGGCTTTATGGCGATGCTCTTTGGCCCCCTGAATTTGTTCCGAAATATTAAGCGCTACAATTTTACCCATGACACCTGCCGGCATACCGGTGCGTGGTGCTGTCGGAAATATCTGCCTACCGCTCGGGCTTGCCATTGGCTTGGAAATCGGATGCGGAGGGGCAAAAGCTATACCTGGCGCATAGATATTCTTGTAGAGCGGATTCTGGTAAAGAGATGGCCAGTCAGCAGCAAGCCATTCATCAAAGGGTTTTGCTTCATAATTTGCATCAACCTTCATGAACTTGTTTGGCGCAAACATCTTTTCAGTAATCTCGACTCCGCTCTTATCGTAGGCTGTCAGACCAACTCCTGAAAATGAGGGAATAAGCATGGCAAAATCAAACTCCTGCATCAACTCTTCACCAGCGAGCGTCTCATAATGTGCTTTACCGGGTTCAACCTTATGGACGCCAGCTCGTCTTATCCAGTTTATACCGTATTCTGCCATGAGAGATTCTGTGAAGACCTTCGTCGGTGTGTAATAGCCGCCTCTGTTAATAAAAGCGCCAGCCATTCCGAAATCGCCCAACTCATACTCATTGGACAGCCAGGTAATCTGCGCTTTATCGCTCAGACCGCGTTTTGAGATCTCCCAGGCAACATTCAGAATGTATTCAAAAGCCGCACCCTGACAGGTCGCCATGGCATGACCAGTACCAATCAAGATACGCTGCTTATGACCGGCCTGCATTTTTTTGATATTGTCCTGAAGATGTTCCCAAGCATGGGCGGCATGACTGTAAGTACAAACCGAGAAGCTGTTTTTATCGGGGCCAAGACCCTCTGTTGCCTCGAAATTAAGCTTTGGGCCGGTTGCGTTGACAAGATAATCATAGTCAACTTTCTCGGTCTGTCCGTTCCGTACCCCATCGGTATACTCAATCGTCACATACCCTTTATGAATTTCCGCGTCTCCTTCAGGATGGATTTCAACAGCTTTGGCCTGTTTCAGGATAATGCCCCATCGGTTATAGACTTTTTTCAGTTCAAAGCGGACATCATCAATAGTCATCTGACCGACACCAACCCAGATGTTTGATGGAATCCACTGATAGTAACTGTTCGGGGTAACAACAACCACCTCATGATGTTTGCCGAGCTTCTTTTTGAGAAACGAAGCGGCAGTGTGGCCTGAAACCCCAGCCCCTAAAACAACAACCTTTGCCATAGATACTCCAGGTTTTCAATGGTTCTGAATGATGCTCTAATCTTGTTCGATTGAGCCGGAGAATTACTCAACTGTTGACCGTTCACTTGAATGCGTGACCGAGGACTACACCGACAACCTTGACGCAACGGACAAAAAAACAGGATATGCTGCGGTTGCGCCTGATCGGTTCGTTTTGTTTATGGTGTAAATGGTTTCAAATGATAGCGCCTGCAGTCCAGCATCGTAAAACAGCGCAGCAAGTTCTCTGCGCTCAAACCCATGATGAACCTTTTCAAGAGGGTCATCATGAAACATGCCATCTTCCAGGTCAAGATCCGCTATAGTGAGAATGCCGCCAGGAGAAAGGAGAATGGATATGCGGTTTAAAAAACCGGCGGTATCATCAATATGGTGAAGAGTCATACTGCTGTAAATCAGATCAAAGCTCTTTTCGGGAAAATCACTTTCGGAAGATGATGAGAGATTCAGGCTGCGCGTTTCGATATTGGTTATTCCTGATGCATTGATTTTATCCTGAAGCACCGCGAGCATCTCAATAGATGTATCAACAGCAGATATCTTCTTCACCAGCGGAGCGATTTCAAGGGTAACCAACCCTGTGCCGCAACCGAACTCCAGGGCATTCATGTTTTTTTCGGGTTTTATTGTGGTTATGATTGCCTGTGAAACGCTCAGTGCAAGCGCTCGGCGTTGAGGATTTTCATCCCATTTCGAAGCTTCGCGATTAAATTTATCCGGACTGTTCCAGATGTCATTCATAAACTCTTCTCCTTTCGAATTACTTTCGAGTTCTTTTCCGCCATATAATAGACAAGCGGCACGACAACGAGTGTCAGAATGGTTGAAAGCACACCGCCCCAGATCAGCGAGATGGCAAGTCCCTGAAAAATCGGATCAAAAAGCATCACCACAGAACCAATAACAACAGCCCCTGATGTCAGAATAATCGGGCGTGTTCTTACTGCGGCAGACTCAATGACCGCCTGCTTGAGATCAGCTCCCTCAGCTCTGCGAATCTGAATGAAATCAATAAGAAGTACCGAGTTACGCACCATAATGCCCGCAAGCGCAATCATGCCGATCATGCTTGTTGCGGTAAAGAAGGCTCCATGCAGCCAGTGGCCAGGAATAATGCCGACAAGGCTCAACGGAATGGCAATCATCATGATCAGCGGAGTCTTGAAGGACTGGAACCAACCGATAATCAGGAGGTAGATGATAACAAGAACCACGGCAAACGCCGTACCAAGATCCCTGAACACCTCGAAGGTAATCTGCCACTCACCATCCCACTTCATAGAGGGCTTGTCCTCTGACATTGGATTTGCCGTATAGAGCGGATTGACGGAGTATCCGCCGGGAACCTTGAGCTTCTGGATCTTTTTATCCATATCAAGCATTGCATAGACCGGGCTTTCGGTCGCTCCGGCAACATCCGCAGTCACATAAACCACTCTGCGAAGATCCTTGTGGTAAATGCTTTTATCCTGAATTTTTTCCTCAACCGTCACAAGTTCAGACAGTGGAATCATTTCACCGGCACGCAGACGAGTTGTCAGAGTTCCCATACCCTGTGACTGCACAAAAATACCGGAAAGATCATGCAGCGATGTTCTGTCAGACTGGGGCAAGCGAACCTGAATAGTTACAGGATCAAGCTCATTTGCTGTATGAATCAGCCCGACATCCATGCCGGCAAGCGACATACGCAGCGTCTGGGC
Source organism: uncultured Chlorobiaceae bacterium (assembly GCA_903843305.1). Lineage (GTDB taxonomy): Bacteria > Bacteroidota > Chlorobiia > Chlorobiales > Chlorobiaceae > Chlorobium. The sequence continues at coordinate 70,075 of CAIMPI010000027.1, forward strand.
AATCTGCTCGGCACTGACTCCCCTGAACGCAGCTCGTTCTTTGTTGACCACCAGATTGTAAACCTTCTGATCGGCTTCAACCAGCCAATCAATATCAACAACGCCTGGAGTTTCTTTAAATACTTGTTTTACCTGTTTTGCAAGGGCAATCTGTTCACTCTGTGATGGCCCGTAAATTTCAGCAACAAGCGTAGACATAACAGGAGGCCCGGGCGGAATCTCGACAATCTTGGCATTCCCATTATAACGCTGTGCAATCAACTGAACGCCGGGTCTCACACGTTTGGCAATATCGTGGCTCTGTGCTTTACGTTCGCCTTTATGCACAAGATTAACCTGGATATCAGCCATATTCGCCTTCTGTCGGAGATAGTAGTGGCGTACAAGACCATTGAAATTAATCGGAGCATTGGTACCAACATAGTACTGGTAACTGCTGACCTCCGGAATGGTTTTCAAATATGCGGCAACCTCCTTGGCTGCTCTGGCTGTCTGCTCAAGCGAGGTACCTTCGGGCATATCCAGAATGACCTGAAACTCGTTCTTGTTGTCAAACGGAAGCATTTTCATCTGTACGGCCTTCAGTGGCACCAGTGCAATTGCACCGAGCAGCATCAAGGCTACCACACCAAAAGCAACCCATCGTTTGAAGCTGCTCTCGATGAACGGCGAGAGGATGTTGTTAAAGAGCTTGTAGTAGCCCGTTTTGGTAATGTCGTACTCTTCATGATGACCCTCTTCAGTTTTCAGAAGACGATAGGAGAGCCATGGGGTTGCGATCAGTGCAACGAGCAGCGAAAAGATCATGGCAAGCGTGGCGCCTATCGGCATAGGGCTCATATAGGGGCCCATCAGGCCCGAAACAAACACCATCGGAAGCACTGCAGCAATAACCGTAAAGGTTGCCAGAATAGTTGGATTACCCACTTCATTGATGGCGGTAATGGCGGCCTGAAGCTTCGGCTGCCGTTTCATGGCAAAGTGCCTGTGAATGTTTTCGGCAATGATAATCGAGTCATCAACAACAATACCGGTAACAAATATCAGGGCAAAGAGAGTCACCCTGTTGAGCGAATAATCAAGAAGGTAGTAGATCAGGAGTGTAAGGGCAAAGGTGATCGGCACCGATGCCAGAACAACAAGCGCGCCGCGCCAGCCAAGGAAAAAACCGACAACAACCGTTACCGCCACAACCGCCATGAGCAGGTGCTCAAGAAGGGTAAAGACCTTTTCGGAAGCCGTTGCTCCATAGTTCCGCGTTTCAGTCACGGTTATGCCTGAAGGGATAACCGTCTTCCTGAGCCCTTCTACCTTCGACATAACCTTGTCGGCAAGTACCGAGGCATCGCCGCCTTTCCGCTTCGCAACAGTCAGCGTCACCGCTGGATACTCTCCTGCCACAGAACCGTTCGGGGCTGCCGCCGCCCATCCGAAAAAATTGTAGTTATTGACCTCTTCAGGGCCATCAACAATTGTTGCAACATCACGCAGATAGACCGGAGAAGCCCCATAGATACCAACAACGATATTGGAGACCTCTTCGGCGCTTTCAAGAAATTTCCCCGAGCGGACAACGATCTCCTGGTTCATCTGTTTGAAATCACCGGAAGTCATCTGGCTGTTGCCCTGCTGAATCTGACGGGCAATCTGCATCGGGCTGACATTGAACTGCTGAAGTTTCGCCTTGTTGAGTTCAATTTTTATCTGGCGCTTCAATCCGCCCTTTATCTCTACATCACCGATGTTGTTGATTTTTTTCAGTTCTTCAGCCACCGCTGCCGCACTCTGACGAAGCTGGTATGGATTCTTCGTCTTGCTCCAGAAGGTGAGATTAAGCACTGGAACATCGTCTATAGAGACCTTTTTCATCAGCGGAAACTGGACTCCAGAAGGCATCTTGTCCATATTTTTCATCAGGGTAGACCAGAGCTTGACCATACTGCGCTCTGCATCCTCACCTACTTTGAAGCGAACAGTTACGAGGGCAACGTCAGGCATTGAGGTGGAATAGACATAATCCACCCCCGGAATTTCAGTCAGGGTTCTCTCAATCGGCTTGGCCACTCGGGCTTCCACCTCTGCGGGAGCTGCTCCTGGGAAGGGGATATAAAGATCAACCATCGGCACCACAATCTGAGGCTCTTCTTCACGCGGTGTCATAAAGGTTGCCATGATACCCACAAGAAGAGAGGCCACCATAAGAAGCGGAGTTATCTTTGAATTGATAAACTGTTTTGCAAGTTTACCGGCAATACCTTCGTTCATTGGTTCTGAACCTCCTCAGTCACATTCGGACTCTTTATTACGGTTAATCCTTCACTAAGCACAGGGTTATACTTTTCCACCACAAGTTCTCCTTTAGATATTTTTAGTTTAGTCTCCCCTGTAGTAAGCCAGTTCGCTTTTTGCCATGCAATAGTCATATTTCGCCTGATTCAGCCTTATTTTTGCGTATGTATGAGCCTGCTCGCGCATCAAAAGCTCAAAGGTCATAGCCATACCGGTCTTGAACTGTGCTCCGATATAATCAAGACTTACCTTAGCATCTTCAAGTGATTTCTGCGCAACGTCTATTCTTGCCCTCGCGGTTTTCAGCAAACGCTTCGACTTTTCAATTTCAGCAATACTGCCACTTTTTGCCGCATCATAATTGTACATTGCCTCACGCTCCTGCGCTTTGGCCTCCTGAATACGACCTGCTGTAGCCATCCCATCGTAAATATTCCACTGCATATTCATGCCAAGCACCCAGCTTGAACCTCCACTGAAGATATTATTGCTGTGCAGGTTGGTCTGCAGAAACGCATTCAAGCGGGGGCGTTTCGATGCACGAATCATATCTTCCTGTAAAATTGCAACATGACGCCAGGTTTCGAGCGCTTTGAGATCGGCGCGGTTCTCCGAGACTGCTTTATCACTTTCCGCAGGCAAGAGAGTGTCAATGACAAGATCTCCGGTTGGAACAAGAGTCACACCGGAATCAAGACGCAGCATCACTTTCAGTGCATCCGTTGCATTTTTTATCTCGTCAAGCAGCATCATTTTCTGCTCAAGCAACTCGGAAAGCCTTACATCGGTCGAGAGCTTGTCTGACTTGGGCAGCAAACCGGCGCTGTAGCCTCTGGCGGCTTCACTACTGTGCGACTGCATGGTTCGGATGGACTGTTCGACGGCATCAATATTCTTTTTTGCAAGAATAAGACCGTAATAGACTCTGGTGACCTGCAGTCCGACAGACTCCCCGGTTCTGACGGTCATAAGTTCCTGGGCTTTTTTGGACGTAACAGCCAACCGCCTGCCAATGGCGGCATCGGCATTGTAGACCGGCTGCATAACCTGAATTGAGGTATTGAAGTCGTTAATGACATCAGGATGAGTCATCTTGTATGCTTCAAAATCGGAGTTCAGCAAACTTTTCTGCTGCAGTTTGAAAACAAGAGCTGCACCGGGATCATTGGTCACCATCAGTGTCTCCGAGAGCGTAACTTTCGGAAGGTATGACTGACGGCTCTGAACAATCCTCGCCTCAGCCTGATCAACCTTGCTGCGGGCCGCCTTGATGGTGTAATTGTTTTCACGAGCCATCGAAAGTGCCTCGGAGAGAGAGAGTTTTATTGTTGTATCTCTGGCTGTTGCCTGTAGCGGTGAGCTGAGAGCACCCGCAACACAAAACGCGATCAATGCTTTATATACCTTCATGACTGTTAGTGTTTTGAAATAAGTTTTAAAATCTTTTCTACACTTTTTAAGTCATCACGATTCAGACACTGCTGGAGGTTGCGCTGGAGTACAAGCGAAAAAGTATTGTCAAGAGCCGCTTTTGCCGCCTGGAACTGGGTAATAATCCGGGAACACTCTTCTTCCCGCTCAATCATCCTTGTCAATCCCTCAACCTGACCTGCCACCCTTTTTAGCCTCAGAATCACATCTTTCATTGAATCCGCAGTTGTTTCCATGGTCGTATTATTTTAAAATGTAATATACCTATACCCCGTATTGGTATATTACAAAAAAAGTCATATCATATCCAAGAGATTTTTATTCTGAACGGAGCCGACAAGGAATACAGGGAGGCACAATTACAACTGGACGCCGTTTAAATGAATTACAACTAACGCTCAACCTCGGCTTTGGTATTTGAAAATAAAGTCTGAGACAAAAAACGTTAGCCTGAGCAGGATGGACTAAAATATGTTAACCACTTATAATAAAATTTACTATGAACAATACGCATGAAGTCAGCCCCACTAACGCCCTTGCACTGATTCAAAAAGGGGCGTTGCTTGTTGATGTTCGTGAGTCCAACGAAGTTGCAAAAAAATCGTTTGATGTTTCCAATATCATGCAGATTCCTCTCCGCGATTTACAAAAGCGATTTCAGGAAATACCTCTTGACCGTAAGGTAATTGTCGCTTGTCATAGTGGAAATCGCAGCTTTATGGCGACTCGCTTCCTGATGAACCATGGATACACGCAAGCTGTCAATATGCAACAAGGAATTGTCCGTTGGGAAAAGGAAGGGCTTCCGATCAAAAGTGAGCTGAAACAAAAATCCGGGTCACGGCTGATGCAAATATTTAGCAGGAAGTCCTAAAAAGAGAAATTAAAAGGACATTTGGTTGTCCTCCCTCAGTATAAACGGAGAAGAAGCTTTTCTCGCCCTGTCCAAGAAAATATACCAAGTTCATTTTCTGCATTTCACTTTTTGCGAATGCACGTAAAAGCTATACACGCTCTCTATGGCCACGGATTTTGAATTCCTCAGCCAAAGAGACAAACGTTTCAGCCCACCCTGGATTACCGACAGCATGCAGGTGCGCAAAAGAGGCAAAAAGGTTACGATAAAGCACACCGTCACTTTTTCCGGTTATTCCGTTTCCCCGGATAACGTCAAACTGGCAGGAACACCCTGTGGTCGGAGTAATCGGCCTTGCATAATGAAACTCATGCGCCCTTATCTGGTCACCCTTTCGAAACCAGGGAGAGTCAGTTGTACTCTTGAGATCAACGTATCCATGCCCTGCCGGATAATGCTCAAAACCGATATCAAAAGGCAGAATACCAGCAAGAGGATATTTTTTCGTTCCATAAGTGGCATTCCGGCAAAGGTAAATCAAGCCGCCGCATTCAGCATAAAGCGGCATACCTGCCTCAACCCTCTCCTGCACCTCTTTCACGAGTCCCCTGTTGGCACTCAACACATCAAAAAACGATTCTGGAAATCCGCCACCAAGATAGAGTGCGTCAACATCAGGTAAAGAAATCTCCTGAAGAGCATTGATGAACACAAGCTCTGCTCCGTTGTTCCTCAAGGAGTTCAGGTTGTCAGGATAGTAAAAACAGAATGCTGCATCTCTGAACACACCGATCCTTGCTCTTCCTGAAATGCCCTTTCCAAAACTCGCAATTCTCTGCATAGGCATCGGGGGAGCCTGATAAAAGAGAGAATGGATTGCTTCCATATCACAATAATGGTCTACTCGCTCAGCCGCACCCTGAATGAACTGAACCGCATCAGATGTTTCTGCGACTGTTGTCAGCCCAAGATGCCGCTCAGGAATAACCAGCTCTTTGTCATAAGGGATCTCTCCAAGCACCGGCACCTTGCAATAATGCTCAATTGCCTGTTTCTGTTTGTCTGCCTGCCGTGAACTGCTTACCTGATTTAAGAGTACACCCGCAATCTTCACGTTCGGAGGCATCGCCTGCATGCCCATAACCAGCGCGGCGATCCCCCTGTTTGTTTTTCTGCTGTCTACCACCAGCAATACCGGCGCCTGTAGCATTTGAGCAAGTCCTGCTGTGCTGTCAGAACCATCAAGGGAAAAACCATCATGCAAGCCATGATTGCCTTCAATCAAAGCGATGCTTTTACTCTCCATACCACTATTTCTCTGAAACGATCCAATACATCCGTATCTTCCCATAATGTAGGGATCAAGATTGTAGCACTCGCTTCCACTGGCCAGCCGATGCCACATAGGATCGATGTAGTCCGGACCTTTCTTGAAACTCCTGATGGGCACGCCCCGAGAGGCAAGAGATGCTAATATCCCAAGACTGATCGTTGTCTTGCCTGCACTCTTATGTGCTGCCGATATCATCAGACGAGGCAAGTTTACCAAATCCATTGTATCTCCTTCCTGCCTTGACAGAACAAAGGGCTATTGTTAACCTTCAGCTCTTCAACATGCACAGAAAATCCAGAAAAGAGCCTGACAGCACCAGGAAGATTTACTTCTTCCTGATAAAAAAAGTATGAACATTTGAGGCCTCGGTATGAGCAACGAGTTCATGACCAGTACGCTTTGCCCATGATGCCATATCATTGACGGAACCGGGATCAGTCGCGGTCATTTTCAGTATCTCGCCGCTGTTCAGCGAATCAATAGCTTTTTTTGTCTTCAGAATCGGCAAAGGGCAATTTAAACCTTCACAATTCAACTCCATATTACTTGCCATGTCACTCATTAATATCTCCTGATTATTTTTGTATTAAATCTTTTGACGCCCGCTAAGCCTTCGGGGTTTTCTGATCTGGCCGCAGCTTTACGGTAAAATATTCATCCGCATAAGCCGTTTCGACCACGGTACCGGCACTGTTCCAGAGGGGTTCTTCATAATCGTTCCACCCCCTCAAGCCTGTCCGTAGAGATATGGCCTGTTCATAACCAAGCAAGTGCATGGTATGAACCGCAAGAACACTGCGGTGACCGGAACGGCAAACCACGACGATTTCGCGAGTTCTGGCTTTCACCAATTCAGGCACGGTATCCTCGTAATCCCACTCACAGGCAGATTCCAGAATACCCCTTGGAACATTGATCGAACCTTTTATATGCAGGGCATCAAATTCATAGGGTTCACGCACATCAACAATCAGAAGATCTAGATTCTCTTCCATACGTGCGACGAGATCCCAAGGCATAATCTCTTGAACAGCAGGGAAACAGTTCTGAACAAGCTCTCTGTAACTCACCATAGCAGGGAAGTTTTTGTGTCAAATAAAAAGTGAAATATTGGCGTCAGCTGCATATTCAAGAAAGGTTGCAGCTCCACCATATTCAACTCCTTCAATGAATTCCTCTTTTTCAAAGCCAAAAACCTCCATAGTCATCTGGCAGGCAATAAAACGAACACCGAACTCCTGACACATGCTCCGAAGTTCTTCAATAGTAGCCACTCCTTTCTTTTTGAATGTTTCTTTCATCAACATTGTCGCCATGTTGTCGAAACCAGGAACGTTACCGGAAATGACATTAGGAATCGGCCAGTTAACGGACTGAAATTCCTTGTTGCCAAATGGCATTTTCATCGGCATTGCCGGATTGCTGTGAGGAGAAACTTTGGCATCAAGTTCCTTTTTAAGCAGTGGTAAACCGTAAAAAGTAAAGAATATGACAGCTTCCATATCCATGGCCGCAGCAGTTGAAGCCAAAATGAAAGGAGGGTATCCCCAGTCAAGTGTTCCCTGGGATGCAATAATTGCAAGTTTTTTGGTATCAGACATGGTTATTATCCTCAATGACGCCTTCCTGAAAAAGGAAGTACTGTTCTATAAAATTGTCGTAGCCACGTAGAGAGAACGATGAAGCTCGATAAAATTACTATATAACTATTTAATTATGAAATCAATCAATAAAAAGCGGGATTTAGTGAATAAGCCCACTTGCTGCGACCAGAAGCACTACGACCTGTAATAGAGCAATTGTGGTGTAGAGGTAATTTTTTTCACGATAAAAGATTACACTTGCAAATGCAAGACAGACAACTGTCGCCATAGCGAGATAATAAATCGACAAATAACTGACAACATCCCCCTGAAGAAGTGCTGCAGGACTGCTTAAAATTGACCATCCTGCCGGGGTATGAAGTTTTTGCTGCATTTCAGAAGCCTTGAGGTGCCAGTTCCCGGCGATGGCATCAATCGGTACGGAAACCGGAAGCAACTGCAAGACATAAACAATATAGCCTGCTGCCAGAAAAGCAATTCCGACATGTGAGACCATTTCAAGTACTCGGGCATAGACAAGTTGAACCTTGTCAATATTGTGTGTGTTTCTCTCTTTATCGCTCATATTCCAAAACCTTTTAACAGTGAACGTAAGCCTGCCACAACCAGCATGATAATGACAATCATTCGTACCGACCTTGTATTCACCTTGGTGAGCAGTTTAGCGCCGATTTTTGAGCCCAGCATAATTCCGCCGATTGCCGGAACTGCTATGAGCGGCACAACCGCTCCCTTGAAGATGTAGACCCAGGCGGCGGCAGCGCCATTAATTGAGAGAACAAGGCCGCTTGTCGCAACCGCGACTTTCAATGGAACACCCATGAGCATGTTAAAAACAGGAACATTCGCCCAGCCTGCACCCATACCGAACATTCCGCCAATAAAACCTATGATCATAAACAAAAAGAGACCGAGCGGGGTTCGGTGGATCTGCCATGACACATCACTTTTCGTCGATTCTTCATAGTAGATTCCCGATATTTGCAGCATTTTTGAGAGTGCATCGGGCTCTTTAAGATCCGGTGTACCGTATGCCCGAGCCTTCATCATAAGAGCAGCAATGCCCATGATGGCCAATCCAAGGAGGAGCTGCACAACATTCGCCGGCATGGCAAGTCCGGCCAGTGCCCCGGCAATCGAGCTTATAGAACCGACAAGTGCCATCGGAAGACCAAGCTTCAGATCTGCAAGACCTTTTCTCATAAGAGGGGCACCTGCAGAAAGTGCACCAGACAGCGCAACAAGCAATCCTGCCCCACGAATAAAATCAAGATGAAAAGGGAAAAAGCCGCTGACAATGGGAACAAACAGTACCCCCCCCCCAACGCCGGCAAGCACGGAAAAAATTCCAAGAATAAATGAAAATACAAACAACAGTATCATCCACACCCACCATGCCGTTTGTTCGGCTACATGAGGAGGTATCGCATAAACGATGTTTGTACCGATAAAGAGAAAAGCCAATGCCCCACTCGTAGCAGCACAGCTTACCAATATCTTTCTTGTCGCTGAACTCATGATGTCTTTCACAGAATAATGGGGCGTATACCAAGCTGTTTTGAAAAAGCCTGAGGTATAAAGCGGAAACGCTCAACACCTCAGACTGCAATATTATTTACTTCAGGTAATAGGTCTTTTCATCGGGCCTGAATGGGCGACCCATCCAGAGAGGACGACGAAGACCGTCTGGCCCGGGCGCCGGCCTTGTCATGGCAAGCCACTCCTTGTAAATCTGGAATGAGCGCTCCGTATCGACAAACACGTCACCATAACAATCCTCTTCATGCGCTTTTTCGATACGCACTTTCTGATGCCAGCAGTGCATGCCGCTGATAGGATCGGGATGAACCGGGAAGGTAATGTTCTGGTGCACCCCACCATCAGACCAGAATATTCTGGACGAATCGGGATCGCTGCTCTCATAGGGCTCAATGCTTTCGGCGACACGCATTTTCCATTTTCCGCCACCTTCACGCTTGATCTCAACCCTGTTGGTTGCCCAACGATTGGCCGCCGGATCCTGCTCGCGGCGCCAGCGACCGATATGGTGCGAACAGGCAACCACGCCGGGACGAATCCCTTCTGTAACCCATACACGGTTGATGAAAAAGCCGATATCAGTATTCACCCTGATAAGATCACCATCTTCAAAACCGAGGCTCTTTGCATCTGACGCATTCATCCAGACCGGATTGCGATGCGCAATCTCGGCCAGCCATTTGGCATTGCCGGAACGGGAGTGAATCAGGACAGGCAGACGGAAGGTTGGAACCAGCGCAAAATCCCCCTTGCTCCGGTTCATGATCTCCTGATGCACATGGCTTTTGATGTAGACAGGAAGGCGATATTCAGGCCACTTCCAGTCGACCATCGTCTGTGAATAGAGTTCCTGCTTGCGCGACGGCGTTGGAAATCCGGTGCAATTTGCACCATTAACCTGAACACCGATTGACTTGCCATTTTTCGTTATAAGACCTGTCTCCGGCTTTACTGTTGAGCCTTGCAGATCCGCCTCCGACAAGGTTCTTTCATTGACCTTGTACACGTTGCTTTCAACCTCGAAGGCTCCATACTTCTGCATGTATTCCAATGCTGTCAGTCCCTCTTTGGCCGCCTTTTCCGGCAGCCCGGGGACTCGCTCAAAGATATAACGGTAATACTCCTCAATAGTGATCTTTTCGCCGGGACGGTAAGGCGACATGCAATACTGCTTTATACCGAGGCTTCCATCCGGATCAATCCGCCAGGTAAGCTCAATCCAGAACTCATCCTCTTCCCATACCTCACCGGTATTTGCCTGCCAGGTATATTCCACTGGGTGTCCCATCTTTGCGTGAGCAACACGAAGAACCGGTTGACGGAAAGCAATCCACTTGCCCGCATGGGTTTCATAACTGATAAGATCATGCCGCTCGGCAGAGTGCCCCATAGGAAGCACGTAATCGGCAAAATAGGCCGTTTCACTCCAGGTTGGAGTAAGCGCCGCATGAAGACCGATTTTTGATTCATCCTCCAGCGCCTCGATCCATGAAAAACCATCAGGATAGGTCCAGACTGGATTAAAGACTCTGGTAAAATAAACATCGAGTTTGCCACGCCCCTCTTTGAGAAAATGGGGGAGCAGGAAGCTCAGCTCAAAATGGGCAAGAGGATACTCGTCAGGTAACTGGAGTGTGTTCCAGAAGGTCTGTGGTTTCGGCTTGGCATGAACATCCGGGTGGAATTTGTTCCATGCGCTTGGCGAAGTTCCTCCAAGCGTACCAACACTGCCGGTCAGAACATTCAAGAAATGGAGAGTACGTGATACTGCCCAACCACCAAGATTACCACTGCTTGCGCTACGCCATACATGCGTGGCAAACTGCGTACCTGCCTCACCTATTTTTCGGGCAACCTCAACAATCATTGCCGCCTTGACACCACTCTCTTTTTCTGCATACTCAGGAGTGTACGCACTGTACTCTTTTTTCAGAGCCTCAATGAAATTTTCAAAAGTCACCGGAGTCCCCTGATAATCCTGCCGCAGGTACTCCTTCCAGTTTACCCAGTTTTCGAGATAGTCGCGGTTGTAAAGCCCTTCATCGATAATAACCTTTGCCATGGCAAGCAAAATCGCAGGCTCACTGCCTGGAAAACTCGGCATCCAGTAATCCGACATGCTTGCCGTGTTTGAAAGACGAGGATCCAGCACAGCAAGTTTGGCACCCTTCATTCTGGCCTCAATAATGCGCTGGGCATGAGGGTTGAAATAGTGCCCCGACTCAAGGTGGGCACTGACCAAAAGCATAAATTTAGCATTGGTATAGTCGGGCGACGGACGATCGAGCCCTTCCCATATCGCATAACCAAAGCGGGCACCCGAGGAACAGACATTGGTGTGGCTGTTATGGCCATCCACATTCCATGCCCTGAGCACCCATTCCATGAAACCTTCATGGCCGGGACGTCCGACATGGTAAGATATTTCATTGTTGCGCCCCTCCTGTATGGCTTTGCGCATTCTTCCTGCAATATCGTCAAGTACACTGTCCCAGCTCACCCTGTCCCACTTGCCGCCCCCTCTTTTTCCTGAGCGTTTCATAGGGTATAGCACTCGATCAGTATCCTCAATCTGGTTAAGGGTTGCAGGCCCTTTTGCACAGTTTCTGCCTCGGCTTGCCGGATGATAAGGATTGCCGACCAGCTTGCGCATCGTCATGGTCTCCTTGTCAACATAAGCCAGAAGACCGCAACCTGCCTCACAGTTAAAACAGGCTGTCGGAATCAGCATATACTCTTTAGCCTTGCGTTCAGGCCAACTTTTGGAATCGTATTCCACCCAGTTATCCCATTGATCGGGAGGTGGACAGTTTACCTGACTGCCATCGTAAGTTGCACTTTTTACGCCACGACCATCACCCTCAGCATGGAGATCAGGAATGAGATGCAGCTTCTCAGCTATAGTTTCAATAACCGTTGGTTTATGGGTATAACTCATAGTTTCTCCAGCACTTGTTTAACTTAACGGAACGGTTTGCGGTGCATGAATCCAGACTTTTTCTGTGTAGAAGACACCACAAAGTCCACAAATGGCGGCGACGGCAAGTATCACAGGAGAGGAAACAGCAAGACACAAGAGAAGGGGAAGGACATTCCCCAGCATGAAACTTCCATACCAGAACGTTTTTTTCAGTGAGCCGTGCAGGATAACTTCCGCAGCACGTTCTGCAGACTTTGACGGATGCTTGCCAAAAAGTTCAAGAAGCATAACCAGAATATGGAGAACAAAACCGCCCGCAAGAGCTGGCCTGAGCGTTTCGGAAAGATCTGGAGCACTGGATGTCACAACACCAAGAACGAGCATCGCTGAACCACCGGCGAGTAACGAGTTCAGGAACATGTGCAACAGAAGCATGGGACTTTGCCAGAAATCTCTCCCTTTGGCAGATCCAAACAGGAATGCGGTATAGGTCGCCGTTAACAGCGCAAAGAGCGCACCACACCACAGCGATATTGTTTCGAAAAGAGGCAATTGCAGATATTTTGCAGTTCCCCACAAGGCAAGAAAAGCACCAAAGCCTGCAATAGTCAAACCGCCCTTCACAAGCCATGAACCAAATTGCGGACGAAGCATCACTGAGGAAAAACGCTCTGGACGATCAAGATCTTTGACAAGAAATCCCCCCGTAAGGGCAAGAAAGAACAGCGACGTCGCCCAAACAGCCCATTGCAGGGAATCTGAAAGGGAGTGCATCAGCAACGTCTGCAAAACAAACATCAGAAGAAACAATCCTGAGGCAACCGCCTTCGACCAGACATAAGCTGGAACCTCCCAGCCCCATACAACTCCTTTTGCTGGGATATCATATACTTTTCTGGCCTTTGGCTTTCCATCAACACCAACTGCAGGAAGAGATTTTCGTGGGGGTTTCACAAACTCTTTTCCAGCAAAATGGCCAACACCCCGAGACTGCTCACTCCAGAGATATCCGTTAACTTCTGAAACCTCCAGCGGATCAAGCGAAGCACCATCTCCATTGATGTAAAAAAGCTTGGGTGAAGTTCCTTTTTCAGGCTTTCGCACCATAGTCTGTTCTTTTGCAACAAGAATAGCGATCTCACTCTGCGGGTCATCAAGATCTCCTGCAATAATTGCCTGCTGGGGACAAATCGCCACACAGGCAGGCTTGAGAGCAACCTCTTTTCGATGAGCACAATAATTACATTTTGCAGAGGTGTGACTCTCGGGATCCATATAGAGCGCACCGTAAGGACATGCTTGAGAGCAGGCTTTGCAGCCAATACAGCGGCGCTGATCAAAATCGACAATACCGTCATCCCGTTGATGCAGAGCCTCGACAGGACAAATATCAACACATGGGGGTTCAGCGCAATGGTTGCAGCGAAGAACAGTAAAATATCTTTTACTGTTGGGAAAGGTGCCCTTTTCAACATACTTCACCCAAGTACGGTTTACACCAAGAGGTACCTGGTTTTCTGATTTACATGCCACCGTACATGCGTGACATCCGATACATTTTCGGGCGTCAATAACAAAGCCGTAATTCATGGACTGGTTTGCTCTAAATATTATAATACTGCTGCCGTTTTATAACTCTCGTCATCCCAGCTCTCAGGCTGAACATGACCGATGTATGACGGTTCTTTCTTGTCACCGTTCCGGAACCAGAAAAAGATGCCTGCAAAAGCGCCAATCAAGTTACTATATTGTTATATAATTGACGAGCGTTATTTTAAGAAAAGATATTTACTCTTCAAAAAGAAATTACAAGCAAGGAGCATTTGCGTATTTACACTAATACCCCGGGAAGTGACGTAAGGCGAGATGAGGAGCCGTCTGGCAGGCTTAACTATACAAGATTATAAAAAAGACAGTTAAACCCACCAGTAGCTGTTGATGGATATTGAAGAAGGAACATGCAGAGAGCAACACGAGTTCAGGCAAAGAGTTTGATTTATCCCACTTCCTTTCCTGCCATAACCAGGGTTGGAGGTGCACCAAGATGCCTTCCGGCTAACAGAACATTCCAGTAGAGCCATTCAAAACCCAACTTTCCTTGCCAGTTCATCTTTGTTTCCTTGAGAAGAGTGAATGGGCCCAGTTTTGGCATCGGGAACTTGCCGGGCAGGGGTTCTATCTTGTAGTTGAAATCAATCAACGAGGAGGTGCCTTTGGAATAGACGATGAAGCAGGTTGAGTGACCATCATAAATCTCTTCCGGTTTCACGCCGTGGATTTCCGCCATAATATTAAAAACAACCACATCAGCCTCATAATGAGCTACAGAACCAGCTTTTGAAGTTGGAACGTTCGTAGCATCACCGATCACATAGACCCTGTCATGCTTCAATGCTTTGAGCGTGTTTTGGTGAGTGGGCACATAGCCGATACCGTCATCAATTCCTGAATTGCTGATAACTTTATCACCAATAGTTGTTGGCACAATTACAAGTGTATCATAAGAGATTTTGTCCCCTTGTATAGATTCGATATACTTTTCCTTGCCATTCACAGCATTAAGTTCGTAACCGGTGGTGATTTTAATGTTTTTGCTCTTGGCAGACTCAGTGAAGACCGCTGAAGCCTTGGGTTTCGTGAACGCGCCTGACAAAGGCGTCACCAGTTCAATCTCTGTTTTGTTTCTGATACCTTTCTTCCGGCAGAACCAGTCTGCCATAAAGACAAACTCAATGGGAGCAACAGGGCATTTGAAAGGAAGTTCAGCAATATTCATCACCAGTTTCCCACCATTAAACTCTTTCATTTTCTGGCGCAGCATTTCAGCCGCCGGAATGGTATAAAACGAAAAAGCATTCTTGCCCCATGCATCCATAAGACCATCATTTTCCTCAGGTGCAATATTGCATCCTGTGCTTATAATCAGAAAATCATAAGAAAAAGAGTGGTTTTTAGTCTTTACTTCTTTTTTATCAGGATCAATATGAGTGATTTCATCGATCACAAAATCAACACCGGGGAGAATATACTTTGTTCTTGACCGCACAAGAGTGCTTGCCTTTTGAAGGCCAAAAGGGACAAAAAGCATTCCCGGTTGATAGATATGCTGATCATCACGATCTATAACCGTGATCTCCCAGTCACTAGGCAAATGTCTCCTCAGATTATTAGAGACAATTGTCCCTCCGGTGCCTGCACCCAATACAACTATTTTTTTTGACATTATTCTAAACTCCTTTTTCGGGATGAGTTATAAACAGATGAAGTGAAAAGACAAAAAGAAACTTTCATGACAACGCAAGAGGGCCGTCACTGACAGTATGGATCTGACAAATAATCACAGAACCATTCTACTACCATTTCAGAAAGATGTAGACATGCCTAACGGGAGACTCTAATTCTTGTATTGTTCAACCACATAAACACTGCCAATAAAAACATCAAGCACAAGTGTGTAGTCGCAACAAAAGAATTCCTGTATCTCTGTATGCTTTTACAATTGTTAAAATATATATAACATCACGCGAAAATACAAAGAATACTATCCGGTAAAGCGTTCCTTTCAAAAACGTCCCGGTGATTCTCCGCCTTGCATAAGAAGAGTCATTACGCGATAATAGCAGTAATCTTGCTAAGCAAGCCAACTATTGTACAACAATATCCCAGTACCTTGCCAATAGATTCGAACTGCTTTTTTCCGTTCCGCCTGAGGGAGATAAGAAATATCTTTATAACTTTGCAGATTACGGAATCCTCTCTTTATAACATTTTACCGGTACGGCATACCATGAACTCTTCTGATCCCTTGATGCAGCCGCTCTCATTTGATGAGCTCAATATCCTTGAACACTTTCTCGTCTCAGAACAGACTCCCCCCGATTCGCTCGCCTCTCTTGAAATGCTTGATGGTTATATGACGGCCGCGGCGGCTGGTCCACAGGTATTCCAGGTTGACGACTGGTATGCTTCAATCTGGGATCAGGAAAAAAAGCTCATGCCTGAGTTCACCTCAACTGAGGAAGCTGATTTGATTGGCGAGCTGATTGTCCGCCATAATAATTCTATTACGCGAATCTTGAGTGAAGAGCCAGAGGAGTTTCTGCCGCTTTATGAGAGGGTCGGGTATGAAAGTGAAGAAGAGGAAAAACTGGCTGTTGAGGAGTGGGCGATGGGATTTATTATCGGAATGGAACTGGCTTATGATGCATGGGAGCCTTTTTTTGACAATGAGCAAGTATCTCTTTTTACGTTACCAATGTTTATGCTTGGAAAGGTCTCGGAGGAGTCCGAAAGCCTGACTGAGGAGGAAATCCTGGATCTGACAGAATCAATGGCTAACTCTGTGATTCTGATTAACTCTTTCTGGCATAGCAATGAGGATAAGGATTAGAGAGTAATACGTAAAAAAGCTCCGTGAAATTTACACTTCACGGAGCTTGAAGAACTGTTGGTGAGTCACAAAAATGGCTCAGGCTTCCGCACCTTCGGCCTCTACTTCAAAATGAATCTTTACCGCAATGTCCATAAAGATTTTTGCGTCGGCTTCGTATTTGCCGAGCGATTTGATCGGTGCCTCAATGGTAATTTTCCTGCGGTCAATCTCAATACCCTGCACTTTCAGTGCATCGGCAATATCCGCAGAGGTTACTGTACCAAACAGTTTGCCGGATTCACCTGCTTTAGCAAACACCTTGAGTGACAATTGCTCGATTTTCTGAGCATATTCACGGGCGTTTTTGCGTTGCAGCTCAACCTTTTTGGTTTGCTGTTTCTTCTCTGTTTCAAGAGCTTTAAGCGTGCCCTCGGTAGCTCTTATAGCCATACCCTGCGGAATCAGGAAATTGTTTGCGTAACCGTTTTTTACGGCAACAACTTCGCCTGCATCACCAAGGGTAGCCACATCTTTTCTTAAAATGACTTTCACTGCTTAGCTTCCTTGTTCAATAGATTGCAAAATTGGTTATTTGTATTCGTCGACAACATAAGGAATAACGGCCAAGAAGCGTGCCCATTTTACTGAATGAGTAAGAAGGTTCTGCTCTTTGGCTGAAAGTCCGGTGATGCGACGAGGAATAATTTTTCCCTGATCGTTAATAAATCTTTTGAGTTTACGCTCATCCCTGTAATCGAAAAAAACGACTTGGTTCTTCGATACTTTCTTTTTGGAAGCAAGAGCATTGCTCAATGATTTGTTACCCTGTGCTTTGTAACCCGGTGATTGTGTGAATTTTTGTTTCATAAGTTCATGAAAAAATTTTGCTTACCCTGCCCTTTCAGTCTGAAGAAAGGTATTTGTATTCGTAAATGTAACCAGGATCCTCTTCATGAATCTCTCCATGATGGTTATTATGACAATCGTCCTCAATAAAGCCCTCCTCGTCTTCCTCACCGTTTTTGTGCTTCTTGTTGAGGAACTGGATTCTTCTGGCCTTGATTTCAACAACAGTACGGGATGATCCGTCCTGCGCTTTCCACGTCCGGCTTTGTAATTCGCCGTCTACCAGGACTGCTGAACTTTTCTTGAGATTGTCACGGCAGCTTTCCGCAAGCTTGTTCCAGGCAACAATACCAACATAGCAGACATCTTCCTGCCAAAGGTGATTGCTGTCCCTGAATCTTCTATTACATGCTATTGAAAAATTTACTACAGGTGTTCCGCCTGAATTTGTTTGCCTGAAAACAGGATCTTTAGTGAGATTTCCCGCAATGATTACACTGTTGATTTCAGGCATCTTTAATTCAGCCATAACATCTTCTCCATTTTATTCTCAAAAGGAATATCTTCGAAGCTTGCGTTCAAACTAACCCTGATCATTTTTCAACATTATTGGAAGCCGCGGCCTCGGCAAGGGCGCTGTCTTCCGGGCTGCCAATCACAACACTATACTTCTCTACTCTTTTGCGCATTTCAAGCAGAGCGCTTGTGAGGTGAATAATCAGGTATCGCAACAGATCTTCCTCGTAACGAATTACTTTTTCGATTTCCGCTATAACGGCTGTAGCCGCAGTAAATTCGATGTGAGCATAATACCCGATAGTTTTCTTTTTAATTGGATAGGCTGTCTTGCGCCTGCCAATTTCAAGAACACTACTGATACTGCCACCCTTTTCTGTAATAACCCTTTGCACCATCGCCATTGCTGCGGCAATGACTTCATCCTGAAGCCCTCCGTCAATGATGAGTGTACATTCATAAAGTTTGTTTATTTCCATAGCGCAAATGATAATAATATTACTACTTATTGCTTGCAATATGGCGAGGGCCCGGCATTGCGCAAGCCAGCCCCACGGCTTCACGGTCTTCCAGTGAACACCATCATGCAAATTTGAACCCTTAAGGTAAAGTATTTGAACCATTTTTCCAACCCTAAGGGAAAAGCAGCTAAAGCCGGTTTATTGTTACCCAAATTTATTCAGGTAATCGAGAATATGGTCAGCAATCATGCTTTGAGAAAGATCATTCATACAACGAAAATGGCCTTTCGGACAATGATTACGACCAATATGTGAACAGGGCCTGCAAGAAAGTCCTTCGACCTCGAAAAGATCATAAGGAGTATGATAGGGAAGAAAACCAAATAAGGGAGAGGACGAGCCAAAAAGCACAAAGAGTTTTTTACCGAACGCCGACGCTATATGCATGAGTCCCGTATCATTACAAAGCACAGCATCACAACGTTCAAGAATCGATGCTGTCTGCATGAGCGTGCAGTTACCGGCAAGGTTGAGAACCATTGAGCGACAGGTATCGGGCAAAGCCTTCAGGATCTCTAAAGCATGGGAGGCATCCTCTTTTCCCCCGAGAAGGAGTACTTGTAAAGACTTTTGTTCGAGCAAAAAAGAGATCAGAGAAGCAAAGTGCTGCGGAGGGTAGCGCTTCGTAAAGTGTTTAGCGCCAAAACAAAGCCCGAGAGTTATAGTTGCCTGATCAAAAAAAGGACTGGCAAACGCTTTATCTTCAGAAGTGGGATAGAGCTCGCACCCCCAAAGATCACCAGATATCGAAAAGTCACGCAATGCATCAAGATAGCGGTCAACGACGCTTCGACAAGAACCGTAACAATTGATTTTGAAATATACCAATAACCATTTTTTCCAATTCTCTTTATGGTACTGAACCATGTGGGCTACTCTCAGAGAACGAACTATTGCCCGTGAGCGATAATTGTTCTGAAGGTCAACCACAAGATCATAACTACCTGTTGGTAATTGTTCTGTAGTGTAAATCGTTGAGATGCGAAGATTTGTAGCAAGAAGCGACACAAAGGATGGTTTTGTGCAGTAATCAATCCGAGCTTCCGGATATGCCTTGTCAAGGTAACGGAGCAATGGTGTGGTAAGGATAATATCGCCAATAGAGCTGAGCCTTAGCACAAGTATCTTGTTGATCGTCTGCATACTGTTGTGTGCCGACTTACGACCAGAATTCCCACCAAGCCTTGTAAGCGGCAGGTTTTTTGCTTGGCAATGCAGCCTCAAGCTTCCTGATAGAGTGCTCAATCGTGAGTTGCTGCTCCTCTTTGTTCTTCAGTTCTCCTTTTTTTTCAGTAATCATCTCGCCAACGGTCCTGAATACTTTGAGTGCCTCTTCAAAACGGCCAACACCTTCCAGAGCAGCAGCCTGGTTGCGGACTGCATCGATCCAAAGTTGTCCTTCCTCCTGATGCAGTTCTCCCCTGCGGTTGAAATAACGAAGCGCAATTTCAGTTGACAGGAGAGCTTCGGCATAATGCCCAAGCTTTACAAGTGCACCTGAAAGTCCAGTATGAGATATGGCATCAAATCCGTCATAATCAAAAGCCTCATCTTGCGGTATGGTACGAGAAACCTCGATGGCTCTTCTGTAACTTGCCGCCGCTTCCTCAAAGCAGCCTTCCTGCAGTTGTTTTTCACCTTCGCTCAGTGCCAGATAGGAGTACCCAACCTGTTTCAATGGCTTCATAAGTTCTTTACTATTAGGGTAAGATCAAGAGAGCGTCAAGCTGTTTCGGAATTTCCGGCCGTCCTTTTGTGTTGAGCGCAGTTCCGATGATTTTCGCCTTCAAAACCGACTTATGATCAGACAACCTGAAAATATCCTGATAAAAAACAAACTTCAAGGCTGACTCACGCCGCAGATTGAGACCAACAACAAAAGTATCACCTGAGACAAGTGGAAATTTGTAATCAAGTTCGGCACGAACGACGACAAGATTGATTCCCTGTCTTGTATACTCGCTGAAATCAATGCCAACTTGCTTCAGATATTCATGCCTGACATGCTCAAGATAGTTCTGGTAAACACTGTTATTGACTATTCCCTGCATGTCACACTCATAATCACGCACACTCATCTCAAGGGTAAATGTATACATAATAACAAAATTTCATGACGGGCGCATGTTAGAAATGAAGATCGCTATCAAGTGGCGATAATATAATGAAAATCGGGGAAAGATCGGAGTTACCCATCAAGAGCATGTTACGGGTGTGGGAGAAAGGGAGTGAGGTAATGAGTAAAGGGAAGAAACAGCAAAGCCCATCGTAGGATGGGCTTTAGCTGTGATAAAAACTCGGCGACGACCTACTCTCCCGCGGTTAAGCAGTACCATCGGCTCTCCAGGGCTTAACTACTCTGTTCGGAA
>CAIMPI010000028.1 GCA_903843305.1 uncultured Chlorobiaceae bacterium
CTTTCAACTGTGTAATAACACCTTCAATCGGAAACTGCAAACGAGGGGATGAGTCAGTCCCACCATCATATCCAGCCTTATGGAGATAACGCATCGCCTTAATACCGGACTGAATTCCTTGGGAAAAGTCGGGCTTTTCATTGTCGATGATAATTTCGCGAACAATGCCTGTGACCAATACAGAGGTTTTACCAATGATATCTCCTTTTCCTGCAGGCCATTCACGTTCCATGTAGAATGGATCAAAAAAAAGTCGGGACGGTTCATGCCTATTAACTCCCGGCAGAAGTAGAGCACCAGTTGGACCGAATGAAACGACGGTGTAGACTGAATTCGTCAGACTGTTGATCATGGGATTGTGCGTCAGTTCCCAGATAAGTTCCTGAGCTGTTTTTTCCCATGAAATCTGGGCGCTGACCTGAATTGCTGACTGCCGTAAATCGTTAATGCTTAAAACAACAATAAGACGATCGGAGAATTTTGAGACAAGGTGCTCCCATAAGGCGCCCTGCGCGATTGGTTGCGACATTTTAACGATAATCCATGGAGCTTTCTTATCACCGTCACGATGGCTTATCGCTTTTGGCCATTGAGATGGTTGATCTCTGAACCCGAGATTGCTGTCATCAATAACGATAATATCAGCATTCCCGGGACCAGTGGGAACATTGTAGACTTCATTTTGTTCATTAGCGATTTTAGAGGTACGGTCAAGACCAAGAAAACGCTCAACCCGCCAGGCAACAGTGGTGGAAGCATCTTTGTCACGGTATGGCGACCAAACTGAGTAACAGTGGTAATAGCCAGGGTCGTATGGATCAATCGTCTTTGTTGTGGTTGTGTGAATACTTGTAACATCAACAGGAATGGAGAGGTCGTCCTTGAGTTGATTCGTCATGGACGTCATGAGATCGGCAAGGAGTGCAGCACTGCCATGTTGCCAGCTCATTCGGCAAAGGAGGGCAGTGCCACCCTGTTGCCAGTTCATTCGGCAACTATCTTCACCAGTCCAATCAGTTAACTCATTTGATTCCGTTGATATATGTGCGATATTCCAGTCAATCGTAACATCACCGGTTACAAAAACGGAAAGAGTGTCCTTTTTTCTCTGCATTTTTAAGTCGCGTTAAAATCTCTTGATAAAACATGATGGCATTCGAAAAAAAGAATCATGCAACTAATTTATATACAACAAGTTATAAATAAAAATGGCTCGATGCAATAAAATCAAACACACCGACAAGAGGCCTTTTAACTTCTTGCGTAAACTCGCCGAATCCGCACAAAAAAATATTAAAAGCGTGACCTTCAAAATCGATGCTCACAGAATTTGCTGAAACAACATTATTGACTCAGCAAATCACTTATAAAGATCACCACCGATCAGACCCATAAAAAGCCTGACAGGTGTTATTTCCCCCGCAATTTATCAGGCTAATCTGATACGGAAAATGATGTTAACGATTATTAACACAATAAAAATAATCTCCAAATAATTTATGGTGATTAATGCCTAACAAAACAAAAACATACAATGAAAAATTCTGATAAGCTATTTGGAATATTATTTAACACACCAGATCTGCCATTTCGGAACTCAAGCGCATGCACTTGCGGGCGGCCTCAATAGCCAATGCCCCCTCGCCCTCGCCAAATAGCTCCCATGGAAGCTGGTATGAAGACTCATCTCCATATTTTGCCAACATTTTTTCGTGTGAATCATATTTTTCAAGCTCGGGAAGTATCTGTTCAATCAATGCAGCAACCTCATTCGTTACAGTTCCTTCTGAAATCAATTGTGACAAATGCCTGCCTGGTTTATGGGTCAATGGAGATACCCCGAAGAGCATCAACACAGCCAGACCAGTATTTTCAAGCACAAGGATGGACCCGGAAACACATGCACGCCAGCGCTTGAGAGAGAAATCCTGCTCTGCTTCATTCAAAAAACCGCGCGCAAGTTCAATACGGTACTCAATATCCCTCTCTGATCCCATTACAACCTCCTTTTGTCAACCTGTATACCACAGGTATTATCATTATCTCATTTAAAAAAAAGAATCACCTTCCGTAACTGTTCCAAAATGCTTGGCCAACGAACTTACCAACCTGAAACAACTCGATCAAAAATCCCGTCAACAACCTGAACAAGAGCAAAGCGAATGGCCTCTTGCTGTGCAGCATAGTTACCGACAGGATAATCGGCAAATCCAACAAAAGATTGTGTAAAGAGCACTGTTTTTTTGACTCTGTCTTCCATCGTAGCCTGGACAACCACGGTAATACGGTTTGTTATGGCACGTTCGGTTTTACTGGAAAGCTGATCCGGTACATCAGAAAAAGAAATGATAGCTCCTTCAAGTAAAGCATCGGCGCGCCCTATGGATGGAGTGAAGCGAAGCGAGCTTTGTGATTCCATTCTATCAATGAGGCCTTGGGTAAGTTCCACACGGAACTGAGCGATACCGGCACCTGAACGATCGTCGAAAATCGGAAGAGCAATAGTTTTGAGGTGAGCTGGCTGTGCCCCCTCCCCTTTAAAACTGTAACAGCCCTGAAAAGTTATAAAAAAAAATATAGTAATGAAAGCAGCGCCAACTTTCCGCATAAGAATGCCCGGATTAATAGGTTCGACGGTCAATCCTGTCCAGTATTTTACGGAAGGGATAGGTCAAGAGCAACCTTTTTTTTCTTCTTCCATTCAAGGCAGAAAGATAAATACCAGTTTTCGAGTCGCTCCAGTCCGATGCAAGTTTCACCGCAAGTCTTGCTGCAACTGAAGGTGGCTGAGCAAAAATATCAAGAATTGTATTGAAAGTAGTTAACTGTCGTGAAAGTTCAGAGGTAGGATTGTCGGTACTAACCATTCCGGTACGCACAAGGCCTGGATGGAGTAGCATGACAGAGATTCCTGTATGACGGTATTCTTCTGCAACAGCATAAGTAAAACGGGCTATAGCTGCCTTGGTGGAGCCATAAGCGCTGAGATATGGAGTATTTGAACCAGTGTCAGTGCCCGAACCAGCCATATTAATGATCTTTCCCTTTCTGTTTTCCTGAAGAAAATAGCTGATCGCCGTACGGCATCCGTTATAAGTTCCCTTTAGATTGGTATCAATAACCTTTCCCCATTCGTCTGGATCACTCTCTGTAATACTCCTGAAAGAATCGGAGATCCCTGCATTGTTGATAAAACAGTCAACCTTGCCAAACTTGCTTGTTGCCGCTACGATAAGTTGCTCCATATCGGCCATTGATACAACGTTGCAGACACAGCCGTAGACTGTGCCAGGCGGAAATTCCGCAACAGCCGCCAGAACATTGTCTTGAGAGGATGATGTTATCACCACTTTTGCATCTTCCCGTACAAACTCATGAGCTATGGCTTTGCCAATCCCTCTTGTAGATCCGGTAATGACGACAACCTTGTGGTCGAGTATACCCATGAAACGCTACTTATTTTCGTTGGCACCATGAACCATTGCCTCAAGCTCCGGCCGACCAACAGCATAAGTTTCAAGCGCAATACCCTGCTCTATGGCCTCCCATGCCTGACGGATACTCGCAGCACCGGCTTGGGGACCCATGGGATGACCAAAAATACCGCGACCGGGCACAAATCCAAAATCAACACTACCAACCTTACGGTAAACGTTTTCAAGCGTCAATGCTGAATCACTGCCTCCTGGAACGGGAAGTGACCGCCTGATATGACCAAACTCCTGTAGACACTCCGCTATATTCTCTTTTACCTCTTCTTCTGGAGTCATCATCCTGCTTCCAAATCCGGGCATGATAATAGAATCAAGGCCTGCAAGACGCTGAAGCTTGGTCATGACCCTTGAATGAACACCATATTTTTCCATCCGGCTGAAAGCCGCTATAAACGGAAAATGGCCAATAAGAGGTACTTTCGTATGTTTGGCCAGCATTCTGACAGCACTGAGTCCAACCGGAAGGGCGTTTATCAGCAGCGCATTAGCTCCATTACGAACAGCAATATCGTGCTGCTCAATCAACCGGTCAACCTCATCCGTGACATTTGCGAGGTAAATTTTTGGTTCACCGGTCTCTCGTTCTGCACTCAATCGTGCATTTCCAAGCGCATGGGATCGATCAATAAGTGTTGACCAGTCGACATCGGCCAGCATTTCATCATCTTTGGCTATATCGAGCCCCCCGATCCAGCTCTGACGGGCAATTTCGGCAAAATCTACAGGACTAAGACCGATATTGGGTTTAACAACACCGAAAAAGATTGGCCGATTATAGGCATGAAGAATATCGCGGATACCATCGATACCAAATTTTGGACCGTCAAAGGCAAGAAGGTAAGACTCTGGGAAGCCTATATCAAGCAGCTTTACTACTGGCACCCCAGGAGTAAAAAAGACTCCTTCGCCACAGACTGCGGAGAGCAGATTGGGGATTTTTGTCCCAAAATTGCGGTGAGGATGAGCAATGGTTATACGGCAGCCATGAATAGGACCGGTAGCAGCATGACTGATCGGATAGCTGAGTTCGGGAAGCTCACCCTCTACCGTCAGACTGATAACCTTCGCCCCATACTTCGGACGAAAGTCTTCATCATGACCAACACGTTTCCACTGCGCCGTAGATTGTTCGCTGCAGAAATGAGCAAGGGCTATTTCAATATCTCCAACACATTCCAGGTAGTAGTCAAGCGTCAGGTAGTCAGCCATATCAAGCTGGTCTCTTGAGGCAAAAAAACCTTTAATATCCTCTCTGTTCATAGAAAAACATCATACGCCCCTGTCCCGGCCTGCAGCAAGTTACTCAAGGGTATCCATTAAAAAAATCGAACTCTGATAGTAATTACTTTATCCTTCAGCCTTTATTGTATTGAAATAGTCAAAAGCATCCTCCGGACTTATCTTCTCATGCACCACCTTGTTGACGGCTTTCATCATGGCGAGAGGGGAATCACTCTGAAAAATATTGCGACCCATATCAACACCTGATGCACCTTCATTGATGGCACGCCAAGACATCGTCAGCGCTTCAAGCTCGGGGAGTTTCTTGCCGCCCGCCATGACAATCGGGACTGGACATGAAGCTATGATCGTATCGAACTCTTCAGGCACATAATAGGTCTTGACAATCTGCGCACCGAGCTCAGCAGCCATCCTGCAGGCAAGCCGAAAATATTTGGCATCACGAACCATATCCTTGCCAACGGCAGTTACTGCCATGGTAGGAATTCCGTAACGGAGGCCCATATCGACAAGTCTTGTCATGTTGTGAATAGATCGAGTCTCATATTCACCGCCTATAAATATCTGGAGAGTGATGGCTGCAACGTTCATACGGATGGCATCCTCGATATCGACAGCAAGCTCTTCATCGGACAACTCTTTGAGAATGCTCGGGCCTCCGCTGCAACGCATGACGACCGCCCTGGTAAGGCTTGGGGGAACTGTGGTACGCAAAATGCCACGAGTAAGCATGATGGCATCGGCATAAGGCATGAGCGGTACAATATTGACGTCCGGACGCTCAAGACCGGTAGTCGGGCCCTGGAAGTAACCGTGATCGATAGCAAGCATGACCGTTTTTCCCGTATCAGGGCGGAAAATTCTTGAAAGACGGTTTTTCATTCCCCAATCAAGAGAGTGGGCGCCTTTAAGAAAAAATCCATAGTTGTTGACTGGAATGTCAAGGTAATACTCTTTGGCTTGTTTGTCTTTATCGTATTCTGCCATGGTAGTCGATCTCCTCTTTTCGGTTATAATTATGTTAATATCTCTTTCGTTCAGCGAAGTGCTGCTGCTATATTCCCTCCATCCACAGTGGTAATTGAACCGGTCGTCCTGGTTTCAAGAGCAAGGTGCACAAAGGCTTCCGCAACGTCTTCGGCAGTCACTTCAAGTTGCAGTAGATTTCCGGCCATATACTCCTTTTCACTCAAACCACGGGCTGTTGAGCGAGCTTTAATCATCTCTTCGGTAAGGAGGCCACTGCGAATGCGGTCAGCATTTATACCGTTTGAACGGATACCGTCACGACCATGATCTAGTGCATATTGACGCACAAGAAACATTGTCGCAGCTTTGGGCAGACCATAGGGCCCAAAGTCAGGGCCAGGATTGACGGCTTGTTTTGAGACGTTGAATAGTAGTACTCCACCAGTACCCTGTAGTTTCATAATCCTGACTGCCTGCTGGGCAATAGACTGGTGTGAAAAAAAATTAATTTCAAAGCTTTTACGGAGCAGATCGTCGGAGACTTCCCCGATGCGTCCCTGAATAGCAGCACCAACATTGGAAACAATAATGTCCACACCACCGAAACGGCGGCATGCAGCATCGAACGCTGAAAGAACATCTGTCCGTGAGGTAACGTCACAGGTCAGGGAAAGGACGTTGCCACCAAGCTCCTCTTCTGCCCTATCGAGTGACTCTCTGGTCAGGTCTAGAATAACCAGTTCGGCCCCTTTCTGACGGAAAGCTTTGGCTGTCGCAAGACCTATGCCACTTGCAGCCCCGGTAACCATAGCAACTTTGCCAGCAAAGACGCCAAGATGAACCTTGTTCATTTTGGCCTGTTCCATGTCCCAGTACTCTATCTCAAAAGCTTCTCGATCACTGATGGTTTCAAAGGAACCAAGTGATTCAGCATCAAGAATGGCTGAAGCTGTACAGGTTGCTATGTCAGCATTAACCGCTGCTAATTCTGCAGTTTTACCAAGCCCAAAAAGCCCAAGACCTGGCACCAGGACTACTCTTGGCAGTGGGTCGAGCATAATTACAGGCATGGAGGTCGCTTTCTGCTGAGTGTTAAAATACTCTATGTATTCTTGACAATAGCGTTGGACAACCTCCTGCACCGCAGCCTTAAATCCAGGAATGTCGTTGGCATCAGGAGCAGGAACAACGAGCGGCTTGTTTTTCGTCCTGATAATAAAATCAGGCGTCATAGCGCCTTTTTGACTCATGCGAACAAGATCAGCACTATTGACATAATCGAGAATATCGGCGGAGGTACGAAAATCGAGAATGAACTGATGGTACTCGTGCGTACCCTGAGCCTTTTCCTCAACACAAGCTCCCCTGATGACGGGGGCCGTCACTTCAACTGAAGCAATTGTCGAGGGCAACGATAGCGGTGGAAATTTTTTTCTGCCCGAAACAGCAATCCGCTCTTCAAGCATGCTGACGGCTTCAATCATTCGGCTGTAGGCCTCTTTTGCTGTCGATCCAAAAGTAACCAAGCCGTGCTTTTGAAGCACTAATCCTTTTATTTCAGGATTTGTCTCGTAAATACTGGCTGCCGATCGGGCAAGTCCAAGTCCTGGCTTTATATACGGAACAGAACCAAAATTCTCTCCGAGTGTTTCGCTGCAGAGCCTGACGCCGTCGGGCTGATTACTGAGAGTGAGCAAAGCAAACGAATGAGTATGAAGAATAAACCTGTGCGGCAGAAAAGCGTGAAGGAGCGTCTCAATTGATGGGGTGAGCCTCTTCTCTGCCATGTGGTCAGTCAGACTGAACATATTCAACAACAACAGATGTTTAAACTCTTTGGTTGAAAAACGCCGAAGTGCCTCTTCACCGAAGCTGTTGTTATGGCTGAAAAGCTCAACAAGTTTACGCAGAGGGCCTAATCTGAGTGGTGTATAGTCGAGGCCGGTGACTTTACTCAAATCAACACCACTAGCTTTGATCAGGAGTACTTCAGCGCGATTACCAACCATATCAACCAGTTCGCACTTAACCGAGGTATTGCCTCCACCATGCATCACCAGTGAACTTTCAGAGCCAAGAAGGCGGGATGCATAGACCAATTCGGCAAGTTCAGATTGCTGCATTTCAGACAAGCGATAATTCTCTTTGACGGAGCGTTGAAGCTCAGCATCGTTCCAAAGGTTCCGCATAAGTAATTATACTTCTGACGCTGGAAAATAGCGTATATTGTTTAAAAAAAATGACATGCAAAAAAGAAATATTTAGTTCAAATCCTATCTTTTTTCTTCTTTTCATGCCACCCTTCAATAAGAAATCCAGAACTGTAAATAATGAGAAACCCGGGAATCACTATACAAAGAAAAGTGATCCTGTCACCGATAGACTGTAACTGACCGGAAGACCATATCATCCATACCAGGAAATACCATCCGGGCCCCACAAACAGAAATGCTCTATTCCAAAGACTTTTAAAGCTGTATTTCATAATAAATTGAGCCCTCATATCCGACCGTCCATCCGAAGATTGCGTTCATTGAGTTTTTCGAGGATAATCCTTACAAGATATTGAAGTGCATTGACCACGTAAGTAAAATAGGCCAGGAATGCATCAAGGACAAGTACATCACGGGAATAACCGAAATAGGCCAGAAAAAAATAGAGCAGATGAAAAAAAGCGGCAATAGTGCTTCCGATATCCTCCCATAAAAACTCTTTGGAATACACCCATTGATCGAAAACCTCCTTCTCAAAAAACATGCCTGTAATGAAAAGCAGCGCAAAAAAAAGTGTTTTAAAAAGAATCGCCAGACTGACCCAGTAAAAACTGGTGATGAAAAGAGAGTTGGCATAAAGGGCTGTTATGGTCAGACCTGCAATAAAGAAGAGAAACTGGATTGGCGCAAGGATAATCTGAATATCGGTCCATACGGAAGCATTTCGTTTAACGAGCTGTTCTGGGGTATAGCGCGGCATCTTTAACTTTTACGCTTGACTGATAAAAAAATATAGTGACATCCCGATTTTCAAAACCGACATGCTTATAATTGAAAGGATGGAATATAGTAAAATTGAAGAGAGAGAAAAAACTCAAGTAAGAGAGAAGACAAGTAAGGTATCTGGACAACCAGCACAACAAATTATCTATAGAACAGAACTGCATTTCGGAATCCTTATATTTGCAGACAGGTAAACAATATGTAAATACAATGCTGAACAACACGACTACCTCTGCCATGACGTTCGCCGTCAAACTACTCGGCCTGCGCAATCACAGCCGAGAGGAGCTTAAACGGAAACTCCTGAGGAAAGGGTATGCTCCTGAAAAAATTGAACCAGTACTCGATAAGTTAACGGCACAAGGAGTATTGGATGACATGATATTCAGTATAGAGCTGATCAAAAGCCGCTCAAGACGAAAACCATCGGGAAAATTGAAAATACATGCGGAACTTAGGCAAAGAGGAGTAGCAGAAACCATTATAGAAGAACTTCTTAATGAGTATGAGAGTATAGAACTCTGCTACCGGGCAGCAGAAAAAAAAATCGGTTCACTGCATGGGACAACCGATATCAATAGAAAAAAGAAGCTTGAGGTTTTCCTGCGTAACAGAGGATTTGGATGGGCTGAGATTCAAATCGTACTCAAGCGTTTTTTTCAACCTGGTTCAGACGATCTGGATAACTTTTAAGAGAGCTCACCATGCACAAACGTCCCAATCTTTTCGCCTCGCAGCAGTCTGGTAAAATTACCTTTTTCATTCATGTTCATGACGACAATTGGGAGGGAGTTTTCACTACATAGAGTAATCGCTGTCATATCCATAACACGCAGTTTCTTCTGAAAGACATCAAGGTAGGAGATATCTGGAAAAAACTGTGCATTTGAATTTTTTTCAGGATCTGAATCGTAGACGCCGTCAACCCTTGTGCCTTTGACAATAATATCCGCCTCAATTTCTATCGCTCTCAGCGAAGCTGCCGTATCAGTGGTAAAATAGGGATTTCCTGTTCCTGCCCCGAAAATGACAACTCGACCTTTTTCAAGATGGCGTACTGCCCGTCGCCTGATAAACGGCTCGGCCATCTGTTCCATTTTTATTGCAGTCTGAAGACGGGTAAATACACCCTTACGTTCAAGGGCATCCTGAAAGGCTAATGAATTGATCACCGTTGCAAGCATACCCATATAGTCTGCCTGCACACGATCCATTTTTGCAGCGGCCTCAGACATCCCACGAAAAATATTTCCACCACCGATCACCAGCGCAATTTGGGCCCCCATATCCCGAGCCTCTTTGATTTCATCGGCATATCGTTCAAGCATTTCAGGATTAATGCCATAACCATCCTCACCGGCAAGTGCTTCACCACTCAATTTCAGTAAAATGCGCTTGTACTGGAGCATATCTTCATCCTCAGAAACAAAGTGTTAACAGAATAAAACAGATTGTGTATACAAAAAAAAGGCCTCGAACAACGAGGCCTTTTAATTTATTCTCCCAACTGATAGCGAACAAATCCAATTACATCAACCTTTACTTGATTCTTATTTCGGAATTCGCTGAGCACTTCAGATACCTTTAATTTATCGTCTTTAATGAAAGACTGCTCACTTAGTACAACATCCTGATAATATTTTTCCAGTCTCCCTGCAACAATCTTGTCGACAAACGCCTCCTTCTTTCCCTGTTCTAGCGCCTGCTGGCGATAGATTTCCGACTCTTTGGCGATATAATCGGCAGGTACATAAGAACGGTCAACAACAAGAGGTGCTGCGGCGGCAACCTGCATGGCAAGATCTTTTGCCAACTCCCTGACAACATCAGGTTTGTCAGTATCAATCTGAATGATGGCACCAAGTTTTGCGCCAGGATGGATATAGCCCTCAACAAGGCCGTCAGGAGCATTGTAAAAAGCAAGTCGCTTGAGGTTGATCTTTTCACCGAGCTTGCCGGTCATGGTCTTCATGGCATCATCTACTGATTCCCCACCATAAGCTTCACCAAGCGTCAGTTTTAAAAGTGATTCGGGTGAACTGGTGGAGTTTGCCAGAGCAAGTTCACCAAGTGCTGCTGTAAAGCCGCTAAAGTCCTCACCTCGTGCAACGAAATCGGTCTCACAGTTCAGTTCAAGAATAACGCCAATCTTGTGGTCTGGAGTTAACTTGATACTGACCATCCCCTCTCTGGCATCTCTGTCAGCACGTTTCGCAGCAAGAGCTGCACCTTTCTTGCGCAGATAATCGATAGCCTGCTGCATGTCCCCTCCAGTTTCATCAAGGGCTTTCTTGCAGTCCATCATCCCGGCGCCTGTTATATCACGAAGATTTTTTACATCTTTTGCTGAAGTCTGGCTCATGTAACTTTCACTATTTTACTCTTGTTTATTATAAACGCTTATTATTCGCTGATTTCTTCCTTCTCGCCATCGACAACATCCGCTTCCTCTTCATCCATCCCGGCAAGCACCTCATTCTCGACCTTCAGCTCACGCGCCTTAATGACGGTATCAGCAACGGCCTTAACCATAAGCTGAATGGAACGAATAGCATCGTCATTTGCGGGAATAACATAATCAACCAATTCAGGATCGCAGTTTGTATCAACCATGGCAATAATCGGAATACCGAGTGTGCGGGCCTCCTTGATGGCAATATGCTCTTTTTTTATGTCAACAATAAAGAGAGCGGCTGGAAGTCTTGTCATAGTAGCAATACCACCGAGAATTCTCATAAGTTTCTCTTTCTCACGACCAAGCATGAGACGTTCTTTTTTGGTAATCATATCGTAAGTGCCGTCAGTAGCCATCCTGTCGATAGAGTTCATACGTCTGATACTCTGACGAATAGTCTGGAAGTTGGTCAGCATACCGCCCAGCCAGCGTTCACAAACATAAGGCATACCTGCACGTTCTGCCTGCTCAGCAATAATGTGCTTGGCCTGTTTTTTTGTGCCGACAAACATGATCTCCCTGCCGGTCTGCGCAATTGCCTCAAGCGCCTTGAATGCCTCATCGGCAAGAACAACGGTTTTCTGCAGATCAATAATGTGAACACCGTTTTTTTCCATGAAAATGTACGGTTTCATTTTCGGACACCAGCGGCGTGCAAGGTGACCGAAATGGACTCCTGCGCGGAGCATCTCTTCAAGCTGGAAATGGGACATAGTGACTTTTTTATTTATTTAGTTATTCCTCTACCATGCCTGTACTGCCTGGTATCCGGCGCAGGGCGCCGGACACTTCCAGAAAGCTTCATCTGAATAGTTTTCAGAATGGCATGATATGCGAAGTTGTGTTCTGAATTTGTACAATAAAACAAGAGAGCGCCAGATTAACGTTTGGAGAACTGGAAACGTTTGCGAGCTTTTTTGCGTCCAAATTTTTTGCGCTCAACCATACGGGGATCACGGGTCAGCAACCTCTCTGTTTTAAGAATAGCACGAGCCGCCTCATCAAACTCGGTCAGAGCACGGGCAATAGCAAGGCTGACTGCCCCGGATTGGCCAGTAACACCGCCACCCTGAACATTGACCTTGATATCAAAATCTTCCGTTTTGTCAGTAATCACAAGAGGCCTTAAAGCCTGCTGACGCTTAAATTCATCTTTGAAATACTCTTCAACCGGTCGTTTATTGATAATAACCCGGCCTTTCCCCGGAGTCAAAAAAGCTCGAGCCACCGAGGTTTTACGGCGACCCACTGTATCGATAACCTCTTTCATTCCCAATTCTTTAAATATTTAGTTTACTTTCATTTCAACGGGAGACTGTGAAACATGCGGGTGGCTTGCGCCTGCATAGACCTTGAGTTTTCTGAAGAGTTGACGTCCGAGGTTGTTGTGCGGCAACATACCCCATACAGCATTTTCAATAATTCTTTCCGGCCTTTTCTTCATAAGTTCTTTAACATGATCAACCTTGACGCCACCCGGGTAATGAGAGTGTGAAAAGTAGCTCTTCTGCTCCTCTTTTTTGCCGGTAAGTAATATTTTTTCAGCATTGGTTACCACTATAAAATCACCAGTATCAATATGCGGCGTAAACTGAGGCTTGTGCTTGCCCCTCAGGACTTTAGCAATTTCAGAAGCCATTCTGCCCAATACCTGACCATCTGCATCAACGACATACCATTTGCGGTCAACATCTGAAGGCTTTGCCGAATATGTTTTAAAACTTAACGTCTTGCTCATGCTCTTACTATAGATTTAACTGGACTTTTCCGAAAAATAAAGTTTATGAATGTAAATTATTCCACTTAATTCTACAAATTATAGATTATATCTTAACAGGAAATCCCTGAATTGGCCTGAACAAACTTTTTTACCAAGACCGTATCTGTTCTTATGAAGCCTTTAATTGCTCTGGTTGGCCGGCCTAACGTCGGAAAATCTACATTGTTCAACAGAATTCTGCGCCAGCGAAGCGCCATAGTCGATCCTACCCCAGGTGTTACCAGAGACCGCCACATTGCTGAAGGTGAGTGGCAGGGTAAACAGTTTCTCCTTATGGATACCGGTGGCTACAACGCCGATGGTGATACCATCAGCATGGCAATGCTTGAACAGACCCTGATGGCCATCCGTGACGCTGACATTATCATCTTTCTGACAGATGTTCGTGCAGGACTCTCTTATGAAGATCTTGAACTTGGGCGTTTATTGCAACGCACCTTCCAGCACAAGCAACTCTTCTTTGCAGTTAACAAGGTTGAATCACCTCAACTCTCTTTTGATGCTGAATCGTTTATCAGCACCGGATTCACAAAACCCTACCTGATTTCTGCAAGAGATGGGAGTGGAGTGGCAGAGATGCTTGACGACATCCTTGAGTCATTACCTGAAATGGAAAACGATCCTGTTAAAGAGGATGCTGCAATACAGCTTGCCGTGGTAGGCCGCCCCAACGTCGGAAAATCAAGTTTTGTCAATGCGCTGCTTGGATCAAACCGCCTTATTGTATCGAACATACCTGGCACCACACGTGATGCCATCGACAGCCGATTTACCCGCAAACAGCAGGAGTTTATTCTTATTGATACGGCTGGACTGAGAAAACGAACAAAAATCGATGCTGGCATCGAATATTACAGTTCCCTCAGAACAGAAAAGGCTATTGAACGATGCGACGTTGCTCTCGTGATACTGGATGCGGAACCGGGCATTGAAAAGCAGGACATGAAAATTATCAATATGGCGGTTGAGCGTAAAAAAGGAGCGCTTCTCTTGATCAACAAATGGGATCTGATCGAAAAGGATTCAAAAACAAGCAAACTGTATGAGGAGAATCTGCGATTAAACATGGGCAACCTCTCTTATGTCCCTGTCGTGTTTATTTCTGCGCTGACAAAAAAGAACCTTTACCGGGCAATCGACACAGCACAAGAAATCAGCAGCAACCGCTCCCGAAAAATCAGCACGAGCATGCTCAATAAATTTCTGGAAGTCGCACTTTCACAAACACACGCTTCTACAAAATCCGGCAAAGAGCTGAAAATCAAGTACATGACACAGATCAATGCGGCCTGGCCTGTCTTTGCGTTTTTCTGCAATGATCCTCTTCTGGTACAAAGTAATTTCAGGAAGTTTCTGGAAAAGAAACTGCGTGAACATTTCAACCTGGAAGGAGTTCCTGTTTCGATGCGTTTTCTTCAGAAATAATCGCATAGGCTAAATCAACCATAATTATTATTATTTCTCTGCAACAATTATAAATCTATTCCTATGTCTACAGTACATGATGAATCAATACATTCATCCTGCAGCCATCATCATGGCAATGGTAAATCCCCTCATTCATCCTGCGACCATCATCACGGCAATGCTGAATCGGCTGATACCTCCTGCGGCCATCGTGAACGTCCTCTCGAACAGGTAAAAAACATTATTGCCGTCGCATCAGGAAAGGGCGGTGTCGGAAAATCGACCTTTGCTGTTAATCTTGCGATCAGCCTTGCTCAAACAGGTGCAAAAGTGGGCCTGATAGATGCAGATCTTTATGGACCAAGTATTCCAACAATGTTCGGACTGCCCGATACCAAACCGGAAGTGGTGGGAAAAAATCTTGTCCCACTGGAAAAGTACGGGGTAAAACTGATGTCTATCGGGTTTTTGATTGACATAGATACCGCAGTGATCTGGCGCGGCCCCATGGCCTCCAGCGCAATCAAACAATTTATCAGTGAGGTCAACTGGAATGAGCTTGATTACCTGATTTTTGATCTTCCCCCTGGTACTGGCGATATCCAGATTACCATTACCCATTCTGTTCCCCTGACTGGAGCCATTATTGTTACAACGCCTCAAGAAGTTGCAATTTCCGATGTATCCAAAGCGCTTAGCATGTTCCGCAAAGTCAATGTTCCTATTCTCGGGCTTGTAGAAAATATGAGCTATTATGAACTTTCGGATGGCAGCAGAGACTATATTTTCGGAAATCAGGGTGGGGAGACATTTGCAAAAACCCATGGTCTTGCATTCCTCGGCTCAATCCCGATCGACAGGTCTGTACGCGAAGGTGGTGATAACGGAACTCCCTGCCTGCTCAGCTATCCCGATTCGGTAACATCAAAAGCCTTCAAGCAGGCCGCAATCGAGGTTGCCCGAAGGGTTTCAATGATAAATGCAGGACAATAAGAGGAATTATCATAACTTTCGTATTGTTTTTTTGTACAGCAGGTTTGATATTAAAATCTGTGAATGACGACGTAACCATTATTTTCAATCATTGTAAACGAATTATACCATGAGCACCAGCAAGGATTATCTCCCGAAAAGCGACGCGCTGTACGACAGGGTTATTGCCGCACTTGAAACCGTACGCCCCTATCTGCAAGTTGACGGAGGTGACTGTCAGCTTGTCGGCATTGGCAAAGATATGGTCGTTGATGTAAAACTGCTTGGCGCATGCGGTTCTTGTCCGATGAGCACTCTGACCCTGCGTGCTGGCGTTGAACAGGCGATCAAAAAAGCAACACCGGAAATTGTACGCGTTGAATCAGTGTAAAAAGATCACTCGTCAAGATTTCTCAATAAAAGCTCCAGGGAGTCTTCATTGTTAATGAGGACTTCCCTAGCTCTACTACCATCTGCTTCACCGACAATCCCGCTGAACTGGAGCTGATCCATAACCCTTCCGGCCCGGCTGAATCCTAACCGCAGACGCCTTTGCAGCAGAGATACACTGGCCTGCTGATGTGTCACAACAAGTCTTGCTGCTTCCTCAAACATAGTATCCCTTCCCTCTTTTTCCTGATATCCAGAAGCCTGTATCCCGTAGCCTTTCTGCACATCAGGAACAGGAAGCATATAGATATTCTTCAGAGCATGCTGCGAACCGATGAAAGAGGTAATCTCTTCAACTTCACCAGAAGAGACATAAGGTCCCTGAATACGCATCGACTTGGGCTGGTTGGATGGCTGATAGAGCATGTCACCATTACCGAGAAGCTGTTCAGCGCCGGAACCATCAAGAATGGTGCGGGAATCAACTCTGCTTGCCACCTGGAATGCGATACGGGCTGGAAAGTTCGCCTTGATAATACCCGTAATGACATCAACCGAAGGACGCTGGGTCGCCACAATCAGGTGAATACCAACGGCTCGGGCAAGCTGGGCAATCCTGATAATAGGCTCTTCAACTTCCCGTCCTGCCGTAATCATGAGATCAGCAAGTTCATCTATAACAACAACAAGGTATGGAAGCGCCTCATCAGGAATCCGGCGATTATGATCGCCGATATTGCGAACACCTGCCTTTTCAAGCGTTTCATAACGAAGTTCCATCTCTTTGACCACACACTTCAGCGCATAGACGGCTTTCTGAGGATCAGTAATAATCTGCTCTTCAATACCAGGAAAACGCATGAGAAAATGGTTCTTAAGGTGTTGGTACTGAAAAAGCTCAACCCTTTTTGGGTCAATCATCACAAACTTTACTTTGTCAGGACTGCATGCATAGAGCAAACTGGAAATAATGACATTGATACAGACAGACTTTCCGGCACCGGTCGCACCAGCAATCAGGAGATGAGGCATTGTGGCCAGATCAGCTATACAGACTTCATTTGCTATGGTTTTGCCGAGTACAATCGGAAGCGTCATGGTACTGTTCTTGAATTTTTCTACCTGCAGCACAGAGCGCAACCAGACCGTTTTTGGTTTGCTGTTAGGAATCTCGACCCCGACTGCATTTTTTCCTGGTATAGGAGCAATGATCCGGATTCCTCTGGCAGACAGCGCCATAGCAAGATCATTTTCAAGAGATTTGACCCTGCTGACTTTGACATCCGGTTCAAGCTCCAGTTCAAACAAGGTCACTCGGGGACCGACTGTTGTAGAGATTTTCTTTACCTCAATTTTGTAGATCTTGAGTTTTTCAAGCAATTTCCGTTTACTTTCAGAAAGATGGTGCTCATCAATCTGGTCGTCATCATCAGGTACCTTTTCCAGAAGATCAATTGAAGGAAAGCGGTAAGCATCTCTGTCCTTGGTCTGAACTTTCAGCTTGCGCTCATCAAGGTCAGCCTCTTTCTCGCGGACACCTGTATGAATAATCATTTCAGGTTCTCGGGGAACATTTGATATCTGCGCCAACCCAGGCAATTCAGCGGGTGAGAACTCCGGCACATCAGATTCTGGCCGTAAAAACTCATCTTGTATAAAAGTAACAGATGGAACCTGCCCATCGGATTTCAATGCTTGTGGTTTCTGCGCCCGCTCTTTAGGCTCTGCTTTCTGTTTTTTCTCATCTTTCAGCTTTCGGTGTTCGGCTTTTTTTTTTCGTTTCTCTTCATGTCTTGCCCTGAAATCACTATACAGCTTACTGATACTCTTCCGGATTGCCATTGCGGCGAATATGATGGTTGCGAGCATGCCCCGCCCCATATAAAAGGTCAAAACAACCGCAATAACAACAAGAAGAATCCATGCACCTGAAAAGCCGATAACCGTAAACAAGAGTGCTGCAAGCATCCTGCCAATCGCTCCGGCCATAACATCACTGAATGGCTCCGAGGTAAGACCAAACATGGCAGCAACATCAATCGCAATAAGTACACTGTACAGAAAAAACAGAAGTGCTGGTTTAAGACTCTTTGACCGAATGAGCGACAAGCCCCAGAAAAAAATTGAGGTAATCGGAAAAATAACCGGATAACCGAGAACTGCACGGATAAAGAACGTCGAAAGCCTTGCTCCGAATAATCCAAACGGATTGTGAATGCTTTCTGCAGCATCCCTTGCTGTATTACTGAAAATATCGTACCAGGCAAGGGCACCATAACTGGCTTCATCATTGGAATTAAAACTCAGAATGGCACTGATCAGAAAAAGAGAACCCAGCATAAGGATAATGCCAACCAGCTCTTTTTTAAGCGCCTTCATATCAAGAGCCTTTCCCAAGACACCTTTACTATCTTTTTTCATCTTCACCTTACAGTCACTCGTTTATTCCTTGTTACTGTCAGCCCAAAGATGTTGTAACAAACGGCAAAGTTGTAATCACACCAGTATGAAAACCTCCCCGAACCTCAATCATAATCGAGGCTCCTGGTTCGATGTATTCGCGCACGATATTGCAGGTACCTATAGGTACCTGCAACGTCGGTGAAAGAGTCCCGCTGCACACCCACCCGATCTCTTGGCGATCAGTATTATAAACCTTGAAATGCTGGCGGGGAAGCACTCGACCATCAAGAATGAAACCTGCGACTCCCCGTTGTAGATTAAGTTCAACCTGCTGGCATGCTTCCCTGCCTATAAAATGGCCTTTGTTCATCTTTACCACCCACTTCAGCCGTGCTTCAAGCGGATTGGTATCCTCGTCAATTTCATGACCGTAGAGCGAGTAACCCATCTCAAGCCGGAGCGTATCGCGTGCACCAAGTCCTATCGGTTGAATACCAGAATCTTTACCTGCTTCGAAGAGGGCTTCCCAAAGCGGTATCGCCACTTCGTTGGGCAAACAGAGTTCCACACCTTTTTCGCCAGTATAGCCAGTTCTGGCTATGATAACCTCAAAACCCTGAAAAAGTGAAGTACAGAACTGGAATGAGTCAAGTACATTTACATCAACAACGGGAAAAACATTGGCAAGAATATTCAAGGCCAGCGGTCCCTGCAACGCAATCAGCGAAAGACGATCAGTATGATCCTCAAGCACCACTCCGTCAAAAGCCTTGATATGCTGTTGCAACCACTCAAAATCTTTCTGTGCATTGCTTGCGTTGACAATCAGAAAAAAGGTTTCATTATCAATGCGATAGATAATCAGATCATCGACAATACCACCATTGGGATAAAGCATGAGGTTGTACTGCGCATGACCATCTTTGGCCTTGCCAAGATCGTTGGTCGTCATAAACTGGAGAAAATCCTCGGCAAGGCGTCCTCTGACATAAAAATTACCCATGTGCGATACGTCAAACAGCCCCGCCGCATTCCGTACGGCATTATGCTCGGCTATGATTCCCTTATACTGAACCGGCATCAGGTACCCACCAAAGTCGATAATTTTAGCGCCCGCCTTTTCATGCCAGGGGTACAATGCTGTTTTTTTCATAACGTCCCTATCCTGAAGTTATTAAGCCAAGTTTACAACCGAATGTAAAAAAACATTTAAACATGAAAATCAAAATGATTTTTTTATGGCATGCTGAATTTATAATCGTGGGATACCTGTTCTTTGCCAGATATATCGATAGTGCCAAACCGGAAAGATCCTGCCTTCAAGTGCATCAATAATAAGAATATGCCCTTCATCTGAATCTATCTTCTTAAGAAACTCTTTTTGACATGCCACTTCTACCTCCGTTACCACAAGAAAAAGAGAGGGTGAGAGGTTTTTTTGGCTACCAATATGCCGCCCCGCAGGGGCTGGAAAACAAAGAGCATTTTCTTAAATCCCGTAGGGATGACCTGTTGGTAGAAAACAGCATAACCCGCCCCCCTCTTTTTTTTCTTTGAAGCACGGACAATCGATAACAGAATATTTGCAGCTCCTTCCAGAGTTTCTATGTTACAGAAAAGAAGGGACTTCCTGAATTGTTGTACAAGAAGACAAATGGAAACTGGCAAAAGAGGCTCCATTGCACTCAATCGGAGTACTTACCTTCCTCTGCCAATAATAACCTCATTACCAAGTTCATTCTGATTCGTTGGTTTCACTGGAAAATGGCGGGCAAGTATCTCGCCACAACGGTCAACCGCTTCTGCGATTGCATTGCCATGCTCTTTTCCCCCGATTCCATGAACAATGGTATTGACGATATCCTGCAAGACTTCTTTGGCAACTTTTGCGCTAATGCCTTGATCGGCAACCACACGGACTTTACGTTCAAAAAGTGAGATGTAGATGAGAATCCCTGTATGATCAAGGGTATGATTGATTTTTCTGTGATAAAAAGATTGAATGGCGGCCTCTTCAACCTCCCACTTCATGTCTGACGCTGTAACAAAAACTCGTTTAATGATATTAACTCGTTTAATAACTTCATGGAGAACCATGAACGATATCCCGAACACAGAGAGAAAAAACCACATACTATCCTGTCCGAAAAGAAGCGCTACGGCGATGCCAAGAAGTATCGCAAGAAACGAACTGCCCAGCATGCTTGCAAGTGGA
The DNA here is from genome assembly GCA_903843305.1 of uncultured Chlorobiaceae bacterium. Classification (GTDB taxonomy): domain Bacteria; phylum Bacteroidota; class Chlorobiia; order Chlorobiales; family Chlorobiaceae; genus Chlorobium. The sequence continues at coordinate 20,324 of CAIMPI010000028.1, forward strand.
TAGTGGTAACTGGATGGAACTACCATAACAACGATTTCTCCCGAAGTGCGTTTTTCCGCCTCTGCGATACGCGCCTCAATCTGAAGCCGTTCCGCCGCAGTAAGAAATTTGTCTGCCGAATTGCTCATCTTGAACTCTATTTTATTAGGCATTTACCAATCACCTGAGGCTCCGCCGCCGCCAAAACCACCACCACCGCCACCAAAGCCGCCGCCTCCACCACCGCCAAAGTTGCCGCCACCGCCATAAAATCCTCCTCCAAGACCACCGTTAGCCATAGTACCTCCGCCCCGGTGACCCCGAAAAATCTGGCTTATAAAGTAGATCACCAACAGAATAATGGTAAGCAGGGGAAATGAAGGCTTATTGCTATTTTTTGTTTCTTTGGGCACTGCCTTATACTCTCCATGGACTGCCGCAATAAGTGATGCAACGCCACTAGTAAACCCGGCATCGAACTTGCCTGCCTTGAAAGCGGGAACAATCTCGCCATTGATAATTCTTCCTGTCAGGAGATCGGTCAGCTTACCTTCCAGTCCATACCCAACCTCAATGCGGACTTTATGGTCGTCCCTTGAGACAATGAGCAGCACACCGTTGTCAGATCCTTTGTGGCCTATTTTCCATGCCTCGGCCACCCGTATCGAAAAATCCTCAATAGGATCGCCCTTAAGCGATGGAACTGTAAGAATAACAATCTGTGTTGACTCAACAGCTTCAAGCTGCTGAAGCTTTGCTTCAATATCAGCCCTTGCCGGAGCGGATATCATGGAGGCATAATCGTTGACCCTTCCTGACAGCGCGGGCACCTCGATTGCCATGAGGTTGCTGAACGATATCAACGGCAGCAGAACCACCAACAGAAGGAACCCAAGCCTCAACCCGGATCTCATCAATAGTTTCATAAAAATTCGCACTGTCAGAATTTAACCGTTGGCACCACTTTAGCTGCTTCATCAGCCTTGAAGTATTCCTTTGCTTTCAGTTTCAGCAAAAGGCTGTTGGTTATTGAGCCCGGAAACTGCCTGATTGAAAAGTTGAAAGTCTCTACAGAGCCATTGTACCGCTGACGGGCAACGCTGATGCGGTTTTCAGTTCCTTCTAACTGATTCTGAAGATCGCGAAAGTTCTGGTTGGCCTTGAGTTCAGGATAGCGCTCTACCGCCACCATCAGACGCGATAGACTTGAGGAAAGACCGCCCTGGGCATTGCCAAATTTTGCCATAGCGGCTGGATCGCTGAGCATGGCGGGGGTAAGCTGGATAGATGTGGCTTTAGCCCTTGCTTCCACTACCGCTGTCAGTGTCTCCTTTTCAAAGTTTGCCGCTCCCTTGACTGTTGCCACGAGATTCGGAACAAGATCGGCTCTTCGCTGTAACTGTGATTCAAGGTCACCCCATGAGCGGTTTACCGCCTCTTCATTCTGCTGGATACTGTTGTATCCGCATCCGTAAAGGGTACTGAAAAAAAGGAAAAACGCAATAAGTCTTGCCATTGAATACTTCATAACACACTCCTCACTATTGATTTATATCGTTTTAACTTAAAAATATCTTCTACTCGGGGGATTGCATTCATCAGCTAATTAGCCGTTCAACTGTAAAAATTCCGGGTACTTTTTTCAACTTATCCATAAGGGTGCTCAGTTTTTCAGCATTGCGAACATAGACCATCATGGTACCAACAAACATCCCGTCACGAGCGTTCAGCGAAATACTGCGGATATTGGTATCAAACTTGGAAATAACGGTTGTGAGCTGGTTCATGATTCCCAGACGATCTTCACCGACAATTTTTATCCCTGCCAGAAAATCAGTCTCGACTTTCCGGTTCCATGATACCGAAACTACACGCTCGCTTTTCAGCAGATTTTCGTTACTGACATTGAGACAATTTTTTCGATGAATCTTTACAACACCTTCCGTTGTAACAAAACCAATAACGTCATCACCAGGAACTGGCTGACAACACTTCGCATAAGAATAGGCAATATTACTCATACCGGCAATAATAACCTCGTCCTTTTTTGCCAGCATACCCTGTTGCAGTTGCTCCTGCTCCTGCCTGGCTATCTGAAGGTAATCCTCAACCTCACGAGCTTCATCAATAACGCTTTTCGCTGCATGTTCCTCCTTTCTGGAACTTGTAACCCGCTCAATAACCTCTTCTCCGTTGATCTGCTGGTTGGCAAGAGCACTGAAAAAATCAGCCGGAGTTTTAAGACCATGCTTTTTAACCTGCTGGACAATATCGCTATCCGAAAAAAGCTTTTTGGTACCAGAAAGCAGTTTTTCCCAGATTCCCCGTCCTTTTTCAATCTGCAGGCGCCGCTCCTCATTGATAGCCGATCGTATTTTCAGCTTCGCACGCTGGGTTACCACTATTTTAAGCCAGTCTGCTTTTGGCTTCTGGTTTTTCGAGGTAATGATCTCGACCCTGTCACCTGATTTAAGCAGTGCGTTCAGACGAACAATCTTGCCGTTAACCTTGGCCCCGATACAACCATTACCGACCTCTGTATGAATAGCATAAGCAAAATCGATCGGGGTGGCACCTGCCGGCATGGTTTTCATATCTCCTTTCGGAGTAAAAACGTAGATCTCGTCATGATAGAGGTTGAGCTTGAAACCCTCCATAAAAGAGGCTGCTGAATCGGCATCCTTGATCAGCTCTCTGGCCCAGCGAAGAAAGGAATCAATATTAGCATCATCCCTTGATATTTTCTCTTTGTAGCGCCAATGAGCCGCAACACCAAGCTCAGCAAACTCATGCATACGCTTCGTACGTATCTGCAGCTCAACCATGTGGCCTCTCGGACCGATAATTGCAGAATGAAGTGACTGATATCCGTTATGCTTTGGTATAGAGATATAGTCTTTGAAGTACTGCGGAACCGGAGGATATTTCTGGGTTATAAACCCATAAACCGAAAAGCAGTCGGCAATACCCTCTGTATCAATAATCACACGGATACCATAAAGATCATGAATATCCTCAAAGCTCTTGTTCTTGTTACGCATCTTGTTATAGATCGAAAAAAGATGCTTGGCCCGTCCCTGCACCTCCACCTTGAACCCTTGCTGTTCAAGATCTGCCTTGATGGGCACAATCATTTTGCTCAGATAGTTAACCCGATCTCCCTTGCCTGTACGAATTTTCTGTTGTAAAAAATCGTACATCTCCGGATCGATAAATTTGAGAGCAAGGTTTTCAAACTCAACCTTCATTTTTCCAAGACCAAACCGGTGTGCAAGAGGGGCATAGATATCCCGTGTCTCAAGAGCGATTTTCAGACGACGGTGCTCAGGAAGAGACTCAAGCGTCCTCATATTGTGAAGGCGGTCACAAAACTTTATGAGGATAACCCTGATATCCTTGACCATAGAGAGCAGCATCTTGCGAAAACCTTCCGCCTGGGTAGTCTCCCTGTTGATTGTGATACCTGAAATCTTGGTGAGCCCTTCGACAATATCAGCTACTTCAACGCCAAGTTCAGCAACAATATCATCATAGGTATAGCCGCTGTCCTCAATAACATCATGCAGCAGAGCTGCCGCAACAGAAACGCCATCAAGGGGAAGTTCATTAAGAAGAATGGTAGCAACTTCAACGGGATGGAAAAAAAATGGTTCCCCTGATGCTCTTTTTTCTCCCTCATGCGCCCGATAGCACATAAAAAAGGCGCGCTGAATCAGCGATTCGTCAAAATTTTTGAGATTCTTGCGTGAAAGCTGGAGTATCTCGTGGAGTTTATTGTAATGATCCTTCTCTATCTGTGCTAACATTGCAAACGAACTGGAGTGATGAATGACATGTCAAAAACGGAAAGGGCATGACGCGTTCTCAGTTATATAAAGTATTTCTTCGGAACTAAACAAACAGCAGAAAAAATCACCCCCCTGCCGAAACCCGCTTCAAAGCCTGCTCCAGCTTGTTTATCTCATCACGCAGATATGCGGCTTTTTCATACTCCATCTGCACGGCAGCCTCCTGCATTTCGAGACGAAGCTCCACAGTCATGGCGTAACCTTGCTCCGGTGTCAAGGTATCCACAAGGCCAGAAAGCACTCGTTCAGGTTTTGGTTCAAGACCGAAACGTCTTCTTCTGTAACGCTCCTCGGCATCGGCCACACCGGTAGTATCAAGAATCTGGTCAACAGACTTTATGATTGAGCGGGGAGTTATCCCGTGCTCTTCGTTGTAGTGTTGCTGAATGATACGGCGCCTGGCGGTCTCGTCGAGCACTTCGCGGATGGAACGGGTTATCACATCAGCATAGAGCACAACAAAACCGTCAAGATTACGGGCTGCTCGTCCGGCAATCTGCATCAGTGATCGGGTATTGCGTAAAAAGCCCTGCTTATCGGCATCAAGAATTGCCACGAGGGAGACTTCAGGCAAATCGAGCCCTTCACGCAGCAGATTGACACCGACGAGCACATCAATATCACCAGTCCTGAGCTCCCGCAGAATCTGCATTCGCTCCAAGCTCTTGATTTCGGAATGGAGATAGCGTGAACGAATACCTGCCTTTCTGAAAAAGTCGTGCAGATCTTCGGACATTCGTTTGGTGAGGGTCATCACCAGAACCTTGTGCCCTTTTGCAGTATGGATACGGATTTCGGCCATAAGGTTGTCAATCTGCCCGTTGATCGGACGCACCTCTACCGGTGGGTCAAGCAGGCCGGTAGGTCGAACAAGTAGCTCAACTACCTCGCCACCGGAACGGAAAAGCTCATGGTCACCTGGCGTGGCGCTGACACAGATCACCTGCTGAGCCATCTCTTCAAACTCCTCAAAACGGAGTGGACGGTTGTCGAGCGCAGAGGGAAGCCTAAAGCCATGTTCGACCAGAATGGTTTTTCGTGAACGGTCTCCGCCGTACATGCCTCGTATCTGCGGAAGCGTCACATGCGATTCATCAATCACTACAAGATAGTCTTCTGGAAAATAGTCGAGAAGGCAGATGGGGCGCTCACCTGCCGGACGACCTGAAAGATGCCTCGAGTAATTCTCGATGCCGGAACAATAGCCAAGCTCTTTCATCATCTCAAGATCGTAGCGAGTACGCTCTTCTATCCGGCGAGCTTCGAGAAAACGATTTTCTGAGCGAAAAAAGTTCAAGCGTTCGGCAAGCTCGTTCTCAATAGCAAGCATGGCAATCTTGAGCTTCTCCTCGTCGGCGACAAATTGCCGCGCAGGATAGATGAAGGCATAATCATCAACACCAAGAACCTCTCCTGTATGAATATCAAAAGTCTGGATGCTTTCAATCTCTGAGCCAAAAAACTCGATTCGGAGGGCAAGCTCGTCATGCGCGGGCACTAAGTCAATACTGTCGCCTCGCACACGGAACTTGCCAGAGGTCGGCTGAACATCGTCACGAATGTAATGGAGAGAAATCAGCTCTTTCAGAAAAAGATCACGATCTTTTTCCATACCGGAACGCAGTTCGATAATCTGGGCTTTCCAGTCTTCAGGAGAACCAAGACCATAAATACAACTGACGGAACTCACCACAATCACATCTTTCCTCCCGCTGAGCAGTGCACTGGTGGCCTTCAGTCGCAACCGTTCAATCTCGTCGTTGATACGAAGATCTTTGGCGATATATTTGTCGAGGGCGGGCAGATAGGCCTCTGGTTGATAAAAATCATAGTAGCTGATAAAATACTCGACCGCATTATCAGGAAAAAACTGCTTGAGCTCGCCGTAAAGCTGTGCCGCTAACGTCTTGTTGTGGCTCATAACGAGCACAGGCTTGTTGAGTTGGGTAATAACGTTGGAGATGGTAAAGGTTTTTCCGGAACCGGTCACTCCAAGCAATGTCTGGTAGGGATTCCCCGACAAAACCCCATCACAAAGCGCTTCAATGGCTTTCGGTTGGTCACCTGCCGGACTGTAGGGACTGACAAGTCTATATGTTCCACCGATGGTCTCTGCCATAAACAACACTCCACTCTTGATGTTTTTTCCGATTTTCCTCTCAACCTATGTCTTGTACCCTGCGCTACCAATATGCCAACCTACAGATGCCGGGCAAGTGATCCACGAACAACATTACCCAAACAGGGCACGGAAGTGATCAGCTACCGACATGCAAAAGAGATGCCTTTATCAGCCCAACTCAGAAGAACTCTTAATGCACGTTGTTAGTTCTTCCCCAAGAGTTTACCGCAAGGATCATGGACTGTTCTCAAAAAAGACAGCTCTTCAAGAAGATAGGAAAAATCGCAAGGCTTACAATTCAGCAAAGCCCACAGCACTTTATCAGGCGCGCCAGCCAAAGCGGGCAAGGTTGCAGAGGTCGTTTATGACAAGAGCGAGCGGGTACTAAGGGAAGTCGTCGCTGAAGTATTGCAGCGGCAGCGCACCAAAGCCGAGTTTGTAGCTGATGCGCTTCCGGGAGCAGGCAACAGCCTTCGAGTTTGAAAAATTCCGAAACCGAGCAAAACAAACTATTGAACCATGAAGAAGAAACGGGCCAGCGGATGGACAGCAGACAGGCAAAGCAAAAGTTGCACGTAATCCAGACAAGGGCGGATATTGGCGGAAGTTGAGAGATTCGGAGATATGTTTCCTGAGTTGTGCCACTTTTTGAAAATCTGCCGACCCGAAAAATTAAGTCATTTTTTTATTTGCGGTTAGCATTTTCTGATTTCCGAGTTTTCGCACTAATGGTATCTTGCGTCCATGCGCGGAGACTTGACAATCAGA